>CAWAGX010000015.1:0-386425 GCA_963781425.1 uncultured Actinomycetes bacterium | reverse complement strand
TCTCCTCATCATCAACCATGTCCGCCTTGTTCAACGCCACCACAATCGACGGCACCCCCACCTGACGCGCCAACAACACATGCTCACGCGTCTGCGGCATCGGCCCATCCGTCGCCGCCACCACCAAAATCGCGCCATCCATCTGCGCCGCACCCGTAATCATGTTCTTGATGTAATCCGCATGACCCGGACAATCCACGTGCGCGTAATGCCGATTCTCCGTCTCATACTCCACATGCGCGATCGAGATCGTGATCCCCCGCGCCTTCTCCTCCGGCGCCTTATCAATCTGATCAAACGCCGTAAACGAATTCTTCGGATTCTGCTCGTGCAACACCTTCGTGATCGCCGCCGTCAACGTCGTCTTCCCGTGGTCAATATGACCAATCGTTCCAATGTTCAAGTGCGGCTTGGTGCGCTCGAACTTCTCTTTGGCCATGACAGACCTCTGCTCCTTCTTGACGAACTGGGAATCACTCTCTTCGGGTCGGCTCCACGCTCCGCTCCCTTCGGTCGCTTCGCTGTCGCCTTACTCGCCGCGGACGCGGGCGACGATCTCGGTGGCGATCGACTCCGGCACCGGCTGGTAGGAGTCGAACTGCATCGTGTACGTCGCGCGACCTTGGGTGCGAGACCGAAGATCGCCAACATACCCGAACATTTGGGCCAACGGCACCCTGGCGCGGATCACCTGCGCGTTGCCGCGCTGCTCCATGCCCTCGATCTGGCCCCGCCGGGAGTTCAGGTCGCCGATCACGTCGCCCATGTAGTCCTCGGACGTCACGACCTCGACCGACATCACGGGCTCGAGCAGCTGCGGCTTCGCCTTGCGGGCCGCTTCCTTCAATGCCATCGAGCCCGCGATCTTGAACGCCATCTCGGAGCTGTCGACCTCGTGGTACGAGCCGTACGTGAGGCGGGCGCGCACGTCGACGAGCGGGTAGCCGGCGATCACGCCGCCTTCCATCGCCTCTTGGATGCCGGAATCGACCGCGGGGATGTACTCGCGGGGGATGACGCCGCCCTTGATCTCGTCGACGAACTCGAAGCCGCCGCCCGGGCCGGTCGGCTCGAGGCCGATGACGACGTGGGCGTACTGCCCACGGCCACCGGTCTGGCGCACGTAGCGGACCTCGACCTTCTCGACCGGCGGCGGTGATCGTCTCGCGATACGCGACCTGCGGCTTGCCGACGTGCGCCTCGACGTTGAACTCGCGCATCATGCGGTCGACGAGCACTTCGAGGTGCAGCTCGCCCATGCCGCGGATGATGGTCTGGCCGGTGTCCTCGTCGGTGTGCACGCGGAACGTCGGGTCCTCGTCGGAGAGCGAGCCGAGGGCCTTGCCGAGCTTGTCCTGGTCGTTCTTCGTCTTGGGCTCGATCGCGACCGAGATCACCGGTTCGGGGAACTCCATGCGCTCGAGGATGATCGGCGCCTCACGCACGGTCAGCGTGTCGCCGGTCGTCGTCTGCTTGAAGCCGAGGCCCGCGACGATGTCACCCGCGTACGCGACCTCGATGTCCTCGCGCTGGTTCGAGTGCATCCGCAGGATGCGGCCGACCCGCTCCTTGCGGTCCTTCGTCGAGTTGTAGATCTCCGAGCCCTTCTCGACCTTGCCGGAGTAGACGCGGAAGTACGTGAGCTTCCCGTACGGGTCGGCGACGACCTTGAATGCCAGCGCCGCGAACGGCTCGTTCTCGCTGGCCTTGCGCTCCGCGGGCTCGCCCTTCATGTCGGTGCCCTCGGTCGGCGGGACGTCGAGCGGCGACGGCAGGTACTCGACGACGGCGTCCAGCATCGGCTGCACGCCCTTGTTCTTGAACGCAGAGCCGCAGAGCACGGGCACGAACTCGAACGCGAGCGTGCCGGTGCGCACCGCGCGCCGGATCTCGTCGGGCTCGATCTCGTGGTCCTCGAGGTACTTCTCGAGCAGCACGTCGTCGACGTGGGCGACGACTTCGAGCAGGCGCTGGTGCGCTTCCTTGGCGTGCGGGAGCAGGTCGTCGGGAATGTCGACGACCTCGAACTTCGCGCCTTCGCTGTCGTCGTCGAGCGGCCACAACATCGCCTTCATGTCGATGAGGTCGATGACGCCGCGGAACTGGCTCTCGGCGCCGACCGGCAGCTGGACCACGACGGGCACCGCATCGAGGCGCTCGCGGATCATCTGCACGCAGCGCTCGAAGTCGGCGCCGACGCGGTCCATCTTGTTGACGAAGCAGATGCGCGGCACGTTGTACTTGTTGGCCTGCCGCCACACCGTCTCGGTCTGCGGCTCGACACCGGCGACCGCGTCGAAGACCGCAACCGCGCCGTCGAGGACGCGCAGCGACCGCTCGACCTCGACGGTGAAGTCGACGTGGCCGGGCGTGTCGAGGATGTTGATCTGGCAGTCACGCCACTGCGCGGTGGTCGCGGCCGAAGTGATCGTGATGCCGCGCTCTTGCTCTTGGACCATGTGGTCCATGACCGCGGCACCCTCGTGCACCTCGCCGATCTTGTAGGTGCGGCCGGTGTAGTAGAGGATCCGCTCGGTCGTCGTGGTCTTGCCCGCGTCGATGTGGGCCATGATCCCGATGTTGCGGGTCTTCTCGAGGGGAAATCGCGTGTCATCTCGTTCGTTCGTTTCTCGTTCGTCGGGGAGCAGCAATCGACCGGGCGTCCTTGCGGGGCCCGGTCGGGAGTCGCGGGTGGGGGCCCGCATCGGCGTCAGCTCGCTGTCAGCGGTTCGACGCCCTCCCGTATGTCACTGCTCGGATCACCATCTCTGATCGGTCCCCTTACGCCACTTACCAGCGGTAGTGGGCAAAAGCCTTGTTCGATTCGGCCATCTTCTGCACGTCTTCCCGGCGCTTGATGGCCGCCCCGATGCCGTTGCTGGCGTCGAGGAGCTCGCCCGCCAGCCGCTCGGCCATGGTCTTCTCCCGGCGCTGGCGGGAGTAGCCCACGATCCAGCGGATCGCGAGGGTCGTGGCCCGGCGGGGCCGGACCTCGACGGGCACCTGGTAGGTCGCACCCCCGACTCGGCGGCTCTTGACCTCGAGCGGTGGGCGCACGTTCTCGACGGCCCGCTTCAGCACGCTGACCGGGTCGCCCTGTGTCTTGCGGCCGATCTCGTCGAGCGCCTTGTACACAATGTGCTCGGAGTTCGATCTCTTCCCGTGCAGCAGCACTTTGTTCACGAGCTGCGTGACGACGACCGACCGGTAGATCGGGTCGGGCATCAGCTCACGGCGCGGGGCGGGTCCTTTACGGGGCATCGATCAACCGTTCTTCTTCGCGCCGTAGCGGCTGCGAGCCTGCTTGCGGTTCGCGACGCCGGAGGCGTCGAGGGCACCGCGGATGATCTTGTAGCGCACGCCCGGCAGGTCCTTCACCCGGCCGCCACGCACGAGCACGATCGAGTGCTCCTGCAGGTTGTGGCCGATGCCCGGGATGTACGCGGTGACCTCGATCCCCGAGGTGAGCCGGACCCGCGCCACCTTGCGCAGCGCCGAGTTCGGCTTCTTGGGCGTGGTCGTGAAGACGCGCGTGCACACGCCGCGGCGCTGCGGGCTGCCCTTCAGGGCCGGCGTCTTCGTCTTCTCGGCCTTCGACTCCCGTCCCTTACGGACGAGCTGGGCAATCGTGGGCACCTTTTTCCTTTTTCCTACAACTCTGCGTGACGTGGCCGCGCGGCGGAGTGCCCGCAGGCCAACGTGTGAGGCTACCAGGCAAGGAAGATGCGAGGTCAGGGGACGTACCGAGCGACGTTGGAACCCGGAGCAAGGGACGTCACCGACCTCGCATCAACAACGTGAAACTGTCATTCCCCTGCCGCGAACTCCCCTGGAGCCTCGGGCTCGGCAGCCCTCGGTCGGTTCGTCGGCAGGCAGCTCGGTCTCGTGCCGCGCGCCGCCGAACTCGGCCTCACCCGCCGGCGAGAACTCGGCCTCGGGCGAACCTTCGACGGCACCGCCGCCCGCGAGGACACCGAGGTCCGACTCGGCCTGACGCGACGAGCTCGCTTCGCGCAGCCAGGTCGCGAGGTCCATCTCCTCTTCGACCTCGGACGTGTAGAACGGCAGCGGCTCGTACTCGGGAGCTTCGGTCTTGATGTCGCGGTACAGCGGCATGCCGGTCCCGGCCGGGATCAGCTTGCCGATGATCACGTTCTCCTTGAGGCCCTCGAGCCCGTCGGAACGGCCCTCGATCGCGGCCTCGGTGAGCACCCGGGTCGTCTCCTGGAACGACGCCGCCGACAACCACGAGTCGGTGGCGAGCGACGCCTTCGTGATGCCCATCAGCTCGGGCCGGCCCTCGGCGGGACGCAGGCCCTCCTCGACGAGGCGGCGGTTCTCCTCGGCGTAACGCCGGGCGTCCACCTTCTCGCCGGGCAGGAACTGGCTGTCGCCGGGCTCCGACACCGTGACGCGCCGCAGCATCTGCCGGACGATCACCTCGATGTGCTTGTCGTGGATCGACACGCCCTGGTCGCGGTACACGCGCTGCACCTCGTCGACCAGGTACTGCTGGGTCTCGCGCACGCCCTTGATCTCGAGCAGCTTCTTCGGGTCGAGCGGGCTCTTCTCGTCGCCCACCAACCGGTCGCCGGCCTGCACGTCCTGGCCGTCGCGCACCGAGATGTGCGCACGGCGCGACACCGCGTACTCGAACTCGGTGCCGTCGTCGGCGACGATCGTGATGACGACGCTCGCCCTTCTCGTTCTCGCCCAGCCGTACGACGCCCGAGACGTCGGCGAGCAGCGACGCGCTCTTCGGCGTCCGGGCCTCGAACAGCTCGACGACGCGGGGCAGACCGTGCGTGATGTCCTCGCCGGCGACACCGCCGGTGTGGAACGTACGCATCGTCAGCTGCGTGCCCGGCTCACCGATCGACTGCGCCGCGACGATGCCGATGGCCTCGCCGAGATCGCCGATCTTGCCGGTCGCCAGCATGCGGCCGTAGCACGTCGAGCACACGCCGGACACCGTCTCGCAGGTGAGCACCGAACGCACGCGCACCGCGCGTGATGCCCTCGTCGTCGGCGATCCGGCGCAGGTCGTCGTCGTCCACCTCGAGATTGCGGGGGACGACGGTGCCGTCGGTGAGCGTGATGTCCTCGGCGAGGCAACGGCCGAGCAACGACGTCTCGAGCACGCGGTACGACTCGGGGTCGCCGTGCACGTCCTCGATCCAGATGCCACGGACGGACTCGCAGTCGGGCTCGCGCACGATGAGCTCCTGCGCGACGTCGACGAGCCGGCGGGTGAGGTACCCGGAGTCCGCGGTACGCAACGCGGTGTCGGCGAGACCCTTGCGGGCGCCGTGCGTCGAGATGAAGTACTCGAGCACGGACAGGCCTTCACGGAAGTTGCTCTTGATCGGACGCGGGATGATCTCGCCGCGCGGGTTCGCCACCAGACCGCGCATACCGGCGATCTGACGCACCTGCATCACGTTTCCACGGGCACCCGAACCGACCATCATGTCGATCGGGTTGAACGGCGTCGACTGCATGAGATCCTGCATGGCCTTCGTGACCTGGTTGGTCGCGTCGGTCCAGATCTCGATCTCCTGCTGGCGCCGCTCGTCGTCGGTGATGATGCCGCGCTCGTACTGGCTCTCGACCTTGGCGGCCTCGCCCTCGAACTTCTCGAGGAGGCCCGCCTTGGCCGGCGGCGTGGTGACGTCGGCGATCGAGATCGTCAGCCCGGCGCGGGTCGACCACTCGTAGCCGAGGTTCTTCAACCGGTCGAGGCTGTCGGCCACGACCGCCTTGTCGAATTCCACGACGAGCTCGCCGACGACCTCGGTGATGTCGCGCTTCTTCATCGTGCGGTTGGCGTACGGGAACTCCTCGGGCAACGCACTGTTGAGCAACAGCCGGCCGAGTGACGTCTCGACGAGCACGTGGGAGCTGCCGTTGTTGCCGTACTCGCGCAGCACGACGCTCTGCGGCGTGCCGTCGTCGAGCGGGCGCGGGTACTGGTCCACCGGGAACTTCGCGGCGGGCATGCGCACCTTGATCTTGGCGTGCAGCGAAAGCGTCTCGCCCTCGCCGCTGTACCGCTCCTCGTACGCGGCCCGCGCCTCGTCCATGTTGGCGAACTGGCGTCCTTCGCCGGTGAGGCCGTCGAGCATCTCGCTGAGGTAGTAGATGCCGATGATCATGTCCTGGCTCGGCACCGCGATCGGCCGGCCGGACGCCGGCGACAAGATGTTGTGCGCGCTGAGCATCAGCATGCGCGCCTCGGCCTGCGCCTCCGCGGAGAGCGGCAGGTGCACGGCCATCTGGTCGCCGTCGAAGTCGGCGTTGAACGCCGCGCACACGAGCGGGTGGATCTGGATGGCCTTGCCCTCGACGAGCACGGGCTCGAACGCCTGGATGCCGAGGCGGTGCAGCGTTGGTGCACGGTTCAAGAAGACGGGGTGCTCCTTGATGACTTCCTCGAGCACGTCCCACACCTGCGGGCGGGCGCGCTCGACCATGCGCTTGGCCGACTTGATGTTCTGCGCGTATTCGAGGTCGACGAGCCGCTTCATCACGAACGGCTTGAAGAGCTCGAGCGCCATCTGCTTGGGCAATCCGCACTGCTGCAGCCGAAGCTGCGGACCGACCACGATGACCGAACGGCCGGAGTAGTCGACGCGCTTGCCGAGCAGGTTCTGGCGGAACCGGCCCTGCTTGCCCTTCAACATGTCGGAGAGCGACTTGAGCGCGCGGTTGCCGGGACCCGGTGACCGGGCGCCCGCGGCGGCCGTTGTCGAACAGCGCGTCGACGGCCTCCTGGAGCATCCGCTTCTCGTTGTTGATGATGATCTCGGGCGCGCCGAGGTCGAGCAGCCGCTTCAGCCGGTTGTTCCGGTTGATGACCCGCCGGTACAGGTCGTTGAGGTCGGAGGTCGCGAACCGGCCACCGTCGAGCTGCACCATCGGGCGCAGGTCGGGCGGGATCACGGGGATGACGTCGAGGATCATGCCCATCGGCGAGTTGATCGAGCGGCCGTTGTCGTCCCGGCGATTGAACGCCGACACGACCTTCAGGCGCTTGATCGCCTTCGCCTTGCGCTGACCCTTGGAGGTGGAGATCGTCTCCTTGAGCTCGGTCTCGACCACCGCGAGGTCGAGGCGCGAGACGAGGTCCTTCACGGCCTCGGCGCCCATGCCGCCCGCGAAGTAGTCCTGGTAACGGTCCTGGAGCTCGCGCCACACCCGCTCGTCGTCGATGAGCTGCTTGGGCTTCATCGTGCGCAGCGTGTCCCACACGAGCTGGAGCTGACCGATCTCCTCGTCGTAGCGGAGCGCGGACGTCCTCGAAGTCCTTGTTCTTGGCCTTCTCGGCCCGCTCGAGCTCGTTCTTCTTGGCGTTGCGGCCCTCGAGCTCCTCGAGCTCGCCGATGTATCCCTCGTCGCGCTCGCGCAGCTTCACCTCGCGCTCACGCTCGACGTCGCCGATCTCGGCCTTCATCTCCGCCTCGAGCGACGGCAGGTCCTTGTGCAGGCGCTCGCTGTCGACCCACGTGATGAGGTGCGCGGCGAAGTAGATGACCTTCTCGAGGCTCTTCGGCGCGATGTCGAGCAGGTAGCCGAGCCGGCTCGGGACACCCTTGAAGTACCAGATGTGCGTGACCGGCGCCGCGAGCTGGATGTGGCCCATGCGCTCGCGCCGCACCTTCGAACGCGTCACCTCGACGCCGCAGCGCTCGCAGATGATGCCCTTGAAGCGGACGCGCTTGTACTTGCCGCAGTAGCACTCCCAGTCCTTCGTGGGACCGAAGATCTTCTCGCAGAAGAGCCCGTCCTTCTCCGGCTTGAGCGTGCGGTAGTTGATCGTCTCCGGCTTCTTCACCTCGCCGTTCGACCAGGTGAGGATGTCGCCCGCGGTTGCGAGGTTGATGGTGAGCCGGTGGCTCTCGTTCACGTCGAACACGTATGTGCTCCTCTATTACGTCTTCAAAAGGCTCAGAAGCTCGAGCGGGCGGCCGCCGACGCGGCGTCTTCTTCGTCGGTGCCCCGCTCGGGCCTCGAGAGGTCGATGCCGAGCGACTCGGTGGTGCGGAACGCGTCCTCGTCGAGCTCGCGGATCTCGATCTCCTGGCCGTCCTCGTTCATCACGCGGACGTTCAGGCACAAGGCCTGCATCTCTTTGATGAGCACCTTGAAGCTCTCGGGGATTCCCGGCTCGGGGATGTTCTCGCCCTTGACGATCGCCTCGTACACCTTCACGCGGCCGAGCACGTCGTCGGACTTGATCGTGAGGATCTCCTGCAGCGCGTACGCGGCGCCGTAGGCCTCGAGCGCCCACACCTCCATCTCGCCGAACCGCTGGCCGCCGAACTGCGCCTTTCCGCCGAGCGGCTGCTGCGTGATCATCGAGTACGGGCCCGTGGACCGGGCGTGGATCTTGTCGTCGACGAGGTGCGAGAGCTTCAGGATGTACATGTAGCCGACGGTCACCGGGCGGTCGTAGGGCTCGCCGGTGCGGCCGTCGTTCAACATGACCTTGCCGTCGCTGCCGATCAGCTTCTTGCCGTCGGCACCGTCGGGGTTGAGCTTCTCGAACAGCGTCTGGATGGTGCCGGTCGGGCCGGCCTGCTCGGTCTCGTCCCAGTGGGCGCCGTCGAACACCGGGCTCGCGATCCACACCGCGGGCTCGGTGCGCGTGCGCGTCTTGTTCTGCTCGGCCGGGCGCTTGGCTTCCTCGGTCCAGCCGTGACGCGCCGCGTAGCCGAGGTGCGCCTCGAGCACCTGGCCGACGTTCATCCGGCTCGGCACACCGAGCGGGTTGAGCACGATGTCGACCGCGGTGCCGTCGTCGAGGTACGGCATGTCCTCGATCGGGCAGGATCTTGGCGATCACACCCTTGTTGCCGTGGCGGCCGGCGAGCTTGTCGCCCTCGCTGATCTTGCGCTTCTGGGCGACGTACACGCGCACGAGCTGGTTCACGCCCGGCGGCAGCTCGTGACCGTCGTCGCGCGAGAACACCCGCACGTCGATCACCTTGCCGTTCTCGCCGTGCGGCACCTTCAAGCTGGTGTCGCGGACCTCGCGCGCCTTCTCGCCGAAGATCGCGCGCAGCAGGCGCTCCTCCGGCGTGAGCTCGGTCTCGCCCTTGGGCGTGACCTTGCCGACGAGGATGTCGCCCGGGCCGACCTCGGCGCCGATGCGGATGATGCCGCGCTCGTCGAGGTCCTTCAGGATGTCCTCGGACAGGTTCGGGATGTCGCGCGTGATCTCCTCGGCGCCCAGCTTCGTGTCGCGGGCGTCGATCTCGTGCTCCTCGATGTGGATCGACGTGAGCACGTCGTCCTTCACGAGGCGCTCCGACAGGACGATCGCGTCCTCGAAGTTGTGGCCCTTCCACGGCATGAATGCGACGAGCAGGTTCTTGCCGAGCGCGAGCTCGCCGAGATGCGTCGACGGCCCGTCGGCGAGCACGTCGCCCTTGCGCACGTTGTCGCCGGTGTTGACGAGCGGCTTCTGATTGATGCACGTGCCCTGGTTCGACCGCCGGAACTTGGCGAGGCGGTGCACGGTGCGGCCGCCGTTGCGGTACTCGACGGTGATCGTGTCGCCGCCGACCTCGGTGACCGTGCCGTCGTCGGTCGCGAGCAGCACGTCGCCCGCGTCGCGGGCGGCGCGGGCCTCCACGCCGGTGCCGATGTACGGCGCCGTGGCGCGCAGCAGAGGGCACGGCCTGGCGCTGCATGTTGGCGCCCATGAGCGCCCGGTTGGCGTCGTCGTGCTCGAGGAACGGGATCAGCGCGGTCGCGACCGACACCAGCTGCTTCGGGGAGACGTCCATGTACTGCACGTCTTCGGGGGCGAAGAAGCCGATCTCGCCGCGGCCGGCCCGCACGAGCACGCGATCGTCGAGGAAGTTGCCCTGCTCGTCGACGTGCGCGTTGGCCTGCGCGATGACGTACTCGTCCTCGTCGTCGGCGGCGAGATACACGATCTCGTCGGTGACGCGGCCCTTCTCGACACGCCGATACGGCGTCTCGATGAAGCCGAACCGGTTGATGCGTGCATAGCTCGACAGGTAGCCGATGAGGCCGATGTTCGGGCCTTCCGGCGTCTCGATCGGGCACATGCGGCCGTAGTGGCTCGGGTGCACGTCGCGGACCTCGAACCCGGCCCGCTCACGCGAGAGACCGCCGGGACCGAGGGCGGAGAGACGCCGCTTGTGCGTCAACCCCGCGAGCGGGTTCGTCTGGTCCATGAACTGCGACAGCTGCGACGAGCCGAAGAACTCCTTGATCGCCGCGACGACCGGACGGATGTTGATCAGCGTCTGGGGCGTGATCGCCTCGACGTCCTGGGTCGTCATGCGCTCGCGCACGACGCGCTCCATGCGGCTGAGGCCCACGCGCAGCTGGTTCTGGATGAGCTCGCCGACCGTCCGCACCCGGCGGTTGCCGAAGTGGTCGATGTCGTCGGGGAAGTAGCCCGCGTCGCGGTTGTGCAGCTTCACGATGTAGGAGACCGTCGCCAGGATGTCGGCACGCGTGAGCGTGAAGTCCGCGCCGGCGCGGCCGGCGTCGACGTCGGCCTGCGGGATCGCGAGGTCGAAGCGCGCCGAGGCCGAGGTGCGGGTACTCCTTGGAGAGCTTCTTCGACACCTTGTGGCGGCCGACCTTCGCGAGGTCGTAGCGCTTGGGGTTGAAGAACAGGTTCTCGAGCAGCGCGCGCGCCGAATCCGGCGTCGGGGGCTCGCCCGGCCGGAGCTTGCGGTAGATGTCGATGAACGCGTCGTCGACCGTGCCCGTGTGGTCCTTCTCGAGCGTGTTCCGCATCGACTCGTAGGGCCGGCCCTGGTCGTCGACGATGAGGTTGAGGAGCTCCTCTTCGGTCTCGCCGAAGCCGAGCGCCTTCAACAACACGGTGACCGGCTGCTTGCGCTTGCGGTCGATGCGGACGTAGACGACGTCCTTCTTGTCGACCTCGAACTCGAGCCACGCACCGCGGCTCGGGATCATCTTGGCGTCGATGATCTCCTTCTCGGGGCTGGTCTTGTCGGCGTTGACGCCGAAGTACACGCCCGGCGAACGGACGAGCTGCGACACGACGATGCGCTCGGTGCCGTTGATGATGAACGTGCCGCGGTCGGTCATCATCGGGAAGTCACCCATGAAGACCGTCTGCTCTTTGATCTCGCCGGTGCCGGCGTTCATGAAACGGGCGGTGACGAACAGCGGGCGCGCGTACGTCATGTCGCGCTCGCGGCACTCGTCCTCGGAGTGCTTGGGCGGGTCGAAGACGTGGTCGGTCAGCTCGAGCTTGAGCTGGCCGGTGAAGTCTTCGATCGGCGAGATGTCGCGCAGCACCTCGGCGACCCCGTCGTCGAGGAACCAGCGAAACGAATCAGTTTGGACTTCGATCAGGTTCGGGAGGTCCTTGACCTCACGAAGCTGCGAGAACGACAGACGCTCACGGGACGCGAGACGAGCCAACGTCACTCCAATCGGGGACGATCACGCGGGGGAACAGACGCACTGCTTGCCGGAACGGACCGAGCGTCGACGCGAGACGCCTCGGGCGTTCGGGCGCGCGTCGAAGAGGGCAGAGACGTTCGGAAGGCACGAGCAGGCAGACACGGCTAGGTCGAGCATAGCGCGGAGCCATGCCGACTGCCAACACCTACTCCAGGTTGCCGGGGCAGGATAAACCGCCCGTCCGGAGAGGGCAACCACCCGCCCGCACTTTTTGCGGGCGTTTTGGCAGCTTCCGACGTTCTTCGTCCTATTTGAGCTCGACCTGGGCGCCCGCCTCCTCGAGCTTCGCCTTGCCCTTCTCGGCGTCCTCCTTGGACGCCTTCTCGAGGACGGGCTTCGGCGCGCCGTCGACGAGATCCTTGGCCTCTTTCAGCCCGAGGCTCGTCAGCTCGCGCACCACCTTGATGACCTGGATCTTCTTGTCGCCGGCGGCGAGGAGGACGACGTCGAACTCGTCCTGCTCCTCGGCCGGGGCGGCCTCGCCGCCGCCGGCCGCGGCCGGGCCCGCCGCGACGGCGACCGGTGCGGCTGCCGTCACGCCGAACTCGTCCTCGAACGCCTTGAGGAACTCGTTCAGCTCGAGGACCGTCATGTTCTTGAAGACGTCGAGCAGCTCAGCCGTGCTCATGGTCGCCATCAGTTTTCTCCTGCTTCTGCTTCCGGTTGATCGTTCTCGGCTTCGGGTTGCGGCTCGGCTTCGGGTTGCGGCTCGGCTTGCGGGCTCGGGCTCGGACGGCTGCGGCGCTTCCGCGGCGGCGGCCGGCTCGGCTTCCGCGCGTCGCTGCGTCCGCGTAGGCCTTGAGCCCGTAGGCGAAGTTGCGGGTGAACGCCTGGAAGAGACCGGCCGCCTTGGTGAGCGGCGCCTGGAATCCTCCGGCGAGCCGGGCGAGCAGCTGCTCGCGGGGCGGCACCTCGGCGAGCGCCTCCACGTCGGCGGTCGTCAGCAGCCGCGGCCCGAGCACGCCGCCCTTCACGCACGAGGTTCGGGTTCGTGCGGGCGAAGTCGCGCAGCGCCTTGGCGGCGGTCACCGCGTCGCCGCCGTCCTTGCGGACGAACGCGATCGCGATCGGGACCGACCAGCGCCTCGACGAGCTCGCCGAGGCCGGCGTCGGTCGCGGCCCGCCGGGCGAGCGTGTTCTTGAAGACCTTGTAGTCGGTCGCCGCCGGGCGCAACGAGGCACGGAGGCGGGCGATGTCGGTGACGGTCAGCCCGCGGTATTCCGTGAGCACGGCGGCGTCGGCGTCGCCGAGCCGCTGCTTGATCTCGTCGATGACCGCGGTCTTGCGCTGGAGCTGCGCGCTGGCCGCGTCGGCCTTGGTCGGCATGTGTCTGCACCTCTTCCGGCGGGCCGGGGCCCATTACCTCGCTGATTCCTCAGGAGCTGATTCCGTCAGGCGAGACCGGAGGTCTTCGGCGTTCGATTTGGACGGATGACTGTACCAGGTCGCAGGTAGCGTCGGCCCGGTGAGCACCGTCGAAGAGCGCGCGCACCGCAACCTGTGCGACTTCACGCGGTTCACGGCCCGGCTCGACCGCGGCGGTCGCGTGTTCGACGAACGTGGGCGTGGTCGCGCTGATCGGCGCCGCCGATTGGCCCTCGTCGCGCACCGCGGTCCGATCGGATCATGCCGTGGCGCCGTCCGAATGGGTGGACACGGTGCGGGAGGTGTTCGACGCCCACGGCAAGACCGGTTGCGTGTTCGCCCGCGTGGGAGTCGACGACGATCTCCACGACGAGCTCGTCGCGCGCGGCTTCACCGAGTGGGCCCAGACGCCCGAGATGGTGTGCGATCGGGTGCTCCCTCCGCGAGAGCCGCCGCCGGGTGTCACGGTACGGCTGGCGGCGTCGGCCGCCGACGTGTCGGCGTACGCAGCGATCGCAGGCCGCGCGTTCGCGCACCTGTCGATCCCGGAGCAGATGACCCGCGAGGCCGTCGACAACCCCGACGTGCTGTTGCGACCCGACTGCGCGATCGCGCTCGCCGAGCTCGACGGCACCACGGTCGCCGGGTGCGCTCGTCGTGCTGCTCGGCGACGACCCGGCCGGCTACGTCGGCTGGGTCGCGTGTGTCGACGAGGCGCGTGGCCGGGGACTCGGCGACGTCGTGACCCGAGCGGTCACCAACGAGGCGTTCGCCCGCGGCGCGCCACTCGTCACGCTCGAAGCGTCGGAGTTCGGCGAGCACACCTACGCGCGCATGGGCTATCGAGAGGTCTACCGCTACCGCGTGATGATCCGAGGTGTGATGTGGCGATCACACCTGCGATCCGGGACTTCCTCGTGCAGCTCGACGACCTCGTCGACGCGCACGCGTGGCCCGGCCTCGACCGGGAGATCGTGACGGTCGGCACGGGCGACGCGGCCGTGCTGGTGAGGCTCCCCCATGCGCACGAACGGCGCCCGCGACGTCGAGCTCGTCGTCGACGACCGCGAGGTGAGGGTCACCTACGCGCCCGAGCACGTGTCGTTCGCCGGGCTCGGGAGGGCGCGACGAAGCGCTCCGGTTCGTCGAGATGCTCGGTGACGGTCGCGTCCAGCTACGCGTCCGCCGCGGGCTCGCTGTGGACCACGATGTACAGCTACCGGGACGGGCTCGCGCGCCCGTTCCGTCGCACCCGCATGCCCTGGCCGACCCTGCGTCCGCGAACCGTGGTCATCCACTTCGGCTTCGCGTGACACCGCGGGCTACGCGTCGGGCTTTGGCCTCGGGGGAGATCTTGACGCCCGGTCCCATCGTCGACGCCGACGGCGATGCCCTTGATGTAGCGGCCCTTGGCCGCCGCGGGCTTGGCGCGCATCAGCTCGTCGACGACCGCGCGCGTAGTTCCTGCGTCAGGCTCTCGACCGGAAAGCTCGCCTTGCCGACGGGAACGTGCACGTTGCCGTGCCGGTCGGTGCGGTACTCGACCTTGCCGCCCTTGAAGTCGGTGACCGTCTTGCCGACGTCGGTGGTGACCGTGCCGGTCTTCGGGTTCGGCATGAGCCCGCGGGGACCGAGGACGCGGCCGAGCCGACCGACCTGACCCATCAGGTCGGGCGTCGCGATCGCGACGTCGAAGTCCAGGAAGCCCTCGTTCTGGACGCGGTTCACGAGGTCGTCGGCGCCCACGACGTCGGCGCCCGCTTCCTGGGCCTCGCGCGCCGCGTCGCCCGTCGCGAACACGGCGACGCGCACGTCCTTGCCGGTGCCCGCCGGCAACGACACCGTGCCGCGCAACATCTGATCGGCCTTGCGGGGATCGACGCCGAGACGGAACGCGACCTCGACGGTCTCGTCGAACTTGCGGTTCGCGAGCTGCTTGACGAGCTCGAACGCCTCGGTGGGCTGGTGCAGCGTCGCCTTGTCGTAGCGGCGGCTGGCGTCGACGTACTTCTTGCCGTGCGGCATGTCGCTCCTTCGTGCGGAAGCTCCCTCGGGGTCCCGTCGTCCGCCGGCGAGGTGCTCCGGCGGCGGGAACGTTTGTTCTCGTCTAGTCGGCGACGTCGATGCCCATCGAGCGGGCCGTTCCGGCGACCTGCTTCATCGCGCCGTCGAGGTCGATGGCGTTGAGGTCCGGCATCTTCGTCTCGGCGATCTGGCGCACCTGGTCCTTGGTGACGGTGCGCGACCGTCTCCCGCCGAGGCGTCTGCGAGCCCTTCTCGATGCCCGCGGCCTGGCGGAGCAACACGGGCGTCGGCGGCGTCTTGGTGATGAACGTGAAGCTTCGATCCTCGTAGATCGTGATCTCGGCGGGAATCACCGTGCCGCGCTGGCTCTCGGTCGTGGCGTTGTACGCCTTGCAGAAGTCCATGATGTTGATGCCGTGCGGGCCGAGCGCGGTGCCGACCGGCGGCGCGGGAGTTGCCGCGCCGGCCTGGATCTGAATCCTCACGACGGCAGCAACTCGCCGTTTCGCCATCTTTCCTCGCTCGCTCTCTGCGGCGCAGGGTACCTGCGCCGCGGTCGTTCGCTCGCTGGCGAGCTCGCTTCGGCTCGCCGCGTCGCGTCCTCCGTGTCCTCAGAGCTTGGCGACGTCGCCGAACTCGAGCTCGACCGGGGTCTCGCGGCCGAAGATGTTCACGAGCACCTTGAGCTTCGAGCGGTCGACGTCGATCTCGCTGATCACACCGTTGAAGTCGGCGAAGGGACCGGTCACGACCCGCACCTGCTCGCCGACCTCGTACTCGAGCCGCGGGCGCACCTTCTTCTCCGCCTGCGCCCCCTCTTCCTTCACGCCGGTGCCGAGGATGTCCTCGACCTCCTTGCGCGAGAGCGGGGTCGGCTTGGCGCCGCTGCCGACGAACCCGGTGACGCCCGGCGTGTTGCGCACGACGTACCAGGCGTGGTCGTCGAGGTCCATGCGGACGAGCAGGTAGCCGGGGAAGACCTTCTTCTGCACGACGACCTTGCGGCCGTTCTTGAACTCGATGACGTCTTCCATCGGGATGACGACTTCGAAGATCCGGTCCTCGACCGCCATCGACCGCACACGGCTCGCGAGGTTCGACTTCACCTTGTTCTCGTAACCCGCGTACGTGTGCACGACGTACCAGCGGCCCGGCCGGTCGAACGGGCTGCTCCGCACGCGAGACCGGCGACGTCCTCACCGACCTCTTCGACGTCGAGGAGCTCGGCGTCGGCAAGGTCGGGCGTGGCCTCGACGATCTCTGCCGACGCCCTCGCCGGCGCGCTCCGCGACGGGCTCGTCGATCGGCTGGGCGTCTTCGGCGGGTTCCGCGGGCACGAGATCGGTTTCGAACGAAGTCATGTTGTCGTCGCCATCGTCAGTCGTTGAGGGGAAGCTCGGACGTCGTCACCGTCAACCGAACACGAAGTCGATGACGTGCACCGACGCCCAGTCGAAGCCGAAGATCAGCCCGGTCATGACGACGAGGCCGATGACGACGACGATCGTGGTATTGATGATCTCCTGGCGCGGCGGCCAGGCGACCTTCTTCATCTCGCCGCGTACTTCGGAGAGATATTGCCTCGGTCCGGTGCGCTCGTTCTGCGGGCCGGACGGCGTGGGTCTCCGCTCGGGGCGCGTCGGTCGATCGGAACCCTGACGGGCCATCTGCACGCTTGGTCTGTCGGTTCATGTGGTCCTCGAGCGAGTGTGAAGTTCGAGCAGGGCAGGAGGGACTCGAACCCCCAACCGCCGGTTTTGGAGACCGGTGCTCTGCCAGTTGAGCTACTGCCCTCCGGGCCTTTGGGGGCCGATCGGTCAGGATAGCAGCGCGAAATCACCCCGATCATGGGCTGTCGTGACGCCGGTCAGACGGCGAGGCGCAGGGCCGAGCGTTTGCGGGAGCGGGCGATGAGCAGCGCGGCCGTCGCGCCCGCCGCGAGCGCGCCCCCGCCGATCGCCCCGGCGTACGCGAGGCCGGCGCCCCGAGAGCAGCGTGCGGCGCGCACTGTGCTCGGCGGCGTCGGTGATCGCGGCGAGCGTCTCGCCCAGCAGCCCGGGTGTCGGCTCGATGTAGCGGGTGCGCAGCGTCGGCGAGCGTGCGCAGCAGCCGGCGGTAGCGCGCCAGCTCGGCCTGGCACCGCAAGCACGAGTCGACGTGGCGCTGGACGTCGAGACTGATCGTCTCGCCGTCGACGAGGCCGGGCAGCAGCGGGGTTACGTCGTCACACCGCATTGGCCTCGGCTCCTTCGTCGTACAGCACGTCACGCAGCTTGCGCCGGGCGCGGTGCAGGCGCACCTTCGCCGCCGACACCGTGATGCCGAGCTCGTCGGCGATGTCCTCGTGCGACAGGTCGTAGACGTCCTTCAGCACGACGACCGACCGCAGCTTGGCGGGAAGCCCGTCGAGCGCGTGCGAGATGCGATCGAGCGTCTCTGCCGACTCCGCACCTTGGGAGACCTGCTCCTCGGCCCGCGCGTCGACGGGTTCGAAGCCCTCCTCGAACGGCTCGGCCCGCTGGCGGCGACGACGGTGGACGTGCGACGACGCCGTGTTGGCGGTGATGCGGTACAGCCACGTGGAGAACGCCGCGTCGCCGCGGAATTTGCCGATGCCCTTCCAGGCTCGCAGGTAGGCCTCCTGCACCACGTCGCGTGCGTCCTCCTCGTTGCCCGTCAGACGACGCGCGAGCGTGAACGTATCGACGAAGGTGCGCCGCACCAATTCGTCGAACGCCTGCCGGTCACCGCTCCGGGCGGCGCCGAGCAGCTCGGCTTCGTCCAACGGGTCCTCCCGTCGTGTACGTGGGCCTTCGACCAGGAATCGCCACAAAAGGTTACGCCCGCGGCCGCCTCGCCCGTCGGGCGCCGCTGCGCCGGGAGCCGCCGGAGCGGTCTACCGGGTCTCCTTGTGGACCGTGTGGCGCCGGTCCCAGCGGCAGTACTTCTTCATCTCGATGCGCTCGCGGTCGTTCACCTTGCTCTTCATCGTGATGTAGTTCCGCCGCTTGCAGTCCTCGCAGGCGAGCGTGACCTTCACCCTCTTCTCATTCTTGGCCATCTCCTCGCTCGCTCTCTGCGGCGCAGGGTACCTGCGCCGGGACGTTCGCTCGCTGGCGAGTTCGCTCGCTCCGCTCGCTCACCGCTCCGTGCAAACGGTCGCCCGCTCGTTATTTCTGGATCTTGACGACGCGGCCGGAGCCGACGGTGCGGCCACCCTCACGGATCGCGAACCGCAGACCCTCATCCATCGCGATCGGCTTTTGCAACTGCACCGTCATCTCGGTGTTGTCACCCGGCATCACCATCTCCGTCCCCTCCGGCAAGATCACATGCCCGGTCACATCCGTCGTCCGGAAATAGAACTGCGGGTGATAGTTCGTGAAGAACGGCGTGTGCCGGCCGCCCTCCTCCTTCGTCAAGATGTACACCTGCGCAGTGAAATCCGTGTGCGGAGTGATCGCACCCCGGCTTCGACAACACCTGCCCCCGCTCCACATCTTCCTTCTTCGTCCCCCGCAACAACGCACCGATGTTGTCGCCCGCCCGGCCCTCATCCAACAGCTTGCGGAACATCTCCACACCCGTACACGTCGTCTTCGTCGTCGGCCGCAACCCGATGATCTCGATCTCCTCACCGACCTTCACCTGACCCGCGCTCCACCCGACCCGTCACCACCGTGCCCCGACCCGTGATCGTGAACACATCCTCGATCGGCATCAAAAACGGCTTATCGATATCACGCGTCGGCTCCGGCATCGACGAATCAACCGCCGCCATCAACTCCAAAATCGACTTCGCCCACGTCTCATCACCCTCCAACGCCTTCAACGCCGACACCCGGATCACCGGCGTGTCATCACCCGGGAACTCGTACTCGTTCAACAACTCCCGCACCTCCAGCTCCACCAGCTCGAGGATCTCCTCATCATCGACCATGTCCGCCTTGTTCAACGCCACCACAATCGACGGCACCCCCACCTGACGCGCCAACAACACATGCTCACGCGTCTGCGGCATCGGCCCATCCGTCGCCGCCACCACCAAAATCGCGCCATCCATCTGCGCCGCACCCGTAATCATGTTCTTGATGTAATCCGCATGACCCGGACAATCCACGTGCGCGTAATGCCGGTTCTCCGTCTCGTACTCCACATGCGCGATCGAGATCGTGATCCCCCGCGCCTTCTCCTCCGGCGCCTTATCGATCTGATCAAACGCCGTAAACGAATTCTTCGGATTCTGCTCGTGCAACACCTTCGTGATCGCCGCCGTCAACGTCGTCTTCCCGTGGTCGATATGACCAATCGTTCCAATGTTCAAGTGCGGCTTGGTGCGCTCGAACTTCTCCTTCGCCATGGGACGCTCTTTCGTGAGTAGGTTCCTGGTAGCGGAGGCGGGACTCGAACCCGCGACCCCACGATTATGAGCCGTGTGCTCTAACCGACTGAGCTACTCCGCCGTGACGGAGCGGGCCCGAAGGCCCGCCCCGGCGAGCCCCCTTACGGACTCGAACCGTAGACCCCTTCCTTACCATGGAAGTGCTCTGCCGACTGAGCTAAGGGGGCGAGGCCCGAAGAGGATAGCCCGAGCGCGTAGCGTGCCCCGCCGTGTACCGGACCCGCCTGGCCGAGCGTCGGGACGCCGAAGCCCTGCGAGACATCTACAACGTCGAGGTGCTCGAGTCGACGGTGACCTTCGACCTCGTGCCCCGGTCGCTCGCCGAGCAGGTGGCGTGGATCGACGAGCACTCGGGCGGCCATCCCGCGATCGTCGCGGTGAGTGACGACGACGCCGTGGTCGGCTTCGCGTCGCTTGTCGCCGTACCGTCCCCGGCCCGCGTACGCACCCACGGTCGAAGACTCGGTGTACGTGCACCGCGATCGGCGCGGCGAGGGCATCGGCCGGCTCTTGCTCGGCGACCTCGTCGAGCTCGCCCGCAGCCACGGGTTCCATTCCGCGATCGGCCGCATCGTCGGCGGCCACGAGGCGTCGATCGCGCTGCACCGAGCGTGCGGCTTCGAAGAGGTCGGCCGCGAGCGTCAGGTCGGCCGAAAGTTCAGCCGGTGGCTCGACGTCGTGCTGATGCAGCGGATGCTCTAGCTCTTCGCGAGCAGCTCCGCGGTCAGCGCAGTGTCCTCGGTGCCGCGGTACTGGCTCACCTTGCCGGCGTCGTCGAAGCGGAACCAGTGGTGGAGGTCCATGACGCCCTGCTTGCCCGTCGCGGGCATACGCATCCCGAATCGCACGACGGTCAACACGTCGGTCGTCGTTGGACGCGAACGCGAGCGGGGTGAACTCGGTGACCTCGATGTTGGCGCCGATGGCCTCGAAGAACTTCGGCACCTCGGCCTTGCCCTTGTGGATGCCGTGCCAGGGCGCGATCGACGAAGCGGGCTCCGACGCCCAGTCGACGTCGTCGGCTCACCTTGTCGAGGATCGCTGCGACGTCGCCGCGGCCGAAGGCCTCGTAGATCTCCTGGACGGTCTGGATCTTGGTGTCGGCCATTGCGAGCTCCTTCTCGCGTTGTCGGACACCGAGCATTCGCTCTGACGGCGGAAGCGGATCACACTGGTGCGGCGAACCGCAGCGCAGCGAGGCTGCGACGAAGGAGCAGGTGGTGGGCCGGGTTGGATTCGAACCAACGTAGCGGTAACGCAACGGGTTTACAGCCCGTCCCCTTTGGCCACTCGGGTACCGACCCGGATCTAATCTAGCTCAACCGCATGCCCAGCTTTGACGTGGTCTCAGAGGTCGACCTCCAAGAGGTCCGCAACGCCGTCGATCAAGCGCGCCGCGAGTTGTCGACGCGCTTCGACTTCAAAGGCACCGACAGCGTCGTCGAGTTGAAGGAGAACGCGATCGAGCTCGAGTCGGCGTCGGAGGAACGACTCAAGGCGGTCGCGCAGGTGCTCGAGGAGAAGCTCGTGCGCCGCAAGGTCTCGTTGAAAGCGCTCGACTACGGCAAGATCGAAGAGGCGTCCCACAGCCGCGCCCGCCAGGCGGTCTCGCTGCACGTCGGCATCAACGACGAAAAGGCGCGCGAGATCGGCAAGTTCATCAAGGGTCTCGGGTTGAAGGGCGTGCAGCATCAAGTGCAGGGCGACCAGCTGCGCGTCACGGGGAAGAAGCGCGACGACCTGCAGACGGCGATCCAGAAGTTGCGCGAGAGCGACTTCGGCGTGCCGTTGCAGTTCACCAACTTCCGCGACTGAGGGCCGCTCGATTCGAGCGCTACACGGAGATCGTCGTGAGGTCCTCGCCGAACACGATCTCACCGTCGAAGTGCTGCGCGCGCGATGTCGATCCATTCCTCGGCCGCATCAGCTGCGGGCGTGGGAATCTGATGCGTGAGCACGAGGATTCCCACGCCGCCGCGGGCGGCGGTCTCGCGCGGCCTGTACCACGGTCGAGTGATAGTCGATCGTGTCCACGAAACGCTGCATCGGCACCATTCGCACGAGGTCGTCGCGTAACACCGTCTGCACGTACACGTCCGCGCCGCGACACAGCTCGTCGAGCCCCTCACACGGCACGGTGTCACCCGCCAGGACGACCGCCTTGCCCTCGCACTCCACTCGGAACCCGAGCGTCGGTTCGACCGGACGGTGGTCGGTGCGTGCGGCCACGACGCGCACGCCGTGCTCGTCGACGCACGAGCCCGGGCGTGACCTCGACGACATCGACCTGCGGCTCCCAGTCGAGGTCGGCGTGATGCGCGAGCCGGTACTCGACGTCGGGACGCAGCATCGCGTGCATGCCGTCCATGATCTCCCGTGTGCGAGGCGGGCCGATCACGCGCAACGACTTCGCGACAGGACTCATCACCCACTGCGTGGTGATCACGTCGTTCAGATCGCAGATGTGATCGCTGTGCAGATGCGTCAGCAGCACCTCGTCGAGCATCACCGGCAAGACGCCGGCCGCCACGAGCCGCATGCAGACTCCACGACCGGCGTCGACGAGCATCGTGCGCCCCCCGGCGCGCACGAGCGTCGCCGCACCCGCACGGTCACGGTCCGGCAACGGGTTCCCGGTGCCGAGCAGCACCACCTCGATCGCCACCCTCGTCCCTCCTGGTCGGAAGATCCCCGAAGGTAACGCGGCCTGCTCCGCGCCGTGCTCGACCGGCGGTGAGGGGAAAGCACCCGGAACAGTCCGAGGAAGCACACGAGCAGTCCGCCGGTGAGCGCGACCCACTGCACCAGGAGGTTCGTGTTGTCCGCGCCGGCGGTGAACCCGTGCACCGTCGCAGCAGCGAACAGCGGAAAGCTCGTGAGATGCACGGCGTGCCAGACCTTGCGCGGCAACCGGCGCATTGCCCACGACGTCACTTGGATCGCAACCAGCAGGTACGTCGCGACGATGCCCCACGCCACCGCGCCCGGCCGCCACGTCGATGCCATCGGCACGCCAGCTCGCGGGGTCCGAACGTCGACGTAGCTGTCGGCCCACAGCGCGAGCACGTGTACGGCGACGAAGACCACCGACAGCGTGCCGAGGAACTTGTGCAGGTCCAGGAGCCAGGCCGGGCACGCCCTTGCGCCGAATCAGTCGTGTCGAGAGCGCGAGGCCCCACAGCATGCTCGCGGTGAGGGTCGACCAAGCGACGAGCCCGGACGCACGTGCGGCATACCACGTGAGCTTCGCGTTGAGCACCGCGCTCATGGCCGGGCTTCGATCATGCGTCCGTCGTCGAGGAACAGCCACGCCAGCACACCGCGTGCGGCGTGCGAGTGCGGCGCCATCTTGCACGCCGGCGATGAGGATCGCCTTCGCGATGCCTTCCGCCCACCACGTGTCCGTGGCGGCCGCGACCACTGCCGCGATGCCACTGCGAGCCGAGTCGCCCGTCGCCGGGTCGATGAGGTGGTGATACCGACGTCCTCGACGCGTCCACGCGCGCATGCGCGTCGTGCTCGTGACCAGGGCACCCTCGGCGAGCGGATAGCGAAAGACGAACCGTGCATCGTCGAGCGGGTCCTCCACCGGGATGTCCCACGCGCCGTCGGGCGGTTCGCCGCGCGCGGAGATCGCCGCCGAGACTCACGAGCACGGTGCGCGCGCCGCGATCGACGAGACCGCGCGCGACGAGATCCGCCGCCAGCCCCTTGCCGACGCCGCCGAGATCGATCCGCACGTCCTGCGGAACCCGCACGAGCGAACGGTCGGCGTCGATGTCGATGCGCGCGAATCCCGGCGCGGCACCGGCGGCGCGACCGGGCGCCGCGTCAGAGGGGTGCACCAGCTCGAACGACCGGTCGTAGCCCGCGCGCTCCAACGCATCGAGGATCGTCGGGTCGAAGTGCCCGGAGGTCGCGCCGTACAGATCGGCGGCGCACGTCAGCGCGAGCAGGAGGGCCGGGCTGACGGGCGTCCATCTCCCCCGTTCGTTGTGAAGCCGGCACAGTTCGCTGTCGGGACGGAAACGGCTCCAGCACTGTTCGAGTCGCTCGAGCTCGGCGAGCGCCCATTCGGCCAGCCCCTCCGGCGCGTCGCCGAGCAGTATTCGCGCATCGCTGCCCATCGCGTCGACGCGGTGCTCGCTCCAGTACGCGTCGGCGCGTGCGTTCAGGGGCACTTCGATCCGGTGCACGGCGGCGGCGCGGGAGGCGACGGGGGCGTGAACACCGTCGTCGGTGGGGTGGGACGCGGCGGCGAGGGCGTCGCTGTCGGCGGAGGTGACGGTGCCGGCGACCGCGCGGGCGGCGGCGCACCGCTCGGCGCGGCAGCCGGTGACGGGAGGGGCCGAGATGCCGGCGCGGGTGCCCACACCGGTGCGGCCGGGGCCGCGGCCGTTCCGGCGTGGTCGAGGCCTGTGCCTGCGCTCGAACCTGTCCATGCGCGAGACGGCGGCGGTCGCTTCGGGACGAGCGCCGGATCGACGGGCCGGCCCTGCGGATCGACGTACACCACGTGATGGACGTCTCGCACCACGACCTTCTTGCGCGGCGTCGCGGCCGGGCGGGCGACGCGCCGCGGTGGCGCGACCGTTGCCGCACTCGAGCTGGACGACGGCGCGCCGAGCACCGCGACGATCGAGAGAAAGGCCGACGAGCTGAGACCGGCGGCAAGAATGCGTGCGGCTTCGGCAGGTCTGCCTCGCTTGTTCGGTCGTTCGGACACTGATGCGCCTTCTCGGAGCCGCGTTGCGCCGGAACGTCGCGCTGCGAGCCGCGCGACGCGATCATCGAGGTCGGGCTGGACGTCAGTCATCGCCTGCCTGCTGACAGTTCCACACGCCGTTGTCCTCGAGTTGCGGCTCCCGGCAGTCCGGCGGCATCGGTGGGACCGGCTTCGCCGCGGGCCAATCATCGGGCACGCCGTCCGGGCGCGTCGTCGGCGTGACCGTCGTCGTCGGCGTCGAATGCGCCGGTGTGTCGTCGACGGTCGGTGGAGTCGGGTGGCCACCAACGTCGGAGTCCGGCGCCGCGAGCGGAGGTGTCGTCGGAGCGGCGCCGAGCGGTGCAGCGATCACTGCAGGAGTCGGTGACGACGTCGCTGCACGCTTGGAGGCACGATGCGACTGGCCAGGGACGTCGACGACGTACCGGTCATACACATCGCGCGAGCGGATCGATACGTGCGGCTTGGACGCGCTCGCGAGCGGCGGGGCGGTGAACGATCCCACACCATCGCGAGCGCCGCTGCCGAAGCCGAGAAAGCCCACGCCCACCGCGGCAGATGCGACCAGGCCGCTTCCGAGTACGAGCGTGATCGCACCGGCCAGCGCGAGCGCTTTCCTTCGCTGCATCCGTCTTCCCCCTTCGGCGCTGCTCACCAACAGCAATCGGCGACCGATACCGCGCAACTCAAGGGGTGCGGCGAATCTTTGCCCAGCTCGAACCTTCGAGGTCCTACCTCGGGGCGTGCAGGCCTACATGGGAACAGGCACAGCCGTTCCTCGAGACGCTTACTGCGCGCGGCTCCCGGCGCCGGCGGGTACCGGCACCGGCGGGCGGATCTCCTTGGGGTGCAGTGTGCGGCAGACCGCGTCCTCGTAGGCGATCTCGCCGTTCTGCACGAGCACGTTGAGCCAGCTCTCCAGGGTGCACATGCCCTCGTTGCGGCCCGACGAGAGCACGTTGCGCACCTGATGCGTCTTGCCCTCGCGGATCAGCCCCCGGATCGCGCTGTTCGCGACCAGGATCTCGAACGCGGCGACCATGCCGCCGCCGACCCGCGGGATCAGCCGCTGCGACACGACACCGGAGAGGCAGGCGGCGAGCTGCACCTTGATCTGGTTCTGGCGTTCCGCCGGGAACATGTCGGAGATCCGGTCCAGTGCCTGCGGCGCATCGTTCGTGTGCAACGTCGCGAAGACGAGGTGGCCGGTCTCGGCGATCGACAACGCGAACTGCACCGTCTCGGGGTCGCGCATCTCGCCGACGAGGATGACGTCGGGGTCCTCCCGCATGGCCGCCCGCAGCGCCCGCGCGAACGACAGGGCGTCGTAGCCGACCTCGCGCTGGCTCACCGCCGAGTTCTTGTGCGGGTGCACGTACTCGACCGGGTCCTCGATGGTGAGAATGTGGCAGCGTCGATTCTCGTTGATGTAGTTGATCATCGCCGCCAACGTCGTCGATTTGCCCGAGCCGGTAGGGCCGGTCACGAGGACCAGGCCTTGGGGCAGGTTGGCGAAGTACTCGATGGCGGGCGGCAGGCCGAGCTGGTCGAGCGTCGGCAGCTTCAAGGGGATGATCCGCAACGACATCGCGATCGCGCCCATCTGGAAGAAGCAGTTGGCGCGGAAACGCGCGACGCCGTTCCACGAGAACGCGAAGTCGACCTCTTTGTCCTGGCGCAGGGTCTGCTTGAGGTCCTCGGTCAGCACCGACAGCACCAGGTGCTCGCAGTGATCCCGGTCCAGCTCAGGTTCGTCGTCGAGCGGGATCAGCTGCCCGTCGATGCGGACGAGCGGCTTGCTGTAGGCCGTGAGCAGGAGATCGCTGGCGTTGCGCTCCCAGAGCACGTGGAGGTAGCGCTCGAGCGGGCCGAGGCTGAGGTTGGTCATGGCCATGAGGCGGTGGTGTGTCCCGTGTTCTCCGCGAGCCCTCCCAGCGGACCCGCTCCCTCCCTTCGCAGTCGGCTCTCAGGAGGCCCTGGTTGAGTGTTCAATGGTGATCAGCCGTAGGTTTCGGCAGGTCACGGGAACCCCGGGCGCTGCCCCGGTGTTCACCCCCAGTGAGGTGATCGGGAAATGTTCAGGAACAACGTCAAGACGGTCGTCCTACTCGCGGTGCTCGGTGCCCTCTTCCTCGGCATCGGATCATTGTTCGGCCAGGGCGGCCTCATCATCGGGCTGGTGCTCGGAATCGTCTTCGTGGGCGGTTCGTACTGGTTCTCCGACAAGATCGCGGTGCGCGCCGCCGGCGCAGTGCCCGTCTCGCAGGCCGAAGCGCCGCAGCTCTACGCGATCGTCTCCGACCTGACCCAGCGGGCCGGCATGCCGATGCCGGCCATGTACATCAGTCCGGCGGCCCAACCGAACGCGTTCGCGACCGGTCGAAACCCCGAGCACGCGGCCGTCGCCGTCACCCAGGGCCTCATGCAGGTCGTGGACGAGGACGAGCTGCGCGGTGTGCTCGCCCACGAGCTCTCGCACGTCCGCAACCGCGACATCCTGATCAGCTCGGTGGCAGCCACGGTGGCGCTCGGCATCACGTTTGCGGCCCGCATGCTGATGTGGGGCGCGATGTTCGGCGGCTTCGGTGGGAACGACCGCGAAGGCGGCGGCGGCAACATCTTCGGCGCGCTCGCCATGATGATCCTGGCCCCGATCGCGGCAACCTTGCTCCAGCTCGCCCTCTCCCGGTCGCGTGAGTACGAGGCCGACCGCAGCGGTGCCGAGCTCGTCGGCGATGGCGAGCCGCTGGCGCGGGCGCTGTTGAAGATCGAGTCGTATGCGAAGCAGGTGCCGATGAACGTCGACCCGGCACACGCGACCGCCTACATCATCAACCCCTTGACCGGCCGGCAGGTGAGCTTCAAGAACCTGTTCCAGACCCACCCGCCGACCGAGGACCGCGTCGCACGCCTCCGGCACCAGCACGTCCACTGAGGTCCGTTCCTCGCTGACACCCATGCAAGAACGTCTTCGTGCCATGATCCGCGCGTGCACGATGACGAGCTGCCGCTGAAGTTCGGTCCGGTTTCGAACGGCGAATTCCTTCCTGTTCCTCACAGTCCGTTCCTCCGCGAGGTGATCCGTCGTACGCATGTGCTCGCCGACGAGAACGCCCGGCGACTGGGCGTGTCGCGTCGGCAGTTCCTGCGCGGCGTGACCGGTTCGGCGGCTGCGCTCTTCGTGCTGGACGCATGCTCGAGCGAAAAAGCGAAGAGCAACGGCGAGCGCCCGGGCGGAATGTTCGAGGTGACGCCGAGCTCGACGCTCGACAAGCACTCCGCGCTCGCGCAACTCGGCGGCAACGAGTTCATCTTCGACGTGCAGACTCACTACGTGAACTACGACCAGGCGCCCGGGCTCGGCGAGTGGACGTCGGTCTTCCCCTTCGCCGGGTGCGCCGAAGGCGTCGAGGCGGGCAGCACGAAGGCGTGCTTCACCGCCGACGCGTACTTCCGCGAGGTGTTCGTGCGGTCCGACACCTCGATGACGATCCTGTCGGCGCTCCCCACCCCGGGGATGACCGGCCTCAGCTCCGACGACATGGTGTACGCAATCGACGTGGCGAGCCGCATCGGCTGCAGCGGCCGCGTGTTGATGCACGGCGGCGCGTATCCGCATCGTGGTCCGATCGACGCGGCGCTCGCGGGGATGACCGAGCTGCGCGACAAGTACGACATCGTCGCCTGGAAGATCTACACGATGGTTCCCACCAACGCGCATTTCTACTTCGACGACCATGACAAGAGCCGGCCCCAGATTGGTCAGCGCTTCATTGACCACGTGCGCGAGATCGGGCCCAAGATCATCTGCACGCACAAGGGCATCTCGTCGATCGTGGGATCGTCGCCGGAACTCGCCGATCCCTCCGACATCGGGCCCGCGGCGAAGCGGAATCCCGACATCAACTTCGTCGTGTACCACTCGGGGTACGAGCCGGGCGCGGGTGGCGTCGGGCCGTACGACCCTGGCGATCCCGCGCCGCAGGGCGTCGACCGGCTGATCCGTTCCCTCGAGCAGGCGGGCGTCCGGCCCAACAGCAATGTGTACGCGGAACTGGGTGGCACGTGGTGGTTCTTGATGCGCGACCCTACGAGCGCCGCCCATGTGATCGGCAAGCTGTTGAAGCACGTCGGCGAGAAGCGTGTCGTCTGGGGTACCGACTCGATCTGGTTCGGCACACCTCAGGATCAGATCCAGGCGATGCGTACGTTCCAGATCTCCGAGGCGTTCCAGGAGAAGCACGGCTACCCGGCGCTGACGAAGGACATCAAGGCCGGGATCTTCGGGTTGAACGCGGCTGCGCTCTACGAACTGAAGCCGGTCAGTGGTCAGTGCGAGCTGAGTGCGACCGACATCGAGAACATCCGCGCCACGCTCCCACCGGCCCGCACCTACGGACCGAAGTCCACAGCCGAAGCCGCCCGGATGATCGCCGCCCATCAAGCCGGCTATTTGCAGTAGCAGCTCGAATCAGGCGGTGCAGGCCGAGCCCTTGGTGACGGCACCGGTACCGCCGGCGTAGGTCCAGCTGAGGGTCGCGTTCGCCTTCGTCGTCGCGAACGTCGGTGAGGCACCACCGGTGCTGAAGTAGGCGACGTTTGCGCTCGCCAACAGCCCCGCAGTGTTCAGCGTGGTTCCGTAACCGCTCGCGTTCGCCGCGCTCGGCGACGCAGCCGCGGCCGGCAACGACCCGCTGTTCTGCGCCTTGTATGCCTGTACCGCGGTCGAGAACGTGTCGGCCTCGGTCGCGCAGCTGTTCCGGCCCGCCGTCGACGTCAGGTTGCCGACGGCGAAGATGACGATGCCTGCCAGAATGCCGAGGATCACGATCACAATCAGGAGCTCCACCAGGGTGAAGCCTCGCTCGATGATGTCCGTGTCGTCCTGGCTGGCCCGAGACTGGCGCACTTCGAGACTCCCTTTGCCTCATTCGGATATTGCGTCACGCGGAAACGAAAGAGGGAGAGCACTCCCGTGCTCTCCCTCTTCCTCGTTCAGTTCACCGTTCGGTCAGGCGCTGCAGGCCGAGCCCTTGGTGACGGCACCGGTACCGCCGGCGTAGGTCCAGCTGAGGGTCGCGTTCGCCTTCGTCGTCGCGAACGTCGGTGAGGCACCACCGGTGCTGAAGTAGGCGACGTTTGCGCTCGCCAACAGCCCCGCAGTGTTCAGCGTGGTTCCGTAACCGCTCGCGTTCGCCGCGCTCGGCGACGCAGCCGCGGCCGGCAACGACCCGCTGTTCTGTGCCTTGTATGCCTGTACCGCGGTCGAGAACGTGTCGGCCTCGGTCGCACAGGCGTTCGTGCCGGCACTCGAGGTCAGGTTGCCGACGGCGAAGATGACGATGCCTGCCAGAATGCCGAGGATCACGATCACAATCAGGAGCTCGACCAGGGTGAAGCCCTGCTCGATGATGTTCTTGTGGTCCTGGTCGGACCGGGACTTGTACAGCAACTGAGGACTCCCCTTGGTCGTTCGGGGTCCGCCGCCCCGCCATCGTCTGAACGGCGGACCGGCACGCGACCTGAATAGGCCGGGCGAATCATTCGAGGGATTCGGTCACGCAGCGTGGCGCGATCTACTTCGGATGGAGCGACTTCGACTGGTTGAAGATGCCGTACATCGCGGAGATCAGCGCGACCGCGACGAAGCCGACGATCATTCCCATGAAGATGATCACCGCGGGCTCGAAGAGTGACGTGAGCTTCTTGAGCTTGTACTCCAGCTCACGGCCGTAGTACTGCGCGGCGTTGTCGAGCTGCGTGTCGAGCGTTCCCGTGTTCTCACCCACACGCATCATCTGCGTTGCCGCCTTGGGGAACAGACCGCTGTCTGCGATCGGTTGCGCAAGGCCTTCGCCTTCGAGCATCCGTTCCTGCGCGACCTTCAGCGCGGATTCGAACACCTTGTTGTTCGTTCCCTGGATCGCCGCTGCGATCGTGTCGGGCAGGGGCACGCCGGCGGTCACCATTGCGGCCACGATGCGGCACACGCGCTCCACGACCGCGTACAGGACGATGTCCTTGATCAGCGGGAGCCGGAGGAAGATCCGGTCACGGAGAAGGCGTCCCCGATCGGACTTGTGCATCCACACCATCAACACGGCGAACCCGACGAACCATCCGGCCCAGAGAAACCAGAACTTCTGCGTGAACTCCGAGAAGCCCAACAGCATGCGCGTCGGCAGCGGGAGGTTCGCACCGAGATTGTTGAAGAACTTCGTGAACTTCGGCAGCACGTACACGGCGAGGATGACGACCGTGACGATCGACATGCCCATCACGACGAGGGGATATACGAGCGCCGACTTGATCGTCGCCTTCGCCTCGACGTCGCGCTCGATGTACGTGGAGAGCTGTTCCAACGCCGTGTCGAGCTGGCCGGTGAGCTCCGACGAGCGCAGGATGCCGACGTAGTAGGGCGGGAAGACCTTCGAGTGCTCGGCCAGCGCTTCGGAGAACGGGACGCCGTTCTGGATCTGCTCGCGCATGTCGGCGAGCATCAGCTTGAAGCGCTTGTTGCCGGATCCTTCTTCGATCACCTCGAGCGCATCGGTGATCGGGATGCCCGTGCGCACGAACGCCGCCATCTGGCGGGAGAAGTGCATGAGCTCTTGCTTGGGCACCCGCTGCGGCGTGAGCTCGAGCTCGTTGAAGGACCTGCGTTGCTTGAGCTGTTGTACCTCGAGGTTGCGGAGCAGGAGCTGGTTGCGCAGCACGTCCTCGCTGGGCGCTTCGGCCGTCTCCTTGATCGCGTTTCCGTCCGGGCCGACTGCGACGTACTTGTAAGTAGGCACTGCCTTGCCTCTTCCGTTAGAGGACGTACACGGTGCGGAGCACCTCGGCGAGCGTGGTCTTGTCCTGGGTGACGAGCTGGATGGCCTGGTCGCGCAGGGTGCGCATGCCCTGTTCGATCGCCAGCTTGCGGAGCGCGGCATGCGGCGCGCCCGTGACGATGAGCTCTTTCAGCTCGTCGGTCACGGCCAGCACCTCGTAGATGCCGCTCCGGTCGTAGTAGCCGGTGTTGTCGCAGAAGTTGCAGCCGGCGCCAATGACGAAGTCGGTCTTGTCCGGGTTGCCGCCGCCGCGCTCGTAGAAGGTGCGTTCGTCGGGCGTCGGCTCGTACGGCTGCACGCAGTTCGGGCACACCTTGCGCACCAGCCGCTGGCCCACGACGCCCAGCAGAGATGACGCGACAAGGAACGGCTCGATCCCCATGTCCATGAAACGGTGCAGGGCACTCGTCGCGTCGGTCGCGTGCAGCGACGACATGACGAAGTGACCGGTGAGCGCCGCTTGCACGGCAATGCGCGCGGTCTCCACGTCGCGGATCTCACCGACGAGGATCGAGTCCGGGTCCTGGCGCAGGATCGCGCGCAGGCCGTTCGCGAACGACAGGCCGGCCGCTTCGTTGATCTGGATCTGGTTGATCGTCGGGAAGACGTACTCGACCGGGTCCTCGACGGTCACGACGTTGATGTCGTCGTTGCTGATCGCAGTGAGCGTCGCGTACAGCGTCGTTGTCTTGCCGGAGCCCGTCGGCCCGGCACAGATGACCATGCCGTACGGGGAGCGGATGAGATCGGAGTAGCGGGCGTACGTGTCCGGTGCCATGCCGAGCCCGGGCAACTCGATCACGGCCTTGGTCTTGTCGAGCACACGCAGCACGCACTTCTCACCGAAGACCGTCGGTGTGGTCGACACCCGCACGTCGAGATCACGGCCCGCGACGCTGACCGCGAGCTGACCGTCCTGCGGCTTGCGCCGTTCGACGATGTTCATGTCGGACATGACCTTGATACGGGACACCAACGACGGTCCCATCGGCGCCGGCAACGTCATCGCCTCGTGCAACGCGCCGTCGGTGCGCATCCGCACCCGTACGACGTCGGGCATGGGCTCGATGTGCACGTCGGACGCACGGGCGCGAACCGCGGTGTCCAGGATCAGGTTGACGACCTTGACGACCGGCGCGTTCTCGTCGACGACCGTCGTGACCGCGTGCTCGGTCTCCTTCGAGGTCTGGCGCGCGACGAGGCGCGCCTCGAACATGCGCAGCGCGTCGCCGAGGTCGGCGGCCGGCGCGTACATCTTGTTGATGACCGCTTCGATGTCGGTGCCGGTGGCGAACACCAGGCGGACCGGCGCCGCGAGCTTCGCGATCAGCTCGTCCTGGAGGGACTGGGCAAGCGGATCGGCGACCGCCACGTCGATACGGATGCCTTCTCGCGCGATCGGGACGGCCCGCAGCCGGCGCGCGTCGTCCTCGGGGAGCAGCGTGACGATCTCGCGATCCAGCTCCATGTTGCCGAGCTCGATGATGTCGACCTGCAGTTGCTCGGCGAGCACCGCGACGAGCGCCCGCTCGCTCAGCAGGCCCAGGTCGACGAGGATGTTGCCGAGGCGCTTCCCGGACCCGGTCTGGGTCGAGAGCGCGTCCCGGAGGTCGTCCTCGGAGACCAGGCCGCGGCCGACGAGGAGCTCGCCGAGGGGGAGGCCGACGTGGCGGGGGCCACTCTCGACCTCCTCGTCCGGCGGCTCGGACTGCTCGACTTCGGGACGCGCGGCGGGAGCGTCGGACGCGGCGTCCGCGGGCGGGGCGTCCTTGCCCGAAGGTCCGCTCCGGCCGAACATTCGCCGCCGGTCGGACTTCTTCTCCGGGCGACGGCGCTCCGAGGACTTCTTGATCTTCACCGTGCCGGTCGGCGCTTGCGGCTCGGGGATCGAGAGCCGGGGAGCGAGCTCGGGCGCGACGTCGTGGGCGACGAGCGGCGCGGGCTCCTCGAAGGCCGGCACGGCCGGGTCGTCCGGCAGGGGCGTCGAAGGCGGCGGGGGAAAGCTCTCCGGTCCGAAGCGCACGGGGAGCGGCGGCCGGATCCCGGACCCGGCCTGCGACGCGAGGAGGTGCGAGGCCGCGTCGATCTCCTCGAATGCCGCGACCTCTTGGCGGAGCTCGGCGACCCGTTCGTCGCCCGGCAGCAGGGTGTCCCCTTCGTCGGCACCGGGCCGGTTCGCCGGCGGGGCGGGCTCGAGATCAGGCCTGGGGCGGGCTGCGACCTCTTCGGTGCCGGTGCGTGCTCCGACCTCTTCGGCGCCGGGGCGGGTCACGCGCATGAGCGTTTCTCGGGACGCGCGCGTCCGCCACCACACGATTGCGCGACGGGATTTCGCATTCCGACCCTTCCTCCCAGGACGTCAAGGTCTTGTCGGCACCCAGGGAGGCGGGGCTGAGGGGGATCAGCGGTGATTCGTCGGGCCGCGACGATTAGTCGTAGTAGCCGGAATGCACATAGAGGCAGGGAATGCCCTCGCCCCGGAACATCGCCACGTTCCGCCGGTCGTCCTCGAAGGCGAGCGCCAGCTCGAACCCCGCCGAGCGGAGCTCCCACACCGTGGACTGCTTGAAGTCCCGGGCCAGCTCGTAGTCACCCCAGGGCCGCATGATCAGCAGGTCCCACCGGATCGCGTACCGGCGCAACCAGGCCTCGGTGAGGTGATGGACCCGGTGCGGCCGGGCGGTCAGGAGCACGATCTGGAGGTCGGGGTCGAGCAGGTCCAAGAGCCTGCGGACCTCCTCGATCACCTGGTCTTCGCCGCACGCGTCGAAGAACGACCGCCAGTCCTGCCGGGGCGTCTCCAGGTAGTGCTGGCGGCCGGCCGCGTCGGACAGCACCCCGTCGATGTCGACGACGACAGCCCGGCCCGGTGGGAGCGGCTCGCCGTGCCACGTCCAATGCTCGGGGAGATACCGCACGCGCGGCGCTAGTCCTCCGGCGGGCTGGGTCGCGAGGTACTTCGACTTGATGCCGTCGACGATCGTGGGATCGGCGAGGGTGGTCGTGTCGCCGAGCACCTCGTCCTCGGCGACGTTGCGCAACAGCCGGCGCATGATCTTGCCCGAGCGCGTCTTCGGCAGCTCCTCGGTGAACAGGATCGTCTTCGGCTTCGCGATCGGGCCGATCAGCTTGGCGCACGTGCTCGCGGAGCTCCTCGACCAGCTCGTCGCGCGGCTCGATGCCGCCTCGCAGTGTCACGAACGCGGCGATGGCCTGGCCGCTCGTCGCGTCGGTCCGGCCGACGACCGCCGCCTCGGCGACCGCGGGATGGTCGACGAGCGCCGACTCGACTTCGGTCGTCGAGATGTTGTGGCCGGCGACGAGCATGATGTCGTCGACGCGCCCGAGCAGCCAGAAGTAGCCGTCGTCGTCGCGCTTGGCGCCGTCGCCCGCGAAGTACTTGCCTTCGAAGCGCGCCCAGTAGGTGTCCTTGTAGCGCTGCGGGTCCCCCCAGATGCCGCGCAGCATCGACGGCCACGGCCGGCTCAACACGAGGTACCCGCCGCCGGGCACGCCGACCGGCTTGCCCGCGTCGTCGCAGATGCTCGGCTTCGAGACCGGGGAGCGGGAACGTGGCGCTGCCCGGTTTCAGGGTGGTCGCGCCGGGCAACGGGCTGATCATGATCGCACCCGTCTCGGTCTGCCACCACGTGTCGACGACCGGGCAGCGCTCGCCGCCGATGACCTTGTAGTACCAGACCCAGGCCTCGGGATTGATCGGCTCGCCGACCGACGCCGATCAATCGCAACGACGACAGATCGTGCCGCGGCGGGGAGCTCGTCGCCCCACTTCATGAACGTCCTGATCGCCGTCGGCGCGGTGTAGAAGAGTCGTGACCTTGTACTTCTCGACGATCGACCAGAACCGGTCCTTGCCGGGATAGTCCGGCGTGCCCTCGTAGAGACCGACGTCGCGCGGTTCGCGAGCGGGCCGTAGACGATGTACGAGTGGCCGGTGACCCAGCCGACGTCGGCGGTGCACCAGTAGACGTCGGTGTCGGGCTTCAGATCGAAGACGTACTTGTGCGTGTACGCGACCTGCGTGAGGTAGCCGCCGGTCGTGTGCATGATGCCCTTGGGCTTCCCGGTCGTGCCCGACGTGTAGAGGATGTACAGCAGGTCCTCGCTGTCCATCTCCTCCGGCGCGCACTCGATCGACTGCGGCGCGACCGCGTCGTGCCACCAGACGTCGCGACCGTCCTGCATCGCGACGTCGTTCTCGGTGCGCCGCAGCACGAGCACGTGCTCGATCGACGGCGTGTCCGCGATCGCCTCGTCGGCGATGTCCTTGAGGGCGACGACCGCACCGCGCCGCCACGCGCCGTCGGCCGTGATGAGCACCTTCGCCTGCGCGTCGTTGATGCGGTCCTTCAACGACTGGGCGGTGAACCCCCCGAACACGACGGAGTGCGCAGCGCCGATGCGCGCGCACGCCAGCATCGCGGCAACGGTCTCGGGCACCATCCCCATGTAGATCGCGACCCGGTCGCCCTTGCCGACGCCGAGCTCGCGCAGCGAGGTTCGCGACGCGGGACGTCTCGTCGAGCAGGTCCTTGTACGTGACCTGCCGAGTCGTCGCCGGGCTCGCCCTCCCAGTAGAACGCCACCTGGTCGCCGTGGCCCGGCGTCGACGTGACGGTCGAGGCAGTTCTCCGAGACGTTGAGCGTGCCGCCGACGAACCACTTCGCGAACGGCAGCTCCCACTCGAGGATCGTGTGCCATTCCTTGCGCCAGTCGAGCGCGAGCGCCTGCTGCGCCCAGAAGCCCTGCCAGTCGCGCTCGGCGTCGTCGTAGACGCTTCGCGTCGGTGTCGAGCGCGTCCTTCGCGAACCCCTTCGGGGGTGGGAACGTCCGGCCTTCTTGCAGGAGGGCTTCGAGTGCTTCGGCCATGACGGCGGAGAGCTAGCGCGCCCGGAAAACGCGGGCTATCGTGCGCAGCACGGAGGACGCGGTGAGCGCCGAGACCGGCGGGGTCGGTGAGGGCCGCGGCCTCGCTGCACGCGGCTGCGCCCGGCGAGTGCGTCGAGGTCGCCGCGGTGCGCGCCCTCCGCCACTGACGGCACCTTCGTCGACGAGCTCGTCGATGCCGAGGGCGCGCAGCCAGTCGGCCTGCGTCGTGTGCGCGGACGAGGCCGAAGCCGGCGGTCGCCGCGAGGAGCTGCTCGACGACGACGTCGGCGGTGATGTCCTGCTCCCCGGCGCGTCGAGCGGCGTCGGTCCCGCGTCGTGCTCCCGGTAGGTGCGGAGCCACGGCCGCGCCGGAAGCTCGTCGATCGTCGGTCATGTAGTCGATGACGATCACGAAGCCGCGGCGCACCACGTGCGTCACACGCCGCGCACCACTCGCTCGAGCCCGCGTGCGAGTCGGCACCCGCGTGCCGGGCGGGACGTCGATCGCCGAGCGGCCATCCGGCTCGGCACGAGCACCTCGACGAAGCCGGTCGCCATCGGTACCGACGCGCACTTCCTGCCAGCGGTCGCCGTCCCACTCCGCGATGCCGAACGGCAGGTTGTCGAGCAGCTCGTTCGCGACCACGACCGCGTCGCCGGCGTGCAGCGCGGGCAGCTCCTCGAGCGCGGTGAACACCGGGCCCGCGTCGCCGGCGCGGCACGGGTGCGTCCTCGCCGGCGCGGCGCACGAACGGTCCGAGCGCCTCGTCGGCCGGTTCGAGCGGGAGGCGCGTGCGTTGTTCGGCGCGCAGCGCGGCCGAGCGTTCGACGAGCACGTACCGCAGCGCGGGCAGACACTCGGGCTCGGCACGCAGGACCTCGCGGGCGAGGCGGCCGTTCCCCGCGCCCGCTTCGACGACGAGGAACGGATCGGGCTCGTCGAGCGCGCGCCAGCACCGGTCGAGGGCCCGCGCGACGCACGCGCCGAACAGCGGCCCGACCTCGGGGCTCGTGACGAAATCGCGCCGCGCGCCCGCGCCGTGCCCGACGCGAAGAAGCCGCCCTCGCCGTAGAGCGCGGCCTCCATGAACCGGTCGAACGTGATCGGACCTTCGCGGTGGATCAGGCTCGCGCGATGTCGCTCGCGCCGCGGTCAGAACGCGACGCTCTCCGACCCTCGCGAAGATCTGCGGGTAGATGCCGACCACGACGACGACGATCGCGCGTCAGGCCGATCGCGACGGCGAGCGGCTGCGGGATCTGGATCGGCGCGCGGTCCTCGGTCGCGACCGGCTCGGAACCTCATCTGCACGATCGGGCCGGAAGTAGTAGAAGAACGCGATCACCGAGTTGACGGCGGCGATGATCGCCAACGCGATCGCCCAGCCGGTGCCCGCGTCGATGATCGAGCGGAACATCACGAACTTGGCGAACCAACCCGCGAACGGCGGGATGCCGGCCAGCGACGCCAGGAAGATGCCCATCATCACCGCGAGGCCGGGCGACGTCTGGAACAGGCCGTCGTAGGAGGAGATCTCGGCGCTACGCGTGCGGCGGGCGACCGCGATCACGACTGCGAACGCGCCGAGGTTCATCGCGCCGTAGATGAGGAGGTAGATGACGACCGCGCTCATCGCGAGTTGCGGCTTCGCCGAGGTGGCCGTCGGCGCCCGCGATGCCGGCCGCGGCGAACGGCACGAGCATGAACCCGCCCTGCGCGATCGACGAGTACGCCAGCATGCGCACGATGTTCGTCTGGCGGAGCGCGGTGAGGTTGCCGAGCGTCATCGACACCGCGGCGAGGACCCAGAGCACCGGCCACCACGAGTCGGCGGCCGAGCCGTTCGGGCCGAGGAAGCCGAAGTAGATGATGTTGATCAGCGCGACGAACCCGCCGGCCTTGGACGCGACCGACAAGAACGCGGTGACGGGCGTGGGCGCGCCCTCGTACGTGTCGGGCGCCCAGAAGTGGAACGGGACCGCGCTGACCTTGAACGCGAACCCGACGAGCGACAGGAAGATCGCGACCGCCACCAGCGGCTGGTCCGACGCGTTCGTGAGCTACGCGGAGATCTCCGAGAGCCGCGTCGTGCCGGTGACACCGTAGATGAGCGACATGCCGTAGAGCATCAGCGCCGACGACAGCACGCCGATCAGGTAGTACTTCACGCCGGCCTCGTTCGACTTGCGGTCGTGCTTGCGGAACGCGGCAAGCACGAACGTCGGGATCGAGATCGTCTCGAGCGCGACGAACAGTGTGATGAGGTCCCGCGCGGACGCCATGACGCTCAAGCCGAACACCGACGCGATCAGCAGGAAGTAGTACTCGCCCTTGTAGTAGTCGCCTTCACCGATGTAGTCGACGGAGAGCAGCACGGTGATGTACGTCGCGATGATGAAGAACGCCTTCAACGCGAGCGCGTAGTTGTCGACGACGTACGCCCCGCCGAACAGGGACCGGTCGTGGCCGTCGTACGCGAGGGTTGCGACCGGGACCAGCGCGGCAAGGAGTCCGAGCGCCGCGATCGTCGACGTGCGCCATGCCTCTCGTTCGGGCAGCAGGAGGTCCGCGACGAGCACGACGACCATCGTCCCGACGAGCACGAGGTCGGGCGCGAGCGCGTGCCAGTCGAAGACCGGCGTCGCAAGGCTGGACGCGGCGGCGAGCATCACTTGATCGCGCTCGAGATGTTGTCGGCGACGGCCTGCACTGCGCCGTCGGTCACACGGAAGATGATGTTCGGGAAGATGCCGAGCGCGACGATCAGCAACAAGATCGGTACCCAGGCCGCCCACTCGTACGGGCTGACGTCGTGCACGTGCTCGTCGGCGAACTCCGGCTTCGGGACGCCGAACGCGACCTTCTGCAGCATCCACAGGAGATAGCCCGCCGCGAGGACGGTGCCGATGGCCGCGATCACCATGTACGTGCGGAACAACGACTCCGAGAGCCCGCCGCCCGGCTGGAACGCCGACAGGATGGCCGGGAACTCACCCCAGAAGCCCGCCAGGCCCGGGAGCCCGAGCGATGCCATCGCGCAGAAGGCAAGGATCCAGCCCATCTTCGGCGCCTGCTTGAGCAGGCCGCCGAGGCGTGCCATCTCACGCGTGCCGTAGTTGTGCTGCACCGAGCCGGCGAGGAAGAACAGCATGCCGGTGATGAGGCCGTGCGCGACCATGCCGAAGATCGCGGCGTTGATGCCGAACGTCGTGAGTGACGCGATGCCGAGCATCACGAAGCCCATGTGCGCGACCGACGAGAAGGCAATGAGCCGTTTCATGTCTGTCTGCGCGAGGCAGCCGAGCGCGCCGTAGATGATGCCGATGATCGCGAGCAGGCCGATCCACGGCGCCCAGTCCTTCGCTGCTTCGGGGAGCATCGGCAACGCGATGCGAATGAATCCGTACGTGCCGAGCTTCAGAAGGATCGCGGCCAGCAGCACCGAGCCGACGGTCGGCGCCTCGGTGTGCGCATCCGGCAGCCACGTGTGGAAGGGGAACATCGGGACCTTGATCGCGAAGCCGAGGAACAGTCCGGCAAAGATCAGGATCTGGGTGCTGTGCACGAGACCCGCGCCGGCCGCCCGCGACAGCAGCACCATGTCGAAGCTGTGCTGCATGCCGGGGATGTCGGGCGCGACGTCGACCTTGAAGTAGAGCGCCAGGAAGCTCAGCAGCATCAGCGCGGAGCCGAACAGCGTGAACAGGAAGAACTTGATCGACGCGTATTCCTTGTTCGGACCGCCCCAGACCCCGATCATGAAGAACATCGGGAGCAGCACGATCTCGAAGAAGATGAAGAACAAGATGAGGTCCTGCGCCACGAACGTGCCGTTCATGCCGACCTCGAGGATCAGCAACAGCGTGAGGAATGCCTTCGGGTTGTGCGGCTCCGGGAAGTGGTTCCACGAGTAGATGACGCACAACACGGTGATGAACGCCGACAGGGCGAGCAGCGGGAGCGAGATGCCGTCGACGCCGATGTGGTAGCGGCTGTTGATGACGTCGATCCAGCGGTTGTCGACCTGGAACTGCAACACACTGGTCTTGTCGTAGTCGAAGCGCGCGATCACCGCGATCGTGAACCCGAGCGACGCCAGCGTGCTTGCCAACGTCACGCCCTTGATCGCGTCCTCACGATCGCGGGGCAGGAGCATCGTGATGACCGCGCCCACCGCCGGAGCGAAGACCACGAGGGTCAGCGCCCAGGTGTCGAACCAGGTGTGATCCATCGAGCCGAAATCCCTCCGCCTAGGTGAAGATCCACAGGGCGAGCGCGAACACGCCGACCGCGGCAACGAGCATCAACGCGTAGAGCTGCAACCGACCCGTCTGGATCCGGCGTACGACGCCACCGGTCTCGCCGGTGGCCGCACCAAGACCGTTGACCAGGCCGTCGACACCCTTCTGGTCGATGTACTCGTACGTCACGCGCCCGAGCGCCTGCGCGCCGCGGCCCGTGTAGTTCAAGACGTTGTCGATGATGTGCTGGTTCACCCAGTAGACCGCGTTGGCAACCGGGCCTCTGATGCCGGCGACGATGATGTCCTCGTACAGGTGGTCGAGGTAGTACTTGTTGACGAGGATCCGCTTGCCGGTGCGCGCGAGACCGTTGCGCAGCGAGAGGTCCTGCAGCGCCGCGAGCCGGCCTGTGTAGTACGCCCACACGACCCCGCCGCCGGCGAGCGCACCGAGCACCGAGACGGTCGCGAGGATCGGATTGAACGCCACCTCGTGGATGATCTCCTGGAACTCCACGGGGTATCGGGGATCGAACCACACCGCGAACCGTGACCAGTGCGGGAAGTTCAGGAATCCCGCAAAGATCGCGAAGAACGACAACACGTACAACGGCCAGAGAATCAAGTCGTTGCTCTCGTGCGGGCTGTGCACGTGCGCGTCGAGGTCGACGAGCGCGGGGGTGTCGACGGGATCGTGCTCGGCTTCGTCGGTATGCGGCACGGCATGCGGCTCGCGGGCGCCGCGGTACTCGCCGTAGAACGTCAGGTACACGCAGCGGGTCATGTAGGCCGCGGTCATCACCGCGCCGACGAGCCCGACCGCGAGGAACGCCTTGTAGCCGTTGTGCCCCGCGCTCACGAGGATCTCGTCCTTGGACCAGAACCCGGCGAACGGGAAGATGCCCGCGAGCGCGACCGTGCCGATCAAGAACGTCGCGTGGGTGCGCGGCATGTACTTCCTGAGGCCGCCCATGTCCTTCTTCATGTCGAAGCTGTGGTGCGAGCCCGAATGGCTCACCGAACCGGCGCCGAGGAAGAGGTCGGCCTTGAAGAACGCGTGCGTGAACAGGTGGAACACCGCAGCCGTCCAGGCGCCGACCCCGAGGGCCATCACCATGTAGCCGAGCTGGCTGATCGTCGAGTACGCCAACACCTTCTTGATGTCGTCCTGGACGAACGCGAGCGAGGCGCCGACCAGCACGGTGATCCCGCCGATCCCCGACATCCAGTTGATCCAGCCGTGGCCGGGCGTACCGATCGACAGGCCGTTGAAGAACACCGGGTACACGCGCAGGCCGAGGTACACGCCCGCGACGACCATCGTCGCGGCGTGGATCAGTGCGGACACCGGCGTCGGACCGGCCATTGCGTCGGGCAACCAGGTGTGCAGCGGGAACTGGCCGGACTTGCCGATGATGCCGAGGAGCAGCGCCAGTGCGCACCACAGCACGATCGTGTGGCCGATGTTCGGCTCGGATACCGCCCGGTTGAGCTCGATGATGTTGAAGGAACCTTCTCCAGTCGCGCGTTGCACGATGAAGAACGTCAGGATCACACCGATCGTGAGGCCGATGTCGCCGGTGCGGGTGGTGAGGAACGCCTTGATGGCGGCCGTGCTGTTCTCCTTCTCCTCCCACCAGTGGCCGATGAGCATGAACGAGCACACGCCGACGAGCTCCCAGCCAATGAGCAGCTGCAGCGTGTTGTCGGCAACGACGAGCAGCAGCATCGACGCGGTGAACAGCGAGAGTGCGGCGAAGAAGTACGTGTAGCGGCGGTCACCGCGCATGTACTCCACCGAGTACACGTGCACGAGCAACGAGATCAACGTGACGACGAACATCATCATCACCGCGAGCCCGTCGATCTGTATCCCGGCGGTGAGCCGCACGCCGCCGTTCTGGAACCACGTGACGCTGTGCACCACGGGCTCGACCGGCGCCTCGTGGCCTTCCGCGGTCAACCGGCCGACGCTCCGGCCGAGCGCGCCGAGGGCAGACGTGCCGGGCGCGGCGTCGCGGAGGTGCTGAATCCAGCCGATGGCTGCACCGCACGAGAGCACGAACGACGCACCCACCGCCGCGATCCCGACCTCGGACCCCCCGCGCGGCATGCGCTTGCCGAACAGCAAGATGACGACGAACGACACCGCCGGGATCAGCGGCACGAGCCAGGCGTTGTCGAGGAACCAGCCCACGGACTCGCCTCAGCCCTTCATTGTTTCGACGTCGTCGAGGTTGGCACTGTTCGAGTTGCGATAGATCAACAGGACGATCGCGAGGCCGACACCGACCTCGGCGGCGGCGATCGTCAGCACGAACAGTGCGAAGACCTGGCCGATCGCATTGTTCCGGAAGGCGCCGAACGCGACGAGGTTGATGTTCACTGCGGCCAGCATGAGCTCGATGCTCATCAGCACGAGCACCGCGTGCTTGCGGACGAGCACTCCATAGATTCCCGTACAGAACAGGAATGCGCTGAGCAGCAAGAACTGATTCAGCAACATCGCTCGCGTCAGTCCTTTCTCGCCAGCACGACCGCACCGATCAGCGCACCGAGCAGGAGCACCCCGACGACTTCGAACGGGATGATGTACACCGTGAAAATCGATTTGGTGACGGCTGCCGTACGGATGGGGCCAGTGGGCTCGACCTTGTCCGCGTGGTACGCGTCGACGAGCAGTGTCGAGAGCACGCCGGCGAGGAACAATGCCACGACCAGGCCGGGCCAGCGCAAGCTGTTGTCGAGCGACTCCGTCGGGTGCATCGGCGCGCGCGTCAACATGATCCCGAACAGGAACAGCACGATGACCGCGCCGATGTACACGAGGACCTGCACCCAGGCGACGAACTCCTGGCCGAGCAGGATGAACTCCGCGGCGCCGCCGGCGAGCACCACGACGAGGTAGAGCGCGGCATGCACCACGTTCTTCGTCCGTACAACGCCGATCGCGCCCGTCGGCCATCGCCGCCGCAATGATCCCGAACGCAATATTTTCGCGCGATCATGCTTTGTCGCCCTCGCTGCGGGCTGGGATACCCGGCCCGCGGACGCTCGGGACTCCGGCGAGTGAGCTCCGCTGCGCTTCGCTCACCGCATCATGCATCCCCCTGGTTCCCCTCATCGCTACTTCTTGCCCTTGAGTTGGGCGCCTTGTTCGAGCGGCTCCGGCTCGGGGACCGTGTCCATCCACTCGCCGAGCTTGTCCTTGTCGTGCAACAGCTCGGCGATCCGCGGCTCGGAGTACTCGTACTCGGGACTCCAGAACAACGCGTCGAACGGGCACACCTCGACGCAGATGCCGCAGTACATGCACAGTGCGTAGTCGATGTCGAAGCGATCGAGCACGCTCACGTTCCGCGGCTTGGCGCCTTCACGTCGCGGCGGTCGTTGCTCCTTGTGTCCTTCGATGTAGATGCACCAGTCGGGGCACTGGCGCGCGCAGAGCATGCAGACCGTGCAGTTCTCCTCCTTGAGCGCGATCACGCCCCGCGCGCGCGGCGCCGGGTCCTCGCGCTCATGCGGGTACTGCACGGTGACCGCACGATGGGTCATCGTCTTGAACGTCACACCGAGGCCGGTGAGCATGCCCTTGATCTCACGCTTCATGGCTCTCCCAACCCATCAGAACGCAACCTTCAGCACGCCCGTCGCGAGGATGTTGACGAGCGCGATCGGGATCAGCCACTTCCATGCGATCGCCTGGAGCTGATCCTCACGGAAGCGCGGATATGTGAACCGCGCCCAGAACATCAAGAACGCGACGAGGAGCACCTTCGTCACCAGCACGATCGGTCCGAGCACGTCGGCGGCGGTGCCGTGCACCCACGGTATCGACCAGCCTCCCAGGAACAGCGTGGCGGCGAGCGCGGAGAACGCGAACGCGGTGCCGAACTCGCCGATGAAGAAGAAGAGGAAGCGAAAGCCGGTGTACTCCACCATGTACCCGGCGACGAGCTCCGATTCCGCGACGGGCATGTCGAACGGCGGCTGGGTGAGCTCTGCCTGCGCGGCGACCATGAACAGGGCGAAGCCCACGAACTGCGTGAGGATCAATGGGAAACCGACACCACCCCAACCGAAGATCTCGCCGTTCTGCTGGAAGTTCACGATTCCCTGCAGGCTCATCGTGCCCGCCTGCACGACGACTCCCACGACTGCGAGCACCAGCGGCAGCTCGTACGCGATCAGCTGCGCCGCGGCACGCAGCGCGCCGATCAGCGCGAACTTGTTGGAGCTCGCCCAGCCCGCCATCAGCACACCGATGACCGACAGCGAGGACACGGCCAGCGCGTAGAAGACGCCGACGCCGTCGAACACCTTCGGGCCCGAGTCGAGTGACGCAACGACCATGCGGGGGCCGGCCGGGATCACCACGAACACCAGGAACGTCGACATCACGACGATCGCCGGCGCCAACGCGAAGACGCGACGATCGGCGTCCTCGGGCATGATGTCCTCCTTTTGGAGGAACTTGATGCCGTCGCCGATCAACTGGTACCAGCCATGGAACCCGCCCGGGTCCATCGGCCCGAGACGGCTCTGCATGTGGCTCATCATCTTCAGCAAGAAGATGTAGCCGAGCAACAGCGCGGTGAGCGGGACGACGCCGAGCACGATCACGGTCTTCACCGCGAGCGTCGTGCCCCATCCGACATCGACCGCGAGCAGATGACTCACCGGTCGATGTCACCCAGGATGAAGTAGAGACTCGCGAGGATCGTGATGACGTCGGGAACGTAGACGCCGCGCAGCAACCACGACAGGATCGACACGTTGCTGAACGACGCACTGCGGATCTTCACCCGGAACGGGCCGGTCGCGCCCTTCGAGATCACGTAGTAACCCATCTCACCGAGCGGATTCTCGGTGTTGACCCACACCTCGCCCTCGGGCACCTTGATGATGCGGGGCACCTTCGCCATGATCGGGCCGGCCGGCATCTGCTCGAGCATCTGGAGCACCATGCGAGCCGACTCGCGTGTCTCTTGGAGCCGGACCCAGTACCGCGCGAACGAATCACCGTCGGGGTGCGTCCACACCTTCCAGTCGAGCTCGTTGTACACGAGGTAGTCACGGCCGTCGCGGCGGAGGTCCCAGTCGACACCCGACGCGCGCAGGTTCGAGCCGGAGACGCCGTAGCCGGCGCCGAGCTCGGCGGGGATGATGCCGATCGACCGGGTGCGCTTCTCGAAGATCGGGTTGCCGGCGACGAGATCGTCGAACTCGTCACACGACGCGAGCACCCTGTTCATCGTTGTCTTGCAGTCGGCGATGAAGCCCCAGGGAAGGTCGTCCTTGATCCCGCCGATGCGGTTGAAGTTCGGGTGGAAGCGCCCACCGGTCACCGCTTCGATGAGGTTCAGCACGTACTCGCGGTCGCGGAAGCCGTAGAACGCAGGAGTGATCGCGCCCACCTGCAGGCCCATCTCGCCGAGGAACAGCAGGAAGGTCGCGATACGCGACAGCTCGGTGAGGATCGTGCGGATGTACTGCGCGCGCGGAGGGGCCTCGATGTTCATCAGCTGCTCGGCCCCGGCGATGAACGGCACCTCGTTCGCAAACGACGACAACCAGTCGATGCGGTTGATCAGCGTCGTGATCTGCGGGTACGTGCGGTACTCGGTGAGCTTCTCGTACCCACGATGCATGTAGCCGATGATCGGATCCGCCGCGACGACCCGTTCGCCGTCGAGTCGGACGACGAGGCGCAACGTGCCGTGGGTCGCCGGGTGTTGCGGACCGATGTTCAGCACCATGTCGCCGGTGTCGAGCTCGACGTTCACCTGCGCGTCGGCGAGGTGCCGGAACGCGCTGCGGGTCGATCTCGACGTTCGGGAGCTCCCCCGGCTTCGGCAGGCCCGAGTCAGTGGTTGTCATTCGGGCGCCGCTCCTTCCTCGATCGCGGCGGAGACGTCGGCCGGTTCGCCGGGCATGCCCTCGACGTCGACCAGCCCCGGCCACGGCTTCACCTCGCGCGCGAGCAGCGGGAAGTCCTTGCGCAAGGGGTGTCCTTCGAACTCCGATGGCAGGTAGAGATGACGGAGGCTCGGGTGGCCATCGAAGACGATGCCGAACATCTCCCACGCCTCGCGCTCGTGCCAATCGGCGCCCGGGTACACCGGCACCCACGACTCCGCGCGCATGTCAGTGTCGGCAACGTCGGTCTTCAGCAGCGCGCGCCACGCTTTGCGCTGCGTCGACTCCACACACGCGAACACCTGATAGCGGCCCGTGCTCCCTGCCGCGCCGTACGTCTGCTCACGCGGCTGCGCGGGCGCGGAGGTGTCGCCCGACCCCTCTTCGGCGATGACGGGCGCCGGCATCCAGTCGATGCCGGACACGAACGACAGGTAGTCGCACTCGAGCCGTTCCTTGCAGACCTGCGCGGCCCCGCGCCACGCGTCGGGACGTACGCGCACGACAACGTCGCCGAAAGCGGCCGCGTGGTCGACGATGGCATCACCGAGCTCGGCCCGCAGTCGCTCGAGAAACTCCCCGGCTTGTTCGGTGAGCGCCGGTGCCGCCTCGGCCGTCTCGGCGGTATCGGTCGCTTCGACGGTCACGTTGGAGTCCGTGGAGTCGGTGGAGTCGTCAGGCAACGACGATCGGCTCCCGCTCCATGCCGCGCCACCGCTCGGCCATGTCCTCGTTCTGGATGCGCTGCTGCAGCAACACGATGCCCTGGATGAATGCTTCCGGTCGCGGCGGGCAGCCGGGCACATACACGTCGACGGGGATGATCTGGTCGACGCCCTTCGTCACCGAGTACGAGTCCCAGTACGGGCCGCCGCAGTTCGCGCAGGAGCCCATCGAGATGACGTACTTCGGATCGGGCATCTGCTCGTAGAGGCGCTTGATCGCGGGCGCCATCTTGTCTGTGACGGTGCCCGAGATGACGATGAGGTCCGCCTGGCGCGGACTGGCAGGGAACGGGATCACGCCGAGCCGCATGACGTCGTAGCGCGGGCCCGCGAGCGCGGCGCCCATCTCGATCGCGCAACACGCGAGCCCCCACTGGAACATCCACAGCGAGTACTTGCGGCTGTAGTTCAGCAACCAGTTGAGCGGTTTGGGCGACTTCCCCGAGCTGATCAGGCCCATTTCAACAGCCCCTTGCGCCAGACGTACGCCAAGCCGAGGAGCAACACCGCGACGAACACCGTCATCTCCCAGAGCCCGAACCAGCCGAGCGCCTCGGCATCGACGGCCCACGGGAAGATGAAGACGGCTTCGACGTCGAAGATCACGAACAGCAACGCGTAGACGTAATAGCGCACGTTGGCCTGCCCGAAGAGCGGCAGCGGGTCAGAGCCCGACTCATAGGTGATGTATTTGTCGTCCTGCGGCACGCTCGGCCGCAAGATGCGCGCGACGCCGAGCATGGCGCCGACCATCAAGAAGGCGGCGAGAACGAAGACCGCGACGGCGAGATACTGCCTGTAGAACTCGGTCACGCGCGCATCCGTTTGCCGGACAAGTTCGGGTCGCCGCGGAGTATACGCGTGGGCACTTTTCGTGGGACGAACCGTGCGACGCACGAATTCCGGGTCTTCGCGCACCGGGTACGGTCGTAGGGAACGAGATGAAGCCGTAGGCGGACGCGAAGGCGAGAATCGACCATCAAATGGATCCGAGGAACCCCCAAAAGGCGCGCCGCCCACGAGCCGATGAACCGAGGATGGGGACGAGGCTGCCCTTACCCACGGGGATCAGGGCCCGAGGCTCCCTCGGCGCCGCACGGCCGCGCACAGCGTTCGTATTGTCCGGCGGCGGCAATCAGGGCGTCAGCCAGGTCGGAATGCTGCGCGCGCTGGTGGAGCGGGGCATCATGCCCGACGTCGTCATCGGCACCTCCGCCGGCGCGCTCAACGGTGCCGGCGTCGCGTACGCGCCGAACCTCACCGGCGTCGCGCAGCTCGCCGCGGTGTGGGAGCAGCTCCGCGCCGACCAGGTGTTCCCCGGCGGGAAGATCCACCGGGCGTGGAACGTCGTCCGGCGGGGCACGCACCTGTTCGAGAACACGGGGCTGGCGGCGCTCATCGACCACGCGACGCCCGCGCGATCCTTCGCCGATCTGGAGATTCCGCTGCGTGTCGTGGCCACCGACCTCGACACCGGCGAGGAGGTGGTGCTCGCTCGCGGGCCGTTGAAGCCGGCGTTGCTCGCGAGCTGCGCGCTGCCGGGCGTGTTCCCGATCGTGCACCAGGACGGGCGCCGGCTGGTGGACGGCGGTGTCGTCAACAGCGTGCCGCTCTGGCACGCGTTGTCGGGACCGGTCGACCGCGTGTTCGTGCTGAACGTCTCGGCCGGTATCGGCGAGCGGATCGAGCGCTCCCCGCTCGACGTCGTGATGACGAGCTTCATGCACGCGCGCAACCAGCGCTTCGATCTCGAGCTGCGGCACGTCCCCGAGAACATCGAGGTGGTCGTCCTGCCGCGTCCTGCCGATCCGCGAGACCTGTTCGACTTCTCGGGCGCGCGGGAGCTGATCGACGCCGCGTACGAGATGACGTGCACCAAGCTGGACGCGCTCACCACCCACCCGACCTCCACCGCAACGGTGGCCGAACGCCTCCGCCGCTTCAGAGCGCGCCGCGGGGCGTGATTCTGGGTCGCGACTCACCATCCGAGAGGCGGCTTCGCCGCGAGCGGGAGGATTCGCTGCTCCCGGCGAGCTCGCTGCGCGCCTCCGGACGCTCCGCTCACCGCGTCGTGCGACTCGTGGAAGCGTCGGCGGCCCACGCGCACGGGGCCGTGAGCGAAGCGCAGCGGAGCGAACTGGCGGGAGCGGCGAGCGTCCGCGGGCCGGGTATCCCGGCCCGCAGCGAGTGCGACCAAGAAACTAATGCGCGAGCAACTGGGTGGCGTCTCGGGCGAAGTCGAGGACGATGCCGGGGACGAGCCCGAGGAAGAGGATCGCGGCGGCCGCGATCGTGAGCGCAAGGGCCGTGCTGCGGTCGACGAGGATGCGCGGGCCTTCCGGTGCGGTCTCGCCTTCGGCGGGCGCGAACATCGCGAGCACGATGCGCAGATAGACGAACGCGCCGATCACGGCCGCGAGCATCCCGATCAGCGCCAGCGAGTACTGGCCCGCGTCCACGGCCGCGTTGAACACGGAGAGCTTGGCGATGAAGCCGCCGGTCAGCGGCACACCGGCTTGCGCGAGCAGGAACAACGTCAGGAGGCCGGCGAGCACGGGCCGACTCGAAGCGAGTCCCCGGTACTCGGCGAGCGAGTGGCGGTCGTCGCCCCGGCGTGCGACGACGGTCACGACCGCGAACGCACCTGTTGCCATGACCGCGTACACGCAGACGTAGAACAGCGCGGCGCTCGTGCCCTTGGTCGTCGCCGCCTGCACGCCGATCAGCACGTATCCGGCATGCGCAACCGATTGATACGCGAGCATGCGCTTCACGTCGGTTTGCACCACTGCCGCAATGCTGCCGACGAGCAACGAGAGGACGGCGAGCACCCACACTGCCGGGCGCCAATCGACGCGATAGGTGTCGAACGCGCCGACGAACACGCGGAGGAAGGCGGCGAACGCGGCGGCCTTCGTGGCTGCCGCCATGAACGCCGTGACCGGTGTCGGCGCGCCCTGGTACACGTCCGGCGTCCACATGTGGAACGGCGCGGCCGCGACCTTGAAGCCCAGCCCGACGAGGAGGAAGGCGAGGCCGACGAGCAGCACGCCGTCGTGCAGCAACGTGTGCAGCGCGAGGAATCGGGCGATGTTCGTGAGATTCGTGGTGCCCGTCGCGCCGTAGGTGAGCGCAATGCCGTACAGGAAGACCGCGGACGAGAACGAGCCGAGCAGGAAGTACTTGAGGCCGGCTTCCTGCGACGTGAGGCGGCGCTTGTCGAACGCCGCGAGCACGTACAAGGAGATGGAGAGGATCTCGAGCGCAAGGAACGTCGTGATGAGGTCGTTCGCCGATGCCATCAGCATCATCCCCGTGGCCGAGCACAGCATCAGCACGAGGTACTCCGGACCTTCCAAACCCTCGCGCTTCAGGTACCCGGCCGACAGGAGCACCGCGAGCAGCGTTGCGCCGAGGATCACCGACTGCACGAACACGGCGAACCCGTCGACCGCGACCATGCCGCTGATGGCCTGGTAGGGACCGTCACCGTGCACGAACCCCCACTGGAAGCCCACGAACAAGCCCGATACCGCGATGCCGGCGATCGCGGTCAGCAACGATGCGTCGTTGACGCGCGGGTCGTGCCGGATGAGCGAGCGACCGAGCACGATCACGATCGCGGCCCCGAACAGCGCGATCTCCGGCGCGATCGCGAAGAAGTCGACCGGGGGGTGCGCGATCGGAGTCGCGCCGGCGCCGATCATTTCTGCACCGCTTCGGCTTTGACGGCCACCGGGCCGAGGTCGCTGACCGGCGGCACCTTCAGATCGCTGTGCCCCTCGACGTGCGCCACGAGCGCGCGGACCGTTGGCTGGAGCCGGTCCAGCACGGGTTTGGGATACAGACCCAGGAACAGCGAGAGGCCGAGCAGCGGCACCACGGTGGCGAGCTCGCGGATGCCGATGTCAGGGGTGGCGCGGTTCGCCTCGTCGGGTTCGCCAGTGAACGCGCGCTGCACCGCCCACAGCATGTAGACCGCCGCGAGGATGACGCCGGTGGTCGCGACGACGACATACCAGCGCGACGTCAAGAACGCGCCGAGCAGCGCGAGGAACTCACCGACGAAACCCGAGAATCCCGGGAGCCCGATCGACGCGAACGTTGCCGCGACGAACAGGCCGCCGAACAGTGGGACCGCCTTCCACAGGCCCCGGTAGTCGCTGAGCTCGTAGGTGTGCCGGCGGTCGTAGAGCATCCCGACGAGCAAGAACAATGCGCCGGTGGTGAGCCCGTGGGAGAGCATCGTGAACAGGCCGCCCGTGACCCCTTGGCGGGTCAGCGCGAACGTGCCGAGCACGACGAAACCGAGGTGCGCCACCGACGAGTAGGCGATGATGCGTTTGAGGTTCGGTTGCATCGCGGCGACGATCGCCCCGTACGTGATGCCGATGACCGCGAGCACGAGCATGATCGGCGCGAGATCGACCGCGGCCTGCGGGAAGAACGGGATCGCGAACCGCAAGAAGCCGTACGTGCCGATCTTCAACATCACGCCCGCCAGCACGACCGAGCCCGCGGTCGGAGCGTCGGTGTGGGCGTCGGGGAGCCAGGTGTGGAACGGGAACAGCGGCACCTTGACCGCGAAGCCGACGGCGAACGCGCAGAACAGCCACTTCGCGGTTGCACCGCCGACGTTCGCGGAGGCCCAGTCGGTCAGCGTGCGCACGTCGAAGGTGAGTGCGTGCCCGGGCGCACGCGCGTACAGGAACGCGACGCTGAGGATGCCGACGAACAGGAACGCGGAGCCGGTCATCGTGAACAGGAAGAACTTCGTCGCCGCGTAGCGGCGATTGCCGTGACCCCAGCCCGCGATCAGGAAGTACATCGGCACGAGCACGAACTCGAAGAACACGAAGAACACGATCGCGTCGAGCGCGAGGAACACGCCGATCATCGCGGCCTCGAGGATCAGCATCCACACCGTGAAGGACTTCGCCTTGTCGATCCGCGCCGACGCCAGCAAACCGATCGGCATGAGCAAGGCGGTGAGCAGCACCATGAACAGCGAGATGCCGTCGACACCGAGCGTCCAACGGATCCCCAGCGTGCCGATCCACGAGTGGCTCTCGTACAGCTGGTAGCCGGACTCGGTGGGACCGGTGCCGAACTGCGTGAGCAGGAACAGCGACATCGCGAGCACGGCTGCGCTGGTGACGTAGCCGACGGCGCGAACGACCTCGGGGCGGCGCCGGGGCACGCACATCGCGAGCAGCGCGCCCGCCGCGGGTACGAACACGAGCGCGGTCAGCAGCGGGAAGCCGAGCTTCGAGGACGTCGGTACGAGCGGCGCGACCTGGGCAAGCATCAGAACCTCGCCTGCGTCGTCACGTACACCAACAACGCCGCAGTGCCGAACACGATCGCGAGCGCGTAGTTCCGCACGAGCCCGGTCTGCACGCGTCGCAATCCCTGACCGCCGTCCCGGACCAGCCTGCCGATCCCGTTCACCGCGCCGTCGATCACCGAGCGGTCGATGCCGTCGCTCAACAGGCGCGCGAACGCGGTCACCGGACCGCTCACGAATCGCGCCAAGCCGACGTCGAGGTAGTACGCGTTCGCGAGCACGTTGGCGAACCCGCCGAGGCGTTCGGCGGTGGGATCCGAGCCGTCCGCGTTCAGGCCGTTGAGGTAGACCGCACGACCGAGGACGATTCCAACTATCGCGACGCCGAGCGCGGCGGTCGAGAGCAGGAATGCGCCTCCGAACGACGAGATCTCGGGCGTGTGGGCGTCGGCCAGCACCGGTTCGAGCCACGACGTGAGGAACTCGAGGTGGACCTTCGTGAACGGGAGGCTGATCAGACCGCCGAACACCGACAACCCGGCGAGCGCGAGCAGCGGCGCCGTCATCGTCCACGGTGCTTCGTGGGGCTCGTGCACGGCAGCGTCGGAGCCCTCCGCGCCTTCCACCTTGTTGTCGCGCCAACGCTCGCCGTCGAAGAAGACGAGATACACCTGCCGGGTCATGTAGAACGCCGTGAACAGCGCGCCGACGAAGCCGACCGCCCACAGCGCGTAGGAGTGGTCGAAGAAAGCGCGGGCCAGCACCTCGTCCTTCGCCCAGAACCCCGCGAGCGGGAACACGCCCGCGATCGCGAGCCAGCCGACGATGAAGGTGCCGGCCGTGATCGGCATGTACTTCTTCAGGCCGCCCATGCGCCGCATGTCCTGCTCGTCGTGCATGCCGTGGATCACCGAGCCCGCGCCGAGGAACAGCAATGCCTTGAAGAACGCGTGCGTCACCATGAGGAAGATGGCTGCGGCGTACGCGCCCACGCCGGCGGCGAGGAACATGTAGCCGAGCTGGCTGATCGTCGACCACGCGAGCACGCGCTTGATGTCGTTCTGCACCAGGGCGACCGTCGCCGCGAACAGCGCGGTGATCGCACCGACCCACGCGACCACGTTCCCTGCTTGATCCGAGTATTCGAAGAACGGATGGGCACGCACGACGAGGAACACGCCGGCGGTCACCATCGTCGCCGCGTGGATCAGCGCCGACACCGGTGTCGGGCCTTCCATCGCGTCCGGGAGCCACACGTGCAGCGGCAGCTGTGCGCTCTTGCCGATCGCCCCGACGAAGAGCAACAACGCGATCGCCGTCACCGTGGACTGCGAGAGGCGTGCCGCGCCTCCCATCTGTGCGTAGTCGAGCGATCCGAGCTTCGAGAAGATGAGGAACATCGCGAGCATGAAGCCGAAGTCGCCGACGCGGTTCGTGACGAAGGCCTTCTTGCCCGCGACCGCCGCCGAGTTGCGTTCGAACCAGAACGACACCAGTAGGTAGGAGCAGAGGCCGACGCCCTCCCAACCGAGGAACGTGAGCAGGAAGTTCGACCCGAGCACCAGGACGAGCATCGCCGCCGCGAACAGGTTCATGTACACGAAGAAGCGCGGGTAACGCTCGTCGCCGTGCATGTACCCGATCGAGTACAGGTGGATCAGCGTGCCGACACCCGTGACGAACAGCGTCATCGTCGACGACAGGGGGTCGACGAGGAAACGGAAGTCCACGCGGAAGCCCCCCGACTCGATCCAGGTGAAGCCGTCGCTGACGTGCTGACGCTGCTCGGGCGGCAGCGATCGCAGCGCGAAGAACGCGATCACCGACGCGACGAACGCGAGAGCCATCAAGATGGTCGCGAGCCAGCCCGCCCTCGGTTCGCCGATCCGCTTGCCGAACAGCAGCAGGATCGCGGCGCCCAACGCCGGAAGCACCGGGATCACCCACGCGAGATCGAGCAGGTCGCGGGCAGTCATCCTCGTCTCAGCCCTTCAGGAGGTCGACGTCGTCGGCCGTGACATCCTGTCGGCGCCGGAAGATCGCCACGATGATCGCCAGACCGACCGCGACCTCGGCCGCGGCGACGACGAGCGTGAAGAAGACGATCACCTGCCCGCTGATGTCGTTGAGGGCCCTGGCGTACGCGACGAACGTCAGGTTCGATGCGTTGAGCATCAGCTCGATGCACATGAACATCACGAGCGTGTTCCGGCGGACCAGCAGTCCCACACCGCCGATCGTGAACAGGATCGACGCGAGCACGAGGTAGTACGTGGGGGTGACGTCGAGCGCGCCGATCACGTGTTGGTCTCCGCATCCACAGGTTCGGCACGCTCACGGTCATCGAGCGGCGGGCCCGGTCGCTGCCCGCTGCGCCGGGCGAGCACGACGCCGCCGACCACGGCGATGACGAGCAGCACGGCGGTCATCTCGAACGCCCACACGTAGTCGGTGAACAGGCTCCGCGCGAGCCGCTCGACGTTGCCCGTGCGCTCGGGATCGAGCAGCGCGCCCGGAAGGTGCCACGCCGGTCGTCCAGTGGCGGCCCGCGAGCACGATGATCTGCACGGCCACCAGGGCGCCGAGCACCACTGCCGCGGGACGCTGGAAACGACGGGGATCGGTCAGCGGCTCGTGCCGGTCGACGCCCAGCAGCGTGATGACGAACAGGAACAACACCACGATCGCGCTCGCGTAGACGACGATCTGGATCGCCGCGACCAGCGCGGCGTGCAGCTGGAGGAACAGGACCGCGACACCGACGAGCGTCAGGAGCAGGTACAGCGCCGAGTGCACGGGATTGCGCGCGAGGATCACGCCGAACGCGCCGCGAGGATGACCGTCGCACACACGAAGAACACGGCCGCTTCCATCCTTATAACTCCGGCATCAGCTGTAGCGGTCTTTCTCGTCGAAGTGCGGCTCGCGTGTCTCCGCGTCCTCCACGGTGTCGCTCTGCCCGCGCTCGGGCGGGCGTACGCCGAAGCCGAGCTCTCCCGACCAGTTCACGACGCCTTCGTACGCGACCGATCCCGACGGCGAAGTCGCGCGCACCCATGCGCTCGTGTCGTCGTCCTCGCTGCCGAGCCACAGCTCCCACGGCAGCCGTTTCGCACGACCGTTCTCGTCGACGAGCAGCTGATCCTTCGTGTAGATCGCATCGTTGCGGTCGGTGAACGAGAACTCGAACAGCTTGGTCTCCGTGATCGCCTCGGTCGGACACGCTTCGACACACAGGTCGCAGTGGATGCAACGGAGATAGTTGATCTCGTAGACGAAGCCGTACCGCTCCCCCGGCGACACGGGATCGTCGATCGGATTGTCGGCGCCGCGCACGTAGATGCACCGCGCCGGGCACACGCCTGCGCACAGCTCGCATCCGATGCACTTCTCCATGCCGTCCTCGTAGCGATTCAGCACGTGGCGGCCGTGGGCGCGGACCGGCTTGGGATGCTTCTCGTGCGGGAAACTGCGTCGTGAGACGCGGCTTGCCCATCTGGCGCAAGGTGACGAGGAAACCGGAGAGGCGGCCCATCAGTGGAACTCCTCGAGCTGCTCGCTCGACTTCGGAATGGCGGCGAACAGCATCAGCCACGCGAACACCGCGATGCCCGCGGTCACGAAGGCCGTGACGACGAGATTCCAGTCCTGATCCTTGCCGACCTGCAGCGCAGCGGTGACGAGCACCCACAGGATCGCGATCTCGATCAGCCACTTCCACCCGAGAGACATGAGGCGGTCGTAGCGCATGCGGGGAAGCGAGGCGCGCACCCACACTGTGGTGAACAGCAGCGCGAGCAGCTTCGCGAGGAACCAGAAGACCGGCACGATCCACGTGTTGACAAAGCCGCTGTTCGCGCCGATTCCCGGCCCGGAAGGGCCGCCGAGGAACAACGTGACCGCGATCGCCGACATGGTGATCACGTTCATGAACTCGGCGAGGAAGAAGATCGCGAAGCGGATGCCGGTGTACTCGGTGTTGAAGCCGCCGACCAGCTCCTGTTCGGCCTCGACGAGGTCGAACGGCGGGTGATTCACCTCGGCGGTCGCCGCGATGAGGAAGATGCCGAACGCGACGATCGTCCGCGGCCAGTACGCGTCGGAGACGATCGTGTACCAGCCCGTGCCCATCTGCGCGTGCACGATGTCGTGGGTCGAGAGCGAGTTCGCCTGGATGAGGACGGCGAGGATGGCGAGTCCGAACGCGGCCTCGTACGACAGCAGCTGCGCAGACGCGCGCACCGATCCCAGCAGCGGATACTTCGAGCCCGACGACCAGCCCGCGAGCATCACGCCGTACACACCGAGTCCCGACATCGCCAGGATGAACAGCGCCCCGATCGGCAGGTCGGCGACCTGGAGGAACGTGCGATGCCCGAGGATCGACACCGTGCCGTCGGACGGACGGCCGCCGATCGGTACGACGCAGAACAGCAGGAACGCCGGCATGATCGACAGGTACGGCGCCAGCCGGAACACCGGGCGATCGGCCGAGCTCGGGATCGACTGCTCCTTGAAGAACAGCTTGATGCCGTCGGCGAGCGTCTGCAGGATGCCGTAGGGCCCGGCGCGGTTCGGTCCGATGCGGTTCTGCATGTCGGCGATGACCTTCCGCATCGCCCAGATGTAGAGCATTACGGCGACGAGAAGGATCGCGAACGCGGCGACGACCTTGATGAGGACGACGAAGAACACCGACCACGTGACCCCGCTGTCGAACAGCGGATCGAGCGCGAGCATGCCGTTCACCGGATCGACTCCACGCGCAGGTCGGTGACCGGCGAGGCCGCATCGATCAGCAGGGCGGGACCCTGTCCGTCGGCGGTGAAGTCGAAGCGGGCCGTGCCGGGCGGCACGGACGCATCGGGCTCGAGCGTGACCAACTGCGAACCGCGCCCGGTCGTGATGCGCACCTCGCTGCCTTGCTCGGCGCCGATCCTGCCCGTGTCGTTCGGGTGCACGCGCAGGACGCCGGCCGCGGGCGTCAGCCGGGCGAGGACGGGCGTCTCGATCACGACGCGGCTGCGGTCGTAGAGGGTGCGGCCCGCCACGAGTCGCAGAGCGTACGCGTCGCGGCCGGGCGTGTCGGTGCCCGGTGGCATCGCGTCCCAGACGTGCAGCGACGGCACATCGGGCGCGGCCGCGGCATCGGCGGCCTGCGTCGCGGCTTCCACCACCCACGCGGCCGTCTCCGGATCGTCGTTCGGATCGCCCCCGCCCGGTGCGATCGGCTCGAAACCGGCGCCGCTCCCTTCGACCGCGCTCGTCGAGTCGGCGGGCACGATCCCTTCTACCTTGATCGGGTCCCAGCTGGTGCCGGGCCCGTCGTCGGCCATGATCGAGAGGTCGCGCGCGCGGAGCACGAGCTCGTCGCGGTGCTCGCGCAGCGGGAGCACGACACCGTCGCGTGCGCGCTGCATCAGCGCCGCGCTCACGCCCGCGAACGCGGGCGCCACCTCGCCCAACGCGTCGGTGACCTCGTCGACGGTCGCGAGGTCGATCTCGTGACCGAGGCGGGCCGCGAGCTCGATTGCGATGCGCCAGTCGTCCATGGCGGTTCCTTCGGGCGCAACCTTGCGACCCAGGCGCTGCACGCGACCCTCGAGGTTCGTTGCGGTGCCGGCCTTCTCACCCGGCAGGGTGCACGGCAGGAACACGTCGGCTCGATCGATCGACGGCGAGAGGAACGCGTCGACGGCGATCACCGTCGGGACCATCATCAGTGCCTCTTTGGCGAGCCGGGCGTCGGGGAAGTCGCCGATCGGGTCCGCACCGAGCAGGATCAGCACGTCGAGACGACCGTCGGCGGCCGCGCGCAGGATGCCTTCGGCGTCCAGGCCGCGCTCCTCAGGCGCCGCGCCCCACCGGTTCGTGAACCAGCTCCGCCCCTCGTCGAGGGTGACGCGTCCGGGAAGGAACCCCGGCGTGAGGCCGGCATCGAGCGCACCGTGGACGTTGTCGCGGCGCAACGCCGAGAGGAAGCGCGTCTGCGGCCCGGCGAGGGTCGCGGCGCTCACGACCACCGCGTCCGGACGCGCCGCGAGATTCGCGCGCCCGACGATCACGACGACCGGACCGTCGCGGCCTTCGCCCGCGTCCTCGATCTGCGCCGCGCACGTGACCGGGAAGCGGCTCGCCGGGCAGCGGCCGGGCAACGACGTTCGCATGCGGAGAGAGCTTGTGCTCGACCGGGGCGCAGTCGACGAGCGGCACACCGAGCTCGATGACCGCTCGACGGACGCGCAGCGCGAGGACCGGAACCTCTTCTTCGAGATCGCCGGACAGCAACACGATCGCGCTCGGCGCGGTCGATGTCGGAGATCTCGCGCGCGGCATCCCGAGCACGAACTCCGCCGGCAGGCCGTCGCCCATCTGCGCGTCCACGTGGTCGGTGCCGATCACACCCTTGGTGAGCATCGCCCACACGTACGCGTCCTCGTTCGTGCCGCGCGCACCGCCGAGCAGCGCGATCCCACCCGCGCCGCCCCTGTTCCGTGCCGAACGGATGTGCTCGGCCGCCGCGTCGAGCGCGTCCGGCCACGAGACTTCCTTCAGCTCGCCGGCCGCGCGCACCTGAGGTTCACGGATGCGGTCGTCGGCGTGTATCCATTCGATCCCGTAGCGGCCCTTGTCGCACAGCCAACCGTGGTTGACCGGCTCGGAATCCACGCCGAGCAGGCGTACGAGCCGGTTCGAGGACGACTGCAGGGCGCCCCGGCAGTGCACCGCACACGCGGTGCACGATGTCTCGACCGTCGAGAGATCCCACGGCCGGGCGCGGAACCGGTACTGGGTCGCGGTCAGCGCGCCGACCGGGCAGATCTGCACCGTGTTCCCCGAGAAGTAGGAGTCGAACGGCTCGTTCTCGAAGTTGAGCACCTGCGTGTGCTCACCGCGGTCGACGAAGTCGATCAGCTTGTCGCCCGCGATCTCGTCGGCGAAGCGGGTGCAGCGCGCGCACTGGATGCAGCGCTCGCGGTCCAGCAGCACCAGCTCCGAGAGCGGGATCGGCTTGGGGAAGTGGCGCTTCTCCTCGACGAAGCGCGACTCGCCCGGCCCGAATGCGAGCGTCTGGTCCTGCAAGGGGCACTCACCGCCCCGGTCGCACACCGGGCAGTCGAGCGGGTGGTTGATCAGGAGGAACTCGAGGACGCCGTCCTGGATCTTCTTCACCTTCTCGTTCTGCGAGTGCACGACCATGCCGTCGGCGACCGGTGTCGTGCACGCGGGCGGGAAACCCCGCACGCCTTCGATCTCCACCAGGCACATGCGGCACATGCCGACCGGCTTCATGCGTTCGTGCCAGCAGAAGCGCGGGATGTAGATCCCGTGCTCCTGCGCGGCCTTGATCACGAGCTCGCCGGGCCGCGCCTCGAAGGACACGCCGTCGACGGTGACCGTCACCGTGGACTTCTGGGCTTCGGTCGAGGTCACGTCGTTGCTCCGGCGAACTGCTGCTCGATCTCGGCACGGAAGAACTTGTGCAGGCTCGCGATGCAGCTGACGGTCGACGGCCCGAGCGGGCAGATCGTCGTCTGGACGAACGGTGCGTTCATCACGCCCGGCGAGATGTTGTCGCCGACGTCGAACAGCAGGTCGAGATCCTCGGGACGCCCGAGGCCGTGCGACATGCGGTAGAGCACCTTCTCGATCCAGCCCGCGCCCTCCCGGCAGGGCGTGCACTTGCCGCACGACTCGTGCGCGAAGAACTTCGCGAGACGCCACGCAACGAGCACCGGATCGACGGTCTCGTCGTAGACCATGATCGCACCCGAACCGAGCATCACCCCGAACGTCTGCTGCACGAAATCCATGTCCAGCGGCGCGTCGAGGTGCTCGTCGATGCCGACCAACCACTGCGACGACGCGCCGCCCGGGATGAAGAACTTGATCGCGCGGTCGTCGGGCACGCCACCGGCGAGCCCGTAGATGAGATCGCGGAAGCTCATCCCCAGCTCGACCTCGTAGTTCGCGGGCCGGCGCACGTGGCCGGAGACCGAGAACAGGCGCGTGCCGGTCGAGCGGTTCACGCCGAGCTTGGCGTACTCGGCGCCGCCCACCTTCATGATGTGCGGCAGCGTCGAAAGCGTCTCGACGTTGTTGACGACCGTCGGCTTTGCGTAGAGCCCTTCGATCGCCGGGAACGGCGGCCGGATGCGGGGCATGCCGCGCTCGCCCTCGAGCGACTCGAGCAACCCGGTCTCCTCGCCGCAGATGTACGCGCCGGCGCCGCGGTGCACGACGAGGTCGATGTCGAACCCCGAGCCCTGGATGTTGGTGCCGAGGAACCCGAGGGTCCGCGCGTCTGCGATCGCCTGCATGAGGCGGTCGTAGCCGAGCGCGAACTCGCCGCGCAGGTAGACGAACGCGAGGTTGCACTGGATCGCGTACGCGGCGATCACGATGCCCTCGATGAGCTGGTGGGGGTCGCGCTCGACGAGCATGCGATCCTTGAACGTCGACGGCTCGCCTTCGTCCGCATTGATCACCAGGTAGCGCGGGAACGAGCTCGCCGGCAGGAACGACCACTTCTCCGCGGTCGGGAAGCCCGCGCCGCCGCGGCCGCGGAGGCCCGACAGCTTGACCTGTTCCTGGATGTCGGCCGCGTCACCGGCCCGCAGGACCTCGCGCAGCACCTCGTACGCGCCGGTCGCGTTCGCGCCGGCAACGGTCCACGAGTCGTCGGGACGCTCGTGCAGCCGCGCCGTGACGATCCGCGTCTCGCTAGGCAACGTGGGCTCCGGAGACCGTGCGTGGCGTCCGCGCGCCGTTCTTGTACTCCTCGACGAGCTCCTCCGCCGACGACGGCGTAACGCGCTCGTGGAACTCGTAGTTGACCTGCAGCGCGGGCGCACCTCCGCACGCGGCGAGGCACTCGACCTCCTCGACCGTCACGTCGGCATCCGTCGCGTAGCGCCCTTCGAGGTGCTCGAAGATCTCGGGACCACCCGTCACCAGACACGTGACATTCGTGCAGACCGAGACGACGAGCCGTCCGCACGGACGTCGCTTGAACATCGTGTAGAAGGAGCACGTGCCGAGGACGTCGGCGGCGGTGACGCCGGCGAGCTCGGCGATCTCCTGCATCGCCTCGTCGGTCAGCCAGCCGTCCTGGTCCTGCGCGAGATGCGCGAGCGGCAGGATCGCCGACTTCGGTCGCGGATACCGCGCAACGATCTCCTCGGCGCGGGCCCGGTTGCTCGACGTGAACGTCATCGCTACCTGTCCACCTCGCCCATGATCGGGTCGATGCTCGACACGATCGCGACCGCGTCGGCCACGAGGCTGTCCGTTCCCATCGCGTCGATCGACTGGAGGTTGTAGAACGACGGGCCGCGGATGTGCATCCGCACCGGCTTCCCCGAGCCGTCGCTCACCATGTAGCAGCCGATCTCGCCGCGCGGTGACTCGACGGTCACATACGTCTCGCCCGGCGGCACCTTGAAGCCCTCGGTGAACAGCTTGAAGTGGTGGATGAGCGCCTCCATGGACTCGTCGATACGTGCACGCGGCGGCGGCGTGACCTTCTTGTCCTGCACGCGGAAGTCGCCGGGCGGCATCTTCTCCACGCACTGCCGCACGATCTTCACCGATTCGAGGATCTCCCAGAGGCGAATCCGGTACCGGTCGAACACGTCGCCGTTGCTCGTGTAGATGACGTCGAAGTCGACCTCGTCGTAGGCGAGGTAGGGCCGGCTCTTGCGAAGGTCCCATGCGAAGCCGCTCGACCGCAGGATCGGACCGGTGATGCTGCGCTCGAGACACTGCTCGGTGGTGATCACGCCGATGCCGACCGTGCGCTCGCGCCAGATCGGGTTCTGCGACAACAGCTCGTCGTAGTCGCGGACGCCCGCCTCGACGACGTCGCACACTTCGAGCACGCGGTCTTCCCACCCGTCGGGGAGGTCGGCCACGACACCGCCGGGACGGATGTAGTTGCAGTTCATGCGCAGGCCGGTGATGTACTCGAACAGTCGCAAGCACTCCTCGCGCTCGCGCCAGCCGTACAGCATCATCGAGACCGCGCCGATGTCCATCCCGTTCGTCGCCTGGAACAGAAGGTGCGACGCCATGCGGCCGAGCTCGCACATCAACATGCGTATCCATTGCGCGCGCCGCGGGATCTGCGCGTCGACGTCGAGCAGCTTCTCGACCGCCAGGGAGTACACCAGCTCGTTCGAGAAGTTCGACGCGTAGTCCATGCGCGTCACGTTGGTGGTGCCCTGCACGTAGGTGAGCTCCTCACCGGTCTTCTCCATCCCAGTGTGGAGATAACCGATGACGGGCTTGATCAGGAGCACGTCCTCGCCGTCGAGCTCCATCATCAGGCGGAGCACACCGTGCGTCGACGGGTGCTGCGGGCCCATGTTGATGATCATCGTGTCGCCGAGCTCGTCCTCGGGCCACATGCCGCCACCGGTCAGCACGACCTCGCGCGTCCGCGATGCGCGCCGGAGCTCCTGACTGCCCTCGTCGGTCTGTCGCTCGAGGCGTTGCTCCTCGGTGTCGAAGTTCGTCATCTCGGTGAAGGATCTCCCTTGAACGTGACCGGGACGCGGCCGGGAGCGTCGTCCTTGCGGAGCGGATAGCCGTGCCAGTCGTCGGGCATGAGGATCCGCGTGAGATCGGGATGACCGTCGAACGTGATGCCGTAGAGGTCGAAGGTCTCGCGCTCGGGGAAGTTGGTGCCCATGTAGACGCCGGTGAGCGACGGCACGGTCGGGTCGGCCGCCGGGACCTGGCAGATCACGCGGACGCGCCGGTTGCGCGTGTGCGAGAGGAAGTTCGCGACGACCTCGAAGCGCTCGAGCTCCACGCCGGGTGGACGATGACGAACACCGGTCAGCAAGTGATCGACCGCCGTGATGTCGACGCACATCGTGAACTCCTGCTCGTCGCGCAAGAACCGCGCGACGTCGGCCAGCGCGGCCCGGTCCACGTACACGACGACCTGCCCGTGACTGTCGACGGCGGTGCCGCCCGGAAACTTCTCGACGACGGCCGCCGCTACCTCGTCGCCGATCGCCTCACCCTCGTGATCTTCTTCACGAGCATTGTCGTCGGCCATCGCAGTCGTCTCGTCTCGGGATGCTCAGGAGCTCGTGGTCACGGGTTCGCGGCCGAGCTCGATGCCTGCACCGCCCGTCACCGACGCCTCGCGGCGGCGTAGCAACTCACCGGACCGAATCTGTTCGTGCAACGTGAGGATGCCGTGCATCAGTGTCTCGGGACCCGGCGGACAGCCGGGCACGTAGACGTCGACGGGGACGATCTGGTCGACGCCCTGCACGAGCGCGTAGTTGTTGAACATTCCGCCGCTGCTCGCGCACACGCCCATGGAGATCACCCACTTCGGCTCCACCATCTGGTCGTAGACCTGGCGGAGCACGGGGGCCATCTTCTGCGAGACGCGACCGGCGACGATCATCAAGTCGGCTTGGCGCGGCGACGCCCGGAACACTTCCATGCCGAACCGAGCGAGGTCGTAGTGCGCGGCGCCGGCCGCCATCATCTCCAGCGCGCAGCACGCGAGACCGAAGGTCGCGGGGAACACCGAGTTCCGGCGCCCCCATCGCACGACGTCCTCGAGACGCGCGGTCACGAAGTTGTGCGGCACTTGATCGAGACCCATTACGCGGCCACTTCCTTCTCCGCGTCCACGGGATCGAGCATCGCCTGGTTCGTACGCAGCAACGGTCCCGGCATGCGTTGCACGATGTCGCGCACCGGACCCCAGTCAAGCGCGCCGACCGAGAGCAGGTACGCGAACGGCACGAGCAGCACGAGCACGAAGACGCCCATCGCGACGAGGCCGAACAACCCGAGCCCGCGGAACACGATCGAGAACGGATACAGGAAGACGATCTCGACGTCGAGCACGATGAAGCTCATGGCGACCAGGTAGAACTTCACCGGGAAGCGCTCGGCCGGCTCGGCTTCGGGCACGATGCCGCACTCGTACGGCGCCTGCTTGGCGGCATTCGGGCGTTGCGGCGCGAGCAACTGCGACGCCGTGAACGAGAGCGAGACGAACGCGACCACCACCCCCGCCATGACCAGGATCGGCAGGTAGTCAGCCAAGAACGATCGCTCCCTCGCTTCGCCGTCCTGGCTCCGCTGCGTCCCGCACTCTCGGACGGCTCCCTCGCGTCGCCATCCTGGCTCCGCTGCGTCCGCACTGTCGCGCGAGAACCTACCCGACCGCCTCGCCGGCGCAACGCTTCGGCGACCCGCTACTAACGTCGGGCCGCGATGAGCGCGCCGGAGCGGGGGATCCCGTCGAAGTACGTCGACGCATTCCTCTACGCCGCGGCGGCCGTCTCGTACGTGCTGTTCGCGATCCACAACAAGTGGCTGCTGGACTGGGTCCTCGGGCCGCTGTGGCTGATCGCGTGGGTCTGGGGCCTCCCGGCGCTGTGGAACCTCGTGCGCCGCCGGCCGGTTCGCCCGCAGCGGCGGAGACCCGTGCCTTGACCCGTCAGGCGCAGCGTGGTGATCGAGGACCGGAGCGCGCAGCCGCATGAGCTGGGCGGCGCACCAGTTCGAGGTGTACGCGGTCGAGGCGCACCTTCCGAAGAAGATGCAGGGCCAGGTCAGCTGGTTCGCGATCTTCTTCGGCGACTTCACGCCGGACTTCCTCGCGAAGTTCTGGGTGTACGGCATCACCATCAACGGCCACCACTACGGCTCGACCAAGCCGTACCAGTGGCACCGGGGCTGGCCCGGGATGGGCATCAGCCACACGCTGTTCTTCGGGACCCTCGTGTGTCTCGGGATCTGGGCGTGGAAGCACAATCGCGCATGGACGATCGGCTACCTCCTCGGCTTCGCCGCGCACGTGCTCACCGACGTCAACGACAGCATCGGCACGATGCTGCTGTTCCCGTTCACGACCCTGAACTGGAGCCTGCACACCTGGGCCTACGCCGCGACCATCAAGGGTGGCAAGTACCTCGACGCCGCCGCGTACTACAGCAGCCTCGGCTTCGTCATGGACGTGTTCTGGCTCGTCGTGGTCCTGTGCTCGTGGCGCGTGCTGACGCGCGAGTTCTGGAGGACCAACGTCGTGCCCGCCGACCCGCACGTCTGGTCGTGGCTCGGGCAATTCTTCGACGAGCGGGGCCTGCTCGCGATCTATCGCAGCGTGTTCTTCTACGGCGTGTGCCGGCTGGTCGCCTGGACGACCTGGGCCCACCTCGTGGCTGAGCCGGTCATCAACGGCGTGAAGCACGACGGCTATCCGTGGGACCTGTCGTGGACCGGGCCGTGGTGGGTGCAACCGGTGCACCTCCCGCACGTCAGCCCGTGGATCGTGCTCCCGGTGACGCTGACGCTCTTGTACCTGGTCTATTGGACCGCGAGCACGCTCTGGGATCGCATGGAGCGACCTGCGAGCAGCGCGATCGCGTCCCGGAACGACCGGCGGTAGATCTTCTGGCGCGGGAACGCCAGCGCCCGGTCCGACGGCCTCGACGACGTCGCCACCGAGGATCGGGGCGGGGTCGAGCTCGAGATCACGTAGGAACATGACGGTGCGCATGTCGCGCGGCGAGCGGGTGCGGTTCGGGCAGCAGACCGGCTGCCACCAGCATGTCCTGGACCGGGCCCTTCAGGAGGTACGCACTGAAACCCACGGTGCCGGCGATGACATCGACCTTGCTCACGCAGCTCGCACACATGGCGGCGATGTTACCCCGGGCCTTGCAGGACCCGGCGGGCGTCCGCCGGCCAGTCGGTGACGACGCCGGTGAGCCCGGCGGCCGCGACCTCGGCCAGCCGCTTGTCCTGGAGCTCGCCCCGCTGGTACCAGCAGTACACGCCGAGCCCGCGCTCCGCCGCCGCCGCGATGAACGCCGGGGTGACGGCGTCCTGATGGGCGCTGACTGCACGCGCGCCGATCGCAGCCGCGTCGGCGAGCAGCCGGTGGTGCTCTTCGGGCGTGAAGCTGTCGCGCAGCAGCGCGACCTCGGCGTCCGGGAGCGCCCGAACGAAGGAGCGCACCACCGGCATGTGCTGTGACCAGGGGAGCACGTCGTCCCTGGCACCCGACTGCTCGACCGCGGCGAGGACCGCCTCGGCCGCGCCCGGATCCTTGGTGTCGATCGCGACCTTGAGCCCGAGCCCCACGCGCGGTGTCGAGCGCCTCGCGCAACGTCGGCACGTGCAAGCGGGCAAGCAGCGCGTCGCCGGCCCATCGCAACGGCAGCGGCACGTGCTGGATGCGGCCGAGCCAGGGGTCGTGCAACAGCACCGCGGTGCCGTCGCGGCTGCGCCGGGCATCGACCTCGACGACGTCGGCGCCGCCGCGAGCAGCCGCTTCGATGCCGGCAAGTGAGTTCTCACGCGCGTCCCGTGGGCAGGTGCGGTGCGCGACGACGATCGTTCGCGTCACGGTTCGGGCGCGATGCGGACGAGCGCGGCAACCGCGCGGTACGCGGCCTCGGCCGGGCCGAGCTCGTCGGGCCGCAGCAGGTTGGCCATGATCCGGAGCACCCACTCCATCAACGTGCGGCTGTGCATCCCGACCCGGGTGAGCTCGCGCATCACCGCCGGATTCCCGATCGCGCGCACGAATTCACGAGCCACCTTGAAGTAGAGGCCGTACACCTCCGCGAGCCGCGCGTCGTAGGTCTGCAACGCGAGGCCGTTGCCGGTCTCGAGCGCGAGGTCGACGGCGTCGGCGGCGAGCCGGCCGGTCTCGTAGGCGACCGAGATGCCCTCGCCGTTGAAGGGGTTGACGAAGCCGGCGGCGTCGCCCGCGACGATGAACGTCGGGCCGACCCGGGGCTGCACCGACCCGCCGGTCGGCAGGCGTCCCCCGGTCGGCGCGCTCGTGGCGGTCTCCGGCGACAGTCCCCATCGCGCCGGTGCCGTCTCGCAGAACGCTTCCATCAGGTGCGTCGTGTTGACGTGCTTCCAGCCCGCGAACGTCGAGAGCAGGCCGACCCCCACGTTCACCGTGCCGTCGCCGACCGGGAAGATCCACCCGTATCCGGGCAAATGGTTCCCGTCACGATCCCGAATGTCCAGATGGCTCTCGATCCACGGCTCGTCGTGGAACGGACTGGTGAAATAGCCGCGAATCGCCATGCCCTGCGGGAACGACCGGTCGCGGGCGGTGCCGAGCGCCCGCCCGAACCGGGAGTTCGCGCCGTCGGCCACGACCACGTAGCGCGCCCGGACGGACTCGGTGACCCCGGAGTCCTTGTGCTTGACCACTGCACCGCTCAGCAAGCCGTCGTCGACGACGGGCTCGACCGCCTCGGCGCCCTGCCACAGGGTCGCGCCCGCCTTCACCGCTTGTTCGGCGACCATCTCGTCGAGCTCACGCCGGCGCACGACGTAGCCGAAGGGCGGGAATTCGGGGTGCTCCGGCCACGCGAGCTCGAGCGTGATGCCATGCGCGATCGAGCGCAGACCGTCGAAGCGTTGGAAGCCGACGAGTCGATCCGCGAGCCCCATGTCGTGGAGCTGGCGCACGGCGCGCGGCGTGAGCCCGTCCCCGCAGGTCTTCTCGCGCGGAAAGCGCTTCTTCTCGACGACGAGGACCCGTCGACCACGCGACGCGAGCCAGTACGCGGCGGTCGCTCCACAGGGTCCGGCACCGACGACGAGCGCGTCGTAGGTCACTTTTTCGCGCGCACTCATGGAGCACATGATCACATGCCCGATCGGTCGGAAACGAAGCGGGAAAAGCCGTAGTTTGTCGTGTCGCACGATGTGCCGCGTGCGCATCTAGCGTGGTAGAAAGGCGACACGGCCGAGTGAGAAAGGGCGCCGGAGCGCATGCGCAATTTCCACGTGTGGAACCTGCTTGCGGTGCATGTGCCAAACCTGTTGCCCAAGTCGGTCTTCGGGTCGCACTTTCCCCGACCGGCCGGCCGGTTGATCTGGGCGAGCGTGATGTTCGCCAGCGGTCTCGTCATCGCGTTCTGGTGGATCCGCCGGCCGAAGCGATCCAACGAGCCGGCGACGTGGGCGCAGACGTTCCTCGGCGCGATGGCCGTCTGGCTCATGTTGACGCTCGGCTACGGCGTGATCCCGTCCGAGTGGATCATCTTCGGCAACTCGTACCTGAACTTCGAGCTCCTCGACGTTCCTGGTGCGACACGACCAGCTGGCCGCGCACCTGCCGCCGTTCGACATCACGCGCGACAAGTTCGTCGACGCGGTCGCGGCCGGCATCTACATCGTGGTGCTCGTCCTCAACGTGTACCTGTTCGTCGCGTGGCAGAAGCGCAAGGTCGCCGAGCCCGCCGCCGAAGGCGAGGACGACCGCGCCCATCGCGGCGGCGGCCCGCTCGCCCGCCTGCGTGCGCGCCGCGAAGAACGCGTCAGCGCCTACGGCCGCCCCGTCACCACAACGACCGAGCCATGACGAACGCGCCCGAACACCAGCCGCACGACGCGGTGAGCGGAGGCGGAGCCGAAGCGAGCTCGCCAGCGATCGAGCGACCGCGAGCCGGGTATCCCGGCTCGCAGCGAGAGAGCGCATAGACATGGCGAGAACAGACGCGAACCCGCCGATGCCGGAGTTCTCGACGTCGTACGTGCTGCAAGAGGTCGACCCCAACTGGCTGACCCAAGCCGTCAAACCCAAACAGTTCCTCCACATCGACCAAGCCGAATGCATCCTCTGCGAAGGCTGCGTCGACATCTGCCCCTGGAAATGCATCCACATGCTCTCCACCGACGCCGTCGACGAAGCCGTCAACGCCGACGCCCCCGGCGACGACCCCAAAGACCACGTTTTCTTCGTCGTCGACGAAGACGTCTGCACCCGCTGCGCCCTGTGCGTCGACCGCTGCCCCACCGGCGTCATCATCTTGGGCAAAGTCACCGACGCCTGGCGCGACGGCGACCCCAACGTCCGCACCAACCGACACGGCTACGCCTACGGCGTCCGCTTCTGAGCCTGGAAAAGGATTAAGCGGTGGCGAACGGGAACGGCAGCAACGGGCACCGGCCCAAGATCCTGGAGCGCGTCGGCGAGATCGGCGAGAAGACGCGTGGTTCGCAGGCGTGGAACTCGATCTTCCGGCCGGGCTCGGTGTTCCGCAAGGGCTACACCGACAGCCCGAGGAACCGCTCCTACGTGATCATGAACAACGTGCTGTTCCACCTTCACCCGGTGAAGGTCAAGCGGCACGCGGTGAAAGTCTCGTACACGCTGTGCCTCGGCGGGTTGTCGTTCTTCCTCTTCATCCTGCTGACGGTCACCGGCATCTTCTTGATGTTCTTCTACCGGCCGACCGTGACCGAGGCGTACGCGAACGTGCAGTCGCTGGAGACGGCGGTGACGTTCGGGTCCCTTGTCCGCAACATGCATCGTTGGGCCGCGCACCTGATGGTGCTCTCGGTGTTCCTGCACATGGCGCGCGTCTTCTACCACGGCGCCTACAAGTCGCCGCGCGAGTTCAACTGGGTCATCGGCATCATCTTGTTGCTGCTCACGCTGCTGCTCTCGTTCACCGGCTACCTGTTGCCGTGGGACCAGCTGTCGCTGTGGGCCGTGACCGTCGGCACGAACATGATGGGCTACACGCCGGTGTTCGGCCCGCAAGTGAAGTACGTGCTGCTCGGGAGCAAGGAGATCGGCAGCGAGACGCTGCTCCGATGGTACGTGCTTCATGTGTTGTTATTGCCGTTCGTCATCGTGATCTTCATGGCTGTTCACTTCTGGCGCGTCCGCAAGGACGGCGGCATTTCCGGGCCGCTCTAGGTCGAAGGGAGGCGCGCACACATGACCGAAGTTCCCGATCATCTTCTGAAGCGGAGCCAGGAGCGCCGCAAGGCGCTGGGCCTGCCCGTAGAGGGCGAAGAGGCCGCCGACGCGCGCCGAGGCCGCGGCTGCGCCCGAAGCCGAAGCACCCGCCGCCGAGGACACCGCACGCGCGCCCGCCGCCTCGAACGGCGGCGACGGCGACGCGATCACCGAGGACAAGGGCGGCGTGCCCGCGCACCTGCTCGAACGCTCGCGCAAGCGCAAGGCTGCCCTCGCGGGTGGCGGCGGCGCCGAAGCGCCCGCCGCCGCGGCGGCTGGCGGAGCCGCCGGAGGCCGCGCCGCCGCGACTGCGGTCGCCGCGCCCGCGCCGACGAGCACCGGACCCGGCGGCCACACCCAACGGTTGCTCACCGTCGTCAAGTCCGGCTCGATCCAGCAGGCGCGCGCCGACGCGCAGGACAAGGTGCACGTCTGGCCGCACCTGCTCGCGATCGAGTTCGCGGCGACGCTCTCGCTGATGGCCTTCGTCACGATCTTTTCGGCGCTCGTGAAGGCACCGCTGCTCGGCCTCGCCGACGTGAACCAGACGCCGAACCCGTCGAAGGCGCCGTGGTACTTCCTCGGCTTGCAAGAGCTGCTGAAGATGTTCCAGCCGATGGTCGCCGGCGTGACGATTCCCGGCATCGCGCTCGGCGTTGCTCGCGATCACGCCGTATATCGACAAGAACCCGTCGCACAAGCCCGCTGACCGCAAGTTCGCGATCGTCATGATGACGATGTTCCTGATGATGTGGGCGGCTCTTGTGATCATCGGTTCGTTCTTCCGCGGTGAGGGCTTCAACTTCGTCTTCCCGTGGAACAAGGGCATCTTCTTCGAGCTGTAGGAGCGCTGGTTGGGCCTCGCAATCCTCATTGTCGTGATCCTGGTCGTCGCGGCGATCTCCGTCGTGCTGCTCGCGAACCGCGCCCGCTCGTCGACCGGATCACTGTCGCGGGAGACGCGCCAGCGCGACCGCAGTGGCGCGACATCCGAGACGCCGGCGCTCTCGGCATCGACCGACATCGAGGCGGCCGGCCGCGAGCGCGTCGGACGACACGCCGCGCGCGGCTGGGCGGCGGCATGCTCGCCCGGCGACGCAGCGGCGAGGTCGTCGAGTACGATCCCGTCGACGAGGAGGAGCTCGGCGTCACCCGGCGCCAGTTCTTCAACCGCGCCATCCTCATCGCGTTCGGATTCTCGGTCGCCGGCTTCCTCCCCGCGATGCTCGCGTTCCTGTGGCCGTTCCGCTCGACCGGCTTCGGCGGGAAGGTGAAGGTCGACAAGAGCCTGCCGGACATCATCGCCTACGTCACGACGAACCGGCAGCCGTACTACGTGCCGCTCGCCGCGCACATATCTCGTGACGTATCCGGCGAGCGCGCTCCCTGCGGCCGAGAAGGTCTACAACCCGATCGTCTATCGACGAGATGGAAAAAGGCATCGTCGCGCTGTACCAGCGGTGTGTACACCTCGGTTGCCGTGTCCCGTTCTGCCCGAGCTCGCAGTGGTTCGAGTGCCCGTGCCACGGTTCCAAGTACAACAAGGTCGGCGAGAAGAAGGCCGGCCCGGCACCGCGTGGGCTCGACCGCTGGCCCGCGGCCTTCGACGGCGACGCAGTGACGATCGACACGAGCGGTTCGCCGATTCTCGGTCCGCCGATCGGCACCAACACCACCGGTCAGGAACCGGAAGGTCCTCTGTGCGTGTGACCTCGTCCGGGAGCATCGATTCGTGATCGCGGCCCTCTGGAAGAACGACCTCCGGCACTACCTGATCCTGCTCAACTTCATCGCGTTCTCGGTGCTCATCGTGTACCTGATCGTCGCGGTGCTCTGGCCGAAGCGCGCGCGCAACGAGGAACGAGAGGCACCGAACGTCGTGCCGTTCCTCCCGGACGAGGATCTCGAGGGCCGCCGGCTCGAGCGCGTGCAGGGCTGGGCGTTGATCTTCGCCGCGGTCATCGCGATCGCGCTGCCGATCTACTGGCTCCGCGAGCCGACGCGCCAGGACCAGACGGTCACCTACTTCGACAAGAACGCCGAGCACCGGGGCGCGGTCCTCTTCGCGAGCCCCGGCGGCGAGGAGTACGAAGCCGCGACCTCGAAACAATGCGCGAACTGCCACGGCGACAAGGGTCAGGGCGGCGTCGCGCCGTTCCGCATCCAGGGCGTGTCCGTGAACTGGAAGGCGCCCCCGCTGAACACCGAGCCGTTGCGCTTCACCGAGGAGCCGGCCTGCGCCGACCCGTCGTTGCGGCAGCCGACGACCGTCTGTGAGATCAGCGACATCATCACCTACGGGCGTCCCGGCACACCGATGCAGGGATGGGGCATCGCGGGCGGTGGCCCGCTCAACGACCAGGGCGTCGCGGACCTCGTGGCGTTCATCAAGTCGATCCAGCTCACTCCGGACCAGGCGCGCAAGCAGGCCACCGACGCGATCGCGACGGCGAAGAACCCGAACCCCGGGGCAAACGATGTGTGCCCCGAGTACCTGTCGTGCCCGGCGATTGCCGTGAAGGACGCGCGCTCGAGCCTCGACGCGGCGCGCAAGACGCTCGCCGACGAGCGCAAGGCCGTTCGGAAGGACCTCGCGCTCCCTACCGCGGACGATGCCCAGCTCACGACGCAGTGCAAGGACATCGCCAAACAGGTGGAAGCCGACCCGACGAACGTCGGTGCCGAGCTGAAAGTCGACGCCGTCGCGTGCGGCAGCTTCCTCGACGCCGTGGAGAAGGCGAACGACGACGCAAGCCGCGTTGGACTGGGGGCTCGACTGGCAAGCGCGTCGCGCGAACGTGAGTGACGGGCAGCTCCTGTTCGAGCTGAACTGCGCGCGCTGTCACACGGAGGGCTGGTCGGTCTTCGATCCGACCTCGCCGCCGAGCGAGCTCGACGGCGTGAACATCCTCGGGCTCTCCGGCGGCGGCGGTGGTCAGGGCGGCGGCATCGGGTTCAACCTCCGCGACGGCGGCGTCATCCGTCGCTTCGGTACCGACGAGACCGGCGGCTTCGACGCGCAGGTCGGCTTCGTGACGTCGGGCTCGGATCCGAACAAGCCCTACGGGAATCTCGGCCTCGGCTCCGGGAAGATGCCGGGATTCGGTGAGATGTTGACCGCAGACCAGGTCGGCCGGATCGTTGCCTACGAGCGCTACTGCCTCGAGACGACGAACTACAAGGGCGTCTCGCCGCCGTGCAACACGGATCCGAAACCGCGGACGCCGCCGACCTCCACCACGACGACAGTGGCGAAGGGGGGATGAGCGTGGCGTCTCCGATTGCGCTCCTGCAGATGCTCGCGGCCGAAGGGCCGAAGGACGCGAACATCTGGAACCCGACGATCATCGGCATCCTCACCGTGCTCGCGGCGATCGGCCTCTTCTGCGGCTCGGTGTACCTCCTGCTCGCGACGAACCTCGGTGCCCGCCTCGGGTTCCTCGTCGCGGCCGCCGGTCTCACCGGCTTCATGTTCTTGCTCGCGACGCTGTGGTGGACGTCCGGGAGCAGCGGCATCGACCCGCCGCACGGGCGGTCGCCGCAATGGAAGGTCATCGAGATCGTCAAGGACCCGGCCGAGTCGAAGATCCCGAAGGTGCGCGACATCGCAGAGAAGGGAACGTTGATCCCGCCGGAGAAGCTCACGAACCTCAAGCCGGCAATCGACGCAGCCGTCGTCCCCGACAAGTCGCTGAACGGTGAGACGCCACCGGAAAAGCCGTTCGCGACGCTCGGGTTCAGCGACTCCTCGGAGTACCTGATCGAGGCCGACAGCCTGAAGGCCTTCGAGATCGGTGGCGGGACCAGGAACATCATCTTCCACAACCCGAACTACGCGGTCGTGCAGATGTGCATCGTGCAGGAGAACGTCGTGCCACCGAAGTGCGACCCGCTGAAGGACACGCCGTTCATCGTGCTCGAGCACGACCTCGGCACGCTGCGTCAACCGGTGGTCGCGTACTGGTTCATGTCGCTGTTGCTGTTCGGGCTGAGCCTGCTCGGTCTGCACTGGTACGAACAAGATCAGCGGGCGCGCAAGCGCGCCGGGGCTGGCACCGGTCCCCTCACCCGGGCCATAAGGGAGACGACATGGTTCTCGCCCAGCAGCTGATCGACGCGAGCAAGGACGGTGGGGCGGCGTTCGTGGCGATGGCCGTGATGTGCTTCTTGTTCGTGGCGTCGCTCTTCTACATGGACAAGGTCCGCCGCAAGCGCGAAGAGCGTCGCGGCCGCTAGGGACGATCCAGCGCCTCGGCCACCGCGTCGATCGTGGCGTCGATGTCGGCGTCCGTGTGGGCCAGGCTCGGGAAGAGCGTCTCGTAGCCGCTCGGCGCGAAATACACGCCCCGTTCGAGGAGCGCATGGAACAGCTGCGCGTAGCGAAGATGATCTGCATGACGCGCGGCCTGGTAGTCGTCCACGGGTGCGTCCGCGAAGAACACGCCGAGCAACGTGAAGGCGCGCGTGATCTGGGCGACGACGCCGGCATCGGCGAACGTCTTGCGGAGGCCGTCCTCCAGCCGCTCCGCGGTGCGGGCGAGACGGTCGTACGCCGCGTGGTCGAGCTCGGCGAGCACGGCCAGCCCGGCCGCAGTCGCGAGCGGGTTCCCCGATAGCGTCCCCGCCTGGTACACGGGGCCGAGGGGTGCGAGCTCGTCCATGATCGCGGCGCTGCCGCCGACGGCCGCGAGCGGGAGCCCGCCGCCGATGACCTTGCCGAAGATCGAGAGATCGGGCGTGATGCCGTAGCGCGCCTGCGCGCCGCCGAGCCCGACGCGAAATCCGGTGATCACCTCGTCGAGCACGAGCAGCGCGCCGTGGCGCGTACAGCCCGCGCAGGAGGCGCAGGAACTCGTTCTTGGGGGCGACGAGGCCCATGTTCGCGGCGATCGGTTCGACGAGGACGGCAGCGACGTCGCGGCCGTGGGCGTCGAGCGCGGCCTCGAGCGCGGCGACGTCGTTGTACGGCACGACGATCGTGTCCGCGACCGTGCCGGGCGTCACGCCGGCGCTGCCCGGCAGGCCGAGCGTGGCGACGCCGCTGCCGGCTTGCACCAGCAATGCGTCGAGGTGGCCGTGATAGCAGCCGGCGAACTTGATGATCTTGTTGCGGCCCGTGGCACCGCGCGCCAGCCGCACCGCGGTCATGGCCGCCTCCGTGCCCGACGACACGAGCCGCACCTTCTCGACAGACCGCACGCGATCGCAGATCGCTTCCGCGAGCTCGACCTCGCGGGCGTCGGCGCGCCGTAGGACGTGCCGTCGTACGCAGCGGCGCGCACGGCCTCGACGACCTTCGGCGTGCCGTGACCGAGGATCGACGCGCCCCAGGACTGCACATAGTCGATGTACGTGCGGCCCTCGGTGTCGTAGAGACGGGAGCCGTGGGCGCGCGCGACGAAGAACGGCTCACCACCGACAGCGCCGAACGCGCGGACCGGCGAGTTCACGCCGCCGGGAATGCCGCGCGAGGGCGCGCTCGTACCAGTCGCTCACGGTTGTGCGTGGAGCAACTCGGCCACCTCGCGGGCGAAGTACGTGAGGACGATCTCAGCTCCGGCCCGCTTGATCGCGAGGAGGTGCTCGAGCGCGACCGCGGTGCCGTCGATCCAGCCGAGCTGCGCCGCCGCCCGCACCATCGCGTACTCGCCGCTGACGTGGTACGCGGCAACGGGTACGTCGAAGGTTGCGCGTACTTCGGCGATGACATCGAGATAGGCGAGCGCGGGCTTCACCATGACCATGTCCGCGCCCTCGGCAACGTCGAGCGCGACCTCGCCGATCGCTTCCCGCCCGTTGGCAGGATCCATCTGGTAGCCCCGGCGATCACCGAACCGCGGGGCGCACTCCGCCGCGTCGCGGAACGGGCCGTAGAGCGCGCTCGCGTACTTCGCCGCGTACGCGAGGATCGCCGTCGTCGCGTGTCCGGTCTCGTCGAGCGCGGACCGGATCGCACCGACCTGGCCGTCCATCATCCCGCTCGGTGCGACGACATCGGCGCCGGCGTCGGCCTGCGCGATCGCGATGCTCGCGTACCGGTCGAGCGTGGCGTCGTTGTCGACGTCGCCGCCGGGCGTGAGGATCCCGCAATGACCGTGATCGGTGTACTCGTCGAGACAGTTGTCGGCCATCAGCACGAGCGCGTCGCCGACCTCGTCGCGCAGCTGACGGAGTGCGACCTGCACGACGCCGTCGCGCGCGTCGGCCTGGGAGCCCCGAGCGTCCTTGTGCACGGGGACGCCGAACAGCATCACTGCCGGCACGCCGAGCTCGGCGAGTCCCCGCACTTCCTTGCGGAGGCTCTCCTGGGTGTGCTGCACGACCCCGGGCATCGACGCGACCGGTTCGGGTGCGTCGATTCCCTCCTTCACGAACAGCGGTGCGACGAGGTCGTCGACGTGCACACGGTGCTCGGTGACGAGCCGGCGCAACGCCGGGGTGCGACGCAGGCGCCGGAGCCGGCGTTCGGGGAAGGCCACGCCCGCCAGATTACCGGCGGAGCGTGGCGACGAGGGCCGTGACCAGGCCTTCGATCGTGTGCGGGTCGGCTTCGGCGTCGACGCGCAGCCCGTGTCCCCGGGCCGTCGCGCTCGTTACCGGTCCGATCGAGACGACGACCGGGTGCGGCTCGGGCAAGGCGCCGACCGCGTCGCAGAAGTTCGTCACCGTCGACGAGGACGTGAACGTGATCGCGTCGACGCCGGCGCGGAGCTGCGCGAGGGCGGCCGGATCGGGAGCCGCCATCAGCGTGCGATACACCGTGAGGACGTCGACCTCGTAGCCCTTCCCGGCAAGACCTTCCGGCAGCACGTCACGCGCGACTTCGGCCCGGGCGACCAACACGCGGCCTGCCCCGGCGGGAAACTCGTCGAGCAGCGACTCGGCGACGAATCGCGACGGGACGAGATCGGCGCGCACGCCGCGTCGGGCCAACGCGTCTGCGGTGCCCGTCCCGATGACGGCGATCTTCACGGGTGCGAGCGCGCGCGCATCTCTTCGTTGTGCGTGCAGGCCCCGTTCGAAGAACGCTTCGACACCGTTCGCCGACGTGAACACGACCCACGAGTACGCGGTGAGATCCGGGAGCGAGAAGTCCACGGGCTCGATCGTGATCGCCGGCAACTCGACCACGGCCGCGCCCATCGCCTCGAGACGGTTGCGAAGCTCGCTCGCCTGCTCGCGAGCGCGCGTGACGACGACCGTCTGACCGAACAACGGCGCGCGCTCGAACCAGGCGAAGTCCAACGCGGCCACACCACCGACCACGATCGCGCTCGGTGCTTCCACGCCGGCCTCGGCGAGCGTTGCGAGTGTCGCGCGCGACGGTGCGTTGCTCGGGACGCGTCCCCCAACGCACGGCGGCAACGGGCGTGTCCGGATCACGTCCGCCCGCGACGAGGGCCTTGGTGATCTCTGCGACCCGCCCGGCACCCATCAGGATCACGAGCGTGCCGCCGGACCGGGCGAGCGCGTCCCAGTCGACGTCGGTGCCGTCCTTGGTGGGATCCTCGTGACCGGTCACGACCGTGAAGTGCGTCGACACGCCGCGGTGCGTCACCGGGATGCCCGCGTAGGCGGGCGCCGCGATCGCGCTCGTGACGCCGGGGACGACCTCGAACGGCACGCCGGCCGCGATGCACGCTTCGGCTTCCTCGCCGCCGCGTCCGAACACGAACGGGTCGCCGCCCTTCAGGCGCACGACCGCGCTGGCCGTCGCGCCGCGCGTGACGAGCAGGGCGTTGATCTCGTCCTGGCCGAGCGCGGCGCGGCCGGGCGCCTTGCCGACGTCGATGAGCTCAGCGCCGGCCCGGGGGAGCTGGAGGAGCGTCGCGGACGCCAGCCGGTCGTAGACGACGACGTCGGCGGCGCGCAGCAGGAACTCCCCGCGGCGGGTCAGCAAGCCCGGATCCCCCGGCCCGGCGCCGACGAGGTACACGGTCACGACGCGAGGTCCTCCGGGAACGCGCGTCGCAACTCGTCGGAGGCGCGCCGCCCGACCGCGCCGGGTTCGTCACCTTCGACGCAGGTGCGCACCACCACGTGACCGTCGAGCGACGCCAGCAACGCGTCGAGGACGATCGTCGTGCCCGGCGCGGCGAGCGTCGCGAGCGCACCGCACGGCAGATTGCAGCCGCCGCCCAGCTCGGCGAGGAACGCCCGCTCGGCATCGACGGCATGGCGCGCGAGCGGGGTCGTCGATCTCGCGCAGGCGCGCCGTGGTCTGCCAGTCGTCGGCGCGGCACTCCACGGCCAGCGCGCCCTGCCCGACCTGAGGCAACAACACCTCGGGCTCGAGCACCTCGGTCGCCTCGGCAGCGAGCCCGAGCCGCTCGAGCGCGGCGTACGCGACCACCACGGCTTCGTAGCCCATCTCCGCGCGCTTGCGCAGCCGGGTCGCGATGTTGCCGCGCAATGGCCCGAACGTGAGGTCGGGACGCGCCGCCGCGAGCTGGGCGCGCCGCCGCACGGAACCGGTGCCGACGCGCGCTCCGGTCGGCAGCTCGGCAAGGCGACAGCCGACGAGCGCGTCCCGTACATCGCCGCGCTCGGGAATCGCCGCGAGCAACAGGCCCGACGGCGTCACCGGCGGAAGGTCCTTCGCCGAGTGCACGGCGACGTCGGCCCTCCCGTCGAGCACCGCCTGCTGCACTTCCTTCGTGAACACGCCCACCCCTCCGATCGCATGCAGATCAGAGGTCTGGTCACGATCACCGGACGTCGTCACGAGCACGTACTCGACGTCACTCCCGATCCTGGCTCCTACGCGTTCCGCCTGCCAGCGTGCAAGCGTGCTCGCGCGCGTGGCGACGCGAATCACTGCTCGGTCGACGGGAGGTCGAACAGTGTCGCGAGGGCGTCGGCATAGTAGTCGCCACGCGGCGTGCCCTGGGCGTCCTTCACGCGCACGGTCGGTTCGTGCAGCAGCTTGTTCACGATGCCGTGAGTGATCGCGTCGACGAGCGCGCGTGTATCGGGATCGAGCTGGGAGAGCTTCGCCTTGAAGCGTTCGATCTCGAGCTGGCGCACCCCTTCACCGAGCTCGCGCAGCGACGTGATGAGCGGCGCGACTTCTCGGGCGGCGCGTTCGCCGTGGTAGCGGTCGATCTCGGCGGCGAGGATCTCACGCACCCTTGCAATCTCGCGGCGCCGCCGCTCGGCCGAGCGCTGCGCGAAGTCCTTCAAGTCGTCGAGGTCGAGCAGCGTCACGTCGAGGACGTCGCCGACGCCGGGGTCGACGTCACGCGGCAGCGCCACGTCGACGACGAGCAACGGACGCGCGTTCCGGCACGCCATCACCATCTCCACCGTCGCGCGCTCGATGAGCACGCCGCTCGACGCCGTCGACGTGAACAACACGTCGGCATCGACGAGTGTGTCGGCGATCTCGGTGAGCGGGATCGCCTCGCCGCCGACCTGCGCCGCGAGCTGCTGGGCCCGTTCCTTCGTGCGGTTGCCGATCCACACGTGCTCGACTCCGCGCTGACCGCAGCGTGGCTGCGAGTCCCGTTCCCATCTGCCCCGCGCCGATCACGAGCACGCGTGCACCCTCGAGCGTGCCGAGGTGCTCGGCGGCGACGGTCACCGCGGCGGACGGGATCGACACCGGATGGCGCGAGATCCCGGTCTCGGTGCGCACGCGCTTGCCGGATTCGACGGCGTGCCGGAAGAGCCGGGAGAGCGTCTGCGACGTGGTCTGCTCGCGCGCCGGCGGCCTGCCACGCGTCGCGTACCTGACCGAGGATCTCGCTCTCGCCGACGATCATCGAGTCGAGGCCGGCCACGACCGAGAACAGGTGCCCGACCGCCGCGTCGTCGTAGTACGTGTACAGGTGATTCTCGAACTCCTCGGGCGGGGCGCCGGAGTGCGCGGCGAGGAAGTCGCGGACGTCGCCCACCGCGCCGTGGAAGTGCGTGCAACGCGGCGTAGATCTCCGTGCGGTTGCACGTGGAGAGCACCACGACCTCAAGCAGGTGCTCGCGGGCCATCAGGTCGTGCAGGACCTTGGGGACCGTTTGCTCGGGCACCGTCATCCGCTCGAGCAGCTCGACGGGCACCGTGCGGTGATTGAGGCCGACGACGATCACAGACACGTCTTCAACAGCTCCTTCGCGTCGTCGATGCGCCCAGCGCGAACCAGCTCCACGATGCCTTCGTCGAACACGCGCTGCCAATCGGCGTCCTCACTGGAACCCCCCGATGCCCGCAGCTCTTCCCGGGCCTCGCTGAGCAGGTCGAGCAGCGTCTCGTATTCGGGCCCGAGCTCGTGCTCCCAGAGGCGCCGCAGATGGGCGGCGAGCGCCGGGCTGCGACCACCGGTGCCGACGGTCACGACGAGGTCGGCGCGGCGGATCACGGACATCAGCGTAAAGGAGCAGTTGGCCGGGTCGTCGGCGCTGTTCACCCACACGTGCCCGGCCTCGGCCGCCTTGTGCACGGCGGCGTTCACCGCGGGGTCGTCGGTGGCCGTGAACGCGAGCCACGCGTCATGCAGGTCGTCCGGCGCGAACGCGCGTTGGTGCAGCACGACCTGCCCGGCGTCGGCCCACGCGCGCACCTCGTCGCCCACCTCGGGAGCGACGACCTCCACCGCCGCACCCAGCTCCAGGAGAGGCGCGATCTTGCGGGCGGCGATGCGACCGGCGCCGACGACGACGACGCGCCGGCCGCGTACGAGGAGGTTGACCGGGAGTCCGGCGAGTCCGGGGCGCCCGGAGGACTCGGTCACGCGCTCCCGCTCTGCTTGCTCACGGCAACTCGGCTCTCTGCGGCGCTCCTGCCCCGCGCCGGAGTTGGTAGAAGGACAGGATCTGCAGCTCGATCGCCAGGTCGACCTTGCGCATCGACACCCCCTCGGGGACCGTGCACACCGCCGGCGCGAAGTTCAGGATCGACTCGACACCTGCCGCGACGAGCCGGTCGGCAACATCTTGGGCCACGGCGGCGGGGACGGCGAGAATGCCGATCGCGATGCCGCGCTCGGCGACGACGCGGTCGAGATCGTCGATCGACTCCACGGCCAGCTCGCCGATGCGGCGCCCGACGAGCTCGGCGTCGGCGTCGAACAGGGCCACGACCCGGAAGCCTCGCGCGCCAAACCCGCGGTAGTTCGCAAGCGCGCGGCCGAGGTTGCCGATGCCGACGATCGCGACCGGCCAGTCGCGGGTGAGCCCGAGCTCACGCGAGATCTCGTGCAACAGGTACTCGACGTCGTAGCCGACGCCACGCGTGCCGTAGGAGCCGAGGTACGAGAGGTCCTTGCGCACCTTGGCGGCGTTCACCCCCGCCAGCTCGGCGAGCCGCTCCGAAGAGATCGTCGGCACCTGGCGCTCACCGGTCTCGACCAGGGCCCGGTAGTACAACGGCAGGCGGGCAACGGTCGCCTCGGGGATCCGGCGTCGGGGCGTTGCTCCCACTTCTGTGGCCACCTGCGTCCTTTGGACTGCGGGCCCGAACCCCGTGACGCGGCGCTCGGGTCGTCCGCTCCTCATCGCAGGGTATCGACTTTGTGCACGTATTCTCAAAGTGGAGAAGGGTAGTTTTCGACCGTCATGGTTGCCGGGCTCGCCTTTCTCGCCACCGCGATCGCGACGGTGTTCGCCCAGGCCACGGCCGTGCGATGGTCGCGCTCGAAGGCGCCGTACCAAGGCGCGTGGACCTTCGCCCTGGCGCTGTTCGCGCTGGCGTCGGCGACCCTCGCCATGGGTGCCGGCACGCAGTGGGACGACGGCACGTTCCGCGCGTTCTATCTGCTCGGCGCCATCCTCAACGTGCCGTGGCTCGCGCTCGGCACCATCTATCTCCTGTTCGGGCGGCCGGTCGGCAACCGCGTACGCGCGGTGCTCCTGGTGTTCTCGGGGATGGCGCTCGGCGCGATGCTGTCCGCCCCCATCCACGGCACGATCGACCCCGCGGGTGGCATCCCGATCGGCAAGGACCACTTCGACGTGTTGCCGCGCATCCTCGCTGCAGCCGGCAGCGGCCTCGGCGCGCTCGTCGTGTTCGGGGGTGCGGTCTGGTCCGCGGTGCGTTTCGCACGCGGCCGCGCGCCGGGCTCGGGCGGGCTCGCGAGCGGCAACGCGCTGATTGCTCTCGGCACGTTGATCCTGTCGAGCGGTGGTCTGCTGCAGGGCACGCTGGGACACGACGAGAGCTTCGTCATCTCGCTCGCCGCGGGAATCGCAGTGATCTATGCCGGCTTCGTCGTCGCGTCGGGCGGGCGCTTCGTGCGCGCCGCGAGCTCCCGCCGCACGACCTTGCCGGCGAGCGTCCGCGGCAACGCGTCGACGACCTCCACGCGCGTCGGCAGCTTGTAGCGCGCCAGCCTTCGACCCGCGTGACGCACGAGCTCTACGGGGTCCGGCGTCGCGCCGGCCCGACCGACGACGTACGCGACGACCGCTTCGCCCGTGCGCGGATGCGGCTCGCCGACCACTGCGACGTCCTCGACGTCGGCGTGCTCGCGCAAGGCCTCTTCGACCTCGCCCGGGTACACGTTGAAACCGGAGACGATGATGATGTCCTTGGCGCGGTCGACGAGCGTGAGCCACCCGTCCGCGTCGGCGACCGCGACGTCGCCGGTGTCGAGCCACCCGTCGGCCAACACCGCGTGGGTGGCCGCGGGATCGTCCCAGTACCCGGCGAAGACGTTTGCTCCCCGCACGACGATGTGCCCCGGATCGCCGTCGAGCACCGGGTGCCCGTCGATGTCGAGGAGACGCACCTCGACGCCGGGAAGCGGCGGTCCGATGGATCCCGGCCGCGGCGTCGCGACCACCGCGGTCGTCGTCACGACCGGTGACGCCTCGGTGAGCCCGTAGCCGTCGTGCACGACAACGCCGAAGCGCGTGCGCATTCCGCTGACGACCTCGGCGGGAAGCGCGGCCGCGCCCGAGACGCACAACCTCACCCGGGCGAACGCGTCGGCGGGCGCGGCCTGATCGTCGAGCGCGAGCCATGCCGCGTAGATCGCGGGGACGGCAGCGATCACCGTCACACCGTCATCGCGGACGCGTGCAAGTGTCTCGGCCGGGTGATAGGTCTCGACGAGCGAGACGCCGGCACCGGCGAACAGCGCGAGCCCGAGCGCGACATTGAGGCCGTACACATGGAAGAGCGGCAGCACGCCGAGCGCAATGTCGTCGCGTGTGAGGCGCAGGCCCGGATGCGATTGCATCTGCTCGATGTTGGCGAGCAGCGAGCCGTGGGTGAGCATTGCGGGCTTGGGCGCGCCGGCGGTGCCGGCCGTGAACAGCAGCACCGCGAGATCGCTGGGATCGCGTGGCACCGGTGCGAGATGCTCGCCGTCCTCCTCGGTGCCGTCGAGCACGAACACGGCCTTCGTCGCGTCGTAGTGCGCGAGCGCGCGGCGCGCAAGGTCGGCGTGCGCGGGCGACGCGACGACGATCGTCGGTGCCACCGTCGCGAGCTCGCGCGCCAGCTCCTGCGCGGGTGACCCGACGTGCAACGGCACCGCGACGGCGCCCATCCGCATCGCCGCGAGGTACGCGACCACGAACGCCGTCTCGTTCCCCGCGACGATCGCCACCCGATCCCCCGGCGACGCGTCTCGTGCGAGGCGCGCCGCGATCGCGCCCGATCGGGCGGCCAACTGCCCGTACGTCACCGGTTCGGGGTCGTGCCGGCCCGCGAGCGCGACCCGGTCCGGGTCGCCGGCGGCGGTCGCGACCAGGGTCTCCGCGAGGTTCATGGTGCGCGGAGGCTAGGCCGACGAAAGCGCGGACGTCCGCGTACCCGACAACCACGCAGAGTGGTAGATTTGCTCAAGCCTGACGCTCTCAGTGTCGTTATTTGACCCAGCGAGGGCGACCGGAACACCGGCGGGGGGCTGGACCATCCGGCAGTCTCGACGGCACTACGGCCGCCTCCGCCCAAGATCGGGGTTCCGGTCGCGGGTGTGGGCGTGTGGTCGCGACGGGGATACCCGGAGCGTCCACGCAACGTAGCCTCCCAGCCCGCCCCAGAAACGTCCGCATGCGCGATCGGAACCTTGAATCTCGAAGCCTCGCCCGGCCCCACCAGCCGGGCGCTTTTCGTTTGGTCGAGCAGTGATCGTTTCCGGCCACCCCCGGACCAAACGATCGCCTTCGGTTGGCCTCAGCCTCCGACCTTGAAGATGAACTGCGCGACGGCGGCGAGGAGGATCAGGACCAGCAACCCTCCGAGCACGAGGCTCGTGCCCCACCTCATCGCGGGGCTCCGTCCGGCGTCACGATCGTGACCGCCTGGCCGGCGTGGAGCTTCAGCTGCGTCGCCGCCGAGCGCCGGTCGAGCGCCAGCGCGCACATCCCGTAGGAATCGATCAAGACCACGAGCTCGGACGGCTTGGCCTCCGCGAACGCGCGCACCCAGCGGGCCCGGCGCTCGTCCTCACCCACGCGCACCCCGATGATGCCGCCCGGCTCGACGCCGCGCGCGGCGAGTTGCTCGGGTGCGACGTTGAGCTGGCAGTTGCCGTACCGGTCGACCCACAACACCTCGCCGACGATCGTGCCGTCGTCGTCCTCACGCGGCAACGGCACGAGGCCTGGCGCCAGGGTGGCGGGATCGACCTCGGGCCCCAGGCTCCCGATCGGCACGCCCGCCGAAAGGTGCGCGGCAGCCGGCGCCATGACGTCCCGGCCCGCGAACGTCGGTCCGGGCGCGGGCAGCTGGTACGCCTCGTTCTCGAGGGCGACGACCCGGATGGCGCCACCGAGCATCGCGACCGCCGGCGCCAGCAGCCCGTTGTCGGGGCCGACGAGCACTTCGCCCTCCACCTCGACCGCGATGTAACGCCGATCGGTGCCGACCCCCGGGTCGACGATCGCGAGCACCACACCGTCGGGGAGGTACTGGATTGCCCGCACGAGCGCGAGCGCGCCCGCCCGCACGTCGAACGCCGGGATGTCATGGGTGACGTCGACCACCCGCAGATCCGGGGCCACGTCGAGCATCACCGCATGGCACACGCCGACGAACTCGTCGCTCCGGCCGTAGTCGGAGAGGAACGACACGAACGGCGGACGCGGCGAAGACGACACCGCCCCGACCGTACCCGCCGGGTCTCGAAGGACCCGGAGCCGGCGACTAGCCCGCTTGTGTGTATCGAGACGCCAAATACGCGTCGACGTCGGGTTCCGAGACCCGGAACGACCGGCCGACGCGCACGGCCGGCAGCTCGCCGGCCTTGATGAGCCGATACACGGTCATCGACGACACTCTCATCAGATCGGCGACTTCCTGCACTGTCAGAAAGCGCGCCTTGCTCAAACCGTTGCCCACGCGGAGAACTCCCTACTCCAGCCCAGACACGAGCGTACGCCGGTGCGCTCGAAGTTGTCGAGGGTCAACTCCCGTTGAGTGTGGGAAGTCACATTTCGGGAGGACTCGGACGGGGCTCCCGGGGCTCCAGGGGCTCCAGACCGCCGAGCACGCCCCGGTAGGCCCGGGGCGCCCGATCCGTCCGCAGCGGGACCAGGATGCACCGCTCGCCTCGCGCCGCGGCCACCGCGAGGCCACCGCGATCCAGGCCCGCCAGGGCGACCACCTCGACGCCGGCCTCCCAGGCGACCTCGGCGAACGGCCCGTCGCCGACGACGAGCGCCGGCCGGGGGAGGACGAACATCCACTCGCGGGCGGCCTCGCCGTCGCTCGTCGCGCACAGCGCCTGCCCGTCGGTGACGGCGGCAACCCCGTCGACCCAGCGCAGGAACCGGGGTGCGCGGCCGTCGGCCCGGATCGGACCGACGTCGGCGAGATCCGGGACCTCCGCGCCCGAGGCCCGCGCGAGCCGTACGAATGCGAGATGCAGCGGCAACAAGGAGGCAGGCGCGGCCGTCGCCACCGCGATCCGGCCGGCGGCGGCACCGACGGCCCGGATGCGATGCGCCGCCCGGCGCGCGGCGGCAAGCGTTCGACCCGGGTCGATCCCGGGATGGTCCGCAGTGGTGCCGAACACCTCGGTGAACGCAGCCCAGGCCTCGGGCACCGTCAGGCCGGGAACGGGCGCCAGCTCGCCGAGCGAGCTCCGGTCACCGGCGACGATTCGTTCGACGAATCTCCGGAGCTCCGTGCGGCCCGGTGCGCCGGCGCGGCCCGCGACCTTCGCCCGTTCGAGGAGTTGCTCCGGGGTCGGCGGAGGTGCGCGGTGCACCTCAGGGGTGTGGGGCTCGAGCCGGGGAGGGCGGTTCCGAGCCTTCATCGCCGGCGCACGCGCTCAGCCCTCGCCGAGCTCGCGGGACCGACGGGTCGCCGCGACCACCGCGTCGAGGATCGCCGCGCGGACGCCGTGAGCCTCCAGCTCTCGCAGCCCGGCCGCCGTCGTGCCGCCGGGCGACGTCACCGCCGCCCGCAGCTTCTGGGGCCCGGCCTCGTCACGGGCGAGCAGCGTCGCGGAGCCGAGCAGCGTCTGCACCACGAGGTCCTCGGCGACCGCGAGCGGGAGACCCACGAGGACGCCGGCGTCGATGAGCGCCTCGGCAATGAGGAACACATACGCAGGGCCCGAGCCCGAGAGCCCCGTGACCGCGTCGAGCGACGCTTCGCCGACGCGTACGACGACACCGACAGCACCGAGCAGCCGTTCCGCCAGCTCGAGGTGCTCGGCGCGCGGCGTGAGTGCCCGGCGCGATCGCCGACGCGCCACGCCGACGACCGCCGGCGTGTTCGGCATCGCGCGCACCACCGGCCGGTCCGGTGCCAGTCCTTCGATCGTCGCGATCGTCACACCGGCTGCGATCGACAGCATGAGTGTCTCGGCACCGAGCGCAGGAAGCGCGATCTCGAGCGTCGCCGGTACGTCGGCGGGTTTCACGGCGAGGATCACGACGTCGGCATCGGCGACCGCCCACGCCGCGCTCGGGACGACACGAACCTTCGGGAACTGCTGCTCGAGCGCGACACGACGCTCGCCGTCGATCTCTGCGATCGACAGGGCATCGGCCTCCCAACCGGCATCGAGCAGGCCGCCGACGAGGGCCGCGCCCATCTTTCCGCCGCCGAGCAGCGCAATGCGCGACATCGTCGCGAGGGTAACGCCGGTTCGAGGCGGAGCCGTTCGCATACGGCTGACAAATGTGCCGACGGCAGACGCGTGGGGGCCCGAGGAACCTTCGGATCGAGCCCCGCACTTCCCCGAACGGGGCCGACCCTCCCGCACCTCGGGCCCGTCGACGTTCGCACGGTAGCACGCGCCCTCGGTGCACTACAAGACATCTTGAGATGTATTTTTTACAATCTTACGTCAGCGGCGTTTTCCGAACCCGAGGCGAATCGCGGGCTGGAAGCAACGCTCCACGAGCTCGTAGAGCACCCCGATGATGCGGTCGAGCTCGTCGACGTCGAGATGCTCGAGCAGTACACGACCGACGAGATAGATGTCGCCGTCAGGACCGATCGAGAAGTGCGCGGCGTAGGTCGTGTGGTTCCGCTGCAACACGAACCGGTACAGCTCCTCGTGATGCGCCGGCGGCTCCGGCATGAAGTACACCTCGTAGCGCAGCGTGCGCTGATGCAGATCGAAATAGATCGTCGCCGCGTCGCGTCCTTCGCACCCGAAGCGCACGTACCAACGCGGTATCGCGGCGTCGTACTCGACGGTCTGCACCCATTCCTCGCGTCGCACCGGGCCTTCCAGGTGCGCAGCGATCATGTCGTGCTTCGCGTGCCAGACCTCGGGATCGAGCGGCCGATCGGGTGAGTCGGGTGTCGATTGCACGTTCAGTCGCAGCGGACGAGCGCGCGCGCGACCAGGTCGCCGTAGAGGCGTCGCAAGCGCGCGGCGGTCATGCTCCACGAGTACCGCAGCGATCGCGCGACCGCGTTCGATCCCATCTCGATGCGCAACTGATCGAACGCGAGCAGCTTCTCGACCGGTCCCGCGTAGTCCGCGGGATCGCGGCCCTCGACGAGGAATCCCGTCTCGTCGCGATCGACGAGCGAGCGCAGACCGCCGACGTCGGCGGCCACGACCGGCGTGCCGCACGCCGCGGCTTCCAGGGCAACGAGCCCGAAGGACTCGGCGCGTGACGGCACGATGCACACGTCGGCTGCGCGGTAGTAGTCCGCGAGCCGGTCGTGTCGCTGCGGCCGCACCCAGCGGATCTGCGTGGCGACACCAAGGTCGTCGGCGAGCGCCCGCACGCGCGCCAACTCGTGCTCGCCCTCGCTTCCGCTCGGCCCGCCCACGACGACCAGCATGACCGAGGGGTCGTCGAGGGCCGCCAGGCACCGCACCGCGAGGTCCGTGCCCTTCAACGGTTGGATACGACCGACGAACAGCAGCACGCGAGGCGCGTCTACGCCCAGCCGCCGCCGGGCTGCCTCGCGATCACCGGTCGAGAACACGAGATGGTCCACACCTGGGGGGACGATCTCGATGCGCTGCGGTTCGGCGTCGTACAAGCCCGAGAGCTGCGCGCGTTCGTCCGCGGTCGACGCGAGCATCAGGTCCGCGCATGCGACGACCGCGTGCTCGACGCGTGAGCGGTGCGTGGGGTCGTCGTCGATGCCGGCGTCGGCCTTGACCCGAGCGAGCGTGTGGAACGTCGCGACGAGAGGAAGATCCAGCAAGTGCTTCAACCGGTGCGCGACGGCCCCGGAAAGCCAGTAGTTGCCGTGCAAGACGTCGACCGGATCCTGCTCGAGCATGCGCGCAAGCGCGGCGTCGGCGAACGGCTCGACGAGATCGTGCAGCGCGTGCTTGGGAACCGGGATGCGCGGCCCGGCATCGACGTGCAGCACGCGGAAGCCCGGTTCCACCTGCACGATCGCAGGTTGGTGCAACGACTCCGCACGCGTGTACACATCGCATTCCACGCCCGCACGCGTCAGCGCGGACGCGAGCGCGCGTACGTACACGTTCATGCCGCCCCCGTCGCCCGTGCCTGCCTGGGCGAGCGGGGACGTATGCATCGAGAACACGGCGATGCGGCGCACTGACATTGGTTCGGAGATTACTCAAACGCGCCGGAACCCCGGTCGTTTGTGCGATCAGCCCGCTTCGGCGTCGTGATCGGCACGCTCGGCCTGGAACGATCGATAGATCTCGATCAGGACCTGCTTTTGCCGGTCGCTGATCATCGGGTCGCCGACGATCGCCGCGACGAGATCGGTGGTCTCATGGCCGGCGCCCCGCTCGTCGAGGATCCCGGCGCGCACGTACAACGTCTCTGCCGAGATCGACAGCCCGCGTGCGATCGCCTGGAGAATGTCCGCGGACGGCTTCCGCAACCCGCGCTCGATCTGGCTCAGATACGGGTTCGAGATGCCCGCGAGCTCGCTCAACTTGCGCAACGACAACCGCGCGTTTCGGCGCTGATCGCGGATGAACTCGCCGAGGTCGTGCAGGCGGGTCTCGAGCGTGTCGAGCGACTCCGGCGTCATCCCGCGGTCCCGGCAACCTTCCTCGCGGCGATCTCGTGCTCGAGCGCGTCGATCACGCCGTGCATGTCGTGCCGCAGGCCCGAGAGCTCGTGCTCGAAGGTTCCGAGGCGTTCGAGCGTGTCGGCCAGCTCGGCATCGCTCACGTGGGGCAGGTTCGCCAGCATCGTGTCGGCGAGGAGCTCCTCGCGCGCGTCGGGCCAACGGAGCTCGAGCGCGGGCGCGTCCGGCGGAGGAAGGCGCGTATCGGCGACGGCCGGGCGTGCGGCATCGCCGCTCAAGATGCGCGGCAGGTCCTTGACGAGGTCACCTACGCTGCCGCCTCGCTCGCGACGATCGCGTTCCGCGCTGAGGATCTCGATGCGGCCCTGCGCGAGCCGGCGGAGGTACGAGAGCGAGTTCTCCACATCGACGCTCTCGGCCTTCATCGCACGCAACTCGTCGAGTGCGCGCACGTCGAGACCCGACACGAATTGCGGCTCGAGCAATCGCTGAATGCGTTCCGTCGGGATCACCCTCTTTGCGAGCGGGGCAGAGACTGGCCGCGCCAGGCTAGTGCCGGTCCGGCACGACCTCGGTCAACAGTGTGCGCTCAGGGTCGGGTACGGGTCGATCTGCGTGCCGTTCGGTCCGCCGACCCGGATCTCGAAGTGCAAGTGGGGCGCGCCACCATCGGCGTTTCCGGTGCTCCCGGCATGGCCGATCAGCTCCCCGGCGCTCACGGTGCGCGCGCCGCCGACGTAGTCATTGAGGTGCGCGTAGTAGTACGTGTTTCCGTCGTTGCCGTTGACGTAGGCAGCGTTGCCGCCGAGCGGGTCGCCCTGGAAGAAGACCGACCCGCGCGTCACCGCAACGAGCGGCGAGCCTGCGGCGGTGAACATGTCGGTGCCCTTGTGCGAGCGCCCTCCGCTTCTCGCGTCACCGAAGTCGTCTTGGAACGACACCGCGCCCTGCACGGGACAGACCCACGAGCCGCGCACGATGATCTGGCCCACGCTTCCACCGCCACCGGTGTCGGCGGGCTGTGCACGAGCGGCGGCGCGCGCCGCACGACGCGCGCGGCGAACTCGGCCGCGCGCTTCTCTGCCACGAGCCGCGCGCGCAGAGCCTGCTCCGCTCTTTGCGCCTCTTCGACTGCACGCCGGGTGCGCGCTTCGCGCTCCTTCATGTCGCGCACGGCCTTTTCCTGGCGCTTGATGTCGTTGCGCAGCGACTTCTCCCGCCGGTGCAGCTCGCTCGTGATCCCGCCCAGCTGATCAATCGCCTCGTTGCCGCGCGCGTTGACCCGATCCAGCATCGTTGCCCGGCGCGCCGCGTCCATCACGTTGCCGTCACTCCCGATGAGATCGTCGATGAGCACGGTCCCGCCCCGGTACGCAGCCACTGCGCGCAGGCGTGCGAGCTTCGCCAGGCGTTGCTGGTCGACGCGTAGGCGATCGATCGCGTGACCGGTCGTCGCCACCTGCTGCTCGAGATGGAAATACTCCACCTCGGCGGCCTTCAGATCGCCCACGGCCTTGTCCGCGGCCTTGATCGCGTCGGTCACACGGGCCTGGGCGACCGTCAGCGGATCGGCCGCCTGCGCCGTCCGGGGGAGGACCAGCAGCACGAGGGCCAGAACTACGCCAAAGGCGCGGCGTAGGGGTGAGGACCTTCCGGAGATGCGCACGAGCAGGGAAAACGGTACCAGCGTTTGGAAAATTCACACGACCTCCGACAGGGCGTCGGGCCGTGTCAGGTATCGGCAGAGACGGCCCCGCCACTGACCGGCGGAAGGACCGCCACCTCGTCGCCGTCTGCCAGCGGCGTGTCGGCGCCCTGGGCCGGCTCGTCGCCGCCGACCCAGACCCGGGCGCCGGACAGCACGTCCAGGAACTCCGCCCCGTACCGGTCGCCGGCCGCAGCCAGCAGCTCGCGGAGGCTGGTGCCCTCGGGAAGGTCGAATTCGTCGCTGCCGCGGCCGGCGGCCTGACGGGCCGCGGCGAACAGCCGCAGCCTCATGGTCACGACTCGGAGTTGTCGACGTTGGTGCGCGCCGCCGGGAGCGCCTCGAGCCGCTCGGGATCGATCGGCTCCCCGGTGACCTCGTCGACGCCGTAGGTGCCGTCGTCGACGCGCTGGAGCGCCGCCTCGATCTCGGCGAGCTCCGTTTCGAGTCGCTCGAGGATCGACAAGTCCTTCTCTCGTTCGAAGGTCTCCGACGCCTGGTCGGCGGGGTGCTGGTCGTAGTGCGTGAGCTCGCCGCTCTGGTCGGCCTCTTCCTGGTCGAGGCCCTCGCTGCGCAGTCCGGCGATCAGGCCCGCCACTCGGTCGCGCTCGTGCGAGAGACGTTCGCGCGCCTGCGATGCGTCGTGTTCCGTCGTCATGACGACGAGGGTACCCACCGCGCCCGACGGCGTCACTCGCCGGGCTCGTCGAGGTCGAGGCGCGCGCGGAGCTCACGGGCGCTCTCGCCGAGCAACGACGCGAGCATCTCGAGTCGCGTCGCCGTGTTCGCGGCCTCCAGCACGCGCTGCGCGTCGAGCGGGCCGATCGGCGCGAGCGCAGCCGCCTCGTACGACGCGCGCGAACGGGTCGGCGTCGAGGGCGGGCACTTCGTCGATCAGTGGCTCGAAACGGTGGACCAGCGCGGTCACCTCCGCGAGCGCGGCAACGACGCGATCGCGCGCGTCACGATCGGCCGAGCCGTGCGAGGGCTCGTCGAGCGCGAGACGACTTCGGCGTGCGGGTAGGGATCGTCGGGCAACCAACGCGTCGACCCGGACCCGGCTCATCCCCACCGTCGCAAGCGCGAACCGGCCATCCGGGAGCTCGGCAGCTTGCACGACCCGGGCGATGGTCCCCGATGTCGAACCGCACATCTCCCCCGCCGACCTCGCTCCCCCGTTCGATCAGCACGACGCCGAATTCGTGATCGCTGTCCATGACGTGGCGGATCATCACCCGATAACGCGGCTCGAACACGTGCAACGGCAGCAACGCGTACGGGAACAGCACCGTGCCCAGCGGGAACATCGGCATGATCCGGCCGTCGGCCATCAGACAATCCTCGGATCAAGTTCCAACGCGCGCGCACGGAGCGAACCGCGGTATCGAGCCGAACGCGTTCGGGGTCTGCGAGACCGGGAAGCGCGAGGTGCAGCTCGCACATCCACGCCAGTTGCAAGGGATCCTTGGCCATGCGGCCGTGCTCGAGGTTCGCGAGCATCCGCCCGAGGATCGCGTGCGATCGAGGACGGCGCGAGAAACGCCGGATGAAACCCGCGCTCGCTCCCGTGCAGTCGCGTGAACAGCGCGCGGCACGCCTCGAGGTCGTAGGTCGAGCCGCCGTGAAAGGGATCGCACCAGCACCCTTCCTCGCTCCGGCCGTCCTGCACGAGGAAGTGGCCCGGCATGCCGACGCCGTGCACGTCGAGCCCGAGGCGGCGACCGACCTCCATCATCAGCACCGAAAGCGAGATGGGGATCCCCGTACGACGCGTGAGCACCGAGTCGAGAAAGGAGTTCTCGGGATCGGTGTAGTCGCGGCCGTTGCCCGGTGAATGCCTCGGCCTCGAAGAGATAGGCCCGCACACCGTCGAATGTCTGCGTGCGGACACCCGGTCGCGAGCTCGTCCAGGCGGCCGCACCACGCGTCGACGTCGAGGCCGGGATGCGCATGCGCGGCGAGGCAGAACGCGGCGACGTCCAGACGAACCTCGGCCGCCGGCTTCGCGACGGTTGCCTCGAAGCGCTTGCGCGCACCTCGCGTGCCTGCCGGCGAGCCCATTCCGTGGCGTCCATCGTCGGCGAAACTACCCGTTACACTGCGCATCGATGGCGGCGCAGCCTCGTACCTCCGGTGCTGCACGAGACCATCTCGCGGCCTGCTCCACGCGCATGCGCAACGCCTCACGCCGACGCGCCAGCGCATCGTCGACGTCCTCGCAGCCGCGACCGGCCCGCTGACGATCCCCGAGATCCTCGCGTCGCGAGCGCGGGCTCGCACAGAGCTCGGTGTACCGGAACCTCGTCGTGCTCGAAGAAGCGGGCGTCGTGCACCGCATGATGACGCGGGACGAGTTCGCCGCGGTACGAGCTCGCGGAGGATCTGACCGGCCACCACCACCATCTCGTCTGCTCGAGCTGCGGGCGGGTCGAGGATCTCCCGGCGACGGCGGCGGTCGAACGTTCCGTCGCGGCCGCGATCGATCAAGCAGCACGGCGGGCCGGGTTTCGCACCGCAACACCACCGGCTCGATCTCGTCGGCGTCTGCGCTCGCTGCGACGGCTCGACCGGTCGCGACTAGCCGATCTGGCGGGCGAGATACGACGAGAACCAGCCCGCGTACCGCTCCTGCACGTCCGGCCGCTTCCAGTCGGCGCCGCGGACGACGCCGCGGCAGTCCGGCGTCCCACATCGACACGTGAACTCGTCGTAGTCGTCGGAGTCGGTCATCGCGTAGTCGAAGCAGAGCTCCTCGCCCTCCTCGACCGCGCGGCGGGTGACCATCAGCACCGACCCGACGATCCCGCAGTTCGGATCGCACGAATGGTTGACGTAGTCGGCCGCGTCGAACGGCGGCACGCTTGCGAGAAAGAGGTCCTCGTCGATCTGGAGCGCATGCATGCGCACGCGCTCACCGAGCGCCCTGAGCTCGGCGCCGTCGACGACCAGGCCGCCGAACGCGGCCACCGTCGTGCCGGCTTCGATGTATTCGGTCGCGAACACCCCGATGCCCTTGGCATCGGCGGGACGCGGTTCGGCGGAGGGACTGAGCCACGACTGCCGCACGGGTAGGCAAACTAGCGAACCAATGCGGATGCACCAGAGTCGGGGACGCGGAAGCGAGCACACATGACGGATGAAGCCACGACCGTGTTCGAGATCGTCGGCGGCCAGCCGTTCTTCGACGCGCTCGTCGAACGCTTCTACGGGCGGGTCGAAGCCGACCCGGTGCTCCGCCCGCTCTACCCCGACGAACCTCGAGCCGGGGAAGCGGGCGCTCGCCCTGTTCCTCGGTCAGTACTGGGGCGGGCCGGCGGACTACAGCGCCGAGAAGGGCCACCCCCGCCTTCGCATGCGGCACGCGCCGTTTGCCATCGACGAGCGCGGCGCGCGACGCCTGGCTGTCGGCGATGCTTGCGTCCGTCGACGACGCCGATGCACCGGAGGTCGCGCGAGAACACCTGCGGGAGTACTTCACGATGGCGTCCACGGCGATGATCAACCGAGCCGAAGAGACGCACCCGTCGCCGCCCCGCGGTGAGGCGGAGCCGGATGACCGGTCGGGGTCGCGCGAGAATGGATCGATGAGCCGGCGACGGGAGAAGGACAAGTTGGCACGACGGCGGGTCGCGTCGGTCCGGCGCGGCGACATGCGACACCGCACGCCGGTGCGACCGGGTCGGCTCTCGCCCGACCGGAAGGTGCCGCCTTCGATCCCGCGTCCGCCGTACGCGCCGGACGCGCCGGCGCTCGTGCCGGCGATCCCGCCCGACGAGCGCGCTGATCGCATGCGTGCGGCCGGTCACGCCGGTCGCGAGGTGCTGCTCGAGCTCCGGGACGCGGTGCAGGTCGGCATCACGACCGACGAGCTCGATCGCATCTGCCACGAGGCGTGCATCGCGCGTGGCGGCTACCCGAGCCCGCTGTTCTACAAGGGTTTCCCGAAGTCGTTGTGCACGTCGGTGAACGAGGTCATCTGCCACGGCATCCCCGACGATCGGGCGCTCGAAGACGGTGACATCGTCAACTGCGATGTCACGATCTACCTGCACGGGGTGCACGGCGACACCAACGCGACGTTCTTGGTCGGCGATGTCGACGCGGAGGTGCGCCGGCTGGTGCAGGTGACGAGGGAAGCGTTGTGGAAGGCGATCGACCAGGTCCGGCCGGGTGCCCGGCTGAACGACATCGGCCGCGCCATCGAGACGCACGCCGAGCCGGCGGGCTTCTCGGTAGTGCGCGCGTTCGTGGGCCACGGCGTGGGTGAGGAGTTCCACACCGCGCCCGCAGTCCCGCACTACTACGACCCGAGCCTCGACGACGTGCTCTCGCCGGGCATGACGTTCACGATCGAGCCGATGATCAACGAGGGCGGGTGGGAGCTGGGACGCATCTGGCCCGACGGGTGGACCGCGCCGACGCGCGATGGCTCGCGGTCGGCGCAGTTCGAGCACACGTTGCTCGTCACGACGACCGGCGTCGAGGTGTGCACGCTGCTCCCCGGCGAGCCGCACGGAAGCTGACGAGCCTTTGACCGGCCGCATGGCGGGCGAACGGGCGCTCGTCACGGGATCCACGTCCGGTATCGGCCGGGCGATCGCGGTCGCGTTCGCGCGCGAGGACGCCGCGGTCGTGGTGACGGGACGCGACCGGGCGCGGGGCGAGGAGGTCGTCGCCGAGATCACGGCAAGCCGCGGGGCCGCGCGGTTCGTGCCGGTGGATCTGCACGACGAGGCCGCGTGCACCGCACTCGTCGACGACGCCGCGGCCCATCTCGGGGGGCTCACCGTGCTCGTCAACAACGCGGCCGGCGGCGACGCGCGCGACGGCACGGTGGCCGAGGTCACCACCGAGGCCTGGGACGCGATCCTCCGCGTCGATCTCACCGCGCCGATGTGGTGCGCGCGGGCTGCGATCCCGCACATGCGTCGCGCCGGCCATGGCGCGATCGTCAACGTCTCCTCCCGCCAGGCCGAACGCGCGAGCGCCGGGTTCGCGGCCTACGTCGCGGCCAAGTCGGGATTGAACGGCTTGACGCGGGCGATCGCGGTCGAGGAAGCATCCCACCGGATTCGGTGCAACACGATCAGCCCGGGATACGTGCTGAACGACCGCCGCGATGCCGACCTCCCCGCCGAGCGGCGCGCGCGCTACGAGGACATGCACCTGACGCGCCTCGGCGTCGCCGAGGACGTGGCGCAGGCAGCCGTCTACCTCGCGAGCGGTGAGTCGGAGTTCGTGACCGGTATCAATCTGCAGCTCGACGGTGGGAGCAGTATCGCCCGCGGTCTCACGCTCGGGTAGCGGCGGCGTGCACCCGCGCAGCTGTGTCAGCGCGATCTCGACGTTTCGCCTCTCACTGCCCGAAGACCTCGCGTTCTGGGCGCACCACGACATCCGCAGCGTCGGCGTCTCGGTCGCCAAGCTCGAAGCCTTCGGATGGGAGGAAGGCACCCGCCTCGTTGCAGAAGCCGTGGCGGCGGGCTTGCAGGTCGTCGACCTGATCGGCCTCGGTCCGTTCCATCTCGGCCGACCCCAACGCTGGGACGCGCAGCGCGCACGGCTCATGCACTCCCTCGAGGCCGCCTCCGCCGTGGGGGCACCGCGCATCGTGTTCACCACCGGGCCTTTCGCACCGCTCACGTGGGACGAAGCCGCCGACGCACTGCACGAAGCGATCGCACCGGTGCTGCAGGAGGCTCGGAGCCGCAACATCGAGGTGGCGATCGAGCACACCAATTCGTTGCGAGTGGACGTCGGTTTCGTGCACACGTTGCGGGACGCGATCGATCTCGCACGGCGACTCGACACCGGCGTGTGCATGGAGGTGAACGCCTGCTGGGCCGAGCGCGGGCTCGACGACACAATCCGCGCCGGGAGCGATCGCATCCGGCTCGTCCAGGTCAGTGACTTCCGCGTCGGCACGATCGCGTCCTCGCAGCGGCTCGTGCCCGGCGACGGCGACATCCCGCTGCGCCGCACCCTCGGCGTGCTCCTCGGCGCGGGCTACCGGGGCCCGTTCGAGCTCGAGCTGATCGGCGACGCGATCATCGAGGAGGGCTACGACGCGGCCGTACCGCGCGCGGTGCGGAATCTCGACGCGCTGCTCAGCGAGCTCGGTGCCTAGGACGAGCCGTCACAACGCCCGTCCGCCACATCCGGGATCTGTGTCACCTCGGCGGGAACGGTGAGGCACACGTAGCGCGTGTAGAAGACCGTCTGCGAGAACTCCAGACGCCAGCCCACGCGCTCCCAGTCGGCGGCGGTCGCGTACTCCACGCGTGTGCCGTCGGCCAGCCGGATGCGATTGTTGTCGCAGCAACCGCCGGCGTACCCGTGCTGCGCGACGTACACGAGACGCAGCAGGCTCGGATCGCGCGGCGGGCGTTCGGAGACCGTCGCCTCGCGCACGATGGCCCGGCCGAAATCACGCGTGTTGTCGCGCACCTGGTGCTCGGCGACCGTCCCCGAGAACGCGAACACGAAGACTGCGAAGCCGGCAATGGCGAGGACCGTCAGTGCGAGGCCGACGTAGCCGAGAATGAGACCCGCGAGCGCGAAGCCGGCGCCTTGTTCGCCCGTGCGCTTGACCTGGCGACGGGCGATGTGACCCGTGACCACTGCGACGATCGAGCTGACGAAGCAGAAGAAGAACTGTGCGCAGCCGGCGACGAGCGAGATGATCGCGAGCGCATTGGTGCGCGCGGGCGGGGTATACGGCGGCGCACCCCACCCCGGTGCGCCGGGAGAGGGGCTCGAGGACTGGGGCGGGGCCTGGGGCGTGACGGGCGCGCCGGGCGCCGGCGGCGGTGTCCACCCACCTGTGTCGCTCACAACCACAGCCTTTCACGATGCGGTGAGCAAAAGCGCCGTGGCGTACGAAGCGGTGAGCGAAGCGCCGGAGGCGCGCCGCGAGCTCGCCGGGAGCAGCGAATCCTCCCCGACGCGGCGAAGCCGCCGCCCGGAGGTGATTCGCGACCCAGAATCACGCCCACATGAAGGCGCCGCCGTCGGCCATGAACGTGTGCCCGGTGAGGTAGCGGCAGGCGTCGGAGCAGAGAAACCACGCGATCGGGCCGATGTCGAGCTCGGGGTCTCCCTGCCGTCCCATCGGGCAGCTCTCGATGAACGTTCGGTAACCCTCGCTCTGCTTGGCCGCATCTCCGTGATGGGTCGCGGCCGCGGGAGCGATCGCGTTGACGACGATGCCGTCGCCCGCCCATTCGCGCGCGGCGGTGCGCGTGAGCGCTCGGACCGCTTCCTTCGACGCGTTGTACGCGGCGAAGCCGCGACCGCCGGTGATGCCCATCGAGGACGCGAAGTTGACGATGCGTCCCCACTGCTGCGTCTTCATGTGCGTGTGCACCGCTTGCATCGCCCACAGCGTCCCCTTCACGCCCGAGGTGTAGAAGACATCGAAGTCGTCCTCGGTGACGTCGGCAACGGGCGCCATCGGCCGGAACGTCTGCGCGTTGTTGACGAGGGCGTCGACCCGTCCGAAGTGGTCGACCGTCTGCGCGACCATCGCGTCGATCGCGTCCTTGACCTGGATGTCGCAGACGATGCCGAGATGCTCGACACCGAGTGTGGCGAGCTCGCCGCATGTCTCGTCGAGGAGGTGCGGCTTCCACTCCGCAACGACGATCGCGCGCGCCGCCCTTGCCCATGTGCAGCGCCATGCCCTTGCCGACGCCACGACCCGCGCCGGTGACGATGATCACCTTGCCGTCGACGGCGTGCATCTCGCGAGCATCGGACATGCGCGTCACGATAGGTGCGGCGTAGGTTCGGCGTCATGCTGACGGAGACGGTGATCGTGTCGGGCGGCGGGAGTGGCATCGGGCGCGCCACGGCGCAACGTTGCGCGCGAGAAGGCGCGAACGTCGCGGTCATCGACCGCGACGCCGACAACGGCCGCGCGACCGCCGAGATGATCGGTGATCGCGCGGGCGTACGCCTGTGACGTCGGCGACGAAGAAGCGGTCGGCACGACGGTTTCACGGATCGAACACGAGCTCGGGCGTGTCTCGGGCGTCGTCACGGCGGCCGGCATCTTCCACCCTGGTGACATGCGGCCCGCGCACGAGGTCGCGGTCGCGGATTTCGTCCACGTGTTGCGCGTCAACCTCGTCGGAACATTCGCGGTGATCAAGTACGCACTTCCGATGCTGATCAACGGCGGCGGCGCGATCGTCACGATCGCGTCCACCGCCGCGATACGCGGTCACGGCTACGGCGCGGGGTACACCGCGAGCAAGGGCGGCGTCGACGCGCTCACCCGTCTGTTGGCCGTGCAGTACAGCCCGCTCGGCGTGCGCGTGAACTGCATCTGCCCCGGTGGTGTCGACACACCGATGACGGCCGGCATGTTCGCCACCGAAGAAGCCAAGGCGCGCGCTCAAGGACGGGTGCCCATCGGTCGATATGCGCAAGCCGAAGACATCGGCGATGTCGCCGCGTTCCTGCTCTCCGACGACGCGCGCTATCTCACGGGGCAGACACTCCCCGTCGAAGGCGGCGCAACCGTTACCTGAAATCACAAAGGTTTGTTGTGAATCCCACGTTGGGAATTCACGACCGCTGATCTGCGGGTTCTCGCAACAGGTACGCCTCGGGTCACGAAGGGTGAGGCGTTTGGTTTTCTCATGGGGGTACATCGTTCGTTATGGTCGTTCCACATGCACCGGCCCCCTCGCCGCCGGCGGAACGTGGGGCGGAGTATCGGTGTGGTGAAACACCACGATGACACCGGTATGACGCGGCCCAACGTGACGCGGCTCATCGCGCTCGCATGCTTGATCGCGCTCGTTTCACTTCCCGGTGTCGCGCATGCACAGTCCACCCAGGACCAGCTCACGGAGACGCGCAAGGCCGTCGACGCGACGGCGCAACGTTGGTTCGACGCGCACAATGAAGCAGCGAGTCTCGACACGCGCATTGCAGGGCTCGAGGAGAGCATCACCGGCATGGAGGCACGCGTCGCGACGGCGCGCAAGGTTGCGAGGGCGCGCGCGCTGCTGATGTACAAGGGCGCATCGCTGGAGTACGCGAGCGTGTTCGGCACGACGGTGATCGAGTCGGCGCGACGCGCCGAGCTCATCGATCATGCCAATGCTCAGAACGTTTCCGCGATCGAAGAGCTCACCGCGTCACTGAAGGATCTGCGCGCGCAGCACGACGACCTCGTCGACTCGCGTGCGCGGCTGGACAAGGTCCTGCAAGTCGTCGCGTCACAACGCGACACACTCGACGCGCAGCTCGCGTCCCTCCAGGACCAGGCGACGCAGGAATCCCAGGCGGCCGGCAAGTCTGGCGCCCGCAGTGGACGAAGTGCGACGTCGGGCCTGCGGATCGCGCCGGCGACCGCCGCACCTACCGCTCCCGTCCCCGCCGTGTCCGTCGACCTGCCCGATGCCAACCCGTCACCTCCACGCGGTGGCGTGAGCCCGCATCACAACGACCCGTTCCTCGTCTGTACGCGCGGACGAGAGAGTGGTGGCAACTACGGCATCGTGAGCTCCGGCGGCACGTACTACGGCGCGTATCAGTTCCTGCCGTCGACGTGGAACGCCACCGCCGCGCACGCGGGGCGCATGGACCTCGTCGGCGTCGTCCCGTCGCGCGCTTCGGCGTACGACCAGGACGAGATGGCATGGGCGCTGTATCAGTGGCAGGGCGACGGTCCGTGGGGAGGCCGCTGCTAGTTCGCGGTGCCCGTGCCCGCGTCCGCGTCGAGGCGGGCGATGACCTCGCGCAGCGACATGTCGGCGAGCGACCGCACGCGAAGATCCGCGTGCGAGAGGTCGAGCTGCTCGGTGATCGCGTGCGGCACTGCGACGCATCGCAGACCGGCGCGCTTTGCCGCGGTGACCCCGTGCGGTGAGTCTTCGACGGCGAGCGCCTCGCCGGGCCGCACGTCGATCGCCGCGCACGCTGCGAGGTAGGTGTCCGGTGCCGGCTTGGGCGCAATCCCGGCGGAGCAACACACGATCGACGCGAAGCGATGACGCAACTGCAGCCGCTCCAAGTGGGACTCGACCCAGTCCGGAGGCGAGCTCGAAGCGACCGCCATCTCGAGGCCGAGCGCCGCAGACTCCTCGAGCCATTCGAGCACTCCCGGAAGCACGAGCTCGGCGGCGAGCAGCTCGTCGCGCCGCGCGCGGCGTCGTTCGTGCATGGCGTCGAGGTCGACGGGCCGGATCGCGCGTTCTTGCAGCAGTGCCACGAGGTCGAGGGCGCCGGCCGTGCCGATCTCTTGTGCCCACTCCTCTGTGGTCAGCGGCGGGCAACCATGCGCGACGAATGCTTCTTGCCACGCCGTCAACACCGGCCCCTCGGTGTCGAGGATCAGCCCGTCGAAGTCGAAGACGACCGCACGGATCACGGATGCACCGCCGCGCTCACCGCGCCCGTGACGGTGACGATCGCCGCCGCGCCTTGCAGTCCCATGCTGATTCGACGCTAGCGTCCGCGCCCGTGGCGTCACCGTGGTTCGGGTTGTATCTGCCGCAGCTGCGCATGGGTTTCGATCGCATCCTCGAGCGCACCCTCGTGGCCGAAGAGGCCGGCTTCGACTCGATCTGGCTGATGGATCATCTCGCGGCGCCCATGGCACCGGACGTCGACACCTTCGAGGGATGGACGATCGCAAGCGCGCTCGGCAGCGCGCACGACACGCATCCGCATCGGCCATCTCGTGCTGTGCGACCCGTTCCGGCACCCCGCGCTGCTCGCCAAGATGGCAGCGACACTCGACGTGATCTCGAACGGTCGTCTGGAGCTCGGCATCGGGTGGGGATCGGTGCCGGCCGAGCTCCGGACATACGGCTTCGGCGACGAGCCGGCTGCCCTGCGCGCGGCCAAGCTGCGCGAGACGCTCGAGATCCTGGCGTTGATGTTCGCGGGCGAGCCCTTCGACTACGTGGGCACGCACTACACGCTGCGCGGCGCACAAGCGCGGCCCGTGCCCGTGCAGGGGCGTATTCCCGTGCACATCGGTGGCGGCGGCGCGCTCCACACGATGCCGCTGGTGCGCGATCACGCCGACTGGTGGAACTGCCCCGGCTATGCGCTCGACCGGCTCGACGAGCTGCGACCGCTCGCGGGCCACGCCCGCATCTCGGCGCAGCACCCGATCGGCCTGGCTGCGAATTTCGCAGAGCGCGACGAGGTCGCGGCGACCGTGCAGACCCGGTTCGGCTCGTGGGGCGGCGTCGTCGCGGGAACTGCGGACGAGGTCGTCGGACGCGCTCGGCCACGAGGTCGCACGCGGCGTCGAGGGGTTCGTGTGCCAGTTCGGTGATTTCGGCACACGAGAGACGATCGAACGCTTCATGACTGACGTGGCATCTAGATTCGCTACGTGAGCGCACCGTTGGTCGTCGGCGTCCCGCGCGAGGTGAAGACCGACGAGCATCGCGTCGCGATCACACCCGACGGTGTCGCTCGAGATGTCGCATCACGACGTGCGCGTCCTCATCGAACGTGGCGCGGGTGTCGACTCGGGCATCACCGACGAGGACTATCGCGCGGTCGGCGCGTCGATCGTCGCGAGCGCCGCAGGACGCGTGGGGGGACGCCGACCTCGTGTTGAAGGTGAAGGAGCCGCAACCGGCGGAGCTCGGCTTCCTGCGCGACGACCTCGTGCTGTTCACCTACCTCCATCTCGCCGCATATCCCGACCTCGGCCGCAAGCTGATCGACGCCGGCACCACCGGGATCGCGTACGAGACCGTCTTGCTGAACGGGCAACTGCCGCTGCTCGCGCCGATGAGCGAGGTCGCGGGGCGCATGGCACCGCAGATCGGCGCGCACTTCCTCGAGCGCCGCCAAGGCGGCCGCGGTGTGCTGCTCGGTGGGGCGCCGGGCGTGCGGCCCGCGCGCGTCGTCGTGCTCGGCGCCGGCAACGTCGGTTGGAACGCGGCGTGGATCGCGCAAGGCATGGAGGCCGAGGTGCTCCTCCTCGACAAGAACCTCGATCGCCTCCGCTGGGTCGACCAGATCCACAAGGGCCGCATCCAGACGCTCGCGAGCAACCGGGCAGCGGTCGCGCGCGGTGCGGGACGCGGATCTCGTCATCGGCGCGGTGCTCGTGCCGGGCGGCCGCGCGCCGGTGCTCGTGACCGACGACATGGTCGCGTCGATGAAGCCGCGCGCCGTGATCGTCGACTGTGCGATCGACCAGGGCGGCTGCATCGAAGGGATCCACGAGACGACGCACAGCGACCCCGTCTTCGAGCGGCACCGAGTGCTGCACTACGCGGTCGGCAACGTGCCGGGCGCCGTGCCGAACACATCGACGTACGCGCTCACGAACGCGACGCTTCCGTACGCGGTCGAGCTCGCAACGAAAGGCGTAGCCGAAGCCGTGCGCGCGGACCCGGCGCTCGCGGCCGGCGTGAACACCATGCGCGGTTCCGTCGTGAACGCGGCGGTGGCGGAAGCGCTCGGCGTCCCTGCCGCCGCGCTGGAAGCAGCCGAATCGGGCTGACCACAGCTCGCGCGCACCGCCTGCGCAGAGTTGCACCGATCCCCGCGAGCGAGCCGTTGGCATCGACGCAATGCCGGATGCAGCAGCCAACGAGTCGGCTTCGATCTGCGGAGCTATCTGCAGATCCTGCGCAGGCGCAAGCTCCTCGTAATTCTCGCGGTGCTCGTCGCGGTCGCCGCGTCGTTGGTGTCGTCGTTCCTTCAAACTCCGGTGTACGAAGCAGAAGCGCACCTCCTCCTCCAGCCGACCTCCAACGTGCGCTCTCTGTTCGATCAGCAAGGAGGATCGGATCTCGACCCGATCCGGGAGACCGCGACTGCCATTCAGGTGTTGCAGAGCGCGCCTGTGCAGGACCGCGTCAAGAAGATCTGCAGGGCGCCGCGGGTCTCGGCGAACGTCGTCGGAGAGACGAATGTCGTCGCGGTACACGCGCGCAACACCGATGCTGCGGCCGCGGCGCGCATCGCGAACGTGTACGCAACCTCGTACGTCGAGTTCAAGCAAACACAGGCGATCGACGAGGACCTGGCCGCCAGCGCACAGGTGAAGGCCAAGGTCGACGACTTGCAGCGCCAGATCGCCACGCTCCCGGACGGACCGCAACGCGACGCGCTCATCAGTCAACAATCGGCGTTCAAGCAGACGCTCGACCAGCTCCAGGTATCGACGTCGCTCGACAACGGTGGCGCGCAGGTTGTCTCACCTGCGCAGATAGCGGGGTCGCCCGTCGAAGCGTCGCGATTGCCGGCACCGGCGCGCGTCGCCATCGTGGACCTCGATCTGCGGCGACCGCGTCTTCACGAGGTGTTCTCGCTCGACAACGACAAGGGCTTCACGTCGGTGCTTCTCGGCCGCGTCAGTCTCGAAGACGCGTTGTAGCCGATCTCAGGTCCACCGGTGACCGGTCTCGCCACCGTGCTTCTCGCGGGTCCTGTTCCCCCGAACCCATCAAAGCTCCTCAGCTCACCGCGGGTGCAGAAGCTTCTCGAAGATCTCAGCGAGCGCGTCGATCTGATCTTGCTCGACTCACCCCCGGTGCTCCCGGTGACCGACGCCCTCCTCGTGAGCCGGTGCGCGGACGCACTGCTGCTCGTGACGTCGGCCGGCGTCACTTCCCGGCGCGGTGGTGCAGCGCGCCGTCGAGCTGCTCCAGCAGGTCGGTGCACCTCTGCGCGGCATCGTGCTGAGCGGTGCCGGTGACCGCGAGTCCTACGGCTATGGATACGGCGGCCAGTACGGACACGGCTACGGCGAGCGCCCCGAGGACAATGCCGCGGCGCGCAAGGACAAGCGCTCGCCGCGTTAGTGCCGCGGACACGGCGTCCTCGGGGCCGTCGTCGACTCGTTAGCATCGCGATCTCATGCGAGTTCTCGTCAGCGGCGGTGCCGGATTCATCGGCTCCCACCTCGTCGATGCGCTCGTCGCGCGCGGCGATGACGTCGTCGTGCTCGACGACTTCAGCATGGGCTATCGCGAGAACGTCGACGACGCGGCGGTGCTCGTGGAAGGTTCGGTCGCCGACGAATCGGTCGTGCGCGAGGCGATGCGCGGGTGCGAGCTCGTGTTCCATCAGGCGGCGCACAAGGCAGTGGTGCGCTCGGTGGAACAGCCGTTGCCCACCGACCTTGCCAACACCCACGGGACGCTCACAATGCTGAAGTGCGCGCATGACGAAGGCGTAGGACGCGTCGTGCACGCGTCCTCGAGCAGCGTGTACGGAGGAGCCGCGCACCTCCCGACCCGCGAGGACGAGCCGCTCATCCCCCGTTCGCCGTACGCCGTCACCAAGCTCGCCGCCGAGCACTATTGCCGAGTGTTCAGCGAGTTGTACGGGCTCGAGACGATCGCGCTCCGCTACTTCAACGTCTACGGCCCCCGACAGCGCCCTGACGCGACGTACGCGGCGGTGATTCCGCTCTTCATCGATGCGCTCGCGCACGGGAACAGGCCGGTGGTGCACGGTGACGGCACGCAGAGCCGGGACTTCACGTTCATCAGTGACGTCGTCGCTGCCAATCTCGCCGCGGCGGCCGCACCCGCACAGACGTGCGCGGGAAAGGCCTACAACATCGCCGGCGGCGGGTCCTACTCGCTGCTCGATCTTCTCGACGTCCTCGGCCGGATCATCGGCGTGCGTCCCGAGCCGTCGTTCGCACCACCGCGTGCCGGTGACGTCCGGATGAGCCGCGCCGACGTGAGCGCGGCCGAGCGGGACCTCGACTTCCGCTGCGCGGTCGGTTTCGAGGAGGGGCTGCGGGCGACGGTGGCGTGGTTCTCCGAACGATTCGCGGGCAGTGACTCGCCCGCGGCGACATCGCTCGACCCGACGTAGGCGCGACGGCGCGTGCACGCCAAGACCGCCCGCTGATCAGCCGCACTCTGCGAGTCGTCGACCGCGAGCCGCGGGCCGGATCCCCGTCGACGAGCCCGCGGCATCATGACGCGCGCACGGTCACGGTCCTCGTCGCGAATGGGTCCCTCGTCGATCGCGCCGCCACGAAACGCTCCGATGAGCTGCAGCAACGCGGGCTGCATCGCGCTGACGCCGGTGAACGCAGAGGAAAAGACCACCACGACCAGCGTGTTCTTCCTCGCGGACGCTCAGGGGGATGCCGAGGCGATCGCCGGCATCATCGGCGCGCCGGCGGCCGCGGTGCGGCCCATGCCCGACCCGGCGCCCGTGGACGTCGGGGCCGCGACGGTCCTCGTGGTACTCGGCGACGACCTGGTCGGCTGAGCCCCGCGCCGACCATTTACCGGCGCACGCAGTGGGTCAGCGGACGTCGTGCTCGTCGGTGCGGGCCTGGATGCTCTGCAGCGACTCGAGCGCCTGCTGCGAAGGCTTCACCGCATCGCGATTCGCTTGCTGCAGCTGGGCGAAGATCTCCTCGCGGTGCACGTCGATCGAGCGCGGCGCCTTGATGCCGAGGCGCACTTGGTCCCCGCGGACTTCGAGCACCGTCACCACGATCTCGTGCCCGATCATGATGCTCTGGTTCGCACGTCGTGTGAGCACGAGCACGGGATCCTCCCCTCCATGGCGGCCGCTGCAGCGCGCCCGACCGCGAGCATACGCACTCGCGCGACCGTGTGCGTGAGACCCACGAGCATGCGCGTTCACGTTGGGTGGCGGCTCAGACGTTGCGCAATCGCGCACGCGCCCGTCAGGCGACCGAGCTCGCGAGACCGGCGCGATCGATCAACTTGCGATCGCGAGCGGCGCTCTCACGCTGTAGCCCGCACTCGGCAGGACGACCTGGGCGGCCTCGCACGTGACGCGGTTGACGACGATCGGACCAAGGAGATTCAGCGTCGAATCCTCGGGACGATCACGCAACGTCACGACCGCGAAGACCACCGCGTCTTCGGAAGCGGTGAGCCGCAGGCGCTCCGCGGTTCCCGCGTCGAGCTCGAACTCGTACTCGGGATAGAAGACCCACGGCGGCACGACCACGAAGCCGACATCCGAGCTGTCCGCGGATGTCAACAACAGGAAGGGGCTTCCGGCCGGTCCCCACGGCACCAGCTCGAAGCGGTGCGCATTCGGGAATCCGGGCATCCCCGCCGGGAAGGTGATCCCGACGACATCAGTGGTGGTCTGTGTCTCGAGCATCGTTACCTACCGGAGGAAGTCCGCGAGGGAATACGACAGGTCCTTCTTCATCGTCACCGTGTCCGCCCTGTGTTGGTTCTGCCTTGCATCGGCCTGCTGGAATCGCGCACCGACTTCGCCAAGTTCGGTCTGTACCTGCCGGTTCTTGAGCCGGAGCGCGGCATCAGATCGCCTCGTCCACGATGCGCAGCACGAGCGCCCGATCGGGGAGCGTGCCGTGCGCGTCGTACATGTCGATGTCGATCGCGGTGTCGCCCCCCGCGCCGAGCGTCCCGCGTGCCGCGTCGTGTCCGCGTTGCATGAGCTCGCGATTCGTCTTCGTGATCTTGTCGATCTCCTCGGCGAGAGCGAGCAACGCGTGCCGGTGTTCCGAGAAGATTCCGTCCCAGGGCGTGGGTGTCATCGACGAGAGCTCGCGCAGCGTCGGCGCGTCGGCGATGCCCAGCTCATGCCCCGCATCGGCGACCTGCACGGCCCACTCGAGCTCGACGCGCCTGATCTCGGCGACCACGCTCTCGACTTCACGGGTCGCGCGCGCGAGCCAGCGATTGCGCCCGGCGGCGAAGATGAGCTGCTCCTCCTCGAGCTTGAACACGAGGAGCTCGATGAGCTGCCGTTCCCGCCACAAGATGTTCGACGCGTCGCTCAGCGCCATGACTCCACCCTCACGGCCCCAGTGGTGCACCGTTCCATCGGCGGGTTTGCCGTGAGAGATGAATGAACCGAGGGGGTCAATGATCACCCCGGTGCGTGGCGGGCCCCGGGGCCTCCTCCTACTGCAAGACCTACTGCAAGACCCCGAGGGACACGGCGCGTCCGAGCGCTTCGTTCCGGTTCTTGGCGCCGAGCTTGGCGTAGATGCGGACGAGGTGGGACTTCACGGTCGCGAGGGTGACCGAGAGGTCGTTGGAGATCTCCCGGTTGGAGCGGCCCTCGGCGAGCAGGATCAGGACCTCACGCTCGCGCGCGGAGAGGAGCTCGTCGGTCTGCTCGTCGAGGGGCGGCAGCCGTACGGCCCCCACCAGCGCGCCGTGCAGCGCGGAGGTGACGTACTGCTCGCCCTTGCACGCGGCATCGACCGCGGTGCCCAGCTCGTCGACATCGCTCGTGCGCAGGACCACCGCGGCGGCACCGAGGGCGAGGAGATACCCCACGACGTGACCCTGCGCGACCGGGACCAGCGCCACGATCGCCGGATGCGGCCGGAGCCGGACGAGGCGCCGGACGACCTCCTCGAGGGCGAGGTCGGCGGGCATGCCGACCACCACGACGTCCGGTCGCAGGGGCTCTGCCAGGCTCAGCAGCTCGCGCCCGGATCGGGTCTGGGCGACGACCTCCAGGCCGCGGTCGTGGAGGACGGCCGTGATGCCCGCCCGCACGAGTGCGAGCTCGTCGGCGACGACGGCCGTCTGGGCCGTGCGCATGTCGAGATCTTGCACGGCGAGCCTCCCGAGCCGTCGTGACCCAGAGATACTACCCTCCGCGTATCCTCGCTCGACGCAAAGCGCGCAGATCTTTCAACCCTGCGGTCTATCAAGGCCATATCCCCGGGAAGCCGAAATTTCCTCGACATTGACCACGCCCGTGGAGACCGGGCGAGCTGGGGGACAGCAGAACGTGAAGCCAACGCAGGCAGTGACGATCGACATCGAACGGGCGACCCACGAGGACAACCTCGTGCGCCAGCACCTCCCGCTCGTCCAGTACGTGGTCTCCGAGGTCGCGCACCGGGTACCCAGCCACGTCACCCGCAACGACCTGGTCTCGGCCGGCATGCTCGGCCTGGCGCAGGCGGCGCGGAGCTACGACCCTGAGCGCGGGATCGCGTTCGAGCGGTTCGCGTCGACCCGTATCCGCGGCGCGCTGCTCGACGAGCTCCGCGGCCGTGACTGGGCGAGCCGCTCGGTCCGTGCCCGTGCCCGCGGGCTGCAAGCCGCCCACGAAGAGCTGATGAACAAGCTCGGCCGGGCGCCGACCTCCGGCGAGATCGCGGCGACCCTCGACGTGCCGACCGAGACCGTGCACAAGCTCGTCGACGACGTCCACCGCGCGACCGTCTTGAACTACGACTCGTTGGTGCTGGAAGGCGACGCGGAATCGTTCATCGCGAGCGACGACGCCACGCCCGAGATGACGATGCTCGATCGCGAGCGCAAGGCATACCTCATGGATGCCGTGCACGCGCTGCCCGAGCGTCTGCAGCGCGTCGTCATCGGCTACTTCTTCGAAGAGCGCTCGATGCAGGATCTGGCCGACGAGCTCGGCGTCAGCGAGTCGCGCATCTCGCAGCTCCGCGCCGAGGCGCTGCTGCTGTTGAAGGACGGCATCAGCTCGCAGCTGGAGCCGGAAGCGCTCCCGGACGAGCCCCGCCCGAACGGTCGGGTCGCGCGCCGCAAGGCCGCGTACTACGCCGCGGTTGCCAGTGGCTCGAGCCCTCGCGACCGTGTCTCGGAGCGCCCGCTCGAGACGACGCCGGCCGTGACGGCGCAAGCGTAAGAAGCACTCGCGCAACTCCCTCGAGCTCGAGGAGTGATTGCCATGAACAAGCGGGCCCGCGTCGACCCGGCGTGCATCTTCGGGGTGAGCCTCGTGCTCTCGGTCGTGCTCTGGTACCCCACGATGCGCGCGACGCTGGACGGCAACGCCGACATCACCGATGCCGGCGTCCGCTATTTCCTCGACCTCGCGTTGTCGTGGGCGGGCGTCGCCGGCATCTCGGCGATCGTCGCGATGTATGCGGGCCACGCCCGGCGCCCCACGCCACCGCCCGAGGAAGATCCGGCGCGCTGGCGCGACGAGACACCGCAGGTCGCACGCGGGGAGCAGGGGTCGAACGCAGCCTGAGCGCGGGGAGTACCGCGGGGTGACGCCTACGCGGCGGTGCGAGCTTTTCTTGCAGCCTTCTGACGGCGGCGAAGCACGCGGTGACGCTCGATCGCGGTGAGGCCGCCCCAGACACCGTCGGCAGGACGGGTCTCGAGCGCGTACTCCAGGCACTCCTCACGCACGGGGCAGGCCGCGCAGATCGCCTTCGCCTCGGCTGCATGCGCGTCCGACGTCGGGAAGAACACCGTCGTGTCGGCGTCGCGACACGCGGCATCGTCGAACCAGTCGGTGCGCACGGGAGCAGTCTTCAAACGAGGCATAGCCGAGGGTTCAACGCACACCCCCGAGGCGCCATTCCCGTCACGGGTACCAGCTGCCGCCCCGCTCGGGCCGCCGGTACCCGAGCACGGTGTACGCGGCATCGACGAGCGACTGGCCCCGGGCGTCGAGACCCACCGACATGCCCTGGCGATTCATCGTGTAGCCGAACGACATCCGGGCCCGGGGGTCGACGAACCCGATCGATCCGCCCATGCCGACGTGGCCGTACGCCTCTTCGGAGAGGATCACGCCGTCCCGGTCGCCCGGGCCACCCGCGGAGTTGTCGACCGACTTGGCAAAGCCCGTCGACCACCGCGTCGGGACGAGCATCGTCGCGTCCACCGACGTCGCCGACACGACCGCCCCCATCACCGCGAGCTCTTCGGCGTCGACGAGCCCGTCGCCGCCGATCGCGAGCGTGCGATACATCCCGGCCAGCGCGCGAGCGTTGCCGATGCCCCCGAACGCCGGCAGCTCGGCCGCGTGCGCGTCGCGTGTGTCGATCCATCCCGACGCGAAGACCGAGCCCGAGTTCATCAACACCAGCGCACCGACGGATGTGGGGTCGGTCATGGCGACTCGGTAGAAGCTCGGGATCTCCGTGCCCGGCGCCGGTGGTTCGGCGGGCAGCGTGGGCGCGACGCGAGGCTCGTGCGCGGCGGGCAACCCGATCCAGAGGTCGATGCCGCGCGGCTCCGCCACCTCCTCACGGAAGAAGGTGCCGATCGACCTGCCGCTGACGCGTCGCACGATCTCGCCGACGAGATGTCCGAACGTGAGCGCGTGGTAGCCGTGGCGCGCGCCGGGCTCCCAGAGCGGCTCTTCGTCGGCGAGCCGTCCGGCGATGAGGTCCCAGTCGCAGTACCCGTCGTCGGGGATCGGCTCGCGAAAGGCCGCGAGCCCCGCCTGGTGCGCGAGCAGCATGCGGACGGTGATCGCTTCCTTGCCGTGCTTGGCGAACTCCGGCCAGTACGAGCTGACGGGCGCGTCGAGTGAGCACTGCCCGCGCGCGACGAGCATGTGCGCGCACACCGCAGCAGCCCCCTTGGTGCAGGACCAGACCACGCCGATCGTGTCGCGCTCCCACGCACGGCCGGTCGCCGGGTCTGCGACCCCGCCCCAGAGGTCGACGACCGTCTCGCCGTCGACGGTGACGCACACCGAGGCACCGACCTCGCCGCGTTCGGCGAAGTTGCGCTCGAACTCCTCGCGTACCAGCGCGAACCTCGACTGACACTCACCGGTGATCGCCATGGCGAGATCGTAGGAGCCCGCCGAACGGGAGCTACTCCAACAGGTCGGGCTCTTCCACGACGAGCATGTCGTAGAGCGGCTGGAAGCCGAACCATCCTGCCTGGTGGCCGCCGACCTGCGAGGCGGTGTGCGCCGCCATGTCGGCATCGATGTGCACGGGTGTGCCCGCGGCCTCGGCGAGCAGCTGCGCGTGGCAGGTGCGGTCCATCGCGAAGAACCAGAACGCGGCCTCGTCGACGGAATGGCCGACGGTCAAGAGGCCGTGGTTCCGCAGGATCACCGCCTTGTAGTCGCCGAGCGCGGCCGCGATGCGCTTCCCCTCGTCGAGGTCGAGCACCACACCCGTGTAGTCGTCGAACAAGCCGTGGTCGCCGTAGAACGCGCACGCGTCCTGCGTGAGCGGATCGAGCAGCCGGCCGAGCGCCGACCACGCCTTGCCGTGGAGCGAGTGGCTGTGGGCGGCCGCTACGACATCGGGACGTGCGGCATGCAGCTGCGAGTGGATCGCGAAGGCCGCGCCGTTGACGGGCCGGTCGCCCTCGACGACCTCGCCGTGGTGGTTGACCAGGATGAGATCGGAGACCCGGATCCGTGAGAAATGCACGCCGAACGGGTTGACCCAGAAGTGGTCGAGACGTTCGGGGTCGCGCGCGGTGATGTGGCCGGCGACTCCCTCGTCGAAGCCGTGGCGCGCGAAGAGCCGGAACGCGGCGGCGAGTCGCTGCTTCCGGTGCAGCCGCTCATCCTCCGACGACGCGAACGTGGGTTGACCGAACGCCTTGATGTCCGGCATGGGGGCTCCTTCTCGAAGTGCGTACCGCTCCGAGGAGAGCGTATTCCGGTCAGCCGCGGGCCTTCCCCTTCCACCCGTCGAAGTACGTGATCTCCTCGACCGGCCTGCGATACGCGGGCTTGAAATCATCTCCCTTCGTGTAGGCAACCGGAATGAGCGCGGCCTGCGTCACCGTGTCCGGGATGCCGAGCAGGCGGCTCGCTTCCTGCTCGTAGGCGAGGTGCAGCGTCGTGAAGACCGAACCGAGGCCGCGGCTGCGCAGCGCGAGCTGGAAGCTCCACACCGCGGGTAGGATCGAGCCGTAGAAGCCGGCGATCGCCTCGTTGGACGCGGACTCCGGGAGGCGATCGAGGATGCACGGGATCACCATCACCGGCACCTCGTGCATGTGCGCCGTGAGATACAGCGACGAGTCCAGGACGCGGCTCTGCGCCACGCCCGGCGCGTTCATGTACGGCTCGGCGCGCTTGCGGTAGAGCGCGGCGAGGCCGGCGCGCAGGTCGGGATCGTCGACGACGACCCATCGCCAGCGTTGCGAGTTGCCGCCGGTCGGTGCCTGGATCGCGACACGCAACGCGTCGAGCACCACCTCGCGCGGCACGGGCCGGTCGAGGTCGAGGCGCTTGCGCACCGCGCGTGTTGTCGTCAGCAGATGATCCGTTGCTTCCACGTCGAAGGTCGTCACACCCCGATCCTCTCACCGCGTCACCTCACGGCGCTCGCCCGTTCTTTCGAGGCTCTTACCTCCGTGTGCGATGCTCCCGAGCATGGAATACGGCCGCGTCCTGGTCGTCGAAGACGATGCGCACGTGCGCGACGCGGTGGCGCGGGCACTGAGGCTCGAGGGCTACGACGTGCACACCGCGGTCGACGGCAACAACGGTCTGCTCTGCATCGATGAGCTGGTGCCCGACGTCGTGGTGCTCGACGTGCTCATGCCAGGTACCGACGGCCTCGCGGTCTGTCGCATCCTGCGCGACCGGGGGAACCACACGCCGGTGCTGATGCTGACCGCCCGCCACGAGGTGTCCGACCGCGTGGCCGGGCTCGACGCCGGCGCCGACGACTACCTCGTGAAGCCGTTCGCACTCGACGAGCTCCTCGCACGGTTGCGCGCGCTGTTGCGCCGTGCGAGCGTGACGGGCGGCGAGGAAGAGCTGCGCGTGGACGACCTCGTGCTCGATCCGAAGCGCCGCCAGGCTTGGCGCGCCGGTCGCGAGCTCGATCTCACGAAGACCGAGTTCGATCTGCTCGAGTTGTTGATGTTCAACGCCGGGATCGTCCTCCCCCGCGACACGATCTACGAGCGCATCTGGGGGTACGACTTCGAGACATCCTCGAAGTCGCTCGACGTGTACATCGGCTACATCCGGCGCAAGACCGAAGCGAACGGCGAGCCGCGCGTCGTGCACACGGTGCGGGGTGTCGGCTACACGGCTCGAGCGACATGAGCCTGCGCGTCCGGTTGCTGGGCATTGTCGCGATCACGTTCGCGGTCGTGGTCGTGGGGTGCGTGTACGCCGCGCACGTCAGCACGAGCCACGAGCTGCGCGCACAGACCGACCGCTTCCTGCTGCAGCGGGCACAGGACGGGCGCATACAACACGGGTTCGACAACCGTTCGCGCGGTGCGAACGGCACGCATATACCTCCCGGTCTTCCGACCGAGCCCGAGTTCGCGGAACCCGATGCGTTCGTACAGCTGATCCCATCGGAGGGCGGGATCGCACAGCGTGCGCCCATCGCCATCCCGATCGACGCGCGGGATCGCGACATCGCCAAGAACCCTCAGCCTCCTCGTTTCCGCACGGCCGCGATCGACGGCACGCCGTACCGCGTGCTCACCGCGCACGTGCCCGGTGGCGCGGCCCAGATCGCCCGCAGCATCAAGGAGACCAACAACGTCCTTTCGACGCTCGACCTTCGCCTCCTGCTGATCGCGCTCATCGGCACCGCCGTCGCGGCGATGCTCGCGTGGATCATCGCGCGGAGCATCGTGCGGCCGATCGAGCGCCTCACGAAGGCGACCGAACGCGTCGCGCAGACACAAGACCTCGAGAGCACGATCGAAGTGCACCGGCACGACGAGCTCGGTCGGCTCGCGACGAGCTTCAACACGATGCTCGTCGCACTGCGCGATTCGCGCGCCCAACAGCAGCGCCTCGTCATGGACGCGAGCCACGAGCTGCGTACACCGCTCACCGCGCTGCGGACGAACGTCGAGGTGCTGCAGCGGGCAAACACGATGGACGACGCACAACGGGCGCAGGTCCTCGAGGCCGTCGATGTCGAGCTCGTGGAGCTCACCGAGCTGGTCACCGAGCTGGTCGATCTCGCGACCGACGGGCGCGCCGACGAGCCGCCCCGGCCCACGGAGCTCGGTGAGCTCACCGAACGGGTCGTCGCGCGGATGCGGCGACTGACCGCTCGCGAGATCGCGCTGGCCGCCGGGCCCGCCACGATGGTCAGCGTGCAACCTGCGGCGCTCGAGCGCGCGCTCTCGAACCTCGTCGACAACGCGTGCAAGTTCAGCCCGTCCGGGACGCCGGTCGAGGTCACGGTCTCGGGTCCGCGGGTCGACGTCGCCGACCGCGGACCGGGTATCGCGCCCGCCGACCGCGAGCACGTCTTCGACCGCTTCTACCGCGCCCCCGAGGCGCGCACGATGCCGGGCTCCGGGCTCGGGCTGTCGATCGTCAAGCAGATCGCGGACCGGCACGGCGCCACTATCGAGATCCTGCCGCGGGACGGCGGCGGCACCGTCGTGCGGCTCACACTCCCGACGTGAGGTCGTACACAGTCACGCCCCCGACCGTTCGCGCGGTGAAGTTGCTTGCAACCCACTGCGCGATCTCGTTCGTGGTCGACGAGCTCCGGGGACCACCGCGGAACGCGCCGCCGCCTAGACCGCCGCCGGCGATGAAGTAGTGGATCTTGCCTCCCGCGACGTACTCCCGGAACTGCGCGAGCGTCGGTGACGGGTCGGTGCCGTTGAAGCCGCCGATCGCCATCACGGGGTCACCGGTGGCGAGCTGGTAGCCGGCCGCGTTGTTCGCACCGGTCGTCGCCGCGACCCACGTGTACGCGTTCGCGTCCTGCGCGAGGAGCGCGGTGATCTCGGACGAAGGTTCCGAGCCGTTCAACAGGCCACCGAGACCGCCGCGGCCACCGGCACCACCGGTGGGCCCTGCACCGTTGCCGAACGGGGGGACGCGGTTGCCGAATGCCGGGCCGCCCTGACCGAACTGGAAGCCGCCCCCACGGAGCCCGCCGCCGGCGAAGTTGCGGGGCGCGCCGCCGGCGCGCCCGGGACCACCGGTCCCGCTCGCATCGGACGGTCCCGCCACCGGGAGCGCGCCGCTGTGCGCGGTGTTCACCGTCGACAGGGTGTACGCCGCCGGTCCCGCGAGCGCGACGAGCAACGCGCCCGCCGCGAGCACGCCCGCGACCCGCCGCAACGCCGGCGTCGAGCTCACGACGAGCAACGCGGTGACGCCGATGCCGACCACGAGCACCGCGCTGCGCAGCGCGGGATGCCACGCGGGCGTGCGACCGAGCAACGCGTACGACCACCACACGGTCACCGCGAACGAGACGGCGAGGGTCGCGCGCGCTGCCGGATGTCGCCGGCCGTTCCACAACCGCGTCGCGCCGATCCCGACGAGGGCACCGATCGCGGGGGCGAGCGCAACTGTGTAGTACGGGTGGATGATCCCCTGGCCGAGACTGAACGCCGCGCCGGTGACCAGCAACCAGCCACCCCAGAGCAACAACGCGCTGCGGGTGTGGTCGGTGCGCGGCATGCGCCACGTGAACACCAGCCCGGCGACGAGCACGAGCAACGCCGCGGGCAACAACCAGGATGCTTGGCCGCCGAACTCGGCGTTGAACATGCGGGTCCATCCGGTCGGTCCCCACCGTCCCGCCGCGCCCTGCGGTCCGCCACCCACGCTGCCGGTCTCGTTGCCGGTCAGTCGTCCGAAGCCGTTGTAACCGAAGATCACGTTCCACAGGCTGTTGTTCTGCGAACCGCCGATGTACGGCCGGGAGCTCGCCGGCCAGAGCTGGACGATCGCGATCCACCAGCCCGCAGACACGAGCAATGCGACCCCGCCCATGGCGAGCTGGCCGATGCGACGGCCGAGCTGCGGAGGGCCCGCGAACAGGTACACCAGCGCGAAGACGGGCACGACGATCAGCGCCTGCAGCATCTTGGCGAGGAAGCCGAAGCCGATGCACGAGAACGCGAGCACCAACCACATGGTGCTCCCGCGTTCGAGCGCACGTGTCAGCGCGTACGCGCCCGCGACGAGCAACAGCACCAAGAGCGCGTCGGGATTGTTGAACCGGAACATCAGCGCCGCGACCGGCGTCAACGCCATCACCGCGCCCGCAATCAGGGCCGCGCCGGCCCCGAACCAACGCTTGACCGTCGCGTAGAGCAGTCCTACCGCGGCGACGCCTTCGAGGGCCTGCGGGACGAGGATGCTCCACACGTTGACACCGAAGACGCGCGCGAACGCGTCCATCACCCACAACGCGGCCGGCGACTTGTCGACCGTGATCGAGTTCCCGGCATCGAGCGAGCCGAAGAAGAACGCCTTCCAGCTCTTCGTCGAGGCCTGTACTGCCATCGAGTAGTACGAGTTCGCCCACCCCGACGCGCCGAGCCCCCACAGGTACAGCGCACCGGTCACCACGAGCAACGCGACCAGCGCCGGTCGTTCCCACCTCGGGCGTACCTCCGCGCGAGCGGGTGTCGCTTCGGGGCTTGTCGGGGTGGAGACCGGCGCATGCTCGTATGGGGGATGGGCGATCGTCGGCGCGCTCACCGTGTGCTCCCCGGCGCCACGAGATCGCGGACTCCGTGGCGGGCGACCGGGCCGAGGTCGATCCGGCCGCGTCCCAGGAAGAACCTCTTCGCCATGCGCGCCGATCCCGCGAGATCGCCGAGCGCGGTGCGGACGAGGTGCACACGACTGTCGGCGTCGTCCACCCAGTCGACCGGGACCTCGTGGATCCGCAACCCGTTGTGCTCGGCGAGCAGGAGCAGCTCGGTGTCGAAGAACCAGCCGTCGTCCGCGATCTCGGGGAGGAGCACGCGTGCGATCTCGGCGCGCACCGCCTTGAACCCGCATTGCGCGTCGCGAACCTTGGTTGCGAAGCCGGCGCGCAACATCAAGTTGTACGCGCGCGAGATCAGCTCTCGCTTGGGGCGCCGGGCGACCGACGCGCCGGACGCGAGCCGCGAGCCGATCGCGAGATCGGAGTGGCCCGACACGAGCGGTGCGACAAGGGGCAACGAGCGCGTCGAGATCGGTCGACAGATCGACGTCCATGTACGCGACGATCTCCGCGTCGCTCGTGCTCCAGCTCGCGCGCAGCGCGCCGCCTCGACCCTTTTCTCCCAGATGCATTGCCCGGACATCTACGAAGTCGCGAGCCACGGCCGTGGCCTCGAACCATGTCCCGTCCACCGAACCATTGTCGACGATCGTGATGCGCCACGAGAACGGGAAGCTGCTGGTGAGATACGAATGCAACCGGCAGATCCTGGCGCGCAGCACCGCGGCCTCGTTGTACACCGGCACGACCACGTCGACGAGCGGGGGAATAGCAGGCTCGTCGTGGTCGAACCGATGCAGTGGCACGTTCGTATCCGTCATGACCCGAGATTCGGCGACCGAGATTGGGGCCGGAGTCGGAAACGTGTAAGAAGCGCTGAAGAACGCTTCTCCGGGCCGGCCGTCTCTCAGCCGACTCACAACCAGAGACCCAATGGTGAGGTCATGGCATTGTCGAGATCACGCAAATGGCTGTGGTTGCTCACGGGCGCGATCGCGCTCATCGTGATCGCGGTGGTCGCCGTCCCTTACGTCTACATCCACTTCATCGAAGACGACCCGCCGCCGCGGCTCACGCTGTCGAAGCCGACGCAGACCACGGTCGCCGGCACGACAGGTGTCGCGCTCGCCGGCACCTGGAAGGTCGGCAGCGGTTCCACGGCGGGATACCGCGTGAAGGAAGTGCTGTTCGGACAGGACAACGAAGCGGCCGGCCGGACATCGAGCGTCACCGGGACCGTGACGATCGCAGGCACGACGGTCAACGCCGCGGACGTCACCGTCGACCTCACGACCGTGAAGAGTGACGAGGACCGGCGCGACAGCCAGTTCCAGGGCCGTATCATGAACACCGCGCAGTTCCCGAACGCGACGTTCAAGCTCACCCAACCGATCGCGCTCGGCCCCGAACCGGCCAACGGCACCCCGATCACCGTGCAGGGCACCGGCGACCTGACGTTGCACGGCGTGACCAAGTCCGTCACCGTCCCGCTCAAGGCCCAGCGCAACGGCAACACGATCGAGGTGTCGGCCACGATCCCAGTGGTGTTCGCGGACTACCAGATCCCGAACCCGAGCTTCGCGACGATCACCACCGAGGACCACGGGGAGCTCGAGTTCCTCCTCGAGCTCACCCACACCTGACCTCACCCCCAGTCGGGCGTGTGTGGGGTGCGTTTTCCGCACCCCACACACGCCTAGTTGACGTGCGCGGGGCCCCTCTCCGCACGCGGTTCAATGGAGGCGTGTCGGATGCGCCGGAGCTGACGAACGCAGCGTCACTCGCGGAGACGTTGCTGCGTCGCGCATCTGCGCAGACGACGCGAGGCGAGGCCCGGCGCGCACACCGCCTCGGGCGGTTGCTCGCCGACCCCGCCGGGCGCGAGCTGCTGTTCGTGCTCACCGACGAGGTGCTGCGCACCGACGACGACACCCACGCGATGGAGCGGCTCCGTCGCCTGGTCGCCGGTGGCCTCCCCCACTCGTTCGGACCGATCGACCGGGCCGGCCTGCGACTCGCGGCGCTCGGCGGCGCGGTGCTGCCGGCCGCGGTCGCACCCGCCGTGCGAGCCCGCGTGAAGGCCGAGACCCGCGGCGTCATCCTGGCGGCGGGCGATCCCGCGTTCTCCAAGCATGTGGCGCGCCGCCGGCACGGCGGGCGTCGAGTGCAACGTCAACCTCCTCGGCGAGGCGATTCTGGGTGACGACGAAGCCGATGCCCGCTTGACCGCGGTGTGCAGCCGTTTGCGCCGCCCGGATGTGCAATGCGTGTCGGTGAAGGTGTCGGCGTTGTGCGCGAACCTCGATGTGCTCGCGTTCGATCATTCGGTCGCGCGCATCGCCGAGCGACTGCGGCGCGTGTACCGGGTCGCGGCGTCGGCGACGCCGGCGAAGTTCGTCTATCTCGACATGGAGGAGTACCGAGACCTCCACCTCACCGTCGTCGCGTTCCGTCGCGTGCTCGACGAGCCGGAGTTCCGGTCACTGCCCGGCGGCATCGCGCTGCAGGCCTACCTCCCCGACTCGTACGCCGTGCTGGACGAGCTGTGCGAATGGGCCGCCGCGCGCCGCGCCGCCGGCGGCGCGCCCGTACGCGTCCGCATCGTGAAGGGCGCGAACCTCGCGATGGAGCACGTCGACGCCGAGCTGATGGGGTGGGCCGCGGCGCCGTACGACACCAAGGCCGACGTCGACGCGCACTACAAGCGCATGCTCGAACGGGCACTGGCTGCCGCGGGACGCGGTGACCTGCACGTCGGTGTCGCGAGCCACAACCTCTTCGACATCGCATGGGCGCTTGTGCTGCGCGACGAGCTCGGGCTCGGCGAACGACACCGTCGAGATCGAGATGCTCGAGGGCATGGCGCCGGCGCAGGCCCGCGCCGTGCGCGAGGTTGCGGGCGCGCTGCTGCTGTACACACCCGTCGTCGACGACAAGGAGTTCGCGGCCGCGATCGCGTATCTCTCGCGCCGGCTCGACGAGAACGCCGCCGAGGAGAACTTCCTGCGGGCGTTGTTCTCGATCACGCCCGGGTCGCCACGATGGCACGACGAGCGCGCCCGCTTCGAAGCCGCGGTCGAGGCCCGGCACACGGTGTCGACGATGCCGCGCCGGCTCCAGGATCGACGCACCGAGCGACGCGCCTTCGACCCCGAAGCACCCTTCGCCAACGAACCCGACACCGACTTCACGCTGCCGGCGAACCGGCACTGGATCGAGCATCATCTCGACGGGCCTTTGCCCTCGCCCCTCCCACCTCTGCTCGCGCAGACCGACGACATCGACGCCGCGGTCGCGCGCGCGGCGACGAAGGTGCGCGCCACTGGTCGACGACCGCGACGTCCGAGCGGCGCCGGGTGCTGAGTCGCGTCGCAGAGGTCATGGCCGCGGCACGGGGTCGAACGATCGCGATCATGGCGCACGAGACCGCGAAAACCGTGCGCGAGGGCGATCCGGAGGTCTCCGAGTCCATCGACATGGCGCGCTGGGCCGCGTCGCAGACCCGGTTGCTGGACGACCTCACCCACGACGGCACGGTCTGCACTCCCGTCGGCACCGTCGTGGTCGCGGCGCCGTGGAACTTCCCCTACGCCATCCCCGCCAACGGCGTGGTGTCCGCGCTCGCGGCCGGGAACACCGTGTTGCTGAAACCCGCGCCGGAAGCCGTACGCCACCGCGGCCGAGCTGGTCCGCGCAGCTGCACGAAGCCGGCGTCCCGCCCGACGTCGTGCAGCTCGTGCGCTGCCCGGACAACGAGGTGGGGCGTCATCTCATCACGCACGACGGCGTCGATACGGTGGTGCTCACGGGCGCGTACGACACCGCCCAGATGTTCCTCGAGCTGGAAGCCGCGCCTCCGTCTGATCGCGGAGACCAGCGGCAAGAACGCGCTCGTGATCACCGGCGCGGCCGACGTCGACCTCGCGATCCGCGACCTCGTGCGTTCGGCGTTCGGGCACAGCGGCCAGAAGTGCTCGGCCGCGAGCCTGGCGATCATCGAAGCGTCGGTGCACGACGACGAACGGTTCCTGGCGCGGCTCGCCGACGCGGTCCGCAGCGTCCGCGTCGGACTCGCCACCGACCTTGCGACGATGATGGGGCCGGTCATCCAGCCGCCTGCCGGCAAGCTGCGCCGCGCGCTCACCGAGCTCGACCCGGGCGAACGCTGGCTCGTCGAGCCGAAGCAGCTCGACAACGGCGGACGTTGTGGAGCCCCGGCGTGAAGCTCGGTGTGCGGCCGGGCTCGTGGTTCCATCGCACCGAATGCTTCGGTCCGGTGCTCGGCGTGATGCGCGGCGCGTGATCTCGACGATGCCCTCGCGCTCCAGAACGCGACCGGAGTTCGGGCTCACCGGCGGCCTCCAGACCCTCGACCCCGACGAGATCGCGCATTGGACCGAGCACGTCGAGGTCGGCAACGCGTACGTCAACCGGCACATCACCGGCGCGATCGTGCAACGCCAGCCCTTCGGCGGCTGGAAGCACTCGTCGGTCGGACCGGGCGCCAAGGCCGGCGGGCCGAACGACATCCTGCGCTTCTCGCGCTTCGCGCCACGGTCACTCGACGGTCGGCTCGACCCGCCGCGCGCTCGTCGCCGCACGACCTCGCGGGACTGCAGGCCGAGCAGAACCTGCTGCGCTCCCGGCCGCTCGCCAAGGTGCTCGTGCGCCCGACCCCGACCACCACCGACGGACGAGCGCCGTGTCGTCGAGGAGGCGGGGCGTCTCACCGGTGCCGTCGTCGAGATCGTCGACACCCGGGAGTCCGACGACGCACTCGCACGCCGCATCGGTGCGAGCGGCGCGCAACGACTCCGCGTGCTCGGCCCGGTCTCCGACGTGCTCGCGCGCGCTTGCCACGCGGCCGGCATCACGGTCGACGACACGGCCGTCACGGCCGACGTCGCGCGTCGAGCTCCCGCGGTATCTGCACGAGCAGGCGATCTCCCGCACGCTGCACCGCCACGGGCGGGTCGCACCTTCTGACTCACGTCGCTGACGCCCGCGCGACGATCCGCGAGAGCACGATCGTCGTCTTCGTGCGCTCGGCGTTCTGGTGGGCGCGCACCTGCTCGACCACTGCTTCGAGCTCGGCCGGGCTCGCGGTCTTCACGTGCAGGAGCGCGTCGGCGTCGCCGGTGACGGTGTAGGCGTCCACGACGTCGGGCAACCCCGACGACCATCTCGGCGATGTCGGCCGGGTTCGTACGGCTGCGGCAGTACAGCTCGACGAACGCCTCCGTCGTGGCGCCGATCGCCTCGTCGTCGAGACGGGCCGGTGAAGCCCGTGATCACCCCGTCGGCGAGCAGGCGGTCGACCCGCCGCTTCACCGCCGGCGCCGACAGGCCCACCCCCCGCCCGATCGCACCGAACGAAGCGCGCGCATTCTCGACGAGTTGCGCAACGATCTGCCGGTCTAGGTCGTCTCGAAGCAACGAATCGCTCCTCAAAAGCAAGGATCACGCAGATTATCGCGTGATCTGCCGATCGGCCGTCATGTCCTGCATGGAGCGGTCGACCATTTCCACCGACCGACGCGGCGTTTCCTCATGTGCCCGCCCGCCCACTTCGCCGTCGTCTACGCGATCAATCCCTGGATGCACCCCGAGCTGCCGGCCGACGCCGGGCGCGGCCTGGCGCAGTGGGAGCACCTGCGCGCCGCCTACGAGCGACGCCGGCCACGTCGTCGAGACGATCACACCCAAGCGGGGCCTGCCCGACATGGTGTTCGCCGCCAACAGCGCGCTCGTGATCGACGGCGTGGCGCTGCTCGCACGCTTCCGCCATCCGCAGCGCACCGGCGAGGAGCGTCTCGTACGAGCGCTGGTTCCGCGCCCACGGCCTCGCCGTGCGCCGCGCCCGAGCACGGGCACGAGGGCGAGGGCGACTTCGCGCTCGCGGGCGACGTCATCCTCGCCGGCACCGGCTTTCGCACCGACGTCGCCGCGCACCGCGAGGTCGCAGCGAGTCTTCGGACCGCGAGGTCGTGACGCTCGAGCTCGTCGACCCGCGCTTCTACCACCTCGACACCGCGTTGTTCGCGCTCGACGACGAGCAGATCGCGTACTACCCGGCCGCGTTCTCCGACGACAGCCGCGCCGTGCTCGCACGCCGCTACCCCGACGCGATCATCGTCGACGCAGCGCGACGCGATGGTGTTCGGCTGCAACGCCGCGAGCGACGGCCGCCATGTGTTCATGCCGGCCGGCGCCGACGGCCTCGCCGCGCAGCCTCGACGCGCGAGGCTTCGAGCCGGTCACGCTCGACCTCTCGGAGCTCCGCAAGGCGGGCGGCAGCGTGAAGTGCTGCACGCTCGAGCTGCGAGGGATCGGAGACGCGCGATGAGCACGGCACACCGCCCCGAACTACGCGCCCCTGCCCGTGACGCTCGTCGGCGGCGACGGCGCGTGGGTCGTCGACGACGACGGCCGCCGCTACCTCGACTGCCTCTCCGCGTACTCGGCGCTGAACTTCGGGCACCGCCACCCGCGGCTGGTTCGCGGCCGCGCACGCGCAGCTCGATCGGCTCACGCTGACGAGCCGCGCGTTCGGCAACGACCAGCTCGACCCGTTCTGCGCCGAGCTCGCCGAGCTGTGCGGCAAGGACATGGTGCTGCCGATGAACACCGGCGCCGAAGGCGTCGAGACCGCGATCAAGGCCGCGCGGCGTTGGGGCTACCACGTCAAGGGCGTCGCGCCCGACCGCGCCGAGATCATCGTGTGCGCCGACAACTTCCACGGCCGCACGACGACGATCGTCGGCTTCTCCTCCGACCCCGACGCGCCGCGAGGGCTTCGGCCCGTTCACGCCCGGATTCGTGTCGGTGCCGTTCGGCGACGCGGCGGCGTTGCGCGCCGCGATCACCGAGCACACGGTCGCGTTCCTCTTCGAGCCGGTGCAGGGCGAAGCGGGCGTGATCGTGCCGCCGGCCGGTTACCTCGCGGACGTCCGGCGCGTCTGCAACGACGCCGGCGATCCTGATGATCGCCGACGAGATCCAGTCGGGCCTCGCACGCACCGGCCGCACGTTCGCGTGCGACCACGAAGACGTGGAGCCCGACATCTACATCCTCGGCAAGGCGCTTGGGCGGCGGCATCGTGCCGTTGTCGGCGGTCGTCGCCGACGCCGACGTGCTCGGCGCTGCTGACCGCCGGGCACGCACGGCAGCACGTTCGGCGGCAACCCTCTCGCGTGCGCGGTCGGCCGCGAGGTCGATCGCGATGCTGCGCACCGGCGAGTACCAAGACCGCGCCGCGCGACTCGGCGGGCGACCTCGCCGAGTCGCTCGGCGCGCTCGTCGGACGCGGCGCCGGCACGACGCGGGTGCACGGCCTGTGGGCCGGCATCGACATCGCCGATCCGACGGTCCCGGCGCGACGCGTCTGCGAGATGCTCCTCGAGCGCGGCGTGCTCGCCAAGGACGCGCACGAGCACACCGTCCGGCTCGCGCCGCCCATCGTCATCGCCGAGCACGACCTCGCGTTCGCGGTGGACCAGCTCGGCGACGTGCTCGACCTCGCCCCCCGGAGCGCCGCCGTCGCCTGACGCAAGACGCGTCCATCCGCCAGGCCGACGAGCGTCGGATATCACCACGCCAGCGGCCCCCAGCAGACAAGGACGTCTACTGGGAGTCGTTCGGCTGGGCGGGCGTCCTGCTCCCGACGCGAACGGTCCCCCTTGCGAGCGGGATCGCCAGGGGGACCGTTCTCGTTGCTTCCTGCAATCATTCCCCAGGGGCGCCATAGGGCGTCTCCAGCAGCACCAGCTACCCCACACTTGGTAGTGAGTCAAACGCTCCCCGTCCCAAGCTGTGGTCGGCCGTTTCGCTCCGTCGGCAGCGTGGGTAACCGGACGGCGCAGGCCCCGCCCGCCTGCCTTCACCGGTTCCACCGACGGCACCCGCACGTTCGGGGGCCGTTGCTGTGCCGAGCCGCGGCGGTCGCCCGCCCGATCGGCGAGACCCGCCAGAAGGTGCACTCCCACCTCAAGGAGCTGGAGGCGGCGGGGCCGGCACGCGTCGTCGGCGAGCGGCGCGCCGGCAACCTCGTCGAGGTGCCGTTCGAGGCGGTGGCGCGCAGGTTCGTGATCTCACCCCGCACCACGCGCACCGATGAACGGCGCATCGACACGCTGCGGCATCAGGCTTCGCTGGACCGGCTCGTGGACGTCGGTGACCGCCTGCAACACGACGCGGTCGTGCTTTTGGACCGGACGGCGTTCGACCACGAGGAGATCGCAAGTCTCGCGGTCGAGATCGACGTGAGCTTCGCGGACGAGGCCCACCGCGCCGCCTTCCTCCACGAGTACATCGAAGCCGTGCAAGCGCTCTGTTCGCGGCACGGATCGCGCGACGGGGAGGCGTACCGGGTGGTGCTGGCCGCCCATCCCAAGGTCGAATCGAACGAAGGGGACGAACAATGAGCAGCGGCTACGAGCGCACCTTCTCCGTCTCGGCACCGGTCGACCGGGCGTGGCGCGCGTTCACCGATCCCGAAGAGATGGAAGCGTGGTTCACGAACAAGTACGAGGCCGACGCGACCTCGCCCAACGCACCGAGGGCGTCGCGATCAAGGCGCTGCATCCCGGAATGTTCGGCGAGACGATCGGTCTCGAGCCCGATGACGTGCTCCACAAGCTCGGCCCGTCCGCGGTGTTCCGCGTCAGCGACATCGCGTTCTTCCTTCGTTCGCACGACGTCGGCGACGAGGTCGACGCGACCTGGGTGCGCAACGGCGAGTTGATGCACGGCCGTGGCGTGCTCACCGCGCGGGACGAGCTCTCGTTCGCACACCGCGCCTGACGGTCAGCGGTACGCGCTGGCCTGCATCGAGTAGAGCTCGGCGTAGAGGCCACTGCGCGCGATCAGTTGCTCGTGGGTGCCGTGCTCGACGACGTGCGCGCCGTCGAGCACGATGATCTGATCGGCCATGCGGACTGTCGAGAAGCGGTGCGACACGAGGATCGTGATGCGGCCGTCGTCGCTCGCTTGGCGCGACGCCGCCGCGAAGCGCTCGAACAGTGTGTGCTCGGTCTCGGCGTCGAGCGCGGCCGTCGGCTCGTCGAGCACACAGACCAACGGGGCGTCGCGCATGAACCCGCGTGCGAGCGCGAGCTTCTGCCACTGCCCGATCGACAGCTCGACACCGTCGTGCCAGGTTGGCCCCAGCTGGGTTGCGAGACCACTCGGCATGCGCTCCACGACGTCGGTGGCACCGGCGCGACCGACTGCCGCGACCACCGCAGGCTCGTCGTCGACGTGTTCGAGGTCGCCGACCCCGATGGCCGCGAGCGCCGCGTACTCGAATCGGAAGAAGTCCTGGAACGCGCCCGAGAGGCGTTCCCGCCATTCCTCGGCGTTGATGCGGCGGAGATCGATGCCGTCGACGGTGATGCGACCCTCGGTCGGCTCGTAGAACTTGCAGACCAGCTTCACGAGTGTGGTCTTCCCGGCGCCGTTCTCACCGACGAGCGCGACCACCGATCCCGCGTCGAGCTCCAGGTTCACGTCGCGCAGCACCCACGCGTCGGTGCCCGGGTATCTGAACGAGACGGCTTCGAAGCGGATGCCGCTCGTGAGGCGGGCCGGCGCCGGTTGATCGGGCGTGCCCGCGTGGGTGACCGCGTAGTCCTCCAACCATGCGAGCCGCTGGGCGGCGTCGAGCGTCCACCGCAGGAACTCGGCCTGACCGACCGTGACACCGAGGAAACGCGACAGGTTCGCGCCCGCGGCGAGCGCGAGGAGCACGTTGCCGGCCGACTCGTCGAGCCCGGACGCGACGAACACGACCGCGCCGACGTATGCGAGACCGAACAGCGTCCACGCGGCGGTGTGCCACCACACGCTCGCCCATCGCTCGCGGCGACTTCGCCGTACCAGGTGCGCCACGCGTCGGTGCGCCGCTGCACGACGAGGTCGTTGGTGCCGTCGACGCGGATCTCCTTGCCGGAGCCGGCCATCGTCCCGATGTCGAACAGGTGACGGGCCAGCCGCGCGCTCGGCGCGGCCGCCTCCTCGGTCCGGCGCTCGACGCTCGCTCGCCACGAGGACACGGAGACGGCGGGCAGCGCGAACACAATGAGCAGCACCAAGACAGGGCTGATCGACATGAGCAGCGCGACGGTGATGAGGATGCGGCCCACCGAGCCGATCGAGCTGAAGAACGAGTCGTAGAAGTGGTTCAGCAGGAACACCTGCTCCCGTAGGAGCTGGAGACGGTCGAGATATGCGGGTCGCTCGTGGTGCTCGATGCTCGCGACCGAGGCCTGCAAGTGCGCGACATGTGCCTCGATCTCGATCGTCGCCCGGTCGCGAAAGCGCATCTGGACGCGGTTGCCGACCGTGCGGAGCAACCAGCCGGCGGCCGCGGCGGTCGCGAGGCCGAACGCCGACCACATGATCAGCGAGTCGCGCCCTTCGGTCACACCGTTCGCGAGCAGCTTCAACCACAGTGCGCCGAACGCGTCCGGCAACCATGCTGCCGTGACGAACACGAACGAGACGACGAGCAGCCGTGGTTCGGCGCGATACGCGAGCTTCATCGAGCGCACCAGCGCGCGCCATACCGGCGGGAGATCGGTGTCGGGCGTCTCGCGCGGGAGCCTCACGACAGTGAATCCAGAGTTTCTGCTTCGGGATCGTCGAAGCGCGACGCCTGCAACTCGAACATCTCCTTGTACCGGCCGCCGTCCGCGATCAGCTCGGCGTGCGAGCCCAGCTCGACGACGCGCCCGCCTTCGACGACGCAGATGAGATCGGCTCGCCGCACGGTGGAGAAGCGGTGCGAGATGAGGATCGTCGTCGCGCCGCGCGTTGCGTCGATCAGCCGGTCGAAGATCTCGAGCTCACCCCGCACGTCGAGCTGCGCGGTGGGCTCGTCGAGAAGGACGACACCGGCACCGAGCCGCACCGCGCACAATCCGCGGGCGAGCGCCACCCGCTGCCATTGACCCCCCGAGAGATCGCGGCCGTTCTGGTAGGCGCGCGACAGCACGGTGTCGAGGTCGGCGAGGTTCGCGGCGCGTGCCTGCTCGAGCGCGGCCAGCACGTCCGCGTCGGATTGCGCGCCCGCCGGCGCGACGTTGTCGCGCAGCGTCAGCTCGTAGCGCACGAAGTCCTGGAACACCGCCGCGATCCGCGACCGCCACGACGCGATGTCGAACTCCCGGAGGTCGATACCGTCGACGGTGATCGCGCCTTCGGTCGGGTCGTACATGCGGCAGAGCAACTTGGCCAGGGTCGTCTTCCCCGCGCCGTTCTGGCCGACGATCGCAAGCGACTTCCCCGCGGGAATCGTGAGATCCAGGCCGTCGAGCACGAGGCGATGACTGGTCGGGTACGCGAACCGAACGTTCTCGAGTCGTATCTCGCGCTGCGGCATCCCCGCCGCGTCGCCGCGTCCCCTCGCTCAAAGCACCGGCCGGTCCCATTCGGTCGAGCAGACCGAGCACGAGCGGCATGGGTTGCGCGCTCGTGCGCAACCACCAGTCCCACTCGCCGAACGCGAGTGTGCTCGCACCGATCGCGGCCTGCGCGAAGACCACGAGCGCTCCCAGCGACACGCTCCCGTCGATCGCATCCCGGCCCAGCGACCAGAAAAACGACACGTTGGCCACGGCGACGATGAGCACTGCATAGGCGGTCGGGCGCGCGCCCATCTTGCGATCGGCCCACGAAGTGTCGAGCAGCTGACGCCGCAACGACGTGAAACCGCCGACGATCCAGTCGGCCAGCCCGAACAGGCGCACCTCCTTCGCCGCCGGGGACTCGACGGTGAGCCTGTACGCGTAACCCGCCCGGCGTTGCTTCTCGACGATGTCGTCGGAGTGGCGCGCGTGCCAGATCGCGGCGGCCTTCAAGAAGTGGTGCGTGCTCCCCCACGCTGCGGCGAGCAGCAGTGGCGCCCACCAGCGATACGCGAACAACAGCAACACCTGGGCGACGCCCCCGCCGAACTGCGCGAACCCGCCGCCGATGTTCGGCATCGACACGATGATGCTGGGACCGGTGAGCCCGAGATCGAACTCACGCGCGGACGACAGCTCGTCGGCGAGCTCAGGATTCTCGAGGTGACCCAGACCGGGCGGCCCGACGCACGCGAGCATCAAGCGATCGTGCAGGTACACCGACACCTTGGCGCCGAGATTCGACGAGAGCGCGTCGTGGATCGGGCCGACGGCCTGCATCGCGATGAACGTCACGCCGATCGCGGTCAACGGCAGCGCAAGCGAGTCGTCGTGTTGCGCCGCCGACACCGTCACACCCATCGCCACGACGAACAGCGCGGGCAATGCACTGCGCAGCACGACGAGCGCCCACCATGCGATTGCGAGCCGTCGGTCCGCACGCGCGAGCACACCGAAGAACTGCCAGACAGGTGCTCGGCGGATCCGGGAGATCATGCGGTTGCGATCTTCGCACGCGCGTGAGCCACCGTCGTAGGGTCACGTCCGATGAGCGGACGGATGAAGGCGCTTGCGCATCCCGACTGGGTCCGGCGGTTGAACCTGTTCGGTGACGCGGTCGGCGACGCTCGACATGTCGTGGGGCTCGACGCGGGCGAGCTCCTCGCGCTCGCCCGGTCGACCACCGGCCTCGAGGATCTCGGCGAGGTCGAGTGGCCGGGTTGGACCGAGACGTACGAACGTCAGCTCGCGTCGATCGATGCGGAGTCGAACCTGCATCTGCTCGGCCGCGTGCTGACACGCAGCGAGGTCCTGCGCGTGCTGCAGACGTGGCTGCGACTGCAGGACGCTTGGCGGACATCCCCCGCGATCGCCGCCACACCCGTTGACGCGCCGGTGTTCGTCGTCGGCCCGCCCCGCACCGGGACGACGATCCTGCTCGAGCTGCTCGCGCTCGATCCGCAGCTGCGCGCACCGATCGCGTACGAGGCGCTCTATCCGCTGCGGTCGATGGGCGACATCGCGCGGCGGCTCGCGTTGTCGGAGTCGGAGCAGGAGCTCTGGGCGGACATCCACCCCGAGTTCATGACCATGCACGAGCTCGCGAGCAACCTGCCGTGCGAGTGCGTGCATTTCCTGATGTACGACTTCTCGGGACCCTACTGGGGGATGATCTACGACACGCCGAGCTTCACGGGCTGGCAGCTCGAGCACCTCGAGACCCTCGGTCGCGTGTACCGCCTGCACCGCCGCATGCTGCAGACGTTCGCGCACGAAGGTCCGCAGGCCCCCCCGCGCACGTGGCTGTTGAAGTCGCCATTTCACGTGTCGACGCTGCCCGCACTGTTCGCCGAGTATCCCGACGCGCGCGTCGTCCACACCCATCGTGATCCGCGCAAGTTCCTCGCGTCGCTGGTGAGCATTCTCTCGGCCGTGCGATTCATGCGCAGCGACGCGGTCGACGTCGCGACGCTCGCTCCGATCATGCAGGCGACCTATCAGATGTTCCTCGACCACACGATCGCCGAGCGCGTCGACGGCACGATCCCGGACGGGCGTATCGTCGATTCACACTTCGTCGACCTGATGCGAGACCCGGTCGCGTCCCTGCGCAGCACATACGAGCAGCTCGCGCTCGACTGGCCGGCCGGCCACGACGGGGTGATCACGAAGTATCTCGCCGACAAGCCCAAGGGCAAGCACGGCACCCACACGTACTCCCTCGCCGACGTCGGTCTCGACGAGGAGTCGGTGCGGACGACGTTCACGCACTACGTCGCCCACTACGGCATCACCGAAGAGTGAAACCCCTCCCTAAAGATCGGTCAGCTTGACGACCTTGGCTTGGGGGGTGACGATCTCGCCGCCGGCAGGAAGTAGCGCCAGAACACCATCCCGAACGGACGGCCCTCGGTGTCGAGCCAGTTCGGCACGCCCGGGTCGTCGTGCGCGATCACCATCGCGGAACGAGCCGTCGGCGTCGAGGTTCGTCTGCGCACGATTCAACGACACCCGGCGGTGCGCGTAGTCGTAGGTCTGCAGGTGCCGGTTCCACAGCGACACGTTGGCGCAGCGGCACTCCGGCCACCGGCCGGTGATGAGGAGCGCCTCGTCGGGCCCGAGCACGTACGGCGCCATGCTGTACGCGGCATCGAGCGCGGCGAGCGCGTGATTGCCGGGCGTCACCGGCTGCGGGAACGCGTTCGGCTCGCGCGACACGAACGCGGGCTGGTCGCCGTCCCCCGGCTTCGGCTGCTCGAGCGAGCGCGAGCGCACGTAGCGATCGACGCGTCGGAACCCGGCCGCGACCGATGCGTCGGACGGCGGCGGCAACGGCGGCAGGTCGTCGAGCACCTCGATCTCGAGCGCGACGTCCGGGATGGGCGGGATGCCGGGCGAGCGCTCCTGTTCCCAGTAGTGACGCGTCGTGATCTGCGACGCATCGGGCTCGAGCGCGATCCAGTTGCGGTCGCGCGGTGATCCGCCGAGGTAGATCTCGAAGCGGCCGTCGCGCGTCGACGTCGAACTGCGTGTCGTTCAGCACGCCGGCCGTCCGCTGCGGGAACCCGCCGTCGGCCGCGCCCGCTTCCACGGTGAACGACACGTACACCGCGCCCGCGATGCGCCCGCGGACGCGGTACGCGTAGTTCGACGAGACAGCGGCGTCGAAGTAGATCGCGTCGGCGTTGTCACCGATGCTCTTGCGCGTCGACGTGACGATCTGACGGAACACCGGCTGGCGCGGATCATCGTCGAAATGGCCGACCAGCCCGCCTTCGAGCAGGTTCGCGACCAAACGCAGCGCGCCCGCGGTGTCGTCGGGCGTCGCCAGCCCCCACTCCGCGCCCGCGAAGCGGTCGGCTGCTTCGCGGAGGGTTTCGAGGAGCTCGTCGAGCGCGGCCCGGCTCTCGCTCGTTGCTTCCGCCATGCATGCGACGCTACACGGGAGCATTCGAGGTGGGTAGCGTCGACGCGGTGGACGACACGGAACGGATCGCGAACCTGCTCGAGGAGGTCGCAGAGACCCATCACCGCGTCTACCGCATCACCGACGGCGCCGACGACGACTGGGCCTCGTGGTACGCGGACTGGCTGTTACGACTGTCGGAGCTCCCCGCGATCCTCGGCACGACACCGGTGCGCAGCGAGCTCGTCTACGTGCTCGTCGACCTCGACAAGCAGTACACGAACGCGCAGCCGAGCGACCCATGGCCGCACTACTACGCCCGCGAGCTCCTCAACCGGTTCGGCTGAACAGTGGACCACGACCCCAGTGGTTACGGAGCACGGATCGGCGATCAGTACGACGACATCTACGAGGGCGTGTTCGACACCGACGGCGCGGTCACGGTGCTCGCCGAGCTCGCTGAAGACGGCGCAGTGCTGGAGCTCGGCGTCGGTACCGGCCGCATCGCGATCCCGCTGCGCGAGCGCGGCGTCGAGATCCACGGCGTCGACGGCTCGCCGGTCATGCTCGAACACCTCGCGGCCAAACCCGGCGGCGCGCGGATCCCCACCACGTGCGGTGACTTCATGGAGGTGCGCGTCGAGGGCGAGTTCGCGGTCGTCGCACTCCTGATCAACACGATCTACGCCCTCGCGAATCAGGACGCGCAAGTGCGGTGCTTCGCCAACGCCGCCCGTCACCTGCAACCCGGTGGTCGCTTCGTCGTCGAGGCGTGGGTGCCCGACCCGCCCGGGAACGACGAGCGACTGCGCGTACGTGGCCGGCGGCTGGCACCAGGGTTGGCCGGCCTCGTGATCGAGGACCACGATCCGATCCGGCAGACGCTCTCCACCACGCAGATCGTGATGGGCGAAGACGGTCGCACCGTGACGTTCCCAGTGATACATCGGTACGCGTGGCCCGCCGAGCTCGACCTGATGGCCAAGCACACCGGCTTCGTGCTCGAACACCGCTGGGCGGACTGGCACCGCGCGCCGTTCACCCGGTACAGCGAGAACCACGTGTCGGTGTGGCGGAAGGCCGCTGCGCACGCGTGACCTCCGTCATCGTCGACGAAGAGGTACGCGCGGTGCTCGGCGTCGACCAGCGCGGCGTGTCAGCAGTCGAGCAGCTGTACGAACCCGTCGCGTCCGCGAGCATCGGGATCTGGCGCGTGCGCGCCCGCGACCGATCGGCCGTGCTCAAGCTCACCGCGCACTCGGACGCGGGACACGAGAATTGGCGCTCCGGTGAAGCACCCGGACACTGGTACTACTGGCGACGCGAAGCGCTCGCATACGAGTCGGGGCTGCTCGGGTCATTGACCGGAGGTTTGCGAGCCCCGCATTGCCACCTCGTCGCGGCGCGTGCAGACGGCAGCGTCGCGCTGTGGTTGGAAGACCTCGCCGGCCTGCCGGCACCGGCCTGGCCCCTGGCGCGCTACGAGGTTGCCGCGCGTCATCTGGGCCAGACCCAGGGCGCGTACCTGACCGGCCGCCCGCTCCCCGACGAGCCATGGCTGAGCCACGACTGGATGCGGGCGTACCTGCGTCAACGCGACGGTGACCACGCGCTCGTCGGTGAGCGCGCGCGGCGTGGGATCACCCCCTCGTCGCCGCCGCCTTCACGGAACCGCCGGTCGACCGCCTCCGCGCCATGCGGGCGGACCAATCGCGTCTGCTCGACGTGCTCGACGGCCTGCCGCGCACGCTGTGCCATCGCGATCTCCATCCCGCGAACCTCTTCGTCGACGGCAACGATGCGACAGTGGCGATCGACTGGTCGTTCGTCGGCATCGGCGCGCTGGGCGAGGACGCGGGCAACCTCGTGCCGGACAGCGTGCTCGACTTTCACGTCGACCCGCGCCGCATCGACGACCTCTACGAGCTCGTCGCGCGCGGCTACGACGCGGGATTGCGCGACGCGGGCTGGGGAGGATCGCCCGCGGTCGTGCGGCTCGGCATGGCGTCGATCATCGCGGCCAAGTACGCATGGATCGCTCCGGCGATTCTCCGGGCCGCGATCGAGAACCGGCCGCTCCTGAATCGCCGGGCCATTGCCGACACCCTGCGATGGTGGGCGCCCACCGTGCGGTTCCTCCTCGACCGTGCCGACGAAGCCCGCGAGCTCGGGGACGCGTGATCGCCGTGCCGTCGCTCAGACCGCGAGCCCGACCCGTTCGTAGTACCCGCTGCGCAGCGCGACCTCAAATGGTGTCGGTGGGAGGTCTCCGTACGTCGCCGACGCCTCTGTCGCGCATGCCGGTTCCGGCGCATCGATCTTCACGTCGAGGTCGAAGCCCAGCTCCGGGTCTGCCTTGCCGCGCACGAGGGTCTCGCCGAGATTGTTGGCGTTGCGATCGCGCGCGGTGAGGAACCACTTGGCGGTAGGCGCACCCGGACCGCGTGCGGGCGCGCCCAGGAACCGCCACTCGATGAACCGCAGGACCGACGTGTGGTCGTACAGCGTGTGATCGACGTAACCCGGCTGCGCGTACGGAGACGCGAGCACGGTCGGGACGCGGAAGCCGGCTTGCCGCGAAGTTGTCCTCGTCGTTCTTGTTCGCGCGCCCGTCGGGCAGGATCGGCGGCTTGACGTGGTCGAAGAACCCGCCCCACTCGTCGTACGTCAGCACGAACAGTCCGCGCTCCCACTGCGGTGACTTGGCGAACGCGGTGAACGCGTCGAGCACGAACTTCTGCGCGGCACGCGGATCCCCGTGGGGATGATCGTCGGAGCGGTTGTCCCCGGAGAAGATCGGGCTCACGAACGCGACCTTCGGCAGCTTGCCCGCGGCCGCGTCGGCTTTGAACTCGTCGATCTTGCGAATGTGGGGCATCATGCGATTGCCCCACAGCAGGAGGGGCGGAAGGTCGCTGTAGTACTCGGCGACGGGAACCTTCGCGGCGGCGAGCCGGTCGACGATGTTCGGCCAGGTGAACCCGCCGTCCGCGAGCGGCAGGAAGTTGTCTTTGTGCCCGCCCGAAGTTCCAGAGAGCAGGTACTCGCGGTTGGGGTATGTCGGGCCGAGCACCGACGCATGCCAGCGGTCGCACACGGTGAAGCGGCGCGCGAGCAGGTCGTAGAGCGGGAGGTCGGCGCCCTCGAAGTACGAGAGCGCGAATTCGTCGTTGCCGCTCCCGGGCGAAAGGAAGCCCCCATCGCGCTCGGCGCGCCCGGCGTCCCACCCGTGGCCGGGGTCGGGGTGGCCGCAGCCCCGCCACGGCTGCGCGTCCTTGCTCAACACGCGCCGGAACGTGTCGACGGGCTTTCCCCCGGGACCCGGGAACTGCTGAAACGAATTGCCGTCGACCGCGAACCGGGCCCCGTAGCGCGATCGTCCTTGCTCGAGGTAGCTCTCGTCGCGCGCCAGCCACCCGAAGTAGCTGTCGAAGGAGCGGTTCTCCATCATCGCGACGACCACCGTGTCGATGCCGCTGTCCGCCGGCGCGCCATCGAGCACCGACGGCGGTCGCGGCAAGGTGGTGGTCGTCGCCGGACCGGCCTTCGCCTTCGAGCTGCCGCTGCTGCACTGGGTCAGGACCGCCGCCGCCCCGGCCATCGCGCTGAGGCGCAGGAATTCCCGTCGATCCATGTCGCCGGACGCTACAACCTCGTCGCGACGCATCGCCGGGAGTCGGGGGCGGCCGGCAGGGGTCAGCTCGGCGTCACCGCGGGTTCATCGCCCGGTCAGCCGGACGTCACCATCCACCCGTTCGGCGTCGCGAAGGAAGACGATGACGGTCGATGCCACTTTCGGCCGGGACTGACCCTCTGGAGCTGGTTGCTCTTGCGCAGCGGCTCGGGATCCCCGCCGACGATGCGATTCAGCTCGTGGTTCGGCACCTCGACCATCAGGCCGTCGGGGTGCCCGCCACTCCGTTAGGCAGCGCGGTCGAAACGGCGAAGCGTCAGTGGCGGCGTCGGGTCACGCGGTGGCGCAAGCGTGCCGAGGACCTCCATCCCACGGCCGAGGCCCAGGCTGGACGCGAGCATCGCCGAGAGGTCTGACGCGGGCACGCCGATGTCGAGCATCCATTGCGTGAGGCGCCCTGCCGAAGTTGCGTCGCCCACTCTCGAGCCTCCCTGGTCCTTCGCCTTACCCAACTAATATGATTGACAAGGTAGAGTATCGGACGCGGGCGGTCAAGCGGCGGCAGACGGTCGGTACGTCGCGATCACCACGCCGGTAGACGTCGGCTTGGTGTCGACGAGCCTGAGCGTGGCGTATGGGCCGCCGTCGGCGAAGAGCCGGCGCCCCGATCCGAGCACCAGCGGGTGGATCATCAGCAGGTACTCGTCGACGAGGTCGCGGCGCATCAACGATTGGACGAGGGCTCCGCTGCCGAGGATGTGGAGATCGTTGCCCGGTTGCTCCTTGAGCTCGGCCACGGCTTCCGCGGCGTCTCCCTTCAGCAGCGTGGAATTGCTCCAGGGCAGCGGCTCGCGCAACGACGTCGACGCGACGAACTTCCGGGTGTGCTCGAGCACCGCGCTGAAGGGGTTGTCCTTCTGGGCGGGCCAGAAGGAGAAGAAGTCCTCGTAGGTCCGTCGCCCGAGGAGCAGGGCCCCGCCTTCGGCCATCCGCGCCTCCATCGTGGCACCCATCAGCTCGTCGCCGTAGGGCGGAGACCAGCCGCCGTGCGCGAAACCGCCGCGCGTGTCCTCGTCCGGCCGGCCCGGTGCCTGCATCACACCGTCGAGCGTCACATGGTTGATCACCAGAACTTTGCGCATGGGAATACAGACCGCGAGCCGGGTCAGAACTCATCGCTGCCGGCGCGCCGCTTCGGGGTCGCGCTCCCGCCGGAACCGAATACGGTGCCGTGTCGCGCAAGGAATCGGCGCGGTCGAGCGTCTGAGCAGCAGTGCGGGAACCGTCGCAGGCTCGGGAGCCCGACGCCCGGGCATCGCCCGTGGCGCCGGTTGCTCGCGCCACGCCGTCGCCCGCACCCAGCTTCGCCGAGCTCTACCGGGATTCCTATGCCGACATGGTTCGTCTCGCCGTCCTGCTCACGGGATCGGTGGACATCGCCCAGGACGTCACGCAGGACGCGTTCGTCTCGGTGCACCGCGCCTGGTCGCGCGTGCGCGAGCCGCGGCGTATCTGCGCCGCGCCGTCGTCAACGCGTGCACGTCCCACCACCGCCGCCTGTTCCGCGAGCGCCGGGCGACGGCACGGACCGGATCGCCGAGCGCCGAGCTCGGCGCCGACGAGCTCGACGTGCTCGCGACGTTGCTCGCGCGGCAGCGCGCCGCGATCGTGCTGCGCTACTGGCACGACCTCGACGAGTGAGAGATCGCGAGCGCGCTCGGATGCCGGCCCGGCGCCGTCGGCTCGTTGTTGCACCGCGCGACCGCGCGGCTTCGAGAGGTCATCGAAAGGTGATCGAAAAGTGATCCGGGACGTGATCGAGTCATGAACGAATTCGAAGAAGAGCTACGAGACCGACTGGCGGCGCGTGTCGGCGCGGTCCCGGTCGACGAAGACTGGGACGACCTCGCGGACCGGATGGTGCGGAGCTCACGCCGCACGACGCGCACGCTCGGGCTCGCGCTGGTGCTCACGCTGTGCGTGTCGGCGGTCGCGATCGTGTCCGTCGTTCGCAGAGACACCGACGCGCCGGCAGTGAAGACCGCCGGTGAGAAGCCGGCGGCGATGCCGACCGATCGCGTCGTCGCGACCCACGCCGCAGTGCCCAGGATCTCGCTCACGAGCGGCGCTTCGTACGGTGCCGCCCGCGGGGCTTGCAGGTGGCTCGGAAGGTAGGAAGGTCGCATCCCCGCAGGGCGTCCTCACCCCGTTCATCGACAATGGCGGACAGATGCTCGTCGGCGGTCGCGTCGACTACGTGCCCACGCCCATGCCGATGGCGCGGGTCTTCACCCGGACGACGCCGGCCGGCGTGACCATCCGCGCGTACCGCGCCGACGTCTCGCCCACCGAGGTGCAGGGGCCGCCCTGGTGGACGCCGCCGGGCTGGTGCTACCCCAATGGCTACGTGCAGGCCGACATGTCCGACGATGCCGTTGCGGGTGTCGGATTCGCACCGCTGTTCGCCGCGCAACGAGACGGATCGGGGATCGGCGGCACGCTCAGCGTGATCGGCCAGAACGAGCAGGCCGTGCGGTGGATCGTCGTTGCGCAAGGTCCGCCCGGCGCCAGGAAGCTCCACGCGTCGTTCCCCGACGGTGCGGCCGACGAGATGGCACCGGTCGGCGGCGTCGCAGTGCTCGTCGGTCACGGCGGCGCCGACCTTCAGAAGGCAAAGGTCACGCTCACCGCGGTGGATGCGTCGGGTGCCACGATCGCCACGACCACGATCTCGGCCGTCCCCGAGGGAAGCTCGGACGACGCGGCCTGCACCGCGCCGACGACGCGGCCGGCGCCGGGTGCCCAACAGCCTGCCGACGCCGCGGCCGCGCGCCAGGCGGTCATCGACACGTTCAATCGCGCCTACAACGACGGCGTGAACGACGACGCCGCGTTCGCCTACTTCGACGACGCACACGGCTTCGCCGACGTCATGGCGAACCTCCGCACCGGTCCGTACAAGGAGCAGGTGCGCACCGCGGTCATGAAGCTCAACGACCTCGTGTTCCTGTCGCCGTCGGTGGCCGCGGTCCAATACGAGATCGACATCCCGAACTACGGCACGCCGTCGTTCGCGCCGCGCTTCAACGAGGCGCACCTCGTCGACGGCCAGTGGAAGCTGGCGCGCCAGGGTTTCTGCAACGACGTCGGGCTGGGCGGCGTCCAATGCCCGCCCTAGTCGTCAGTGCGACGTGTAGTCGATGCTCGGCGCGTCCTTGACCGCCACTGCGAAGCAGAAGCAATGGATCGCTCCTCCGCCCGTAGGTGCCAAGCTGTGCACCTTGTCGGGCGGGATGTACACGAGGTCGCCCGGCTGCACCTCGCGGTTCTCACCGTCGACGGTCATGACCCCGCGGCCCGACATGACCAAGTAGAACTCGTGCGTCGGGTGTGAGTGGGGAAACACGGCACCGCCCGCGGCAACCTCGAACTCGTTCACGAGCTCCAGGTAGCCGCCGTCGGTCAGTTGCTTCATCTCGCGGGGATGCACGAGGTACCACACCGGCACCGTCCCGTTGTGCTCGACCTCCGGCTCGACTTCGACAATCGAACGAACGTCCATGCTCCGAGCCTGGCGTTGCTCCGCCCACCTGGTCAACCCGAAATACTCGTGTCCCGCGCTCCCGAAGACTCGAGCAAGGCGAGGATCTGGGCAACGGCGGCTTGGTCGATCAGGCGCGCGGGCGCCGCCTGCCGGAACACGTACAAGTCGTCGTGGTTGCAATACCTCTGCCATGCGGTATCCGCGTAGCGCGTCATTGCTGCGACGATCGCGCTCGAGAGCCGTTCATCCTCCGATGCCTCCGCGACCGCGAGCAGGTTCCGGAAGAAGATCGCGTTGAACGCAGGCTCCTGACCGAAGTATCCGGCCCGCTCGTAGAAGCCCAGCGCCGCCGAGGCAATCGCTCCGGCGCGCCGAAGATGCTCGGATGCCGCAGCCGGATCGTGCGCGCCGTTGATCTTGCTCAGCAGCACCTCGACCCCGGCCATCGCGCCTTGGTTGTAGCTCCACTTGCTCTCGTCGATCGAGCCGTCGATCTTGACGTGATCCCAGTACAGACCATCGGCTGGGTCGCGCAACGTGGCGTTGACCCAATCGTGCACGCGCGTGGCCCACCGGAGCGTCTCCTGCCGGCCGGTGATCCGGAAGAGCCGCAACGCAAGCTCCGCGCTCGGCGCGTTCGACACGGTGTTGCGATCACGATTTCCCGGCGTCTGCGTCCAGAACACGCCGCCCGGGAACGGATCGTCCCCGCTGTGGTCCCATCCCGAGACAATGAATGCCAGCACTCGGCCCGCGGCGTCGAGCAGCGAGAGGTCGTTGACGATTCGTGACGCGCGCACGAGATCAAGACCCACCCACGCGTTGTCGTCGTAGTACTTGTGGCCCCCCTTTCCGTACGGTCGGACAACGTAGGACGCATATCCGGGCGGCGCGCTCGAGGCATCCCAATACTTCGCGAGGCCCTGTTCGACGTCGCGGCGAACGTCGGTGACGAACTCGTTCGAGATTTCGGCGAGGTCGCACCCCGCCGCGATCACCTGGGTGAACGGCCACAGGTATGCGTACGGCTTGCCGGTCGGCGCCGATGTCTCGCGATAGAGCCCGCTGTCATCCCCGGCGGCGAACGACCGCAGGAGCGCGCGGAACGCACGCCGCGCCCGCTCGCCATGTTCCCCGGGTTCTCGGACCCGCTTCGCACCGGGCACGGCACCGACCTCGCTCCACGTACGCGCTTCTGCGCCGCGGGCCTGTTGGTGGGCCGCCCGGGACTCGAACCCGGAACCTGCGGATTAAAAGTCCGTCGCGCTGCCTGTTGCGCCAGCGGCCCGGGGGACAGCGCGGAAAGCTGCGCGCAATCCTTTCGTGCTACCCCTCGTGGAGGAGGATGGTACGTCGCAGCTCGGATTCGGCCGGTTGCGGCCGAGCCGCCTGAGCGCCGAGCTTCTGGGCGTCGCGGGATCGAATCCGCTGCGAGGATGACGCTCGTGCGCCGCTACGAGGGGATCGTCTTCGACAGCAGCCGCTGGGACGGCTTCGAGCTTCGCCCCGGCGACATCATCATCAGCACGCCGCCGAAGTGCGGGACGACGTGGACGCAGATGATCTGCGCGCTGCTCGTCCTGCAGGAACCGGAGTTGCCGCTCCCGTTGGACACGCTCTCGCCGTGGATCGACATGGTGACCCGCGCCCGCACGGAGGTGTTCGCCGACCTGGCGGCCCAGACGCACCGCCGTTTCATCAAGACCCACACGCCGCTCGACGGGATCCCCAACGATCCGACGGTCACGTACATCTGCGTCGGGCGCGACCCGCGCGACGTGGCGCTGTCGATGGACCACCACATCGACAACATGGACATCGGCGCGTTCCTCGAGGCCCGCGAGCGGGCGGCCGCGATCGACGGCATCGAGCTCGGGCCGTTGCACCCACCGCCGCCGCGCCCCGACGGCGAGCGGGACCGCTTCTGGCAGTGGGTCGACGACGAGACACCGTCGACGCGGTCCGGGTCGTCGCTGCGGTTCACCGTCGAGCACCTGCAGACGTTCCGGGACGCCGCCGACGATCTCGACGTCGTGTCACTGCACTACGACGACCTGAAGGCGGACCTGGAGGGGCAGATGCGGGAGCTGGCCGCACACCTCGGCATCGAGGTCGACGAGGACCGGTGGCCGCGCCTGGTCCAGGCGGCGACGTTCGAGTCGATGCGCAGCAGGGCCGACACGACCGTCCCCGGCGGTGGTCGGGAGCACTGGATCGACCCCGCCGCGTTCTTCAGCCGCGGGACGAGCGGCCAGTGGCGCGACCTCCTCGACGACGCCGACCTCGCCCGGTACGCCGCGCGGGTGCGGGCGCTCGCGTCCGACGACCTCGTCGAGTGGTTGCACCGCGAGCCGATCGACTGAATCCCCGTTCGGGCGGTTGAGCACTCAATACATCGTGCGTCAACGGATTTGATGACCGAGCGCGATCAGTCGCTCACACAACGCGGCGAGGCTGAAGTCCACTCCTTGCGAGCAGGGCGGGAAGCCCGTCGTCGCCGGGCATGTGCGAGTCGCCGACGAGGACGAAAACGCTTCCGGGCTCTTTCAGCATGTCGGCGATTCGTGGCACCCACGCGCGATTCCGATCTACGAGCAACCACTGGGAGAGGCGTGGGTATCTGGATTGCAGCTCCGCGACTTGTGCTTCGACGACGGAGCCGTCGCCGCGCATCCATGCTTCGACCTGTCGACCGATCTCCGCCCCGCGTTGCGCAACACGATCCACTGTCCACATGAGGTAGTCGATCTCGACCGCCTCGTCGAGGTTCCCGAACGACGCGAGCACCGAATTCGCATCCGGGAACTCCGCGCGCACGACCTTGCCCGCGTCGCGCGCACGGCGGACGAGCACTTCGTGCACGCCCACCGCCGTGTCCACACCTGCATGGAACCGGTGGGCATGCTCGAGGAGCTCACCTGCGAGCCAGGGACGAAGCCCCTCGAGCGTTCCCGGCTCTACCGCGACCACGCGTGCCGTCTCCTCGAGATAGCGGAGGTCCCGGTCCTCGAGCCGGCTCGACAGCGGTTCGGCGGAGAGCCCGTACTCGCCGAGCAACGGGCTCCGGACGATGTCTTGGGCGTCCGCGACTTCACACCAGAACTCGCGGCTGTCGTCGAACGCTGCTCGGATCGGGTCAGTGAGCCAGACGTCCTCGCTTCGGACCCCAACCGTCTCGCCGAAGAGGAACACCTTCGAATCCGGTCGCTCGACAACCCACATCGCCGGTCCCGTCACGACGACACACTGTCACGCCCGAGCACTGGTTCGAACGAGGTCGCGAACGCGGCGTCAGGGGAGCGGCTCGCTCGGGACGTCGAAGTACTCCTGATAGCGACGTAGCCGTTCGCGCAGCGCGCGCTCGTCCAGGCGGGTCTCGGCGAACGTGTAGCGGTGGCCGCCGAACTTGTCCTGGGGGTTGGCCGCGAGGAACGCACGCATGCGCTGCTCCGCGTCGTCGCCGAGCTCCAGGCCGAGGTGCTCGTACACCGTGCGGATCGTGGTGAACGGGTCCGCCATGAAGGCGGCGAACTGCACGTCGACCACGCGATCGGCACGCACGGTGCCGTCTTCGCGCGCCGTCACCGAGCGGTCGAGGCCTTCGACGACATAGTCGGCGAACTCGGCGGCGGCAGATGGAATCGATGTCTCGTCGCTGGCCAGCTCGCGCAGCCTTGCGATCAACGAACCGAGCGAGGCGACGATGCGCAGCGGGTCGCGATGCGTCTGCACGAGCAGGGCGTCGGGATACTCGGCCAGCAACGCGTCCAGGCACCAGATGTGTCCCGGCGACTTCAGCACCCACCGCTCGCCGCGATGATGCGACTGCAAATGCTGGAGGAATACACGGTGCCACCTGTACGCGGGCCGCATGTCGGCCTCGTACAAGAGCCACTGCGCGTACGACGGCACCCGGTACTGGGTCGGGAAGATCATGCTTCGGAAGTCGCTCGCCTTGATGCGCACGCACTCCTGCGCCAAGCGCGCTCCCATCGGATGCATCGCACGGAACCCGGGCAGCACGAGGTCGATGCCCGCGAGCGTGGCGTCGACCTCCGCGATGCGAGGATCCGTGTCGTACGTTGCCGTCTCGGGCGGCGGACACGGCCGGTCGACTTCCCACGTGCGCGGCACGCGTGTGCCGGGATCCTGCGCGAGCAGGTCATGCAGGATCGTCGTGCCGGTACGACCCTGCCCGACGATCACGATCGGCGGCACGATGTCGACATCGGCGCGCGTCGGATGCGCGTGGAGATCGGCGACGATCCGCAACCGGTCGCTGAGGTAACCGGTGAGCTCACCCTCGACAACCGCGGTACCGAGCTCGTTGAGCCGGGCATCGCGACGCAGCGAGTCGACCAACCGCTCGAGGCCGTCGCGCCAGGTGTCCTCGCCGAAGTCGGAGAAGCCGGTCTGCGTGCATGCCTGGCCCACGAGCTGCTGCACATCGAGCCCGCTCATTCCCACACCTCTCGCGAACGGGCCGCCGGCACGAATCGCGCCGGCGGCCTGTACGAGGAACGCGTGTCGTCAGACGACGCGAACGTTCTGCGCTTCTTCGCCCTTACGGCCTTGCGCCGTGTCGAACTCGACACGCTGACCTTCCTGAAGGGTTTTGTACCCCTCCCCTTGGATGGCCGAGAAGTGAACGAAGACGTCGTCACCCTGCTCGCGCGAGATGAAGCCGTAACCCTTTTCGGCGTTGAAGAATTTCACAGTGCCTTGTGCCACGAAACAACTCATTTCTCATTTGCCAATTGGTTCAAGGCATCGTAGTACGTCGCTGGATGGTGATGGGCGGGTCGACCGCGGGTATCCCCGCGACCCGCGCCAGCACGTCGTTTGGCACCCGGATGTACGGGATCGCACGCTGACGCTCAAGATCCAAGAGTGGTCGCCGGCGCGATGGTGGCCGATCCGACGCTCGCGCCGGTCTTCACGCCCGGGTCCGTGCTCCCACAGGTACTCGCCGCGAACGCGTCGAGCGACGCGCGTGCGCTCGCCGCGTCCTGGAAGCGGTACTGGTGCACGGCTGCCTCCATGCGATCGAGGTCGGCCCTGAGGTCCTCGGGCGTGACGCGCTTCAGTTCGCGCACCGTCGCTACATACCGATCGACCGCGGCGGCAAGAGTCGATGTGAACGCGGCAGGATCGGAGACGTTCGCGTGCGCGACCGTCGCGGCCGTCGCGTCGAGCCGCGCGACGAGCGGGCACGGCGACGCCTTGGGCGTGGTCTTCCGGGCGCCACCCGAGCTGCTGCTGCACGCACCGAGAGATGCGAGCACACAGACCGAAAGGCAGCCCAGCAGCCCCTTGCGCACGGTGTCACCGTAGCGATGGACGTGGCGCGCGAGTCGTGGTCACCCGGTATGAATTGGCCACCCGGCTGCTACGCTGCTTCCCTCCAGTGGAGACGAGCCCCCATCGTCTAGTGGCCTAGGACGCCGCCCTTTCAAGGCGGTAACGGGGATTCGAACTCCCCTGGGGGCACGGGAGGCGACAACGGAGCCGGCCCAAATTCATTCAAGGTCCTGTGGTGCAGTTTGGAGTGCACGCCGCCCTGTCAAGGCGGAGGCCGCGGGTTCAAATCCCGTCAGGACCGCTCTTCGTGGAAGGCGCAAGTCGACCCACGAACATGGCCGGGTAGCTCAGTTGGCAGAGCGCGCGCCTGAAAAGCGCGAGGTCACCGGATCGACGCCGGTCCCGGCCACTGTCCTCACCAGGCGCACCGCGGCCGCGAACGCGGCGCCCGGAGCATCGGGCGCCGCGAGTCGTGGGCTGTGTCGAAGAACGATCGGGTGACGCCGGGGCAGGCGTCAGATCCGCTCGTTCTCCTCGACTTGTTCGAGGAATGTACGGATCTCGCTCGCACGGAATCGGCGGTGGCCGCCGAGCGTACGAATTGCAGAGATCTTGCCCGCACGCGCCCAGCGTGTGACGGTCTTCGGGTTCACGCGAAACATCGCCGCAACTTCCGATGGGGTAAGGAGGGCGTCGTCGTCGTGGGGTTCCATGGCTCCACCTTGATGTCAGGGTCCATTCGCTTGCGCATCATCCACGGAACGTGCGAGGGAATTGCTCTTCGTTACCCCACGTCCGGGCGGTTTCCGACATCCATGTCACCCGTGTCGACCGAGAGGTACGAAGGCATACATGCAACACACATGCGGCGCATCCTCCACCCGAACTCGTCACGGCTTCCCACTTCCCGTGCCGTCCTGAACACGCTACGTGTGTGTTCTCTCCCGCATAGGTCTCGAGCACTATTCTAGGACAACCAGGCGGTCCTGTCACAAAGCACTCGAAGGACGCCTTCGTACCCGATCGCCGGTCGGTTTACACCCGGACTTCCCCCGTGGAGTTTTACGGGTTTTTCAGCCCAGGTGCACCCGGCGGTGGCCTTCCACTACCTCGCCCACCGCCCAGGCATCATGACCGGCCGCACGCACGGCGTCCAGAGCTCCCAGCTCGGCCTCAGCCGGAACGAGGGCGAGCATCCCCAGGCCCAGGTTGCAGACCTGGCGCATCTCGGCGTCGGAGACGTCGCCGGCCTGCTGGATCTCGGCAAAGATCCGCGGCATCTCCCAGGCTGACGGGTCGAGCACTGCGTCGCAGCGATCGGGCAGCACCCGGGCGAGGTTGTCCGGGATGCCACCGCCCGTCACGTGTGCGAATGCGTGCACCGGCACCTTGGTGGCCAGCTCGAGCATGGCGGGCGCGTAGATCACGCTGGGCGTGAGCAGCTCGTCGGCGAGCGAATGATGGGCGCCTTCCCAGGCCGGCCCCTCGAGATCGCGGCCGGCACGACCCAGCAACGCGGCGCGCGCGAGCGAGTAGCCGTTGCATCGCAGCCCCGGGCTCGCGAAGCCGATGATCCGATCACCGACGTGCACATCGCGCGGCAACGTCGGCATCGCGTTCGACCACGCCGACCGCGAAGCCGACAAGATCGAACTCGCCCGGCTCCATGACGCCAGGGTGCTCGGACATCTCGCCGCCGAGCAGCGCACAGCCCGCCTGGCGACATCCGTCGGCAACGCCGGCAACGAGCGCGTCGACCTCTTCGGGCACGAGCTTGCCGAGCGAGATGTAGTCGAGGAAGAACAGGGGCTCGGCTCCGAGGGCCGCGATGTCGTCGACCGACATCGCGACGCAGTCGATGCCGATCGTGTGGCGGCGGTTCGCGAGCCGCGCGATCAGTGATTTGGTGCCGACGCCGTCGGTCGAAGACACGAGCAGCGGTTCGCGGTAGCGCTTCCAGTCGAGCGCGAACAGCCCGCCGAAGCCGCCGATGTCGCCGACGACCTCCGGCCGGAACGTCGAGCGCACGTGCTCCTTGATGAGCTCGACGGCCTTCTCGCCCGCCGCGATGTCGACGCCCGAAGCCGCATACGTGAGCTTCTCGTCGTCGCGCCCGCTCACGTGCGTTCGACGGTACCGGGAACGTGCAACATCCGCGACTCGGCTTCGAGCGCGTGCTTCGTGTCGTGGTCCGGGACCGGCACCGGGTACTTGCCGGTGAAACATGCGCTGCAGAACGCCTCGGCGGGCGAACCGGTGGCGGCCACCATGCGATCGAGCTCGAGATACGCGAGCGAGTCGACGGCGAGATAGTCGGCGATCTCACCGACCGACATGTCGGCCGCGAGCAGCTCCGAACGCTTGCCCGTGTCGAGCCCGTAGAAGCACGGCCACCGATACGGCGGCGAGCTCACACGGAAGTGCACTTCGGTCGCGCCCGCTTCCCGCAGCAGCGCGATCGTCTGGCGCGTCGTGGTGCCGCGCACGATCGAGTCGTCGACGACGACGAGCCGCTTGCCCTTGATGTTGTCGCGCAGCGGGTTGAGCTTCAGACGGACGCCCGTCCCGCGCTCCTTCTGGCTCGGCGAGATGAACGTGCGGCCGACATAGCGGTTCTTCACGAAGCCGTCGCCGTACGGGATGCCGGATGCGCGTGCGAAACCTTGCGCCGCGGGCACCCCCGATTCCGGGACGGGCATCACCATGTCCGCCGCCGCGGGCGCCTGACGCGCGAGCTCCTCGCCCAGGCGCTGGCGCACACCGTGCACGCTGTGGCCGTACAGCTGCGTGTCCGGACGCGCGATGTACACGAACTCGAAGATGCAGAGCTTCGGCTGGGGCTCCGCAAAACGGATCGAGCGCACGCCGGTCGCGTCGATCGCAACCATCTCACCCGGCTCGACGTCGCGCACGTAGTGCGCCCCGACGATGTCGAGCGCGCACGTCTCGCTTGCGATCACCCAACCGCCTTCGCCCTTGCCGAGGACGAGCGGGCGGAAGCCGTGGCGGTCGCGGACGCCGAAAAGGTGCGCCTCGTCCATCAGCACGAGCGAGAACGCGCCGTCGAGGCGCGGCAGCACGCGTTCGAGCGCGTGCTCGAGGTCGCGGCCGTCGGAGCGCAGCTCGTCGGCGTACTCCCGGGCGACGAGCTCGCCGATGAGCTCGCTGTCGGAGGTCAGGACGCCGGGAAGCATGCCGAGGTCGCTCGCGAGCGACTCGGTGTTCGTGAGGTTGCCGTTGTGGCCGAGCGAGAAGCCGGCGTCGGCGACCGACCGGTACACGGGTTGGGCGTTGCGCCAGGTGCTGCTGCCGGTGGTGGAGTAGCGGACATGGCCGATCGCCAGGTGGCCCTCGAGCGGTGCGAGGCGGCGCTCGTCGAACACCTGGGTCACGAGCCCCATGTCCTTGACGACGGTGATCGTCTCGCCGTCGCTGACGGCGATGCCCGCCGACTCCTGGCCGCGGTGTTGCAAGGCGTAGAGGCCCAGGTACGAGAGATGTGCCACCGGCTGGCCGGGGGCATACACGCCGAAGACGCCACAGGCGTCCTTGGGGCCGGTATCCGAGGAACCGTGCAGCTCGGGATCCAAGACGACCATTATCCCATGTCGATCGGACCGGACTCTGGTCCAACGCCCGGCCCGGCGCAGAGCTTCCCGTATCCTCCCCGCCCATGAACGAGGAGCTGCCGGGCTGCTGTTTGTGGTTCACCGGCCTGTCCGGTGCCGGCAAGAGCACGATCGCGGGCGTGGTCGTCGACGCGCTGCGTGAGCGCGGGCGCCGGGTCGAGCTGCTCGACGGCGACGAGGTGCGCGAGCACCTGTCGAGGGGGCTCGGCTTCTCGAAGGCCGATCGCGACGAGAACATCCGGCGCATCGGCTGGGTCGCGGCGGTGCTGGCGCGCAACGGGGTGATCTCGGTGACCGCGGCGATCTCGCCGTATCGCGCGGTACGCGACGAGGTGCGGGGATGGATGGACCACTTCGTCGAGATCCACGTCGCCACGTCGCTCGAGGAGTGCGAGGCACGCGACGTGAAGGGGCTCTACGCGAAGGCGCGTGCCGGCGAGATCCCGGAATTCACCGGCGTGTCGGATCCCTACGAACCCCCGCTCACTCCCGAGCTGCGCATCGACACCACCGGCAAGACCCCGCAAGCATCCGCGGCCGAGGTCGTCACGTACCTGGAGCAGCACCACCTCGCGTAGTTGTCCAATCAGATTGGACGCACAGCCCGCCTGTGGCGGGCTGTGGGTCCAAACAGAAGTGCGGAGGTCGAAACAGAAGGGCGGAGGTCCAATCTGATGGGTCACTTCTGGCGGAGCAAGTTGGGGATGGCGTTGCGCCACACGTCGGCCGCTTCGGCGACCGACACGTCGAAGGCCTCCGTGGCGACGAGGCGGTCGCCGCCGGTCTCCCCGACCACCCGCACCGGCACGCCGGCCGCGGCGGCCCGGCCGAGCACCTCGGCGGTACGCGCGGGGTCGACGCTGCACACGACCACCGAGGCCGGCTCCGCGAAGCAGGCCTCGGCGGGCGTGCAGCCGTCGACCGTGAGGTCGACGCGGGCGCCGAGACCGCCGTGGATCGCCATCTCGGCGAGCGCGACCGCGAGGCCCCCGTCGCTCACGTCGTGCACACCCGCGACGACACGTTCACGCACCAGATCGGCGACGAGCTCGTGCGTCACCCGCGCGACCTCGAGGTCGGCGGCGGGCGGCATGCCGCCGTCGAGCCCGTGCACCACCGCAGCCCATTCCGAGCCGCCCAGCTCGGGGCGGACCGCGCCGATCACGACGACGTCCTGGCCCGCGTGCAGCTCGGCGACCGGCGGCCGCGCCCGCAGCTCGTCGATCAGCCCGAGCACCCCGACCACCGGCGTCGGGTCGATGTCCTCGTCGTTCGAGGCGTTGTAGAAGCTCACGTTGCCGCCGATGACCGGGATGCCGAGCGCCTCGCACGCCTCGCTCATTCCCTCGACGACCTCGGTGAACTGCCACATCACTTCCGGGTGCTCGGGGTTACCGAAGTTCAGGCAGTTGACGAGCGCGATCGGCCGCGCACCACCGCACGCCACATTGCGCGCCGCTTCGCACACGACCAACCGACCGCCGGTACGCGGATCGAGGCGGCAGAAACGCGCCTTGCCGTCGGTCGCGAGCGCGAGCCCCTTCACCGAGTCCTTCACCCGCAGCACGGCGGCGTCACCGCCGGGACCGACGACGGTGTGGAGGAACAGCTGATGGTCGTACTGGCGCGAGACCCACGTCTTGTCCGCGATCGTGGGCGTGGCGAGCAATGCCAGCAGCTCGCCGGACAGGTCGGCGCCGGCGGGGAACTTGTCGCGCAGCTGCGCGCGTGGATCGGCCGCCTGGAGCGCGTCCTGCGCGCACGGGCGCGCCGCCGGGCGCCGGTAGAGCGGTCCGTCGCCCAAGCTCTCGACGGGGACGTCCGCGATCGGCGGCACGTCGGATGAGAGCGCGGGCGCGTCGTCGCCGACCGCGGCCGGTGGGTTCTCGCCCGGCACGCCCACCGCGTCGAACAGGCCGTCGTACACGCGGAACCGCGCGGTGTCGGTGACGCGGCCCACGACGGTCGCGCGGATCTCCCAGCGCCGGGCCAGCGCGAGGACGGCATCGAGCTCGGGCGGCTCGACGATCGCGAGCATCCGTTCCTGGCTCTCGGACGTCATGACCTCGACGGCGTTCATGCCGGGCTCACGCTTCGCGACGCGCGCGACGTCGACGTCCATGCCCGCGCCGGCCTTCGCGGCGGTCTCCGACGCCGCGCACGAGAGTCCTGCGGCGCCGAGGTCCTGCACGCCGACCGCGAGGCCCGCATCGAGCAGCTCGAGGCACGCCTCGATGAGCCGCTTCTCCTCGAACGGGTCGCCGACCTGGACCGCCGGCCGCTTTCCGGCGTCGCCTTCTTCGAAGCTCGCGGACGCGAGCACGCTCGCCCCACCGATGCCGTCGCGGCCTGTCGACGACCCGAGCAGCACCGCGAGATTGCCCGGACCTTCGGCGCGCGCGAGCACGAGGCGCTCCTTCGGCAGGATGCCCAGGCAGAGCACGTTCACGAGCGGGTTCTCGCGGTAGGTGTCGTCGAAGACGACCTCGCCGCCGACCGTCGGCACGCCGACCGAGTTGCCGTAGCCGGAGATGCCCGACACGACACCTTCGAACAGGTAGCGCGTGCGCGCGTCGTCGAGCGAGCCGAAGCGCAACGGGTCCATCAGCGCGATCGGCCGGGCCCCCATCGAGAACACGTCGCGGATGATGCCGCCGACGCCGGTGGCCGCGCCCTGGTACGGCTCGACCGCGGACGGGTGGTTGTGGCTCTCGATGCGCACCGCGATCGCGATGCCGTCGCCGATGTCGACCACGCCCGCGCCTTCACCAGGTCCTACCAGCACCCATGGCGCGTGCGATCGGGAATCGCGAGAGATGGGCCCGCGACGACTTGTAGGAGCAGTGCTCGGACCACATCACCGAGTACATCGCGAGCTCGAGATGTGTGGGCTCCCGCCCCAGCTCGTCGACCACCGCCGCGAGCTCGTCGTCGGTCATGCCGAGTTGCCGGTGCAGCGCCTCCGCCATCGCGAGGAGACTACCGAGCGGCCTTCATGCCAATATGCACGCAACGCAATCCCGCAAAGGCGAGGAATCGGTATGCCTGTCAAGCCCAAGAAGCATGCGATGTCAGATGATCACAAGGCGGCACTCGCCGAAGGCAGAAATCACGCTCGCCTCGTCGGGCGCTATCTCGAAGCACTCGAGGCGCACAAACCGAAGCGGGGGCGCAAGCGCACGGCGGACTCCGTGAAGAAGCGCCTGGCGACCGTCGAAGCTGAGCTCAAGACGGCAAGCGCACTTTCCCGCCTCACGCTGCTGCAGGAGCGCCGCGACCTCGAGGTGGAGCTCGCCGGCATGCAGGGACGCGGCCCGGATGTCACGGGTCTCGAGAAGGATTTCGTCAAAGTCGCGAAGAGCTATTCCGCGCGAAAGGGCATCACGTATGGCGCCTGGCGCGAGTTCGGTGTGACGCCCGAGGTGTTGAAGAAAGCCGGCATCTCTCGCGGCGATTGAGCAAAGTCGCGCGGTGGACCGCTAGGTGTCCTTGACCCAGACCGCCTGTCGCAGCTCCCACATCACGACGTCTTCGGCGCCATCATTTTCGATACGCCGCAGTGCATCGATGAGCTCCGCAGCGCCACCCCACGTCGCGGCGTTTCGCCAGAACATTGCGGCCGCCCGCGCGGCGGGAACCGGATGCTCGACGACACGGTCGATGACTCGCGTGCACTCCGCCGGGTCTTTGTCGAGCGCGGGGCCGGCCCAGAGCGTGGCGCCCTTTGCGGCAACCACGCCCGTCACGACCTCTTCGTACCGCGCGAAGACGGGATTGTCGCTGCGATAGCGCACTGGTTCCTCGCACACGAGCAGCCCGCCCGTCAGCAGCGCCGCACTCCAGTGTGCGAGCGCGTTCGCGGGCTCGGGGAGGTGGCCGAGCAGGAGTCGCGCGTACACGAGGTGGGCGGGCAGGCGCAGCGGCGCGGTGACGTCGGCGACGGCGAAGGTCGCGTGGGGGAATCGCTCGCGCGCCTCGGCGACCATCGCGTCGGACGCGTCGAGACCGGTGACGAATCCGTGGGGGAACGCGTCGCACAACAGCGCCGTCGAGTAGCCGGGTCCGCAGCCGAGATCGACCACGTAGCGATGGCCGCCGGGCGGGAGCGCGCGCAGCAGCGCGCGCGTCGGCGGTGCGAACGTGTCGGCGACGAGCCCGAGCCGCTCGCGGGCCAGATCGGTGTCGCCGAACGCGTAGGAGACGGCAGCGGAGCGATGGGAGGAGCGCGGGGCGCGGCGCCGGCCCGTCTCGGCGTTGGTCACCCGGGAATGGTCGCGCGATCTGCAGCCGCCGCGAGCAGGGATTTCAGCAGCACCACGCCGTCCGCCGAGCCGAGCACGTTGTCGGACGCGCGCTCAGGATGCGGCATCAGGCCGACCACGTTGCGGCCCTCGTTGCAGATCCCGGCAATGTCATCGAGGCTGCCGTTCGGGTTGTGCACGTAGCGGACGACGACGCGATCATCGGCGCGGAGCTGGGCGAGCGTGCCGCCGTCGCACACGTAGTTGCCCTCGAAGTGATTGATCGGGATGCGCAGCACCGCTCCCACACGCGCCTGGTTGGTCAGCGAGGTCCGCGCCGTCTCGACGCGCAGCTCGACCGTCTCGCAGACGAACTTCAAGCCCGCGTTCTTCTGGAGCGCGCCCGGCAGCAGACGCGCCTCGCACAGCACCTGGAAGCCGTTGCAGATGCCGACGACGGGACCACCGCGGTGCGCGTGCTCGCTGACTGCATCCATCACCGGCGAGAATCGGGCGATCGCGCCGGTGCGGAGATAGTCGCCGTGGGCGAACCCGCCGGGCACGACGATCGCGTCCACACCCTTCGTCGACGCGTCGCCGTGCCACAGCAGCTCGGCCGACGCCCCGAGCTCCTCGACCGCCCACACGACGTCGAGCTCGCAGTTCGTCCCGGGGAACACGACCACGCCGACGCGGGCGCTCACGTGATCGTCACCTCGTACGCCTCGATCACCGGATTGGCGAGCAGGCGTTCACACATCTCCTTCACCTGCGCGTGCGCAGCCTCGGCGTCGGGCGCGTCGACGACCAACCGGATCGTCTTTCCGATGTGCACCTGCGCCACATTGGTGTATCCGAGCGCCGGGAGCGCCCGCTCGACGGTCGCGCCCGCCGGGTCCGCGATCCCCGGCAGGTGCGAGATCGCGACGTGCGCGTGGAACGCGGGCATGCCTGCACTTTACCGGTGCGTCAGTCGTCTTCCGGGCTGTACCAGTCGTCGAACGCGAGCCCCGAGAGCAGCTCGTACGCCTCGATGTACTTGGCGCGCGTGTTCATGATCACTTCCTCGGGCATGCGCGGCGCGGGCGGGTCGTGGTCCCAGCCGATGCCGTCCATGAAGTCGCGCACGTACTGCTTGTCGAACGAGGGGGGCGAAGTGCCCGCCCGGTACGCGTCCTTCGGCCAATAGCGCGACGAATCGGGCGTCATCATCTCGTCGATCACGAGGATGTCGCCGTCGAGGTCGCCGAACTCGAACTTCGTATCCGCGAGGATCACGCCTCGGCTCGCGGCGTGGCGGGCGCCGGCCTCGTAGAGGCGCAGGGACACATCCTTCACCTGCTCGTACACGTCGCGGCCGACGAGGTTTCGCGCTTCGTCGGCGGTGAGCGGCAGGTCGTGGCCGGCCTCGGCCTTCGTCGACGGCGTGAACAGCGGCGTCGGCAGACGGTCGGCTTGTTGCAGGCCCGCCGGTGCCGCAAAGCCTCCGACCGTGCCGTGCTCGGTGTACTCCTGCCACCCGTGCCCGAACAGGTAGCCGCGCACGACACACTCCAGCTGTATCGGCCGTGTCGCCCGCACGAGCGCGGCGCGCCCGGCGACCTCGCCGGACATCGGCGGAAAATCGGTCGGGTCGCACGAGATCACGTGGTTGGCGATGATGTCGCTGGTGTGGTCGAACCAGAACGACGACAGCGCAGTGAGCACGCGGCCCTTGTCGGGGATCTCGTCGGGAAGCACGACGTCGAACACCGAGATCCGGTCACTTGCGACCATCAACAGCGCGTCGTGCTCCACCGTGTACAACTCGCGCACCTTGCCGGAATAGACATGCGGGAGCGCGGTCTTACTCATCGCTTCTGCTCATCTCGGGGTCCTCGTCGAGCGCGTCGAAGACGCGGCTGATGTTTGCGAGCGAGCGCTTGAGATCGAAGCACGCGTCGATACGCGCACCATCGAGCACAGCCGTGACCTTGGGGTCCGCGCGCGAACAGGTCGCGGAACGGGTGCTCCTCCTGCCACGCGCGCATCGCATTGCGCTGGACGACGCGGTACGCGTCGTCGCGCGACATACCGGCTTCCACCAAGGCGAGCAGGACCGGCTGGCTGAACACGAGACCGAACGATGCGTCGAGGTTCCGCAACATCCGCTCCGGATACACCCGCATGCCCCGCACGAGCTCCGTGAACTTCACGAGCTGGTAGTACGCCAGCATCAACGAGTCGGGGATGATGATCCGCTCGACCGAGGAGTGCGAGATGTCGCGCTCGTGCCAGAGCGCGACATCCTCGAGGGCCGCCTGGAGGTTGCCGCGCAACACGCGGGCGAGGCCGGAGAGCTGCTCGGCCTTCACCGGGTTGCGCTTGTGCGGCATCGCGCTCGAGCCCTTCTGCTTTCCCTCCCGGAACGGCTCCTCGACCTCACGCACCTCGGTGCGTTGGAGGTGCCGCACCTCGAGCGCGAAGGCCTCGATGGTCGCGCCGACCGAGGCGCACGCATACAGCACCTCGGCGTGGCGGTCGCGCGGGAGCACCTGCGTCGCCGGTACGGGCTGCAGACCGAGTTGCTCGCAGACGTCCCGCTCGACTGCGGGGTCGATGTTCGAATACGTGCCGACGGCGCCCGAGAGCTTGCCGACCGCGATCCCGCGCCGGGCGTGCGCGAGGCGCTCGCGGTCGCGTCGCACCTGCATCGCCCACAGCGCAAGCTTGGCGCCGAACGTGGTGGGCTCGGCATGGATGCCGTGCGTGCGACCGACCATCGGTGTGTCACGGAATTCGCGCGCTCGCTTGGCGATCGCGGCCTCGAGCGTGGCCGCGGCGGCGAGCATGCGGTCGAGCGCGCGCGTCATCTGGAGCGCGAGCGCGGTGTCGACCACGTCGCTCGAGGTGAGGCCGTAGTGCACCCACGCCGCGGCGGGCATGCCGACGCGTTCCTGCACGACGTCGACGAACGCGGCGACGTCGTGGTCGGTCACCTTCTCGCGCTCGTGGATCGCGCCGACGTCGAAGCCGGCGCGCTCGCGCACGGCGCGCGCGTCGTCAAGCGGCACGACGCCGAGCCGTGCCCACGCGTCGACCGCGAGCACTTCGACCTCGAGCCAGGACCCGAAGCGCGCTTCGTCGGTGAACAGGTCCGCGATCTCGGGGAGGGAGTAGCGGGGGATCACGTGAGGGCTTGGGCCGCGATGTCGCGACGGTAGTGGACCCCGGGCCAGGAGATCTCGGCTGCCGCGGCATATGCACGGTCGCGCGCCGCGCCCACGTTCGGGGCTGTCGCCGTCACCGTGAGCACGCGCCCGCCGTTGGTGACGACGTGCCCGGCGTCGTCGGTGCCGGTGCCGGCCTGGAACACGATCACGCCCTCGCGTCCATCGGCCGCGTCCAGGCCCTCGATGAGGTCGCCGCGGCGCGTCGGCGCCGTCGGGTAGCCCTCGGTCGCGAGCACGACGCCGACGCACGCGACGTCGGCGATCCGGACCGGGGTCTCCAACCGTCCCGCGGCCGACTCGCGGCAGGTGCACGAACAGGTCGCTCGCGAACCTCGGCACGACGACCTGGCACTCGGGGTCACCGAAGCGCACGTTGTACTCGAGCACTTTCACACCGTCGGGCGTGAGCATGAGCCCGCAGTAGAGCACCCCGCGGTATTCGGCGCCGCGGCGCGCCAGCTCGCGGAGGGTCGGGCGGATCGCGCGCTCCATCACGTCGTCGACCAGGTCGTCGCGCACGAACGGCACGGGCGTGTACGCACCCATCCCACCAGTGTTCGGCCCCTCGTCGTGGTCGAACGCACGCTTGTGGTCCTGCGCGGTTGCACAGAGCGCCGCGTCGCGACCGTCGCACAGCACGAACAGCGAGAGCTCCGGACCGGTCATGCCCTCTTCGATCACGCAGGTGCGGCCGGCGGCGCCGAACGCGTCGCCCGAGAGGTACGCGCGCACCGCGTCGCGCGCCTCCTGGATCGACTCGGTGACGACGACGCCCTTGCCGGCGGCCAGACCGTCGGTCTTCACGACGTAGAGCCCGGGCAACGTCTCGAGAAACGCGAACGCAGCCTCTTCCCCGCCGGCGGTGAAGGTGCCGTGGCGGGCGGTCGGCACGTCGGCCGCGACCAGCACGTCCTTCATCCACGCTTTCGAGCCTTCGAGGGCGGCTGCCGCCTGCCGGGGCCCGAACGCGAGGCCGCCGGACGCTTCGACCGCGTCGACGACGCCCGCGACGAGCGGATCCTCGGGCCCGACGACGACGAGATCGGCGTCGACCTTTGCTGCAAGGTCGGCGACGGCAGTGGGATCGGCTGCCGCCACGTCGAGGCACTCGCCGATCGCCGCCATCCCCGGATTGCCCGGCGCGCACACGACCTCGTCGACGTGCGCCGAGCGCGGCGACGCTCCACGCGAGCGCGTGCTCCCTCCCACCGGATCCGATGACAAGGACCCGAGTCATGACACCCCGCGGTGTTCACGCGGCTCGGGGCAACACGATGGTCTGGTCGCGCGCAGGCCCGACGCCGACGATGCTCACGTGCACGCCGGCGAACTCTTCGACGAACCGCACGTAGTCGCGCGCTTGCGCGGGGAGCTCCTCGAGGCGTCCGGCGCGTTCGATGTCGACTCCCCAGCCCGGCAACGTCTCGTACACGGGTCGCACCTTGTGCAGCACCGACTGGTGGTACGGCACGTGGTCGTAGCGGATGCCGTCGTCGCCTTCGTAGGCGACGCACACCTTCAGCTCCTCGAGCGGCGACAGCACGTCGAGCTTCGTGAGCGCGAGGTCCGTGCACGTATTGAGGCGCACGGCGTGCTTGAGCATCACGAGATCGAGCCAGCCGGTGCGTCGACGGCGGCCGGTGTTCGTACCGAACTCGCCGCCGCGGTCGACGAGCAGGTCGCCCACCGCGTCGCCTTCGAACAGCTCGGTCGGGAACGGACCGCTGCCGACACGGGTCTGGTACGCCTTCACGAGCCCCACGACGCGCTGGATCGCGAGCGGGCCGACGCCCGCGCCGGTGCACACACCGCCGGCCACCGGGTTGCTCGACGTGACGAACGGATACGTGCCGTGGTCGAGGTCGAGATACGTCGCCTGTGCGCCTTCGAACAGCACCCACTGCTGGGCATCGAGGGCCTCGTGCACCAGGTGCACCGTGTCGTCGATGAGCGGCGCGAGCCGCGGCACCATCTGCAGGTAGCGCTCGGACAGCTCCTTGGCGTCGATCGGCAGGCGGTTGTAGACCTTCGCGAGCACGCCGTTCTTCTCGCGCGAACACGAGGTCGAGCTTCTCCCGGAAGATCTTCGGGTCGAGCAGGTCCTGCACGCGCAGCCCGACGCGCAGTGCCTTGTCCGCGTACGCGGGCCCGATGCCGCGCTTGGTCGTGCCGAGCTTGTTCTTGCCGAGGTACCTCTCGGTCACGCGGTCGAGCTCCTGGTGGTACGGCATGATCAGGTGCGCATTGCCGGAGAGCCGGAGCTGGCGGGTGTCGACCTGCTTCGACTCGAGCATCTCGAGCTCGTCGAGCAGCACCGCGGGATCGACCACCACGCCGTTGCCGATCACCGGGACGACCCACGGGTAGAGCACGCCGCTCGGCACGAGCTGGAGCTTGAAGACCTCGCCGTCGACGACCAGGGTGTGGCCCGCGTTGTGGCCGCCCTGGTAGCGGACGCACATCGACGATTCCTTGGCGAGGTAGTCGGTGACGCGGCCCTTGCCCTCATCGCCCCATTGGGTGCCGACGATCACCACACCGGGCATTGCCAGCTCCGCTCGGGCCAACTCCGCTCGGGAGTGCTCCGCGTGACGGCCGCATCGGGTCTCACGTTGGGGACATGGTACTCGACCGGCCTCGGGCGACCGTCGGCTCCGTAACATGGCGGCCTTGCAGACTCGGCGGTGGCTCGGCGTTCCGTACGCGCGTGCGGCGCGCTTCGCGTCACCGCAGAAGGTTGCCTTCGACCCCACCCGCGCCTACGACGCCTTCGGTCCGGCCGCGCCGCAGCCGCTCGACAGCCCGCTCGGCGAGATCGTGCCCGGCATGCGGGTCGCGGACACCGACGAGCACGCTTGCCTGACGCTCAACGTGTGGGCACCCGCCGAGGGCGGCCCGCATCCGGTGCTCGTGTGGTTCCACGGCGGGTCGTTCATGATCGGCGCGTCGTCGCAACCGGTGTACGACGGCTCGTTGTTGGCTGCCGAGCAGTCGGTCGTCGTCGTGACGGTGAACTCCCGCTTGGGCGCGCTCGGCTTTCTCGATACGCGGCGCGGCCGGCGGAGTCGCGAACTGCGGGTTGCGGGACGCACTGTGCGCGCTCGAGTGGGTGCACGACCACATCGGCGCCTTCGCCGGCGATCCGGCCCGTGTCGTCGGCTTCGGCGAGTCGGCGGGGGGCGGCCTGCTGCTCCACGCGCTCGCGTCGCCGAAGTCTCGCGGCCTGCTCGCGGGCGCCATCGTCCAGAGCGGCGCGACCTTCGCGACCTTCGACGACGCCCGCGGCGCACTCGTCGCCGAGACGATGTGCAAGGAAGCCGCGGTGGCAGACGCGGCTGCACTGCGCTCGCTTCCGATCGACGCGCTGCTCGACGCGCAGACCCGCACGCTCTCCACGTTGATGCAGCCGATCGGCATGATGCCGTTCCACCCGATGGTCGACGGCGACGTGCTGCCCGCCCGGCCGGTCGACGCGCTCAGTGCGGGCGCGGGCAGCGGCGTTCGCCTGCTCGCGGGCACGACCGCCGACGAGATGGCCCTGTTCGTCGACCGTGCCGCGCTCCCTCGCGACCGGCTGGTGCGGCGGATCGCGCGCTACCTGCGCGTCGAGGACGCCCACGCCGCGCCCGTCGCCGACGGCTACGCCGCGCAGCTCGGCACCGACGACAACGCCGAGATCTGGCGCGCGTTCTTCGGCGACCGCGAGATGCAGGACCCGTGCCGCGCCGTGCTCGACGCCCACGCGCCGCACGGACCGGCGTACACGTACTGCTTCACCTGGGAGGGTCCGCACATCGGCGCGTGTCACGGCATCGACATCCCGTTCCCGTTCGGCAACTTCGTCGACGGATGGGACGCGTTCGCCGGCGTCGATGCCGACGCGCACGCGCTCTCGCGCACCATGCGCGACGCCTGGGCCGCGTTCGCGCGCACGGGCGACCCGGGATGGCCGCAGTACCCGAGCGCGATGATCCTCGGCCGCGACGCGCACGTCGCCCCGGCCCACCCCCTGTTTGGTCGCCTAGTGGCCGTTTACGGCCACTGACGGACCAAACGCAACGCGTGGCGGGCGGTTGAGTGTGCGGGCGACGGTGTCGGTGACTTCGGCGAGGGCGCCGCGCGCGACGGCCTCGTAGAGGTCCACGGTGGAGTCGGCGAGCCAGGGGTCGAGGCCACCCGCGACGGCCGCGTCGCGCCACCGGTCGCGCGGGGGATCGAGCCGGCGCACGCCGAGACGGGCCGCGACGTCGTCGCCGTCGAGCGCCTCCGCACCGGTGAGGTGGAGCGCGCCGCCGAGGTCGTCGCGAGTGAGCGCCTCGACCGCCACGTCCGCGATGTCGTCGGGATCGATCCACGCGATCCTTCCCGGGCCGGTCGGCAGCACGAGCTTGCCGCGCGCCGACGAGGTCGCGCTGCTTGTCGGTGACGCTCGTGAAGAACGAGGGCTGGAGCACGGTCGACGCGACCGGCGACGCCGCAAGCCGCCGCTCGAGCGCACGATGGTTGCCGTGGAGACCCGACTCCAATCCGGGGATCGGGATGTTCGAGATCTTGACGATGCGCTCGAGGCCGGCCCGCTCGGCAGCCTCGATTGCGTTGGTCTCGAGCGCCACCTGCTCGCGCGTCGGCGACGACACGAGGAACAGCCGCCGCACCCCCGCGCATGCGGCGTCGAGCGACACCGGAGCGGCAAGATCGCCGCGCACGCAGCCTTCCGCGGGGCGTCGGGCAAGGCCGCGCACGTCGACACCGCGCGCCCGCAATGCGGCGGCGACTCGCCCGCCGAGATCTCCGGCGGCCCCGATCACCAACACCGTCACGCCGACTACGTTGACACATGTGCGCGAGCCCAGTCCCGGACCCGGCATCGGCCGCGAGCTGACAGTGCAACAGCAGCTTGCGTGCGCGCTCCGCATCCTTGCCCATGAGGGATGGCGCGAGAACCTGTCCGGCCACATCACGATCGCCACCGACGACGGCGGGATGTGGTGCAACCCGTGGGGGATCTGGTGGGACGAGGTGCGCGCGTCCGACGTGCTGCGGCTCGACGCGGACGGCAACGTCGTCGAAGGGAAATGGGACGTCACGCCCGCGGTCTTCCTGCACACGGAGCTGCACCGTGTCCGACCCGACGCCGCCGTCATCGTGCACAATCACCCGTATCACGCGACGCTGCTCGCGGTAATGCGTCGGCTCCCGCGCCTGGTGCATCAGAACTCGTGCATCTTCGACGGCGAGCTCGCGTTCGTCGACGAGTACGCCGGTGTCGACGACGCGACCGGCGGCATATGGCTCGCCGGCGAAGTCGGCAAGGCGAGCGGCGTGCTGCTCGCGCACCACGGCGCGATCGTGACCGGCTCGACCGTCGGCGAGATGTGTTACAAGGCGGTGACGTTCGAGCTCATGTGCCGGTTCACGTACGACGCGCTCGCGGCCGGTCACGAGCCGACCGAGGTGCCGCCGGACCAACGGCCCGAGCTGAAGCAGCTGCTCCGGCAGAACACGCCACGCGCGTACTGGGACGGTGCGGTCCGTCTCCTCCTGCGCGAGGAACCCGAAGTCCTCTCGTGAACCTCTGGACACGCTAATGGGCATGTCGATCGACGACCTCCAGCAGAACGAGCATTTCGGTGGCGGCAAGGGCCGGCGGACCGAGATCAGCTGGCTGCCCGAGCCCGAGCCGCGCGAGCGCGTGTATCGAGTCATCTCGGTCGACGATCACGTCGTCGAACCGCCCGACGCGTTCGCGGGACGGTTTCCCGCGCGGTACGCCGATGCGGAGCCGCACGTCGTCGCGACCGACGACGGCGGCGAGGCCTGGGTCTGGCAGGACCAGACGTTGCCGAACGTCGGCTTCAACGCGGTGGTCGGACGGCCGTCGAGCGAGTACGGATTCGAGCCGACGCGTTTCGACGAGATGCGGCGCGGCGCGTGGGACATCGACGCGCGCGTCCGCGACATGGACGTCGACGGCGTCGACGTGTCCCTGTGCTTCCCGTCGTTCCTTCCCGGCTTCGTGGGCCAGCGCCTGACGCTGTGGCCGGACGACGACGAGCTCGCGCTCACGGCGATCCGCGCGTACAACGACTGGCACCTCGAAGCCTGGTGCGGCGCGCACCCGGGTCGGTTCATCCCGAACCAGATCACGTACCTGCGCGATCCCGCGATCGCGGCCGAGGAGGTCCGGCGCAACGCCGAGCGAGGCTTCCGCGCCGCCACGTTCTCGGAGGCGCCCGACAAGCTCGGGCTCCCGACGATCCACTCCGGCTACTGGGATCCGTTGTTCGCGGCGTGTGCGGAGACCGAGACCGTGCTGTGCCTGCACGTCGGCTCGTCGGGCACGTCGCCGACCACGTCGGCGGACGCGCCCCCGAGATCCCGGCGGTGCTGTTCGGGGCGTACGGCATGTACAGCGCGGTCGACTGGCTGTACTCGAAGGTGCCGGTGCGGTTCCCCGACATCAAGATCTGCTTGTCGGAAGGCGGCATCGGATGGGTGGCGGGCATCATCGACCGTCTCGACCACTGCTACCGATACCAGCTCGGCTACCTGCCGACCTGGCGCGACGTCGACGCGTCACCGAGCGAGGTGCTGCGCCGCAACTTCTGGTTCTGCTCGCTCGACGACGACGCCGGCATGCAGATGCGTCACCGCATCGGCGTCGATCACATCCTCGTCGAGTCCGACTACCCGCACGCGGACTCGTCGTGGCCGGACACCCAGGCGATGCTCACACGTCAGCTGCGCGACCAGCACGTGCCCGATGACGAGGTCGAGCGCATCACGTGGCGCAACGCCGCCGAGCTCTTCCGCCATCCCCTGCCGTGAACACCCTGGCGGGCGTGGTTGCTCGCAACGCGCGCGCCGATCCTGACGGCGTCGCGTTCATCGAGGCGAGTTCGGGCGCGTCGATGACGTGGGCGGAGTACGACGCGCGGTCATCGGCGACCTCGGCCACGCTTGCACAAGCGCACGCGACCGGCGAGCGCGTTGCGCTGAAGATGCGGGACGGCCCGGGCGTGCACATGGCGATGGTCGCCTGCGAGAAGGCGGGGCTCGTCGCGGTCGGGATCGGCGCCCGGGCGGGCGAGCGCGAGACCACGCACATCGTCGAACGGACCGGCGCCCGGGCGCTGCTCCTCGATCCGCCCGTCGCGTCGGCACCCGGCATCGAGCGCCCCGTCGGCGTCGACGAGCTGTGGTTCCTCAACTCGACGTCCGGTACTACCGGCCTTCCCAAGATCGTCATGCACGACCAGGCGCGCTGGTTCGCGTTCCATCGCTTCGCCGACGACGTCGCGAGCTTCGATGCGAGCGACGTGTTCCTCGAGCGCGCTGCCCGCGCCGTTCGGCTTCGGCTTGTGGACGGCACACTTCACGCCCGCGATCGTCGGGGCACCGTGTGTCGTCTGCGAGCGATTCGATCCGGAGACGGTCCTCGCCGCCATCGAGAGGTACCGGGTCACGATCCTCGCGGCCGTGTCGACCCAATTCGTCATGATGCTCAACACGCCGGCGTGGGAACGACACGATCTCTCGAGCCTGCGCATCTTGTTCACGGGCGGCGAGACCGTGCCGTACGACCGGGCGCGTGAGTTCGAGGACCGCACCGGCGCGTGCGTCTTGCAGTTCTACGGGTCCAATGAGACCGGCGCGCTGTCGCGCACGACTCCCGACGATCCGCAGGAGCGTCGCTTGCGCACCGCCGGGCGGGTCATCCCCGAGATGCACGTGCGCCTGCTCGACCCCGACACCGACGAAGACGTGACGACGGCGGGCGGTCCAGGTGTGCCGATCGCCAAGGGACCGACGCTGTGCCTCGGTTACTGGGATGACCCCGACGCCGACGCGCGCTTGTGGACCGACGACGGATGGATGCGGATGGGCGACTTGGCCACGATCGACGCCGACGGGTACCTGACGGTGACGGGCCGCGCGTCCGACTTCATCGTGCGCGGCGGCAAGAACATCAGCGCCGTGCAGGTCGAGCACGAGATCGCGTCACATCCCGCCGTCGCCCTGTGCGCGGCGGTCGCGATGCCCGACGCGACGTTCGGCGAGCGAGTGTGCGTGTACGCCGAGCTGCGGCCGAAGTTCGACACGCTCGACCTCGGCGAGGTGTGCACGTATCTCGACGAGCGCGGCGTCGGCAGGGAGCTGTGGCCCGAGCACCTGGTCGTCGTCGATGCGCTGCCCCGCGCTTCCGGCGGCAAGATCGCCAAGGGCGACCTGCGATCGCGCGCCCGGCACGAGTCGCCGAGCTAGGCGGAAGCGCGCAACGGAGCGGGCGACGCGGCCGGCGGCAGCGTCGCGTGCAGCCGCCGGGGGACGATCGCGGCAGCGGCCGCGACCAGCATCACCGGCTCCGCCGCGGTGCGGAACCGCTGATTCCCGTAGCTGAGCGCGACGATGACGAACAACGCAACGAGCACCGCGAGCAAGGGCCACACCGGCCGGCGCATCCGGACGAGGCGCACCATGCCGAGCACGCCGAGGACCATCACCGGGAGCCAGCAGGCCCACGCGAGGACCTGGAAGTGATACGAGCGGGATTCGATGGCGTCCAAGCGGGTCTGCGCGCGCGGGTGGTACAGGCCGAGCACCCGTAGCTCCCGCACGGCGACGACCAGCGGCCATCGACGCGCGTGCCTGCGCGCGTAGTCGATGCCGTGCCTGTTCGCCGCCGCGGCGTACGCGTGCTCGCTGAGCCCGCGGTCGTTCGGAGACACGCACCCGGGGTCCCAGTAACCGACCAGAGGCCCGTGATACGTGGTTGCACAGTTCGCGCCTTCGACGGTGATCGCGCTACTCGTCGTCGTGACCGTGAACGCGCGGACCTGCACCTCGTTCCGCACGAGCCACGGCAGCACTACGAGGAGAAATGCGCCCAGCGCGACCGCGCCGAAGACCGCGCGCCGGCGCAGGTTCGGTGCCGCGAGCCAGATCGTCGGCCCGAGGACGAGCACTGCGGGGACGACCGCGTCGGCACGAGTGAGCGTCATCAAACCGAACAGCACACCTGCGAGCGCCCAGCGCCACCACGACGGGTGCGCGCGCGCATGCATCGTCGCCAAGACCCCGGCGAGGAGCAGCGGGATCGACAACGTCTCGCTCATGAGCGCGCCGTCGACGGCGATCAGCGAAGGAAATCCCGCCGCGAGCGCCGCCGCGACGAGCCCGACGTAGGGACCGGCGATACGCCGGCCGATACAGCCGACGAGGACCACGGTCACGGTGCCGGCGAGCGCGCCGGCGACAAGGAACGTGTCGCGTTCGTTGTTCGCGACCCGTGTGACCACGGCGAGAAACGCGGGATAGAGCGGCGGATGGCCGGCGGTCGCGACCTCACGTCCCGAGGTGAAGTAGGGGACGGGATCGATGACGCCCTTGCCGTGCGCGAGGGGACCGGACACCAGCTCGTACCAGATGGAGTCGAGCCCCAGCGTGAGATGGCGGGCGACGGTGTACACGTACACCAGGCGCACGATCAGCGCGACGGCGGCGATGACGCCCAGCCCGGCGGCAAACGAGCGCCTCGTCACTACGGGGAAGGTACCGAGCGATTCGCGCCGCCCGCCAGGTGCGTCGCCGCGCTCTCCGCGCTCCCCAGATACTGCAAGTACGCGGCGCGCACCGCGAAGGATTGCCGGAGATCACCCACGACCTCGTCGCGGAATTCCTGTCGGTACGTCTCGTCGGTGAGCAGGTACACGGTGAAGTTGAGACCGGAGAACGCGGTGAGGAACCCGGCGACGCGCAAGAGCTCCTCGGTCACGACCAGGTCCCGTTTGCCAAGCGTCAAGGTTGCGAGCACGTGCGCCTCGCCGGCCCAGTCCCGGGTTGTCGCCTCGTTGACGAGCAACAGCCCGAGGAGCACGAAGAACACCCCGATCAGGAGGCTCACGAGCAGGATCTGCACGCCCTGGCTGAACAGCGCAACGAGGCCGACGTTGCCCCACTCGCGCTTGCCGAGCGGGGGTGGACGCTCGGCCAGCGGTGGTGCGACGGGCGCGATCGGTGTCGGCCGGACGAGCGCCGCGAACGCGCCGGCGTCGTCGAAGTTGTTGAGCGCGCCGATGTCACGCGGGAGCCGGACCACGACGAACAACACGCCGACCAGCGCGAAGAGGCCGACCGCGATCCAGTAGGTCGGTCCGACGATCGTGCCGGCCGTCTGCCACACCTCGTTCGTGAGGAACAAGAACGTGACGAGCAGCGCGAGCATCGGCAACGCGTGGGCGAGCAGTGACACGAGAGCTTCGATCTGCCTCCCGAACACGCCGATCGCCCAGCGCACGATCGCGAAGAGCCCATAGGAGGTCGAGAGATAGATCAGGCCCAACAGCGCGACGTTGAGCAACGCGACGCCGATCGCCTGGCGGAACTGGCCGCCGGCAATGATCGGCACGAGCGCGGGCCCGAGCACGAACGCCGCGATCTCCATCGGTCCGAGGCTGTCGGGGCGTTGGAACGGTGGCCGGCCGCGGCGACGGTTCACGATCGCCCACGCGCCGACCAGCGCGGCGAGCGCGCCGGCAAGCGCGACGGCGTCGAGCCACAGTGGGAAGTCCCGCCTCGGCGCGAGCGCCGCGACCTCGACGAGGACGAGCAGGGTGAGCGCCGGCATCGCGCGCGTCCATATGTCGCTGGCGGCTTCGTAGTCGGCGATGAAGTGCGGGAGCCCGCGCCGGATGAACCACTCTTCGGTCGCCTTGCGCACCGCAACGTCGGCCACGGAGCATCAGTCTGGCTTCGCCGCCGCCCTCACCCGCGGCAATGGCGGGGCTACGCGACGATGTCGGCGGTCACGAAGTGGTCGAACACCAAGCCCCCATCGGGGTTCGCTTCGACCGTGATCGTGTCTCCCTGCCGGTATGTGCCCTTCAGCAGCTCGAGCGCGATGGGGTCGGCAATCTCGCGCTGGATGACACGCTTCAGAGGCCTTGCGCCGAAGTCCGGGTCGTAGCCGGTCTGCGCGATCCACTGCTGCGCCGCGGGCGTGAGCTCCAACGTGAGCCCGCGTTCGGCGAGGCGATCACGCAACAGATCCATCTGCAAGCCGACGATGCGTTCGATGTCCTGCTGCGACAGGCGGTGGAAGACGACGATCTCGTCGACCCGGTTGAGGAACTCGGGCTTGAATTGCTCCCGCAGCGCGGCGAGCACCACTTCCTCCGACGCGCCCGCGCCGAGGTTCGAGGTCATGATCACGACCGAGTTCGTGAAGTCGACCGTGCGACCCTGACCGTCGGTGAGACGGCCGTCGTCCATCAGCTGCAACAAGATGTTGAAGACGTCGGGGTGGGCCTTCTCGATCTCGTCGAGGAGGATCACGGCATACGGACGGCGCCGCACCGCTTCGGTGAGCTGGCCGCCTTCCTCGTAGCCGACATAACCCGGAGGCGCGCCGACGAGGCGCGACACGGAGTGCTTCTCCATGTACTCCGACATGTCGATGCGCAGCATCGCCCGCTCGTCGTCGAACAGGAACTCGGCGAGGGCCCGCGCCAGCTCGGTCTTGCCGACGCCCGTCGGACCGAGGAACAAGAACGAGCCGATGGGCCGGTTCGGGTCCGACAATCCGGCACGCGACCGCCGGATCGCGTTCGCGACGGCCGTCACCGCCTGGTCCTGCCCGACCACGCGCTCGTGGAGGTGCTCCTCGAGCCGCACCAACTTCGCGAGCTCGCCTTCCATCAGTCGCGACACCGGGACACCCGTCCACTTCGCGACGATCTCCGCGACGTCTTCTTCGTCGACTTCTTCTTTCAGCATGGCGCCGTCGTGCTGGAGCTCGTCCAGCCGTTCGGTCATCGCTTCGATCTCTCGCTCGACGACCGGGATGTGGCCGTAGCGCAGCTGGGCGGCGCGCTCGAGGTCGCCGTCGCGCTCGGCGCGCTCGGCGTTCAGCTTGGCCTGCTCGAATCGCTCCTTGGCGTCTTGAATCGCGACGATCGCGTCCTTCTCGGACTGCCAGTGGGCGACCATGCCGTCGCGCTCTTCGCGCAACGACTGGAGCTCGGCCTCCAGTGCCTGGAGCCGCCCGCGCGATGCCTCGTCGGTCTCCTTCGCCAATGCCGCGCGCTCGATCTCGAGCTGACGGATGCGACGCTCGACGACGTCGATCTCGAACGGCATGGAGTCGATCTCGATCCGCAGGCGCGACGCCGCTTCGTCGACGAGGTCGATCGCCTTGTCGGGAAGCTGGCGGCCGGTGATGTACCGGTCGGAGAGCACGGCCGCGGCAACCAGCGCCGCGTCCTGGATGCGCACGCCGTGGTGCACCTCGTAGCGTTCCTTCAAGCCGCGCAGGATCGCGATGGTGTCCTCGACCGACGGCTCGCCCACGAACACCGTCTGGAACCGCCGCTCCAACGCGGCGTCCTTCTCGATGTACTTGCGGTACTCGTCGAGCGTGGTCGCGCCGATGAGACGCAACTCACCCCGGGCGAGCATCGGCTTGATCATGTTGCCGGCGTCGACCGCACCTTCGGCACCACCGGCACCGACGATCGTGTGCAGCTCGTCGATGAACGTGACGATCTCGCCTTCGGAGTCGGCGATCTCCTTCAGGACGGCCTTGAACCGCTCCTCGAACTCGCCGCGATACTTGGAGCCCGCGACCATCGATCCGATGTCGAGCGCGATCACCCGCTTGTTGCGCAAGCCCTCGGGGACGTCGCCTTCGACGATGCGGCGCGCAAGTCCCTCGACGATCGCGGTCTTGCCGACGCCGGGCTCGCCGATGAGCACCGGGTTGTTCTTCGTCCGCCGCGACAGCACCTGGATGATGCGGCGGATCTCCTCGTCGCGGCCGATGACGGGATCGATCTTGCCCTTGCGCGCGGCCTCGGTCAGGTCGCGGCCGTACTTCTCGAGCGCCTGGTACTGCTCCTCGGGATTGTCGCTGGTGATGCGGTGCGACCCGCGCACCTCGCGCAACGCTTCCAACGCCGCGTCGCGTGTCACGCCGAAGGCGCGCAGCAGATCACCGACGCCGCCCGGCACCTCGGCCATCGCGAGGAGGATGTGCTCGGTCGACAGGTACTCGTCGCTCAGCGCCTGCCGTTCGCTGTCGGCGCTCTCGAGGATCCGGTACGTGCTCGCGCCGAGCTGGGCGTCGCGCACCGTCGCGCCGCTCACGCGCGGCAACTGCTGCAATACCTCGTCGACCTTGCGCCGCACCGCGCCGACGTCGATGCCGATGCGCTCGACGACGCCCGACACGATGCCTTCGGGTTGATCGAGCAGTGCGCGCAGTAGGTGCTCCGGCGCGATCTCGGTGTTCCCGGCGTCGCGCGCCAGTGCCTGGGCGGCGGCGAACGCCTCTTGGGTCTTGCGCGTGAAGCGACTCGGATCGATGGCCATGACTTCTCTCGTTTCTCTCTACCGCGACGACTGGAAGGGTGAGAGCGTCGCGTTGCGCAGCGGCACCAGTTCACGCTTGTACTGGCGATGCGCGGCCTCGACCCGCTCCTCCATCTCCCGGACGAGGGCGTCGAGGCGGCGTTCGAGCTTCGCGATGCGCTCGTGTGCCTCGTACAGCTCGTCCTCGAGGGCGAGCACCTTCTGCACGCCCGCGAGCGACACACCCTCGGTGGTCAACTCCTGGATGCGACGCAGCAACGCGATGTCGCGCTCCGAATAGCGCCGGCTGCGGCCGCTCGTACGCGCGGGCGCGACCAGGCCCTTGCGCTCGTAGATCCGCAACGTCTGCGGATGCACGCCCGCGAGCTCGGCGGCAACCGAGATCACATAGAGCGCCCTGCTGTCAGGTTCCATCGTCGTGCCTCCGGTCTTGCGTGTGCGCCTCGGCGAACAACGCCGCACGTGGGTCATCGTCGACTGCCGCGGCGAGCGCCTCGAGCGCACCGCGCTGCTCTGCGTTGAGCTTGACGGGCACCTGCACCTCGACGGTCACGAGGAGATCGCCCGTCTTGCCCCGGCCGGCGTCCATCCCGTGCCCGCGCACCCGCAGCACCTTGCCGGACGGCGTCCCGGCCGGGATGCGCACGGTCACCTGCCCGTCGAGCGTCGGCACTTTCACGTCGGCGCCGAGCGCGGCTTCGGGGATCGTGACCGGCAACCGCAACGTGAGGTCGTCGCCGCTGCGACCGAACAGCGGATGCGTGCGCACGTGGACGACGACGTGCAGGTCGCCGGGCGGTCCGCCGTTCGCGCCCGCGGCACCCCGCCCCTTCACACGGATGCGCTGCCCGTCGGCCACGCCCGCGGGAATGCGCACCTTGACCTCGCGCGCGCGCATCTCGACGCCGCGACCCTTGCAGTTCGGGCACGGCTTGGGGATGACCTGCCCCGGCCCGCCACAGTTCGGGCAGACCTGCGAGAACGAGAACGGACCTTGATCCACCGCGATCGAGCCGGTGCCGTGACACTCGGGGCACGTCTCGGGCGTCGAACCGGGCGCGGCGCCCGAACCGGCGCACGTCGCGCATGTCGCGTCGGCGCGGAACCGCACGGTGGACGTGGGTCCGCGCACCGCGTCGTCGAACGACAGGTGCAGTTCGGTCTCGAGATCATGGCCGCGCCGCGGACCGGCCGCGCGGCGTTGGCGACGCGCGCCGAAGAGATTGCCGAACAGACCGCCGAGATCGCCGATGTTGCCTTCGAAGTTGAAGGACTGACCACCGGCACCACCGGGGCCGAAGCCGCCTTGCCCGCCCGGCCCGACGCCCGACGCGACCATGCGCCGCACCTCGTCGTACTCGGCGCGCTTGGACGTGTCGCCGAGCACGTCGTACGCCGCCGAGATCTCCTTGAAGCGCTCCTCGGCGTCCTTGTTTCCCGCGTTGGCGTCCGGGTGGTACTGCTTGGCGAGCTTCTTGTAGGCGCGCGAGATGTCCTTCTCGGTCGCACCCTGGGGCACGCCGAGGACCGAGTAGTAGTCCTTCTCGAACCACTCGCGTTGCGCGGCCACTCGTTCCTCTGACTCTCTCGTTTCCTAGTTCCTCGTGACCTTCACCATCGCCGGCCGCAGGACCCGGCCGCTCAGCCTCCAGCCGGTGCGCAACACGTCACCGACGTGCGGCTCACCGTCGCCGTCGTCTTGCATCACGGCCTCGTGCTCGTTCGGATCGAACGCGACACCGCGCGCATCGATCCGCTCGAGACCGGCGCGCTCCAGCACGCCGATCAACTCGGCGAACGCGAGCTCGATTCCCTTGCGCACCTTCTCGTCGACCTCACCGGCCTCGAGGTTGTGCACCGCGAGCTCGAAGCTGTCGAGCACGGGGAGGAGCTGTTCGAGGAGTCCTTCGGTCGCGCGTTCCACGAGCGCGGTCTGCTCGCGCAGCACGCGCTTGCGATAGTTCTCGAAGTCGGCTTGGAGCCGCCGCGTCGTGTCGAGCAGATCGTCGCGCTCGCGCTGGAACGCGTCGAGATCGTGGACGAGCTGTTCGGCCTCTGCCTCGGCCGGATCCTGCATCGCAGGATCCGGCGTGGGGCTGTTGCTCACGTCACTCATGGGCTACGCGCTCTGCTGATCGTCGTCGATGATCTCGGCGTCGGCGACCTCGTCGTCGGAGGGCTGCTCGTTGCCCGCACCCGGGCCACCGGCCGCGCCCGTCGCCGACTGTTGCGCCTGCACGTTCTCGTAGAGCTTGCGGGTGAACTCGTTGCTCGCCGTGAGCAAGGCCTCGTGCGCCGACTTCACCGCATCGATGTCCGCGCCCGCGAGCGCATCCTTCAAGCGCTTCAACGCGTCCTCGATCTTCTGACGATCGTCGCTCGGGACCTTGTCGCCCTGCTCCTTCAGCAGGTTCTCGGTCTGCCACGCGAGCTGGTCGGCGGTGTTGCGGGTCTCGGCCTCCTCGCGCTTGCGGCGGTCCTCCTCGGCGTGCGCCTCGGCGTCCTTGATCATCTGGTTGATGTCGTCCTTGCCGAGCGCGGTGCCGCCGGAGATCACCATCGACTGCTCCTTGCCGGTGCCGAGGTCCTTGGCGGACACGTGCACGATGCCGTTGGCGTCGATGTCGAAGGTGACCTCGATCTGCGGCACACCGCGCGGCGCGGGCGGCAGGCCCGTGAGCGTGAACGTGCCGAGCGGCTTGTTGCGGTACGCCATCTCGCTCTCGCCCTGCAGCACCTTGATCTCGACCGAGGGCTGGCTGTCGTCCGCGGTCGTGAAGGTCTCCGACCGCTTCACCGGGATCGTGGTGTTGCGCTCGATCAGCTTGGTCATGATCTGACCCTTGGTCTCGATACCGAGCGACAACGGCGTGACGTCGAGCAGGAGGATGTCCTTGACGTCGCCCTTCAGCACTCCTGCCTGGATCGATGCGCCGGCGGCAACGGCTTCGTCGGGGTTGACGCCCTTGTGGGGCTCCTTGTCGGTGAGCTCCTGCACCAGTTCCGCCACCACGGGCATGCGCGTCGAGCCGCCTACCAGGATGACGTGGTCGATCTTCGACTTGTCGAGTCCGGCATCGCGGATCGCCTGCTCGAACGGGCCTCGGCATGCCTCGAGCAGGTCGCGCGTCATCTCCTGGAAGCGACCACGCGTGAGCGACATCTCGAGGTGGAGAGGACCGTCGCTGGTTGCCGTGATGAACGGCAGGTTGATCGTGGTCTCCTGGAGGTTCGAGAGCTCGATCTTCGCCTTCTCGGCTGCTTCCTTCAGGCGCTGGATCGCCATCTTGTCGATCGAGAGGTCGACGCCGTGCGCGTTCTTGAACTCGGTGACCATCCAGTCGATGACGCTGCTGGTCCCAGTCGTCACCGCCGAGATGTGTGTTGCCCGACGTCGACTTGACCTCGAACACGCCGTCGCCGATCTCGAGCACCGACACGTCGAACGTACCGCCGCCGAGGTCGAAGACGAGGATCGTCTGGTCCTTGCCTTCCTTGTCGAGGCCGTACGCGAGCGCGGCCGCGGTTGGCTCGTTGATGATGCGCAGCACTTCGAGCCCGGCGATCTCGCCGGCTTCCTTGGTCGCCTGGCGCTGGGCGTCGTCGAAGTACGCGGGCACCGTGATGACGGCCTGGACGACACCTTCGCCGAGGTAGCTCTCGGCGTCGCGCTTGAGCTTCTGCAGGATGCGGGCGCTGATCTCCTGGGCGGTATAGGCCTTGCCGTCGATGTCGATCGACCACTTGGTGCCCATGTGCCGCTTGACGGAGCGGATCGTGCGATCGGGGTTCGTGATCGCCTGGCGCTTCGCCACTTCTCCGACGAGCACCTCGCCCGTCTTGCTGAACGCCACGACCGAGGGGGTCGTACGACTGCCCTCGGCGTTGGGGATCACGACGGGCTCGCCGGCCTCGAGCACCGAGACGACGGAGTTGGTGGTGCCGAGGTCGATGCCGACGGCCTTGGACATAGCTGGCCTCCTTGGGCTTTCTGAAGGGGAGAGAACCTGAGCGGGTTGCGGCAGTATAACTTGACAATGGTGTTGTCAGATTCCCGATCTGACGGATTCTCGCGGGTCTGGAGGGGTTCGACGTGCGCTCCGGGGCTGGTGGGGATAACTTTCCGGCCCATGGCGAGGCGAGACGCATTCATCGATCACCTCCAGCAGGTCCCGCTGTTCGCGGCGTGCTCCCGCAAGGACCTCCAGCTGGTTGCCCGGCGGGCCGAGGACGTGCGGGTCCCGGCGGGCAAGACCCTGGTGTCGGAGGGCGAGACCGGCCACGAGTTCTTCGTGATCCTCGACGGCGAGGCCCGGGTGAGCCGCCAGGGCCGGAAGGTCGCGACGATCGGGCCGGGCGCGGCGTTCGGCGAGCTGGCGCTGCTCGAGAAGGCGCCCCGCAACGCCACGGTCGTGGCCGACACCGACATGGAGCTCGTGGTCCTGGGCCAGCGTGAGTTCGCGGGACTCATCGACGAGGTCCCGGGCTTCGCCCGCAAGCTCCTCGCCGGCATGGCCCACCGCCTGCGCGAGGCCGACGCCCGAAGCGTGCAATAGGTCTCTAACTCTTTGCATTTCGCTTGCTGCGTGGCTCGCTGCGCTCGCGGTGGAGGCTGCGCGAAATGCTGCGAGCTTCCTTCGCACCCTTCGGGCTGCTCCGGTCGCCGCATCACACCCGCCTCAACCCCGCTGAAGCGAACCGGGCCTTGTAGATTTCCGGCGCGATGCGACTGCCTACGCCGCGGAAGTTGCCCAAGCCCTCGCAGCTGGTGCTCGGCACCGGGATCCTTCTTGCGCTGTTCGTGATCGCGAGCGGGCTCATCCCCGTGATCACCCAGTGGCACGACACCTCGACGGTGCAGCGCGAGGTATTCACGAACGTTCCCGACCCGGTCGTCGTCGCGTTCTACGCGTCGATCGCCACGATGCTCCTGGTCGTCGCGTGGCTGGCATCGCTACGCGTCCGCAACTACGAGCGTGGCGGTCCCGACAACCGGCGCACGAACCGCAAGAACGCCGAGCGCCGCCTGCGCGACTTCCGGAGCGGCGTCTGGATGCAAACGCTGCTCCGTGACCCCGCCGCCGGGGTGATGCACTCGTTCCTCTACTTCGGGTTCATCTTCTTGTTCATCGTAACGGTGATCAGCGAGACCGATCACCAGATGCCCGACCGGTTCAAGTTCCTCCACGGCAACGTGTACCAGCGCGTACTCGATGGGCGCCGACCTCGCCGGCGTCATCTTCCTGATCGGGGTCGGCTGGGCCGTCGTTCGGCGCTACGTGCAGCGCCCGTATCGCATCCGCATCAAGACCAAGCCCGAGGATGCGTTGATCCTCGGATCGCTCGTGCTGATCGGCGTCACCGGATTCCTCGTCGAGGGCGTCCGGATCGCCTTCGAACGCCAACCCGCCTTCGAGAAGTGGTCGTTCGTCGGCTACCCGATCTCGAGCCTCGTCGACACGTGGTCGACGCACACGTTGACGAACGTGCACAAGTGGTTGTGGGTGCTCCACGTCGTCGCGTTCCTCGGGTTCCTGGTGATGATCCCCACGACCAAGCTGCGTCACATGTTCACGTCGCCGATGAACATGTACCTGCGCGATCGGCCGCGGCCGAAGGGCGCGATGAAGCCGATGCCGAACCTCATGGAGACCGAGCTCGAGAGCTTCGGCGCCGTGAAGATCGAAGACTTCACCTGGAAGCAGCTGTTCGACACCGACGCCTGCACGATTTGCGGGCGCTGTACGTCGGTGTGTCCGGCGCACAACACCGGCAAGCCCCTCGACCCACGCGAGATCGTGCTGAAGGTCGGCGAGGTGATGGCCGCCACCGGTGAGCCGCAGGTGTCGCCGCCCGTCGGTGTCGATCCCGACATCCAGGTCGAGGCCGACACGGTGTTCGCACGGATCACGAGCGAAGAGCTCTGGGCGTGCACGACCTGCAAGGCATGCGACGAGATCTGTCCCGTCAACATCGAGATCCTCGACAAGATCCTCGACATGCGCCGCTACCTGACGCTGATGGAGAGCGACTTCCCCAACGAGCTCGGCAACACGTTCCGCTCGATGGAGAACGCCGGCAACGCGTACGGCCTGAACCAGGGTGAGCGCGGCGATTGGGCGTCGTCACTCGAGGGCGTCGACATCGTCGAGCCCGGCGGCGCGTTCGATCACGAGTACCTCTACTTCGTCGGCTGCGCCGGGCAGCTTCGACGACCGCAACAAGAAGACCTCGCGGTCGCTCGCCAAGCTGCTCCAACGCGCCGGGATCGACTTCGCCATTCTCGGTCCGAGCGAGATGTGCAACGGCGACCAGGCGCGCCGCGCCGGCAACGAGTACATCTTCCAGATGCTCGCGATGCAGAACATCGAGACGTTCAACGGCATGGGCGTCAAGAAGATCATCACGCAGTGCCCGCACTGCTTCAACGTGCTGAAGAACGACTACCCGCAACTCGACGGCAACTACGAGGTCATCCATCACTCACAGCTGCTCGACCAGCTCGTGAGCGACGGCCGCCTGTCGCTCGCGGGCGCGTCGCTCGCCGAGCGCGTCACCTACCACGACTCCTGCTATCTCGGCCGCCACAACGACGTATATCTCGCGCCGCGACGCGTCGTCGGCTCGCTCGCCGGCATCGATCTCGTCGAGATGCCGCGCAACGGGACGCGCGGCATGTGCTGCGGTGCCGGTGGCTCGCGCATGTGGATGGAGGAGAGCATCGGCAAGAAGGTCAACACCGAGCGCAGCCAGGAAGCGATCGCGACCGGCGCACGTCGCGGATTGCCGTTGCGTGCCCGTTCTGCTACGTGATGTTCGACGACGGCGTGAAGGGCGAGGGCAAGGACGAGGAGGTCCGCGTGCAGGACATCGCGGAGATCCTCTGGGAAGCCATCGACAACGAGGCCGGCGCGAAGACCCCGACGACCGGCGCCGTCGGCGACTGACGGCTACTCCGCGTCAGGCTTGCTCTCGTCGCCGAGCGCCTCGTCCCACCACGACTCGCCGCGCTCGGGATCTGCGGGCGCACCCGGTGCCGGCGTAGCCGGTGGCACGGGCGCGGGTGGCGCCGGCGGTGGTGGCGTGCCCCATGACGACGGCGGCGCGGGCGGCGGCGGTTCCGTTCCCCATGCGGAGGGCTGCGTGCCCCAGGTCGGTTGGGGGGGAGGAGGCGGCGGGGCGCGCCCCACGTGGGGGTGCCCCTGGTGCGGGCGGCGTCCACCCACCCTGGGCCGTGTCACGTACGGTACGGCATCGCGATCGGTACGACCGGGCGACCGGCGTCGGCGGTCGCGACGACGTAGGTGCCCGCAACCATGTCGCCGACCCGGCGGTGCGGGTGCGTGACGAGCACGGTGATCAGTCCGACGAGGAAGCAGAAGAACTGATCGACGATCAGGAACAGCCAGCGCACGATCGCCCGGCCGACACCACACACCTGGCCACCGGCATCCACGACGCGCAGGCCGAGCATCATCTTGGCGACGCTCGCACCCGTCATGCCTTGCAGCAACACTTGATTGACGATGGCCACGAGGACGCTCGAGCGCGAACGCGACGCGAAGCGCCCGCCCGTCCAGGTGTACACCCGCGCCCCGAACTGGATGCACGGGTCGGAGTATCCCGTGTCGCGCAACTGCTGACAGGCATCGACCGGCGCGTTCGTGTAGGTGTTGCTCTTCGGCGCGACAAAGATCGCGACGCTGGCCCCGCTCACGAGCAGCGTGTCGATGACGAAGGCGGAGATTCGACGGCCGAGAACCTCGGTCGGATCGCGCTCGGGAAGGTACGCCACGGCGAGATTCTCCCGCATCGGCTCGACGATCTTGGCGGATGCCCGCCGGAGCGCCCCTGCTAGCGTTCCGTGGCGCTCGCGGGCGTAGTTCAGCGGCAGAACATCAGCTTCCCAAGCTGAGAGCGCGGGTTCGATTCCCGTCGCCCGCTCTTCACCGTCTCCGCGTCCCTCTGTCACCGGTCCGAACGCGGATCTGCCGTAGCGTGCGCGGGACATGGAGCCCGAGACGGCGAACGATCGCGGCCCATACCCGCGGCTCGATCGTCTGCGGGCAAATGTTGCGGTCGCGGCGCGCTCACACGCCGCGATGTTGTGCATCGTCGCCGTCGTCGCGTGCTTCCTGTATGCGGGAGTGTTGACGTCGCGACCGCTGATGACGCACGAAGGTCTCGAGACGTATCGCCGCGTGCACGAGTACCAGCAGGAGCTTCGCAACGGACATTTGTTCCCACAGACCTTCCCGGAAGCGGTACGAGGCGCGGGATATGCCTTCCCGAGCCTCTACCCGCCTTTCGCCTACATCGTGGCCGTGACGCTCGCGTTCCTCTCCGGCAACATCGTCTGGGGTGTCAACGTCGCGCTGCTGCTCTCCGGCGATCCTTTCCGGCTGGGCGATGTACTGGTGTCTCCTCGTCATCAACGCCGATCGGCGAGTCGCTCTCGCGAGCGCGTTGCTCTACATCTCGTTCCCGTATCGCTTCGTCGACATCTTCGTGCGTGGCGCGCTCGCGGAGTCATGGTCGTTCGTATGGATGCCGCTCATCGTCGCCGGCAGCGTGGGCGACGTTCACCCGGCGCCGCCTCGTGTGGTACCTCCCCGTGGCATGGGCCGGGTTGTTGCTCACGCATACGGTGCTCTCGCTCTACTTCCTCCTCGTGTTCGGCTTGCTGGTGCTGCTCGCGATGCGCTGGAGTGGCTGGCGCACCGCCGCGTTGCTCACGGTCGGTCTTGCGCTCGGCGCGGGCCTCTCCGGGTGGTACCTCCTGCCGCAGCAGCACCTCCTCCCCGCGGTGCGAGCGCACGACCCTCACCTCGTCACGGCCGACCGCGCGTTCGTCGAGAGCCAGCGCGTCTAGCCCCGCAATCTGACCGGCCGCTGGAACAACGGATGGCGAGGTCCTGGACGAGACCTTGAGCTATCCGGCCGGCGCGTGCCCGCACTACTACTGCGGCCTCACGTTCGAAGTCGGCACCGGGAGCTACCTGATGGTGGCGCTCCTGGTGGCGTGGTATGCGTCACTGGTCGTTGTTGCGGGTGCGTCGAGGGCGCGCACCGCCGGGCCACCCGCTGGTCACCTGGCTCGTGAGCGTCGCGTTCGTTGCCTACGTCCTTGTACCTCGCGTTCGTGCTGCAACCCGGCCCCTTCCTCCGCGTCCTGCCGAAGGCTTTCGGATACGTCCAGTTCCCGTGGCGCCTGATGGGACCGATCGCTCTGCTCGCCGCGCTCGTGGTCGGCGTGCTGGCCGCGTCGTGCTTCTTTCCCCGTTGGCTGCGCTACTCGGTCGTCGCCGATCTGCGCGTTGGTGGCTGTTACAGTCCCCCGATTCCAGAAGGAAGCGGCGTACTTGCAGACCGATGAGCGCGGGCATCGTTGCGGGTCTCGCGGCGAACGGCGACCGGGGGTTCACCGCGCTGGGCGAGTATGCGCCCAACGGCGTCAACCCGTTCGATCTCGACCACACCCTCGTCTCCGCTCCGGAGGTGCGCGGCGCCGGACACGTGCTGCGCTGGGAACGCAAGCACGGTGATGTGTACGGCGACGGTGATCGCCGACGCCCCGAGCACGGTGGTGTTCCCCGTCTTGTACTACGACTTCTATCGCGTCGCCGGCGGCGCCGGGACGGTCAACGTGCAAGGGCTGCTGGGTGCCCGTGTGCAGCCGGGCGAGCACGAGCTCCACGTCTCCCACGAGCCATCACTGCATACAACCTCGGAGCTTCGCGATCACCTTCCTGAGCGCCGCGCTCCTCTTCTTCCTCGTTCGTCCGCGCCGTCTCTCGGCCCCTGACACCGAGGGAGCCGGTCGGAGCGATACTCGGGGCGTCGGGGACCTCCACTCCGTGCGATCGTGATGCACGCTGTCACGCACCGCGCTCGCGCCTGGTGGGTCACGGCGTATTCGCGTCGACAACGCCGCGCGCTGTTGCGATCGTGGTCGTCGCATTCGCCGTGCGATTGGCATGGGTGATCATCGCCGGCGCGACCACCTGCACATCGGTGCGACCCTGTCGCCTACATGTTCCACGGAGAGACGATCGCCCGCGGTCAGGGCTACCGGAGCATCGTCGGCGCGCTCCACTCCGTTCCTGTGCGTGACTTCCCGCACACGGCCTTCTATCCGATCGGATATCCCGGCACGCTCGCGGCGCTGTTCTGGATCGCTCTTCCACACACCCATTCCCGAGAACCTCCCAAAGGCGGTCGGGATCTTCCAAGCCTTGCTCGGTGTCGGGAGCGTCGATCCTCGCCGCCGAGATCGCGCGCCGCGTCTTCGGCAACCGCGTCGCCGTGATCACGGCCGCGGTGATGGCCGTCTGGCCGAACCTCGTGTTCTACACGGCACAAGCGCAGTACGAGACGCTCTTCATCTTCCTCTCCCTCGCCGCGCTCGCCGTCATCGTGCGACCGTGGCCGGGCGGCGCCGTCTCGTAGAGTCGACTTGGTCGCGTTCGGCGCGGTGCTCGGTTTGGCCGTGCTCGTCCGGCCGACGTGTTGATGCTCTTCCCTGTGCTCGTCATCTGCTGGGTCGTTGCCGGGGCAACCTGGCGACGGGCGCTCTCGCAGGCCGCGATCGCGGCGATCGCCGTGACGGTGGTCGTCACGCCGTGGCTCGTACGCAACACCGTCGTGATGCACTCCACCGTGTTCTCGACGGGTATCGGAGATGCGTTGTGCGACTCTCGTCATCCGGACACGACCGGCCAGTACGAGATCGCCGCGGAATACTGCCTGGATCCATACGAGGAGATTCCGTCCCGCGCCGAGAGGTGGTCAGGAACCGCGAGAACACCAAGACCGGCGCTCAAATTCGTCCTCCACCATCCCGTCGACGAAGCACGCTTGTGGTTCTGGCGCGGCTACTTCAGCTATCGCGACGACCACGACCCACTCGAGGTGATCACATTCGACAAAGGCCACCTGCTCCACGACTCGCGTCTCGTCGGCGCGCTCGAGAGCGCGGCCGACGCCTACTACTTCGTCGTGCTGGGGCTCGCGTTGCTCGCGTTGCCGGCGTTCCTGCGCCGCACCCTGCCGTACCGTGCGCAACGCCTCTGTCTTCTGCTGGCGGGCGTGACGGCAGCGCTCGTGCCGTTCATCCTCTTCGGTGATCCCCGTTACAAGATCCCCGTCTATCCCTTCTTCGCGATCGGCGCCGCCGTCTCGCTCTCGCGTCTGTGGACCGCGTCATTTCCGCGGCCTCGCGACGCACAGGACTGACGTTCCAGCCGGGAGCGGCACGCGGCGGACGAGCGCCTGCTCGATGCGTGTGAGGAAGAGGGCGGCGCGATCCATCGTCGGAGAGGTCATGCCGAGACCGAGCCGCGGGTTCGCGACGCGACGACCGCCGCGTTGCCCAGAGCGGCAGCACGAGCCAGCTGAAGATGTGCGACAGGAACAGCGCCTCGAACCCGGACGCCTCGATCTCGGCGCGAAGCGATGCTGCCGTGTAGCGACGCCGGTGCCCGAGCACCTCGTCGCTCGCGCTCCACAGCCGGGGATGTGCCGGAACGTTCACGATCATGAGACCGTCCGGCGCGACCGCCCGCCGCGACTCCGCCAGCGCAACTCGCGGATCGTCCAAATGCTCGATGACGTCGAGAAGGCACACGACGGACGCGCTCGCGTCGGGCAATGGGAGCCGCGCAATGTCGGCCTGGACGACGTTGAGCGAGTAACGGCGCTTCGCTTCCGAGACGAGACGGTCGCTGCCGTCGACGATCAACGTGTACTCGGGCGGCCAGCCCAGCAAGACGGTGACCCCGCCCGAGCCCGCGCCGAGATCGACGAGCCATCCCGCGGGCGGGCGCCATCGGCGCAGCGCCCACGCCACGAACGCGGCCTTGCTGCGGAACCACCAGTGCGCGCCGTCCGCGGCGGCGAGCACCGCGGCGTTGTCGTCGTCGAAGATCCCGCTCGAGGTCGCGCCCGGCGACTCGAGATCGATCGTCGACCGCGCGGCAACGCGCCGTCCGATCGCCGGCGCCGACGCGCGGCGCGACGCGCGCCGTCTTAAGGTTGGCGCGGATGCGCGGGAGGGCGCGGAGCATCCCGATGCCGTCTCGCAGCACGTGCACCCGCGACCCGTCGTCGTGATGCCATTCGATCGCGATCTCCTGCACGGGGATGTCGAGCTGCTGCGCGATCCCGATGACCTCGACGTCCCATGCGAAGCCTTGTTCGTTGCACAAAGGCAGCACTCGATGCCACAACTCCGTCCGGGCCGCCTTCGCGCCGCACTGCGTGTCGAGGATCCCGGGCGCGATCGCGAGCTGCACCGCGCGGTTGTACGCGCGGCCGAGGAATTCCCGAGCCGCTCCTTGATGGCGCGTGATCGTCGACGATGCGACGTCCCGCGAGCCGATCGCGACGATCGGGGCACGGCGAGCAGCGTCGACGATCCGCGCGAGATCGCGGGTCGGCGTGGAGAGATCGAGATCGCAGAAGGCCGCGAGCGGCGTCGCCGCCGCCTCCAGGCCCGATTGCACGGCCGCGCCCTTCCCCCGGTGAGGGCGGACCAACAGTTCGGCGCGACCAGCCGGCTGCGACGCGACGAAGTCGCCGCGCGAGATCAGCGGTCCCGTCGTGACTTCCGTCGTCGACGAACAAGAGCGTGCTTCCGCGCGCTTGGGTCGAGATGAACTGCGTCAGCTCGCAGGCGAAGCGGGCGAATCGGCCGGCCTCGTTGTAGAGCGGCACCACGAGCGTCAGCGGCGCTCCGTCGCCGAGTCGGCCGGTGCGGCGCGCCCTGGACCCGGCGGGCGTCACGTCCTCCCCGAGCATGGCGTGCCAGCCTACGACGGACCTCGGCGCTCAGCCGCGAATCTGTTCCGCGAGGTAGTGCGCGTCGCCGAGCTGTCGCAACAGCTCGAGTTGCATCTCGATCCAGTCGGCGTGTGATTCCTCACCCTCGAGGATGTGGTCGAGGAGCTCGCGTGAGCCGTGGTCGCCGGCGCTCATACAGGTCGCGATCCCGTTGTTCAGCCGGTCGATTGCGCTGCGTTCGAGCTCGAGCGCGAGCTGCAACTTCTCGGGGACCGTCTCCCCGACGCGTACCGATCCGAGACGCTGGAGATTCGGGATTCCTTCGAGATAGAGGATCCGCTCGATCAGCGCATCCGCGTCCTTCATCTCGCCGATCGATTCCTCGCGGAACTTCTCCGCGAGTCGGTCGTAGCCCCAGTTCGCGCACATCTTCGCGTCGGCGAAGTATTGGTTGACCGAGGTCAGCTCGGCAGTGAGCACCTCGTTCAGCAGGTCGACGACCCCGCGATCACCTTGCATACGCGCTGACCCTAGACGCCGGCACCGACGAGCGGCCGGGCTCCATTCGACGCGTGTGCTGCGGCACGACGTGACTCGTCGCACAGCCGGCGCAGCTCGTCGTGACACGAACCGCACCCGTGTACCTGCACCACAGACGCGACCGATCTCGCACTCGTCCGCGGCGCCTGCCGCGATCGCCTGGCGCACATGCGCGTCCGTGACCGCACGGCAGTGGCACACCCACATGTTCAGCCGTTTCCGTTCTCGGCCCGGCGCCACGCGTGGCGACACGGCAGATCGCCCAGCAGTGCGAGCGCAACCTTCGGGCTGATCTCGCGCTCGACGGGGAACCGGTGACCCACCCCGAGGACGAAGAAGCGGGGGCGGTCGTCTTCGACCATCTTCACGCAGTCGACACGGCGCAAGCCCGAGAGCGCTGCGCTCACCGTGTCCAGCCTTCTGGTCGCTTGCATGCCCTGGGTCCCCGGATGGTCGGCGCTGTCTCCGGAGCAGCCTACCCGAGATTAAGGGAAGCCTCACCTGAGGGCTGACAGGGCGTCCGACGCGCCCGAGGACGGGCCTTATCCGCCGAAATCGGGCGCAACGACGTCGGCGTATTCGGCGTGTTCCTCGACGAAGCTCTGGATGAACGGGCACTGGGGCCTCACGTGGAGTCCCCGGGCACGGGCGTCGTCGAGGACACCGGCGGCCAGGATGCCTCCGTAGCCGTGACCCTTCGTAGGCGTCCTCGATCTCGGTGTGCACCAACGTGATCTCGCTGTGTTCCCGGCGATAGGTGACGAACCCGGCCACGTCGCCGTCCACGATCAGCTCGTAGCGTGCCCGGTCAGGAACGTCGACTACCCGCGGTTCGGCCATAGGTCGACCGGACCTCCCACGTAGCCGCCGCGCTTCGCGCATCGCGCTCCCCCACGGCTCGAGCATGTCGCACAGCTCCTCGAGATCGTCACCGAGTGCGTCGACGGCCGGGCCGCATCTGCGTGTCGGTTGCCGCCTCGATCGTCTCGCGCGCACTGCGGCCCGCTTCGGTGAGCGCGTCGTGCTCGAGGAGGTCGTTCGCCTCGAGCCGCTCGACTGCGGCGTCGAGCTCTTCGTCGCTCCAGCCTCGGGTGCGGATGTACGTGCGCAGCGGCAGGCCCATGTACGCCTCGGTCATCAGTCCGATCTCGACCGCATCGAGGCCGGCTGACGTCCACGCGCAGACGTGCGCGTCGCCACGACACTCGCGGAGCATGTCGCCCAGGTGGAACAGGCGCGTCCACGGATCGTGAGGATCGTCCCACTGCGCCCGCAGCCCTGCGAACAATGGACGGCCGGGCTCGCGCACGCGTCGGCCGCGCGTTCGAGCAACGATGCCGCTCGGGCGACTCGAGCATCGGCTTCGCCCAGCACCCGCTCGAGCTGGGCGACCGCGCCGGCCCGGCGCGCCGCGAAGATCGTCGGCGCGTCGGTGCGCGTCCATCCGAAACGCACGCCGTCGGCCACGATCGCCGGCTTGAACACGCCGAATGCAGCCGCGACGACATGCGGCTCGACCTGGCCGAGGAGGGAGCCGCGGCTCGTGAAGTATGCGGGGCCGTCGGGGGCGGCCACGTTGTTGCCGAAGCTCCCGGGGCTCGGACCGAAGCCGAGCTTGACGTAGGCCTCGTGACACTCGGGCGAGAAGAACACTTGGCCGATCACCGGCTCGAGGCGCGCCGCGAGCATGCGCGCGCGGCGGCTGAGGACATCAGGCTGCACGGCTCGTACTCTACGGGCACGCCGCGAGGGAGAGCATGCCGGTGCGGACGCAGCGAAGCCAAGGATGGCGCAGCGAGGGAGCCATGTGATCGTGCGGACGCAGCGAAGCCAAGGATGGCGCAGCGAGGGAGCCATGTGATCGTGCGGACGCAGCGAAGCCAAGGATGGCGCAGCGAGGGAGCCATGTGATGAACGACGTCGCGTTTCTGGATGCCACCGCTCAGGCGGAGCTCGTCGCGCGCGGCAAGGTGAGCGCGACCGAGCTGGTCGACGCCTCGATCGAGCGCATCCAACGGCTGAATCCCGAGCTCAACGCAGTCATCCACGAACGCTTCGAGCGGGCGCGCACCGAAGCGTCGAACGCCGACACGGGCCCGTTCGCGGGCGTGCCGTTCCTCGTGAAGGACGCGGTGTGCCACACCGCCGGCGACCCGTTCCACGCCGGGATGCGCGCGCTGAAGGACGCGGAATGGGTCGAGCCGCACGACACGTGGCTCGCGCAGCGCTTCCGCGCGGCCGGATTCGTGTTCGTCGGGAAGACCAATACTCCCGAGCTCGCAGCGAGCGTCACGACCGAGCCGCTCGCGTACGGCGCGACGCACAACCCGTGGGATGTCTCGCGGAGCACGGGGGGCTCGAGCGGCGGTTCCGCCGCCGCCGTCGCGTCGGGCATGGTGCCCGTCGCGCACGGCAACGACATGGGCGGCTCGATCCGGTTCCCGGCCGGCAACTGCGGCATCGTCGGCCTCAAGCCGACGCGCGGGCGTACGACGTTCGGCCCGGACTTCGGAGAGTTCTGGGGACCGCTGACGCACGAGTTCGTCCTGACCCGAACGCTACGCGACACCGCAGCGGTCCTCGACGCGGTCGGCCGGGATGGCCCCCGGCGATCCGTACACCGCGCCACCGCAAACGCGGCCGTACATCGAGGAGGTCGGTGCCGCCTCCCGGCCGCCTGCGCGTCGGCTTCCGCACGATGACGCCCGAGGGCGAGGAGTCCGGCGACGACGCGATCGCCGCGGTGGCCGCGACCGCACAACTGCTGGCCGAGCTCGGTCACGACGTCGCACCCGCGGAGATCAGCGCGCTCGACGCGGACTACAACGGGGGCTTCATCTCGGCGATGGCCGCGGGCATCGCACGCGATGTCGCCCGGTGGAGCGCAGCGTCTCGGCCACGACATCACGGCCGAGCTCGAACCCATGAACCAGTTCTTCGTGCAGATGGGCACGCAGGTGTCCGCGGTCGACTACTTCGCGGGGCTGGAAGAGATGCAGGCGTGGGCACGCCGCGTGGCGGCGTGGTGGACGGACCACGACGTGCTCGTCGTCCCGACGAGTCCCGAGCCGCCGGTGCCGCTGGGCGAGTTCGCGCCGACGAACACCGATCCTGCGTGTCGCGGACCGCATGGGCCGGTTGGTCGCGTTCACCGCACCGTTCGACGCGACCGGCCAGCCCGCAATCTCGCTCCCGCTGCACTGGAGCGCCGACGGCCTCCCGATCGGCGTACAGCTGGTCGCGGCGTACGGCCGCGAAGACGTGCTTCTTCGAGTTTCCTCGCAACTCGAACAGGCGAACCCGTGGAGCGAGCGGCGACCGGTCGTGTCCGCCTGAACTTCCGTTCCCGCGGCAACGGCTAACCGGCGCGCACCTTCAGCACGGCCGCGCCGGTGATGCGGTCGTGCGCGAGGTCGCGCAGCGCCTGCGCGGCCGCTTCGAACTCGTAGGGAACGGTGTGCACGCGTAACGGCACCCGCGTGGCCAGCTCGAGCAGCTCCTCGCCGTCGCGGCGCGTGTTCGCAGTCGTGCTGGTGAGCGTCTTCTCTTCGAACAGCTCGTCGGCATACACCAGCTTCGGGACGTCACTGAGGTGGATGCCGGCGACCGACAAGGTGCCACCACGATCGAGTGCCCGCATGGCGACCGGTACGAGCGCACCGACTGGAGCGAACAGGATCGCCGCGTCGAGCGGCTCCGGCGGCGCGTCGAACGCGTCCCCTGCGCTCGCGCATCCGAGCTCGAGCGCGAGCCGGCGCGGCATCGGCGGATCGCGTCAGCACGTGCACGGTCGCGTCGCGGTGGAGCGCGATCTGCGCCGCGAGATGCGCCGACGCACCGAAGCCGTAGATGCCGAGCCTGCCGCCCGGCCGCAGCCCGCTGCGGCACAGCGCGCGATAGCCGATGATGCCCGAGCAAAGGAGCGGCGCTGCTTGTTCGTCCGGGAATCCCTCGGGCAGCCGGTACGCATAGTTCTCGTCGACGACCGCGTACTGGGCGTAGCCGCCGTCGTCGTCCCACCCCGTGAACCGGGGCGCAATGCAGAGGTTCTCGTCACCCCGGCGGCAGAACGCGCACACGCCGCACGTGTGGCGCAACCACGCCACCCCGACGCGCGTCCCGATGTCGAAGCGGGTCGCACCCGGCCCACGCGCGTCGACGTCGCCCGACGATCTCGTGGCCGGGGACGACGTCGGGGTGGCGGGGAGGAAGGTCGCCTTCGGCCAAGTGCAGATCGGTGCGGCAGACCCCGCAGACATCCACCCGGAGCGCGAACCTGGCCCGGACCGGGCTCGGGATCGGGCCGTTCGACGCGCGCGAGCGGATCCGTGTCGATGGGTCCCGCTCGATGCACCACCCACGCATGCACGGCGTGCCCGGCTACTTGTTGAGCATCGCCCCGAGGCCGGCGATCATCACGACGAAGCCGATGACGACGTACGCCACGGTCCGGGCAAGAGGGGCTTGCGGAAGATCCGTGCTCTCCTCCGTGCGCTTGTAACCGCGTACGGGACTCCCGGCCCGGTTCCGTGCAACCGTGCGTTGGATCGCGGCCTGGGTGTCGAGACGCCGGCGGTACAACGCGAAGGCGTTTGCGACGAAGAGGGCTGCACCGAGCGCAAACACGAGCTCGCGCATCACGCCGTCGTAGAAGCTCTCGGAGAGCACGCCGCGAGGCTACCGGGAGAGCTTGGGCGTAGCCGTGTCGAACCCGGCAAGGAGGGCCGAGAGCGCGGCGTCGTCGATGGTGCGGCGCACACGTGTCGCATCGCGCTCGTCCGTCGACAGCGCACCTTCGACGCGGGTGCGCAACGGGATCCCGTCGGCGGCGAGGCACAGCACCGTCTCGCGACCGAGATCCGGCACCTCGTCGCGAGGCGTCCGGGCTCGGATCCGGAAACACTGCGCGCGTTCGCCCGCAATGATGGCATCGTCGATCTGGATCGCGTCGTACGCGCCCGCGAGGATCTCCGCGCCGACGACCCGGGCGGGCGAGACGGGCTGGGACTGCCGGCGTCTCGTGCACGAGGACCGCCCGTCGACCCGCTGACAGTCGTACGCAAGTGTGGGGAGCTCGACGGTCAGCGATCCGCCGCCCGCGCGTCAGAGGGCGCGTCCGTGACGCGCGCCGATGGACGACGACGTGAGGCGTTGACCGTCGCTCGAACGCACGCGTGTGAACGTGAAGTCGACGATGTAGTCGGAGCGCTCGCCCGCGCGGAGCAGCTGGAAGAGTTTCAGCGCGGCCACGGGATCTCGGTGGGCGAGTGCGGGCTCCGACACCACCGACAGCGCGGCGACCGGCGCGAGCACGAGCACGACGAGACCGAACGCCGCGCACGCGATGCGCCGATCGACGTGCCGCCCGATGCCTGCTCGCACCCCGCCCAGGGTAGGCGGGCCGCGGGACCCTCCCATGGCAGACTCGGCGCATGCGGCTGGTCGTTGCAAGGTGCGCGGTGACCTACGAAGGCCGCCTCGGAGCCCGGCTCGAACCCGCCCTCCGGCTCATCGTGTGCAAGGCCGACGGATCGATCGCGGTGCACTCCGACGCGCGGGCGTACAAGCCGCTCAACTGGATGAGCCCGCCGTGCACGATCGAGCGCGTCCGACGACGAGATCGTCGCGCGCAACGCCGAAGGGGAGACCCTGCGGATCGAGCTCCTCGAAGTCCTGCACGACACGACGGTCTCCCTCGGCGACGACCCCGGTCTCGAAAAGGACGGCGTCGAAGCCGAGCTGCAACGCCTGATCGCCGCGCGCGTCGCCGCGTTGCGCCACGACCTCACGCTCGTGCGCCGCGAGTACCCGACCGACATCGGACCCGTCGACCTGCTCTGTTGCGACGCGGACGGCCGCACGGTGGTCGTCGAGGTGAAGCGCGTCGGCGAGATCGCGGGCGTCGAGCAACTGCTCCGCTACCAGGAACGGCTCGACCGCGACCCTCGGTTCGCGCCCACCGTGGGGATGCTCGTCGCGCAGCAGATCAAGCCGCAGGCGAAGGTCTACGCGGAGAGCAAGGGCGTGGCCTGCATCGAGATCGATCTCGACACGTTGCGTGACGGCGTCGGCCCCGGACTCACGCTCTTCTGAGCTGTCGCCGGTCGGGTTCAGGCCGATCGAGACCCCGTGCGCGCCGCCCTGTTGCTGAAGTGCCCGGACCGCCCGGGCATCGTCGCGAGCGTCGGAGCATTCGTGGCGGACGCGGGCGGGAACATCGTCGAGGCCGACCAGCACTCCGACCCCGAGGCGGGCCTGTTCCTCCAGCGCATCGAGTTCGACCTGGAAGCCTCCCGCGCCGACCTGGCCGACGCGTTCGCGCCGATCGCGCGAGCGCTTCCAGATGGACTGGCAGGTGCACGACCTCGCCGACCGCCCCCGCGTCGCAGTCCTCGCGTCGCGCCAGGGCCACTGCCTCGGCGATCTCCTCGTTCGGTTCGCCCTCGGGGAGCTCCCGGGCACGGTCGCATTGGTCGCGTCGAACCACGACGCGCACGTGCAGCTGGTGTCGCGGTTCGGCCTGCCGTTCCACGTGCTCCCGGTCGACGACGGCGACCGCGACGAGCAGGAACATGCACTCGGCGCGCTGCTCGAAGCGCACGCCCCCGACCTGATCGTGCTCGCCCGGTACATGCGCATCCTGCCGCCGTGGCTCGTCGAGCGCTGGGCCGGGCGCATGATCAACATCCATCACTCGTTCCTGCCCGTCGTTCGCGGGCGCGCGTCCGTACGCGCAGGCGCACGAGCGGGGCGTCAAGGTGATCGGGGCGACCGCGCACTACGTCACGCCCGCACTCGACGAGGGCCCGATCATCGCCCAGCAGGTGATGCCGGTGTCACACCGCGACGACCCGTCGAGGCTCGAGCGGCGCGGCCGCGATGTCGAAGCCGTCGTGCTCGCCGAGGCCGTGCGCCTGCACCTCGAGCACCGCGTGATCGTCTACGGCCGCCGCACCGCCGTCTTCGACTGAGAGCTCGCGGCTCCGTCGCTACTCGCGCGCCGCGTTCTCGAACGTCGTGTAGTCGGCGTGGAAGACGAGCCGCGCCTGCCCGACCGGGCCGTTTCGATGCTTGGCCACGATGATCTCGGCGAGCCCGCGCTGCTCGGACTCCGGGTTGTAGTACTCGTCGCGATAGATGAACATCACGACGTCGGCATCTTGTTCGATGCTGTTGTGCACGACGATGTCGTTCGCCACGAAGTTCTGGGTGCCGGGCACCGTCGCGTCGAACACGGGCGCGTCGCCCTTCGCTTGCACCGCGACGACGTCGTCCCAGAGCACGTCGCTCGTGCCCAGATCGGCGAGGAACTGGTCGGGCAGGGCATCGGCGATGCGCCGCATCAGCGCCCGCGACACTCCCTGCTCGTACACGCGGAAGTTTCCACCCTCCCCTTCACCGAGCCGCTCGACGAGGTCGTGCGCGCGCAGTGAGCCGTTGACGAGAAGTCCCTTGCGCTCGATGTAGTCCCAGATCTCGCGGGGCACCGTGTCGCGCAACACGTCGACCTCGGGGCCACCGAGTCGTGACGACGCCACATGAGTGCCGACGCGCAGATCCTCGAGGTGCACCCAGCCGTCGAGCGTGAGGAAGGGATGGTTGCCGCTCGCGGTGACGGTCCGGCCGGACGCGAGACGGAGCTCGAAGACCGGCTTCGTGCCACTCGCAAAGACGCGCGTCATCCGTCCCGGGACGAGCTGCAGGTGCTCGTCGAGCGTCATCACATCGACATCGGTGGCGTCGCGCTCGTACAGCTCGCCGATCGTCGCGATCTCGCCGTCGGCGAGCGTGATCGCGCGTGTCCGCGGTGAGGCACCCGGACTCCCGAAGGTCGGCGAGCATCGGCCGCTTGTCCTGGCGGTATTCGAGCTGCCGGTTGAGCTGCGAGAGGCACACGACCGGCGCTTCGAGCTCGCGGGCCAGGATCTTCAGGCCGCGCGACAGCTCGGAGACCTCGACCTGGCGGCTCTCGATCCGCTTGTTGTGCGACGTCATGAGCTGGAGGTAATCGACCACGATCAGGCCCAGGTCCCCGAAGCGGGCCTTGATGCGGCGGGCCTTGGCCCGCATCTCCATGACCGTGCAATGCGGGTTGTCGTCGATGAAGAACGGGGCTTCGGCGAGTCGTCCCACGGCCTGGTTGACGCGCGGCCACTCGTGCTCACCGAGGCGCCCGGTCTGCAGCTTGCGCGACGGCACGCGGGCTTCGGCGGCGAGCAGCCGCTTGGTGAGCTCGAGGTAGCCCATCTCCATCGAGAAGAACATGACCGGCTTGCGGCCGTGCACCGACACGTGCTGGGCGAGGCCGAGAGCGAACGACGTCTTGCCCTGGCCGGGACGGGCAGCGACGATCGAGAGCGTCGACGGCTGCAGCCCGAGCAGGATGGCATCGAGGTCGTGGTACCCGGTCGCGGTGCCGACGATGTCGCTCTCGCGGTCGTAGAGCGCCTCGAGCTGGTTCATCGTCTGTTCGAGCGCCGGATACAACGGCACCAGCGAGTCCGTGACGCGCTTCTCGGCGACCTCGAAGATCGCCGCCTCGGCGCGATCGAGCGTCTCGTCGACGGCATCGTCGGCCGCGTATGCCATTTCCTGGATCTCGCCCGCGGTCTCGATCAGCCGGCGCAGCATCGCCAGCTCGGCGACGATCTGGGCGTAGTGCGCGGCGTTGGCCGACGCCGGCGTCGACGCCTGGATACGCAGCAGCGTCGTGCGACCGCCGAGCTGGTCGAGCTGGGACGACCGCCGCAGCTCCTCGGCGACCGTGACCGGGTCGACCGGCTCACCCCGGCTGTGCAGCGCGAACGCCGACTCGTAGATCGAGCCGTGGGCCGGCTTGTAGAAGTCGGCGACCTCGAGATGCGCCTCGATCGCGGCGGTGATCGCCTCGCGCGAAAGCATCATCGCGCCGAGCAGCGATTCCTCGGCCTCGAGGTTGTGAGGCGGGATGCGGCCGCCCGAATTCCGGCGGCGCGCCGGCCTCCACGAGGTCGATGTCGATCGATTGAGCCACGATCCCCCTATCCCGTCCGCGCCGGCCCGCGAGCGTCGCGCGTCGAGCCTGTGGGTCGTAAGAGGCACAACCGTGTGTCTTTGTTGTGGATCCCTACGCTGCCCGTCCACATGGTTGTGGATTGTGACGGCTGGGTGCGCCACCCACGCGGATGCCCCCGGACGCGCATGGTCCACAGACTGTGGACAACGGCTGTGGATGACGGTGTGGAGGGAGCGTCAGCTCGCCGCTTCGACCTCGACGTGGAGGTTCGCGACCACGTCGGGGTGCAGCCGGACCTGGAGGTCGACCCCGCCGAGCTCCTTCAAGGGCTCGTCGAGGTCGATCTTCCGCCGGTCGATCTCGGCGCCGGTCTGCTTCTGCACGGCCTCGGCGACGTCGACCGAGGTGACCGACCCGAACAGCCGGCCTTCGGCGCCGGCGCGGGCCTTGATCGTGATCGTGCGGCCCTCGAACTGGGCCGCGAGCGCCTGCGCGGCCTCGCGGTCGCGGGTGTCGCGGACTTCGCGGTTCCGCCGCATCGCGTCGGCCTGCTTCTGGCTCCCCGCCGACGCCTTCAACGCCAGGCCCGCGCGGCACGAGGTAGTTGCGTGCGTAGCCGTCGGCGACGTCGACGATGTCGCCCTTCTTGCCGAGGTTGTCGACGTCGGCCCGGAGGACGACCTTCACTCCTCGCCGTCCTGCGGTGTCGGCACGTCACGTCGGCCAGCTCCTCGTTCGGCACCGACGAGCTCGTCGGCCTCCGACACTCGGCCCGCTCTCGGCGCGCTCGGGCTCGGGACGCATCTCGCGGTCGTCACGGTCACCCCGGTCACCGCGGTCGCGGCGGCCCTTCGACCGCTGCGTCACCTGCCGCACGCTGTACGGCAGCAGCGCCATCTCGCGTGCCGACGCGGATCGCGCGCGCCACCGCCACCTGTTGCTGCTGGCTGTTGCCGGTGACACGCCGCGCCCGGATCTTCGCCCGCTCCGACATGAACCGCCGCAGCAGGTTCACGTCCTTGTAGTCGACCCAATCGATGTTCTCGGTCGTGAGGATCGACGTCTTCTTCTTGATCGGGCGCCGGTCTTTGCCGGCGCGCCCTTCTTCTCTCTGCGCTGTGCCATTTCGCCTCTGACTCGTCGTGTCGCGAGAACGGGGTCTCGCTAGAACGGCTCTTCGCCGTACTCGTCGTAGTCGCTCGCGCCACCGCCGGCCGGGGTGGGCGCGGGGCGCGCTTCCCCCCGCCGCCGCCGTCGCCGGAACCACCGCCACCCGGCCCGCTGCGCTCGACCTTGTGGACCTCGGCCGTGGCGAAGCGCAAGCTCGGCGCGACGTCGTCGGCGACGACCTCGACGATCGAGCGCTTCTCGCCCGATTCGGTCTCCCAGCTGCGCTGTTCGAGCCGGCCGCTCACGACGACCCGCGAGCCCTTCGTCAGCGACGCGCTGACGTTCTCGGCGAGTTGCCGCCACGCGACCACGTTGAAGAAGCTGGTCTGCTCCTCCCACTCCTGGGTCTGCTGATTGCGCCACGAGCGATTCACCGCGACCCCGAAGGTGACCTTCGAGATCGCCGCTCGGCGTGTAGCGCATCTCCGGCTCACGCGTGATGTTGCCGGAGATCGTGATGCTGTTCGAATCCGTTGCCATGTTCGCTACTCCCTATGCGTGTTCCGCCGCCGGTGCACTGCCCGCTGCCCGTCGGAGGCCCGTAGACCTTCTCCGGGATGCGGAGCACCTTGTGGCGGATGACTTCGTCTGCCAGGGAGAGCACCCGATGCAGCTCGTCCATCGCCTGCGGTTCGGCACGGGCCTGGACCACTACGTAGTAGCCGTCGGGCTTGCGCTTGATCTCGTAGGCGAGACGGCGCTTGCCCCAGTAGTCGACGTGGCCGCGCTCGGCGCCGCGTGACTCGATCAGCTGGAGCCACCGTTCGACGGCAGCCCGGATCGTCTCCTCTTCCAGGTCCGCGTCGATGATGATCATGACTTCGTACGGCCGCATTGCCGGCGTCGGCATGGCCGGTACCTCCTTCGGACCGCAGCCCGTCTGCCGCGGGCCCCGTTGCCCGGCCGGAGCCGTCGTGGGGGCAGGATCTCGGTTGTGAACCGGTGGAAGCTAGCAGATCACTCGACGCGTCCTATCGGCGAGGACGCTACAAGGGGGGTGAGACAGTCACCAGGCTCGTCGAACGAACGTCACGTGAAGGCCGGCGGGCGCCCTGCAGCGTCACGCGGCGCATGACGCCAACGCACCGCCGCCCGCCGCGCCCGCGACGCGCTCGAGCGCGTAGCGGTAGCGGTGCGCGCTCTCGTAGATCGGGCAGGTCGCGTCGGTGCCGGTCGGACACGGCGTCATCCGCGTCCGGTCGACGGGCTTGCCATCCGCGGCGAAGAACGTGATGTCGAGCGGAGGGGTGTGTTCGCCATCGTGAAGCGAGCGTCGGTGTCGTGCTCGTAGACGAAGATCATCCCGTCGTACGGCGCAGAGCGATCGCACGTCGCGCAATCCCTGGACGCGCTGGTCCTGCGTCGCCGCGACCAGCACGCGCAGGCATCGATCGCCGAGCGCGAGCCGCGTCTCGCCGAAGCCGGCGAACGGCGCTTCGGCTGCCGCGGTTCGATGCGACGCGCAGCCGGCCACGATCGTTGCCGTCACCGCTTTCCGCACGCGACCAGCAACACCGCGGCGGTGACCAGCAACGCGGCGACCCACCGGGCGCGCGACGACACGTGCACGTACTACTGCGCGAGCTCGGGCTCGACGGTCGTCCCGCCGTACAGGCCGAGCGCGTCGGCCATCCGATCGGTCATGTGGTACGTCTCCGCGCTCGCCGGATACGTGCCGGCCCGCACGTCGGCACAGAAACGCTCGATCGCCTCCGTCGCTTCGACTTCGAGCGTCGCGTACTGCCGTACGAACTTCGGGGCGCGCCGGCGGTCCCCGCGAAGCCGAGCAGGTCGTGCCACACGAGCACCTGGCCGTCGCAGTGCCGACCGGCGCCGATGCCGATCGTCGGCACCGCGACCGACTCGGTGATCATCCGCGCCACCCCGTCGGGCACGCACTCGAGCACGATCGCGAACACGCCGGCCTCGGCGAGCGCGACCGCGTCGTCCGCGAGCGCCTTGGCCGCGTCGAGTCCCTTGCCCTGCACCTTGAACCCGCCGAGCGCGTGAATCGACTGCGGGGTGAGGCCGATGTGGCCCATCACCGGGATCTCCGCGTCGAGGATGGCGTGGACCGCGTCGAGACGCTTGCGCCCGCCTTCGAGCTTCACCGCGCCCGCACCGGCGCGCACGCAGGCGCGCCGCGTTGTGCACGGTCTCCGCCGCGCTCACGTGGTAGCTCAGCCACGGGAGGTCGGCGACGACGAGCGCGCGGGATGCGTCCGCGCGACCGCGCCGACGTGATGCGCCATGTCGTCGGTGGTGACCTGCAGCGTGTCGTCGTAGCCGAGCACGACCATCGCGACGGAGTCGCCGACGAGGATCATGTCGGCGCCGGCGGCGTCGACCGTGCGGGCCGACGGCGCGTCGTACGCGGTCACCATCACGAGGGGCGACGCTCGCCGCCTTCGGCTTTGCGAGCGGCGACGTCGGGCGCCGTGACACGGCGCGCTGCGCGAGCGGTCATCTCCACCACCTCCACCGTCCAGGGCACGTTCGGCTCCCGGCGGCAACGCCAGGGTACCCAACGTCGCTCCTGACATACCAGGACAATCGGCGTCAGAATCACTCCCGTGACCGAGCGAGCGTGCGAGAACTGCGGGTTCGTCGACGACGAGCTGGTGCTCGTGCGGCGCATCTACGTCGTCCCCGAGCGTGGGAGCACCGGCCGTCGCACACGGTCGTCCCCGAGCCGGAGCTGTGGTGCGTCTCGTGCGTGTCGCAGTACCCCTGCGAGCCGGCCGGCGAGGAGCCCTACGAGGCGAGCTGACGGCTAGCTGCGATTGGCGTTCATCCACGTCGACCGCCGAAGTCGACGATCGCGGGTTGCGACATCAGCCGCGCGGTGCCGCCTCCGGCGTCGCCCGTTCGCTCTTGCCCGGTCTCGGCGAACGCGTCGCCGATCTTGTCGAAGTCGCTGCTGTCGATCTCGGCTTCGTCGTACTCAACCCACTTGCGTGCTCCGTCGGCGAGCATCGGCGAACCGTTCCGGAGCGTCTTGCGCGAGAAGTCCGCGCGCGCCTCGGCGAGGTGCAACGACGTGTTGTTGGCGTGGCCGACACCGAGCAACAGCACCAGCGCGTCGCGGTCGTAGCACCGCGCCAGCGGCGAGTGCTCACCCAGGCCCGCCTCGAGATGGTGGTCGGCGACGATTGCGCCGGCCAGAGGCCCGAGCGCGACGAACGAGTGCCGCGGGTGCGCGCTCCGGACGACGCCCGGGACGTGCCGGAAGCACTCGACGACGGCCCCCATCTCCCGCGTCGGCGTGACCTGAGGGTCGAACAACGTCGTCTCGGCACGGATCACCGGCCACCAGGCCTCGGGCACCGGCGGGTGCTTCCAGAGGCTCGGTTCGCTGAGATGACCCGAATGGGCCGGCATCACCGAGCGTTTCTTGCGGGCCGACGACCTGCCGCAATGCCTTGACGACCGCCTGCGCACCACCGGCGACCCACCCGAGTCTCGAGAGCGACGAATGGACGATCACCGTGGCGCCACCTCGGGTACCCCCAGCGCGCGCAGGTCACGTGCGAGCGACCGCCGGGGTCACGACGTCACCGCGGCGCGCGACCTCGGCTTCGTCCGGCACGACGACGATCGGTCAGCTCGCGTGGAGGCGGCCGTGGAGGGACTGGCGGCGGAGGTGGTTCCACCGGCACTCGACGCAGACCTCGACGTCGTAGCAAGCGAACTCGTCGCACGACGCGCCGAGCTTCCGCAGCTCGGCCTCGTTGCTGATCGCCCGGCCGTTCGCCTGCTTCAGCTTGTCGCCGTAGACGTAGGACACGAGGCGCAGGTTCGTCGCGCCGCAGACGGGGCATTCGTCGGCGAGGTCGGTGCCGATGAACTGCGCCGCCCGCATGAGCTCCGGGTGCGCGTCGCAGACGTCGAGACGGGTGAGCGTACCCCGGCGGAAGTCGCGCAACACGGCACGGCGGGCCAGCGCGTAGTCGGTGACGCTATGCATCGTGGCGAAAGTGTAGGTGCGTGCGTCGCCGCGCTCATCCGCGACGCGCGGCGCAGTTCACGCACGCGTCGAGCCGCGCCGTCCCGAGCCTGCCGTCCACGATCGTCCGGAATCCGTGCACATAGCCAGGAAACGAGCTTGCATCGATATATCGATTCGATATATCGTGGAGCACATGTTGGAGCTCGCCGTCCTGGGTCTGCTCGCCGAGCAACCGCGCCACGGCTACGAGCTGAAGAAGCGGCTGTCCGAGACGCTCGGCCCGCTCTGGGGCATCTCGTTCGGGTCGCTCTACCCGGCGCTGCGCCGCCTGGAGCGGGCCGGCGCGATCGAAGAGGTCGACGAGGACGCCGGCGCCGGGCCGCGGGCGCGGGCTTCGTCCCCACCGGCTCGCTCACGGGCGACCTCGCCGCCGCCCGGCAGCGCCGGCGCGCGCGCCCGACGCGCCGCACCCGCAAGGCCTACGCGATCACCGATCGCGGCCGCGCCCTGTTCGCCGAGCTGCTCACCGACGAGTCGGGCGACGACGACCGCGCCTTCGCGCTGAAGCTCTCGTTCTGCCGTTACCTCGACCCCGCCGCCCGCCTCGCGTTTCTCGAGCGCCGCCGGGCGCAGCTCACCCAGCGCCTCGCCGCCGACCGCAAGCCCGCCACGCGAACAATCGACCGCTACACCCGGTCGCTCCTCGAGCACCGGGCCCGGTCCACCCAACACGATCTCGAGTGGATCGACGAGCTGATCGCGCAAGAGCGCGCAGAACAGCTCGGCGACCGACCCGAAGGAGCATCCGCATGACTTCCCCCACCACCCCCCGCAAGAAGGTCCGCGTCGCGATCGCCGGCGTCGGCAACTGCGCGAGCAGCCTCGTGCAAGGCGTCGAGTTCTACCGCGACGCCGACCCGGCCGAGCGCGTCCCCGGCCTGATGCACGTGGAGCTCGGCGGCTACCACGTCGGCGACGTCGAGTTCGTCGCCGCCTTCGACGTCGACGCCGACAAGGTCGGTCTCGACCTCGGCAAGGCGATCTTCACGAGCATCAACAACACGATCAAGTTCGCCGACGTCCCCGACCTCGGCGTGCTCGTGCAGCGCGGCCCGACGCTCGACGGTCTCGGCAAGTTCTACCGTGAGGTCGTCGAGGAGAGCCCCAGCGCCCCGGTCGACGTCGCGCAGGCGCTGCGCGACGCGCGGGCCGACGTGCTCGTGTGCTACCTGCCCGTCGGTTCCGAGGACGCGCAGAAGCACTACGCGCAGGCCGCGCTCGACGCGGGCGTCGCGTTCGTGAACGCGATCCCGGTGTTCATCGCGAGCAATCCCGAGTGGGCGAAGAAGTTCGAAGAGGCGGGCGTGCCGATCATCGGCGACGACATCAAGAGCCAGGTCGGCGCCACGATCACCCACCGCCTGCTCGCCCGTCTGTTCGAAGACCGCGGCCTCGCGATCGACAACACGTACCAGCTGAACTTCGGCGGCAACATGGACTTCAAGAACATGCTCGAGCGCGAGCGCTTGCTGTCCAAGAAGATCAGCAAGACGCAGTCGGTCACGAGCCAGATCGACCAGGGCATCAGCACCGAGCACGTGCACATCGGCCCGTCCGATCACGTGCCGTGGCTCAACGACCGGAAGTGGGCGTACATCCGGCTGGAGGGCCGCAACTTCGGCGACGTGCCGCTCAACATCGAGCTGAAGCTCGAAGTGTGGGACTCGCCGAACTCGGCCGGCGTGATCATCGACGCGGTGCGGTGCGCCAAGCTCGCGCTCGACCGCGGCATCGGTGGCCCGCTGCTCGGCCCGTCGGCCTACTTCATGAAGTCGCCGCCGCGTGCAGTACCACGACGACGAAGCGCACCGGATGGTCGAGGAGTTCGCCGCCGGTTCGTGACGCGGGTCATAATGCGATCGTGACCAACACGGAAGTCTGGGATCGCATCGCAGCGCGGCGGGGCGGTGCGGCGAATGTCGACACCGTGACGTACGCGCCCGACGCGCCGACCGAAGCCGAGCTCCGCCTGTGCGGCGACGTGAAGGGCAAGCGGGTGCTCGACCTCGGCTGCGGCAGCGGCGAGAACGCCATCGCGTTCACGAGGCAACGGCGCGCACGTCATCGCGCTCGATCGCTCGGCCGCACAGCTCGCGCTGGCTCGCAAGCTCGCCGACGCGGCCGAGGTGCGGGTCGAGTGGCACGAGTGCGACGCCGCCGACCTCGCGTTCCTGCGCGCCGACTCGATCGACCTCGCGTTCGCCGCAGGCGTGCTCGGCGAAGTCGAGGACGTCGACCGGCTCTTCCGCCAGGTGCACCGTGTCCTTCGGCCCGGCGCGCCGTTCGTGTTCTCCGTCGACCACCCGATGGCGCTCGCGGTCGGACGCGAAGGCGCAGCCCCGGGCGCGCTGCCGCTCGGCACGCTCGAGGTCCGGCGCTCGTACTTCGACCGGCAACCCGCCGAGGTCACACACGACGACGAGCGGATCCGTGTGTTCCCGCGCACGATCGCCGACGTGTTCGCGTCGTTGCACCGCGCCGGATACCGCGTCGACGCGCTGCTCGAGCCGGAACCGGCAGGCGACGATGATCCCGGCCCGCAGTGCCGACGGTGGTCGTCTGGCGGGCGCGCAAGGAAGGCGTCTAGGGCGAGGTTCCCGCGCCCGGGCTACGTGGCGATTCCCTGTTCCTTCGCCCAGGCCGAGAGGCGCGCGTACGCCTCCTCGTCGGTCATCGGCCCCTCGTCGAGGCGCAGGTCCAGCAGGAACGCGAGCGCCCGCCGACGATCGGGCCGGGCGGCACGCCGAGGAACTCCATCACCTGACGGCCGTCGAGCGGCGGCCGGATCTTCGCCAGCTCTTCCTGCTCGCGCAGCTCGGCGATGCGCGCTTCGAGCTCGTCCATCCGCCGCCCGAGCGCGGCGGCCTTGCGCGGCGTCGCGCGTCGTGCAGTCCCACCGCGTCAGCTCGTTCAGGTCGTCGAGCAGGTCGCCGGCGTCGCGCACGTAGCGGCGGACTGCGCTGTCGGTCCAGCCCATCCGGTACGTGTGGAAACCGCAAGTGGAGCTCGACGAGCTTCGTCACGTCGTCGACGACTTCGTTCGGGTATCGCAATGCGGGCAGGCGGTCACGTGCCATGCGCGCGCCGACGACCTCGTGATGATGGAAGGTGACGCCTTGCGGCCCGAAGCCACGCGTGCGGGGCTTGCCGACGTCGTGCATGAGCGCGGCGAGCCGCAGCTTGTGACGCGGTGAGGTCTTGGCGACGACCGCGATCGTGTGGGCGAGCACGTCCTTGTGACGGTGGATCGGGTCCTGCTCGAGCTGCATCGCGTTCAGCTCGGGCAAGAACTCGTCGGAGAGTCGCGTGCGGGCGGTCAACCACAGTCCCGGCGACGGATCGTCGGCGAGGAGCAGCTTCGACAGCTCGTCGCGAATGCGTTCCGCGCTCACGATCTAGAGCCGATCGTGCATGTTGCCGATCGCGGCGACGATCTCGGGCGTCGGGTTCGAAGCCCAGGGTCGCCACGAAGCGCGCCGCGCGCAGCATGCGCAGCGGATCGTCCTCGAAGGACACCTCGGGCGACAGCGGCGTGCGCAACCGGCGGGCCGCGAGGTCGGGCAGTCCGTCGAAGGGATCGACGAGCGTGGGGTCGTCGAGCGCGATCGCCATCGCGTTCACGGTGAAGTCCCGTCGCGACAGATCGGTCACGATGTCGTCGGAGAACGTCACCTCCGGCTTGCGGCTCTCGGGCCGGTACACATCGGCGCGGAACGTCGTGATCTCGAACCGCTCGCCGTCCTTCTCGCAGCCGACCGTGCCGAACCGCTGGCCCTGCAGCCACACCGCGTCGGCCCACGGGCGCACCGCGGCTTCGATCGCATCGGGTCGGGCGTCGGTCGCGATGTCGATGTCGACGTCGTCGCGGTCGAGCAAGGCGTCGCGCACGCTGCCGCCGACGAGGTAGGCGCGGTACCCGCCCTTGGCGAGCCGCGCCGCAAGCTGCTGCGTCGGTGAATCAGGCACGAAGAAGCGCTCGAGGCGCGGCGGAATGACGGTCACAGCGCCCATTCTCGCGGCAACGGCGCGCCACCCTGGGTTCGAATGCAGTCGCACGGGCGCGCGCGACCCCGAACTACGTGGCCGCCGCGGCCTTCTCGGCCGCTTCCTCCATCGTGTACTGCTCGATCATCAGCCGGAGGTCGTGCGGCGTGGTCGATGCGGCGAGCGCCTCGCGGAGGTCGATCAGGCCCTGCTTGTAGAGAGCGAGCAGGCTCTGATCGAACGTCTGCATGCCGTAGTACTCGCCCTCGGCGATGATCTGTTCGATCTCGTGGGTCTCCTCGGGCGTGACGATCTTGTCGAAGACCCGCCCGGTCGCGACCAGCACCTCGACCGCGGGCACCCGGCCGCCGGTCCGCTTCTCGACGAGGCGCTGGCTGACGATGCCGCGCAGCGACGCGCCGAGCGACATGCGCACCTGCCGCTGCTCGTGCGGCGGGAAGAAGTCGATGATGCGGTTGATCGAGTCGGTCGCGCTGATCGTGTGGAGCGTCGAGAACACGAGGTGCCCGGTCTCGGCGGCCGTGAGCGCGGTCTTCACCGTCTCGACGTCGCGCATCTCGCCGACGAGGATCACGTCGGGGTCCTGGCGCAGCACGCGCTTGAGCGCGGCGTTGAAGTCGGCGGTGTCGGTACCGACCTCCCGCTGGTTCACGATCGAGCACTTGTCGGCGTGCAGGATCTCGATCGGGTCCTCGATCGTCACGATGTGCTTGTTGTAGCGCTCGTTGATGAAGTCGATCATCGTGCCGAGCGTCGTGGTCTTGCCCGAACCGGTCGGGCCCGTCACGAGGATCAGACCCCGTTGATGGTCGGTGAGCTTCCGCACAGCGGGCGGCAACCCGAGGCTCTCGAAGGACGGGATGTCGCTCTGCACGCGCCGCAACACCAGGCCGACGGACCCGCGCTGGCGCATGACGTTCACGCGGAAGCGGCCGAGACCGGAGACGGAGTACGCGAAGTCGGCCTCGGATGAAGAGATGAACTCCTCGGCGCGTTGCTTCGGCATGATCGCGAACGCGATCCGTTCGGTCTCGACGGGGGACACCGTCGCGTGCTCGGTGCGCTCGAGCCGCCCGTCGACGCGAATGTAGGGCGGCGATCCGACCTTGATGTGCACGTCGGAGGCGCCGCGCTCGACGGCCTGGCGCAGCAACTGATCGAGATCCAGCACGTGCGGTCTCCCTGCGTTCCGTCGACTCGGGTTGCGCCTCCGCCTCGGTGGCTCGGCCCGCGTCATCCCCCGACTACGGGTTCTCGATCGGCAGAACCAGCGTCTGTCTGGAGGATCCGGCCCCGGGGATTCCACCGGAATCAGCGCTGCAGGTGCAGGTCGCGCGCCGCATGGACGACCGTCTGACCGGGACCGCCGGCCGTCGGCGGCTCCGGGCGCACACCGACGCCGAGGAGCGTCGTGACCGTCGCCTCCACGGACGCGCGCAGGGCGTCGAGGTCGTATCCGCCCTCGAGGAACACGATGGTGCGGCCGGCCGGACCGAGCTCGAGGACCCGGGCAGTGAGCGCGGCGTAGTCGCCGGACGACAGCGCGAGCCCGGTGAGCGGGTCGGCCCGGTGCGCGTCGTACCCCGCCGATACGAGGACCCAGGTGGGTGCGAACTGCTCCGCGAGCGGTGCGACCACCGTGTCGAGCGCGGCTAGGAAGACGTCGCCGGTCGCGCCCGGGGGCAGCGGGAAGTTCACCGTCGCGCCCTGGCCCGGGCCGCCCCCGAGGTCGTCGAGCCGGCCGCTCCCCGGATAGAGGGGCCACTGGTGCATCGACACGTAGAGCACGTTCGGGTCCGCCCAGAACATGTCCTGGGTGCCGTTGCCGTGATGTGCGTCCCAGTCGACGATCAGCACGCGTTCGCCGCGGTCGCGCAGGGACGCGGCCGTGACTGCGATGTTGTTCAGGAGGCAGAACCCCATCGCCCGAGAGGCGACCGCGTGGTGTCCCGGCGGCCGCACCGCACAGAATGCGGCATCGCCGTCGCCGCGCTCGAGGGCATCGACGGCCGCGAGCCCGGCCCCGGCCGCGTAGGACGCTGCTTCCCAGGAGGCCGCCGACACGGCCGTGTCGGGGTCGAGCGACCCGCCTCCTGCCTCACAGAAACTCTGGAGCTGCCCGAGGTATGCATTGGTGTGCACCCGCTCGAGCTCAGCGCGTGTCGCGGCGCGCGGTTCGAGGAGCCGGATCGCGTCGCGAGTCGCCTCGTTGTACAGGCCGTCGAGGACGGCATGCAGGCGCACCGGTCGCTCCGGGTGACCGCGGCCGGGCTCGTGCCCTTCGAAGCGCGGATCCGTCGCGACGAGGAGCACTGCCCGAATGTACCCGCCTCGCTACGCTCGCCTCCGGTGAAAGCGCAGGCGAAAGCGCATTCGTACCGGTTTCGCGGCGGCGTCGTGCGGGTCGCGACATGGCACGGGCGCCCCGACATCGCGACGATCGCGGTCCGCGGGGCGGACACGCCGTCGCCCCGCACGCTCGACCGCCTGCTCGAACGGCTGCGTGAGGACGGCTACCGGGAGGTCCTGACCAACGCGGTGGGGCCGGGCACCAGCGTGTGGCTCGTCGAGAGCGGCTTCGCGGTGCGAGGACGGCTGCACCTCCTCGAGCACACGCTCGGCGAGCCGTCGCGCCCGAGCCGGCGGACGCGACGCGCGACCCGGTCCGACCGGGAGGCGATCGTCGAGGTCGACGCGGCCTCCTTCGACGACTTCTGGCGGTTCGACGACCTCGCGTTGCGCGAGGCCATGCGCGCGACGCCCGCGCGCCCACACCCGGGTCGCTTCCATGAAGGACGTCGTCCTCGGCTACGGGCTGTTCGGCCGGGCCGGGACGACCGGATATGTCCAGCGCCTCGCGGTCGGTCCCGACGGCCAGGGCCGCGGCCTCGGACGCGCGCTGCTGCGCGACGGGATGCGATGGCTCCAGATGCACGGCGCGACGCGTGCGACTGGTCAACACCCAAGAGGACAACACGCGGGCACTCGACCTCTATCTCCGCGCCGGGTTCACGCAGCTCCCGGTCGGCCTCTGCGTGCTGGGACGCGACCTGTGAGATCGCTCGTACGGGTCCTGGTCGCGACCGCGCTCCTCGCGGTGACGCTCGCACCGGCTTCGGCGCACGCCCAGACGCCGCCGGAGCCTCGCGAGAAAGGCGCACCGGTCGGGGTGCACCTGGCGTACCAGGACACCTGGGTGAAGCTCGGGAACGAGTTCACCATGGTGCTCGGCATCGACGACGCCGCGCTGGTCGCCCGCCCGAGCGCGGCGCTCGCGATCCAGATCCACCAGTCGATGACGACGCGGACGTCGTTCGACAACGTGATCGCGAACGGCGACGCCGGCGGCGGGCTGTACACGTTGACCCTGCCGGTGGCGAGCCTGCCTCGTCTCGGCGGCAAGCTCGCGGTCACGATCGGGCTCACCGGGTCCGGCGTCACGCCGACGATCGGCATACGGGAACACGGCGTGTACCCGGTCGAGGTCTCGTTGACGAACACGAACACCGGCATCCCGACGAGCTCGTTCATCACCTGGCTCGTCGTCGTCGACGACGCTGCCGAAACCGATCGCCGAGCCACTCATGGTGTCGCAGATCTGGCCACTCGTCGCCAATCCGGCGCAGCTCCCCGACGGCACGGTCGATCCCGTGATCGCGAAGGAGATGCAGCCGGGTGGAAGGCTCGACCGCATCGCCACCTTGCTCGGGCGCAGCACCGGCTTCCCTCTCTCGTTGACCATCGGTCCCGAGACCGTCGAGACGTGGTCCCAGCTCGCCGAGAAGGACCCGCGACTCGCCCGCGGCCTCGCGCGTGTCCGGGCCGCGGCGCGACGGTCCGGCACCGAGCTCCTTCCCACGCCCTACGTGCCGGTCGACATCCCCGCGCTCGAGGCAGCCGGTTTCGGCGACAAGCTCCCCGAGCTCGTGGTGAAAGGCGACGACACCCTGCGGAAGGTGTTGGGTGCCGCACCCGTCGATGACGCACGGACGTCCTTCGTCGATCCCGCCGACGACGCGGCTGTCGACCGACTGCGCTCGATGCTCGTGACTCGCGTGGCCGTGCGCGATGCGGCGCTCCGACCGGTGGAGCACCCGTTCACGCCTGCGCAGGCGTTCACGCTGGCGACGCCGGCGGGAACGTCGCGCGGCCTCGCGACCGCACCTTTCATCGAAAAGCTCCTCGTGGGACCGGATTCGAGCGCGCTCAAGGCGCAACGCGTGATCGCCGCGCTCGCCGAGGTCGCATACGAGACGCCCGCGATCCCGCGTGGCGTCGTGCTGACCGCGCCGACCTCGTGGAAGCCCGAGCTCGCGACCCTCACCACGCTCGTGGGTGCCCTCCGGGACTTCCCGCTGGTGCAACCGGTCACCCTGAACGACCTCTTCGCGCACATCTCCACCGAACGCGTCAACGGCGTCGACGTCGAACGCCGCCTTGCACTGGGAACACCCCCGCCGACACCGATCACGGTCGAGGAGTACGTCGCTGCGCAGCAGGAGCTCGACGCATACCGCGCGGTCTCCAGCCCCAAGGACCCCGTCGTCGTCAACGGCGAGCAGGCTCTCCTGAACGCCCTTTCGACCGCGATCACACCTGACCGTGCACGTGCCGAGCTCGCACGCATCAACACGGCCGTCACGGCGTTCACGAACGCGGTGACCGTCGACGCCAAGCGCGTCACGCTGACGTCGCGCCGTGCCAAGGTGCCGATCACCTTCGAGAACAAGCTGTCGCACAGCATCAAGGTGAAGGTGCACCTCGACAGCGCCAAGCTCCTGTTCCCTCTCGGTCCCGAACCGGTGATCGAGCTGCCTCCGGGCCGCACGACGCTGCGCGATCCCTTCGTCGTCGAAGCACGCACCTCGGGGACCTTCCCGATGACGATCGTGTTGACGTCCGTAGACGATCAGCTCCGATTCGGTCAGGAGGCGCGCGTCACCGTGCGGTCGGCGGTGTTCGGCGGGTTCGCGCTCGGCACTGACCATCGGCGCGCTCGTCTTCCTCGCGGGATGGTGGGCGAATCACTATCGCCGCACGCGCCGGCGCCCGGCGCCGGGCGGTTCCCGCCGTGACGTGAGCGAGCCGGGAACGACAACGCACGACCGGCCGCGCCGGCCTCGCGCGTTCGAGCGCCGCCGTCGCGACGGGCACGCTCTTGTCGCGTCTCACCGGCCTCGTGCGCGTCGGCGCGCTCGCATGGGCCGTCGGGGGCGGGAGCCTCGCCGACGCCTACAACCTCGCCAACACGACGCCGAACATCGTCTACGAGTTGCTGCTCGGCGGCATCCTGGCGGCCACGATCGTGCCGATCTTCGTGCGCCACGCCGAAACCCACGACGACCGCTCGACCTCGGCCGTCTTCACGATCACGTTGACGGTCATCACTGCGTTCACGCTCGTCGCGATGGCATGCACACCGCTCATCGCGCGTCTTTTCTCGATCAACACCAGCGGCGCGGAGCGCGCCGCGCAAGTGCACGTCCTCACCGTGCTGACACTGTGCTTCTTGCCGCAGATGGTGTTCTACGGCTTCACCGCCCTGTCAACGGCGCTGCTGAACGCGCACCGGCGATTCGTCGCCGCGGCATACGCACCCGTGCTGAACAACATCGTCGTCGTGATCGTGCTGGCCGTCTTCGCATCCCGCACGTCACACGGCCGGAGCTGGACCGATGCATCCCGGCTGCGCGACGAGCAAGGCCTGCTGTTGCTGCTCGGCATCGGCACGACCGCGGGAATCGTCGCGATGGCGCTCGCGCTCGTTCCCGGCCTGCGCCGAACCCGTGTCCATCTGCGCCCGGTGTTCGCGTGGCGAGACGCGGGCGTGCGCACCATGGTGCGACTCTCGGGCTGGACGCTCGGCTACGTCGGCACGAACCAGGTCGCTCAGCTCTTCGTGCTCGTGCTCGCGAAGACCGGCGACAAGGGCGACGTCACCGCGTACGTCTACGCCTTCACGTTCTATGTGCTGCCGTACGGTCTGATTGCCGTGTCCTTGATGACGACGCTGACGCCCGAGCTCGCACGCCGCGCCGCCGCCGGCGACAGGCCCGGAATGCGGCGCGACTTCAACCTCGGTTTGCGCTATCTCATCGTGTTGATGTTGCCGGCGTCGGTCCTGTTTGCAGTGCTGGCGCAGCCGATCGTCGGCGTACTGACCGTGGGCGGCAGGTTCAGCGAGCACAGTGCACATGTCACCGGCGACACGTTGCAGCTGTTCGCGGTGAGCCTCGTGCCGTTCTCGGTGTACCTCTATGCGATGCGCGGGTTCTACGCGTTGCACGACACTCGCACGCCGTTCGTCCTCAACTGCATCGAGAACGCGATCAACGTCTGCCTCGCGCTCGTGCTGTTCCCATCGCTCGGGGTCCAGGGGTTGGCGCTTGCCTGGAGCATCGCGTACACCGTCTCCGCGTTCGCTGCGCTTGCGGCCCTGCGACGCCGCATCGGGCAGGTGCCGGACGCCGGCGTTCGCGGTGCAGTGGCGCGGGCCCTGCTCGCGGCGCTGGTGCTCGCGATCGTCGCGATCGCGCTCGCGAGCGCGATCGGATCGGCTTCGGCGGGCCGGGCGGTGGTCGCCACGGTGGTCGCAGGGGCTGCCGGTGCGCTCGCCTATCTCGGCGTCCTCGTGCTCATGCACTCCGAGGAGCTCGGCGCGGTCGTCGGCCTCGTGCGGCGCCGCGCGAAAGATCCCGCAGACGTGTCACCATGAAGGCCGCGATGGAGTCCAACGGGATCGCATCCCGACGACCGATCGTTGCGTGAGGAGAGCCATGCCCGTACGAATCGTCACCGACAGCGCCTGCGACCTTCCCGAGCCGGCATGTGCGGAGCTCGGCGTCGAGGTCGTGCCGCTGACGATTCGGTTCGGCGAGCGGGAGTACGTGGATCGCAAGGAGCTGAGCACCGAGGGGTTCTGGCGCGAGCTCCAGGCCTCCTCCGTGCTGCCGGAGACCGCGGCACCGTCGGTCGGTGCATTCGAGGAGACGTTCCGCAACCTGTCCGACGACGGCGCCGACGGCATCGTGTGCATCAACCTTTCCGCGAGCCTCTCGGCGACGATGCAGTCCGCGCAGCTCGCCGCCAAAGCTCTCGAGGGCCAGACTCCCGTCGAGATCATCGACTCGAAGAGCGCGTCGATGGGCATCGGCAACCTCGTCGTGTACGCGGCGCGGCGCGCGCGTGACGGTGCCGGGGTCGACGAGATCGTGCGCGAGGTCGAGGACCGGCGTGACCGTCAGCACGTGTTCGCGGCGCTCGACACGCTCGAGTACCTGCGCAAGGGTGGCCGCATCGGCGGCGCGCAGGCGTTGCTCGGCTCGATGCTCTCGATCAAGCCCGTGATCTCCGTGACCGACGGCGCGGTCGAGCCCGCGGGTCGTGTGCGGACGCGCTCCAAGGCACTGCGATTCATCATCGACCGCATCCCGGAGGGCCGCGTCGAGGCGATCAGCGTGCTGCATGCGATGGCGCCCGACGTCGACGAGTTCGTCGAGCTGCTCGAGCCGAAGGTGCCCGGTGCCGAGGTCGTCGTCGGCACCATCGGACCGGTGATCGGCGTGCACACCGGTCCGCGTGTCATCGGGGTCGCGTACATACAACGGCCCGGCTGATCGGCGTCGTGCCGGGCGAGGCTCACGACGACAACGCGCTCGCGGCGCGGGCCGCGCGTGGTGACGCCTCGGCGCTCGACGAGCTCCTGCGCCGGCATGTCTCGCTCATCCACGGGGTCTGCCGCCGGGTGCTCGGCAATCCCGACGATGCGCTCGACGCAACGCAGGAAGCGTTGCTGTCGATCGCGCGCAAGATCCAGTCGTTCGACGGTCGGTCGCGCTTCTCGACTTGGTGCTACCGCGTCGCCACCAACGCCGCGCTCGACGAGGCTCGGCGGCGCAACCGCCGGCCCCGCCCCACCGAGACGCTCGTGGACCGCGCCCACGACGGCGTCCCGGCCGACAGCCAGCTCGCCGACCGGCTCGACATCGACGCCGCGCTCGCCCAGCTGAGCCCCGAGTACCGGGCCGCGGTCGCGCTGCGCGACCTCGTGGGCATGGACTACGCCGAGATCGCCGACGTGCTCGGAGTGCCGCCGGGCACGGTCCGCTCCCGAATCGCCCGCGGGCGCGCCGCGCTCGCCGACATCCTCGGGAACCGGGACGTCCCTTCGGACCATCAAAGCCCCCGAACACCATGAACGACTCCACTCCTTTCACCGCCGACCAGGTCGACGAGCTCCTCTCCGCCGAGCTCGACGGTGAGTTCGACGCGGCCGCTCGTGATCTCGGTCTCGATCCCGCCGACGCGCGCGACCGACTTGCCACGCAGGTGCCCGGCATCGCCGCCCGGCGGGCCGCGCTCGAATCCGCGCGCGACGTGCTGGCGGAGGTGCCGGCCGTCGACGAGATGGTCGTCGCGCGCGTGCGCGGCGAAGGCGCTCAAAGCCGCGGCCGCGGAGCACGACGTCGAGCAGGCGGGTCGCGCCCATCGGCTCCGGCGCGTCACCGCGATCGCGGGTGGGCTCGCGGCAGCGATCGCGGTGATCGCAGGTCTTGCATTCACCGTGCGCGACAGCGACGACTCGGCGAGCAAGAGCAGTGCGAGTGCGGCGCGCAGGACGAGAAGGCACGCGCGTTGACACCGAACGCGGCCGCAGGAGCGCCCACGACCGGCGGCGCGGACGTGATCGATCTGGGCGCCGCTGCCGACGTTCCCGCGCTCGTTGCTCGCGGCACGCGCCGCGCATCTCAAGACGTGCAGCGCGCCGGCCGCGGAATCGAAGGGGGCCGCCAACGCCACCGACAAAGCACCCGGTGCCCGAGCGCCGACGGATCGAACATGCGAGGCCGCCGCGGACCAGGTCAGCGGCATCCGGAATCCGACGGTGCGCGGCGTGGCAACCCTCTCGGGGACACCGGTGGTGGTGTACGTGTACCGCAAGGGCGCGGACGACATCGTCGTCGTCCTGTACACCGACTGCCGGTTCGTGACCGAGCAGACGCTGCCCGCGGCTTCGGGCTGACCGGCTACGAGCGTCCCGATCCGATCCACGCGGCGTTCCCGCGCCCGGGGCCGCCGACGCGCGGGCATGTACGCTGCCCGGCCGGGGAACATCCGAGGATCAGATGAGCGACTGGACCACCGACGCCGCCGACGCCATCGAGCGGTCGATCGCGCTCGGTGCGCGAACGGACGGTCGAACCGGCGCAGGCAGTCACGCGGGTCGTCGTGTACGGCTTGCTCGCCGCCTCATCCTCATCCCGGCGCTGGTGTTGGTGGCGATCGGCGCGTTCCGCGGTCTCGTGCTGATCTACCAGGGCTACGTCTGGGCAGCGTGGTGCACGCTGGGCGGAATCTTCGTGATCGCCGGCGTGTTCTGTTGGAGCAAGCGCAATCCTTGACCCTCTGGGCCCGGCCACGAGCGAGACACACAGGCATGAGCGCGGCGGAAGTCGTCATCATCGGATCCGGACCGGCCGGCCTCACCGCCGCCGTCTACACGGCGCGCGCGAACCTGCAGCCGCTCGTCATCGAGGGCCTGCAGGCCGGCGGCCAGCTCATGCTCACCACCGACGTCGAGAACTACCCGGGTTTCCCGGACGGCATCCTCGGTCCCGATCTCATGACGAAGTTCCGCGAGCAGGCCGAGCGGTTCGGCGCCGAGTTCGTCACCGCCGACGTCGACCGCGTCGACCTCTCGTCGACGCCGTTCCGCGTGTACGGTCGGCAGCACCGAGTACCACGCAAAGTCCGTCATCATCTCGACCGGCGCGCAGGCGCGCATGCTCGGCCTCGAGTCCGAGACACCGGCTGCTCGGCCACGGCGTGTCGACCTGCGCGACGTGCGACGGCTTCTTCTTCCGCGGCCACGAGATCGCGGTCGTCGGCGGCGGCGACTCCGCACTCGAAGAGGCGAACTTCCTCACCCGTTTCGCCGACAAGGTCACGCTCGTCCACCGGCGCAAGGAGTTGCGCGCGTCGAAGATCATGCAGGACCGCGCGTTCGCGAACCCGAAGATCGATTTCCGCTGGAACAGCGTCGTCGAGGATGTCTTCGGCGACGGCCGGGTCGAGGGCCTGCGGCTGCGCGACGTCGAGACCGGCGACAGTCAGCGACCTCGAGGTCAGCGGCGTGTTCGTCGCGATCGGCCACGACCCCAACACCAAGCTGTTCACCGGCCAGCTCGACCTCGACCCCGGCGGCTACATCGTCACCAAGCCCGGCACGACGCAGACCTCGGTCCAGGGCGTGTTCGCGGCCGGCGACGTCCAGGACCACGTGTACCGTCAGGCGATCACCGCCGCCGGGACCGGTTGCATGGCTGCGCTCGAGGCCGAGCGCTACCTCGAAGCGCTCCAAGACGTGCAAGGCTCGGCCGGGTAGAGAAAGGACCCTCAGTGTCTGACGGAATTATGACGCTCTCGGATGCCACGTTCGACGAGTCGATCGGCGGCGCCGACACCCCGGTCCTCGTCGACTTCTGGGCGGAGTGGTGCGGGCCGTGCAAGATGATCGCGCCGGTGCTCGAGGACATCGCCAACGAGCACACCGGCCGGATCCAGATCGCGAAGCTCAATGTCGACGACAACCCCAACGTCGCGCGTCGCTACGACGTGATGAGCATCCCGACGCTGCTGGTCTTCGTCGACGGCGAGGTCAAGAAGCGCCTCGTCGGCGCCAAGGGCAAGGCGCAGCTGCTCGAGGAGCTCGCCGAGTTCATCGCTTGACCGACCGACCCTCAACCTTCCGTTGGCACCTCGCCTTGCTCCGAGCCGGTGACCGCGGCGACGCGGTGCGCGACCTGCAGCAACGCCTCGTGGCGACCGGCGCGCGGATCGTTGTCACACGGTCGGTTCGAGACCGCCACCGAGGAAGCCGTCCGCGAGTTCCAGCGCCAACGCGGCCTGCGCGTCGACGGCATCTGCGGCCCGGAGACGTGGGGCGCGCTGATCGAGAGCGGCTTCCCGCTCGGCGACCGGCTGCTCTACCTGTGCCAACCGATGCTGCGCGGCGACGACGTCACCGAGCTGCAGCGCCGGCTCAACATGCTCGGCTTCGATGCCGGCCGCGAAGACGGCATCCTCGGCCCGGAGACCGAAGCCGCGATCGGCGCGTTCCAGCGCGACGCGGGCCTGGCCACCGACAAGGTCTGCGGGCCCGCGACGCTCGGCGCGCTCGGACGTCTCGGCGTCGCTGGCCGGCGGCTCCGTGGCCACGGTGCGTGAACGGGAGGCGCTTCGCCGACGCGTGCCCCGCCATCTCGCGGGTCTGCGGGTCTTCGTCGCGGGCGACCTCGGGCTCGCTGCGCTCGCGAGCGCGGTCGCGACCGACCTTCGCCGCAACGGCGCGAGTCGTCCTCGACACCTCGGGCGAGGAGCCGTCGTTCGTCGCGGCTACGGCCAACCGCTTCGAGGCCGAGGCCTTCGTCGCGCTGACGACCGGCGCCGAGCCGGGCGCGCGCTGCGCCTACTTTGCCAACAGCGCCTTCCGGTCCGAGAGCGGCTACTACCTCGCCGACCAGCTCACGGCCGCGCTCCGGACGGTCCTCCCCGCGGTCGACGACCCCATCGGCCGCACGTATCGCCTGTTGCGCGAGACGCGCATGGCCGCGGTCGTCTGCGAGCTCGTGACTCGAGACGACGCCGACGACATGGCCGCGCTCGACACGACAGCTGCCACGGGTCGCGAAGCGCGATCGTCGCGGGCGTGCGGCGGGGCGTCGAGGAGCCGGTCGACGCGCAAACCTGAACCATCGCGCGCGGGCCGGTCCGGCGCGCGATCCGTTCGTGCTACGCCTGGACCTGCGAGCCCTGGGTCATCGCGCGGTAGATGCGCTCGAGGTCTTCGAGGTTCGCGAAGTCGATCTGCACTCGACCATGCCGTGGGCCCGTCGAGATCCGCACGCGAGTCTCGAGGTAGTCGCCGAGCAGCTCTTCGAGCTCGAGCAGCCCCGGCGGTCGCATCCGCGGCGCCTGCCGGTTCCTTCGCCGCCGCGCGCGTGCCGGGGGTCTCCTCGCGCCGGCGGATCGCCTCTTCGACTTCCCGGACGGAGAGGTCGTCGCCCACGGCTCGGCGCGGCGAGCTGCTCTTGAAATGCGCGGTCGGGAGTCGCCGAGAAGCGCGTGGCGTGACCCATGCGCAGCGTCCCCTCCTTGAGGTGACGCTGGATCGTCGGCGGCAGTTGCAACAGCCGCAGCGTGTTGGTGATGGTTGCCCGGCTCTTCCCGACCCGGGTTGCGACCTCGTCGTGGGTGAACGAGAAATCCTCGATCAGCTGTTGATACGCGGCGGCTTCCTCGAGTGGATTGAGCTGCTCCCGTTGGACGTTCTCGACGATCGCCTGTTGGAGCATCGCCGCGTCGTCGGCGACCCGAACGATCGCGGGGATCGTCTGCAACCCGACCCGTCGCGCCGCGTGCCAGCGCCGCTCGCCCGCGATGAGCTCGTAGCCGTCGTCCGCGGCACGGACGAGCACCGGCTGGAGGACACCGACTTCACGGATCGACTCCGCGAGCGCGGCGAGTGTCTCCTCGTCGAAGTGCTCGCGTGGCTGTTGAGGGTTCGGCCGGATCGAGGCAATCGGCAGGTCCTCGAGACCGCCGATGGCTTCTGTGACTCCGGCCGGGATCAGTGCTCCGAGCCCTCTACCCAACCCGCCGGGTCGCGCCACGGCTCACCTCCTTGGCCAGCTCGCGATAGGCCAGCGCACCACGAGACGAGGCGTCGAACACTGTGACTGGCTGTCCGAATGAAGGGGCCTCGGAGATCCGCACCGTCCGCGGGACGACCGTGCGATACACCTTGGTGCCGAAGTGCGCGCGCACTTCCCGCTCGACCTGCTCGGCGAGCTTCGTGCGCGCGTCGTACATCGTGAGCACGATCCCGCGGACATCGAGGCCGGGGTTGAGGTTGGTCTTCACGAGCGCGACGTTGCGCAACAGCTGTCCGAGACCCTCGAGCGCGTAGTACTCGCATTGGATCGGGACGAGGATGTCGTCCGACGCGGCGAGCCCGTTGACGGTCAGCAGTCCGAGCGACGGTGGGCAGTCGATCAACGTGAAGTCGTAGTCGTCGCGGACGTTCGCAAGCGCGCGCCGGAGCTTCAACTCTCGAGAAAAGGCCGGGACGAGCTCGATCTCAGCGCCCGCGAGATCGATGGTTGCCGGCACGACGAAGAGGTTCCGTACGCTGGTCGGCTCGACGCAATCGTCGATCGCCGCGTCGTTCATGATCACGTCATAGATCGACCCGGCGACGTTGCGGTGGCTGATCCCCATGCCCGTCGTCGCGTTGCCCTGGGGGTCGAGGTCGATCACCAGCACGCGGTAGCCGAGCTCGGCAAGTGCCGCGCCAAGGTTCACCGCCGTGGTCGTCTTGCCGACGCCACCCTTTTGATTGGCGATCGAGATCACCCGCGGCAACACGATCGGCTCCGGGGCCTCGCCACCCTTGGCGCGGATCGCGGCCAGGGTTTCGAGGGGCGCCGCGGCCTCGACCAGCACTTCGGGCGCCTGTTCGGGCGTCGGGACGGGCGCGTCCGGTTCGACGCGGGTTTCGTCGCCGGATTCGACCAGGATGTCGTCGGGTGGACCGTCCGGCGCGGTCGTGCCCACCACGGTGCGCTCGTTGCTCGGCATCGCGTCCTCCCGCTCTTGCCGCTCGCCTATTGCGCTCGCGCTGCGCGTCGTTCCGAGGGTCTTGAACCACCGTCGACGCCCGTCAGATGCCATACGTCCGCCTCCACAGGGCGGTGGTGCGGGGAAGAATGTTCGACGACGGAGCCGTGCCGCTGCGCGGCGGCGCATCGTACTACTGGCGTTCTCCGATGCAACAGGGCGCGCGGAAATGTTTCACGTGAAACCTCACCAGCGTGGCCGCTTCCCTGGTCGGCCGACCGCGCGCGGCACTTCATCCGGTGCACTCCGTGTCTTCGCGAACACCGCGAAGTGCGCGTCACCCACGCTCTCGTAGCGCGGTGGGCCGAGCCCCAGCAGCTCGAGCTCCGCCGCCGGCCAGCGCGTGGGGTCCGGCTGGGGCGGCTCGCTGACCACCAGGAAGCCGCCCGGCGCCACGAGTCCCGTTGCAATCTCTGCCGTCGCCGCCGGTGTCGCGAAGCTGCGGGCGGTCACCAGCTCCATGTGCTCCCTGAGCTCGGGCCGGCGGGCCGTCAGCTCGGCGCGCTCCTCCAGGACTTCGACACGTCCACTCCAGCCCAGGCTGTCGACCTCCCGGCGGAGGTGCTCGCAGCGGCGGTGGCCGCTCTCGACCAGCACCCCCCGGACGTCGGGCCAGCACTCGGCCAGCACCAGCCCCGGGATCCCGGCTCCGGATCCCAGGTCGAGCATCGACGCCGGGCTTCGGCCGAGATGGCGCACGGCCGCGCCCGCAAAGCCGGCGGCGTGCGTGAGATGGCCCTCGACCGACCCGGGGCCGAGGAACCCGAGCGCTCGGGCCCGTGCGAGGGCCGCCCGGAGCGGCTCCTCTTCACGGCTCACTCGGGGCGGATCACGACCCGCCGGCGCGGGTCCTCGCCCTCGGACGCCGTGCTCACACCCTCGATCTCGGCCACGACGTCGTGCACGACCTTGCGGTCGGGCGAGGCCATGGGCTCCAGGGAGCGTGCCGTTCCCGACTCCTTCACCTCGGCCGCGACCTTCGTGGCAAATGCCGCGAGCGCCTCGCGCCGACGTTCCCGGTACCCGGCGACGTCCACGTGGACCCGGGCGCTGTGGCCCCCGGCGTGGTGCTGTACCGCGGCACGCACGACTTCCTCCAGTGCGTGCAACGTGACCCCGCGGGGCCCGACCAGGACACCGAGGTTCTCGCCCTCGATCTTGACCGTGACGTCATCGTCGCCGATCTCGGTCCGGACGGTGCCCTCGAAGCCCATCGTTCGCACGAGCTCGTCGGCAAACTGCGCCGCGTGCGCCGCCTGCTCCTCCACCGGCATTGTCTCGACGTCCACTTCCGCCTCCTGGTCCTCGTCGACGCGCGTTCTCGTACGCGGCGCCGGGGCGCGGCTGCGCCCCTCGCCGCTGCTCCCACCACTCCCGCCACCGTTGCCCCCTCCACCGCCACCGCCACCACGACCGCGGCGTCGACGTGAGCGTTGACGGTCGGTGCCGGCGCCGTTGGCCGGCGGCTTCGCCGCGGGGCCGTTGTCGTCGTCGGCCACGGCCGTCGGCGTGCGCCCGCGTCCGCCGCTCGAGCTGCGCGGCCCTTGGCGCTCACGGCCCCGGCGGCGGCGCTTGTCGACCGGCTTCTCCCGCGAAAGGGGTTTCACCCGGGCGCGGATGCGCGCGTCCGAACGGCGGAACAGCCCGCCCCGGGGCTCGTCCAGCACCTCGAACTCGAGCTCGTCTTCGACCACGCCCAGCCGGTCGAGCGCGAGCTCTTTGGCGTCGTCGATCGTCCGAGCAGTGACCTCGATCCAATCCATGCGTCAGCGCTTCCGTTTCTTCTTGCGGCGGGCGGCGTTGGGTGGGCGGTTCCCCGTGCCGCCCCCGGATGTGCCGCCGGACGTGCTGCCGCCGCGGCGCGGCTGCGGAGGTGGCGTGGGAGGTGGTTTTCCGCCCTCCCCATCGGCCTCGATGGCGGGTTTCGGCTTTGCCTTCTTGGCCGCCTCGCCGGGGTGCTCTTCGTCGTACATCTTGTTGAGCACGAAGTGCTGCTGGCCTATTCGCCAGGTGTTGGAGACGACGAAGTACACCGTCGTTGCCGCGTTGAGGCGGTACGAGATGAACCCGAAGAACAGTGGCATCACCCGCGTGATCGCCTGCATCTGCTTGTTGATCGGGGCGCCCGCACGCAGCTGCCGGGCTTGGGTCTGGCGGACTTGGTACCAGCCGGTGAACACGACGAGCCCGAGCAGCACGAGCCAGGGGATCGCATGTGCGATTCCATCGGACATCGCGTCTGCCGTCGAGCGGTTGAGCTCGAGGCCGAGGAACTTCATCGCGCTCGGCGTGTGCTGCTTGATCGCTTCCTTGCAGGCGGTCGGCCCGACCGAAGCGCTCCCGCAGAGGTCGACGTAGAGCCGGTTGAGCGCGCCCGTCCGAGGCACGTGGGCCTGGATGCCGGGGTCGCGGAACGTCCCGAACACCGCGATGCCGATCGGGAGGATGAGGAGGAGTGGCAGGCAGCCGGCCAGCGGGTTGATCTTGTTCTCTTGGTAGAACTTCAGCAGCTCCTCGTTCTGCTTCGCGCGGTCGTCCTTGTACTTCTGCTGGATCTTCTTGATCTCCGGCTGGACGCGTTGCATCTGGATCATCGATCGCGTCTGCTTCGCGATCAGCGGGAATTGCACCGCCATGACGATCAGCGTGAGCACGATGATCGCGATGCCGAGATTGTGCGGCGGGATGGAGTACAGGAGCGCGAGCAGCCAGCCGACGGCCTGGTAGAGAGGATCAAAGGGGCTTCCGGCTAGCACGGCTGCCTCTCGTTGCGGGCGGCGCCGCGTGGCGCCGGCACGGGATCGAACCCGTGACCACCGAAGGGTTGGCAGCGGCTCAATCGACGGACCGCGAGCCACGTACCACGCGCAGCGCCGTGCGTCGCGATGGCGTCGTGCGCGTAGGTCGAGCACGACGGCACGTACCGGCACGGTGACGGACGATGCACAGTCAACCGCTGGTAGAGGTTGAGAGTTCGCAGCAACACGCGGCCGGGAAGCGACGTCTTCATGACATACCCGCCGAATGCGCCCGCAGGATGACGTCGAGTGCATCCGAGAGCTCGCGATACGTGGCCGACGCGGAGGCGGGCGCGGCGCGGACCAGGTACCCCCATCCCGGTTGCAGCAACGCACGCCGTTCGCGCACGGCGGCGCGGAGGCGACGCCGCACGCGGTTGCGCACGACCGCGTTTCCGACCGGACGGCCCACCGCGAACGCGATCCGCGGTGGCTCGGCGCGCGTGGAAAGCACGGCCGCACTCACTTGGAGTGCCCCCGATCGGCGACGACGCCCACGAGCGATCGCCCGGAACATTGCGCGGTCACGAACGGGCCAGATCAGGCTGAGAGATTGGAGCGACCCTTGCCGCGCCGACGGCCGATGACCGCTCGACCGCCGCGGGTGCGCATCCTGAGCCGGAAGCCGTGTGTCTTCTTCCGCTTCCGGTTGTTCGGCTGGAACGTCCTCTTCACGCATGGCCTCCTCGGACGCCCGGGCCGAGGTAGGGGCCCAGGGGCGAGCGCGCCGCAGGATAAACGTCTGCCGCGCGCAGGTGGACGGGGAAGTGTACGTCCGACGCGCGCACCCGGCAACGCGTGCGTCCGACCGGTATCCGACTGGGAAAGGTTGCTTGTTGGCTTGTCCACAGCGCGCTAGCGTGCCGCTTCCCGCGCAGCCGGCCGGCCCCGGTGCCGGGAGCACTTCCCCGTCATGGCCGAGGAGGCGCCGGCCCGTTGGTCAGCTTCTCCACACGTGTGGAAAGCCCTGTGGACAACGGGCTCAGTGAACTATCGGGGAGTCGACCTTGGGTACTCCGGCGGCAGATGACCTCTGGGCGAGGGTCGCAGCGGCAGTACGGGCACAGCTCTCCGAAGCCACGTGGAACACCTGGTTCCAAGGTGTGCACGGCCAGGATGCCACCGAGGACACGCTGCTCCTCGCCGTGCCCAGCTCGGTCGCCGTCGAACGCATCCGCACGAGCTACCTGGGGCTCCTCGCCGATGCCGTCCAAGCACTCACGGGTGTGCCTCACCGCATCGACCTCATGGTCACCACCGAGGCGCGCCTCGAGCATCCGGCCGACGAGCTCATGCCTCCTCCGCCCATGGTGCGACTGGTCGAAGAACGCCCCCGTCCCGCCGAGGACACCGCGACACCGTGGCCCACGACCCAGCTCAACCCCCGGTACAGCTTCGACCAGTTCGTGATCGGGGCATCCAACCGCTTCGCGCACGCGGCCGCGCTGTCGGTGGCCGAGAGCCCTGCACGCTCCTACAACCCGCTGTTCATCTACGGCGCGGCCGGCCTCGGGAAGACCCACCTCCTGCACGCGATCGGTCACCACGTCCGCGCGCTGTTCTCCAGCAAGCGCGTCCGGTACGTCTCCACCGAGACGATGATGAACGAGTTCGTCGACGCCATGCGCTCCAAGGGGATGCCCGCGTTCAAGCGCCGATATCGCGAGGTCGACGTGCTGCTCGTCGACGACATCCAGTTCCTCGAGCGCACCGAGCAGCTCCAGGAGGAGTTCTTCTACACGTTCAACGATCTCCACGGCCGCGGGAGCCAGATCGTCATCTCGTCCGACCGGCCGCCCAAGTCCATCGCAACGATCGAGGACCGGCTGCGCAGCCGTTTCGAATGGGGCCTGATCACCGACGTGCAGCCGCCGGAATTCGAGACTCGCCTCGCGATCCTCCGCAAGAAGGCCGAAGCCGAGCACCTCGACGGCATTCCGAACGACGTCCTGGCCTTCATCGCCGACAACGTCGTCGACAACGTCCGTGAGCTCGAGGGTTCGCTGATCCGCGTCGCGGCGTACTCCAGCCTGCATCGCGTGCCCCTCACCGACGACGTCGCCAAGGAGGTCCTCGCCGATCTCCTGCCGGCGTCCCGGCCACGCATCATCACGCCGCAGGTCATCCTGGAAGAAACCGCCAAGATGTTCGGCTGGACCATCGACGACCTCTGCGGGAAGAGCCGGCGCCGGCCGCTGGTCACCGCTCGCCAGATCGGGATGTACGTCTTCCGTGAGCTGACGGACTACAGCTATCCGAAGATCGCCGAAGAGTTCGGGGGTCGTGATCACACCACCGTGATGCACGCGTGCGAGAAGATTCGGGCACAGATGGCAGAGAAACGCGTGGTGTTCGAGCAGGTCAATGAGCTGATCAGCCGCATCAAGCACGGAGCAAGTGGATAAGCCTGTGGACATCAGGGGAAATCGTCGGTCCCGACGGGGACATCTCATGCCCGTACGGCGAGCGGTGCTCGTCGCTGTGCACGACAGTGGAAACCGCGGTGCATGTCCATCACCGGTGCGACCAGCACGGTTGCGTGGTTCTCCACAATTCACAACCCCTACTACTACGACTAAGAAGAATTGCAACATGACGGTGTCGAGGAGGACGGTGTGAAGTTCCGGTGCGAACGTGACACGCTCGCCGATGCTGTCGCGACCGCACAGCGAACCGTTGCGAGCCGCAGCGGCGCGTTGCCGGTACTCCAGGATCTCCGAGTCACGGCAACCGAGGAAGGGCTCGAGCTGATCGGCTCCGATCTCGAGATCACGAACCGCGTGCAAGTTCCCGCGGAAGTGGAAGAGACCGGCGTCGCGGTCGTTCCCAAGCTTCTCGGCGAGATCGTGCGACGGCTCGAACAGGGCTCGGTGACGGTGACGGTCACCGGTGACGAAGCCGTGATCACCGCGGGGCGGTTCTCCACCTCCCTGCGTCTGAAGCCGGCCGAGGACTACCCGCGGTTGGCATCACCCGACGGTGACGGCGTCAAGGTCGACGCGTCGGCGTTCGCGGCCGCGCTGCGCCAGGTCGTTCGGGCCGCGTCCAAGGACGACCTGCGCCCGATTCTCACCGGCGTGCTCCTCACGGCCCATGTCGGTGGGTTGCGCCTGGTCGCGACCGACTCGTACCGGCTGGCCGTACGCGACCTGGGCGGCGTGAGCATGCTCCAGGAAGGCCAAAGAGTGCTCGTGGCCGCCAAGGGCCTCGCCGAGGTCCAGCGTCTCGCCGGCGACGGTGAGATCGAAGTCGTGTTGCGCGAACGCGACGTGGTGTTCCGCACGTCGCGCGCCGAGGTCACGGCCCGCTTGATCGAAGGCGACTTCCCGAACTACGAGCAGCTGATCCCGAGCGGCTACCCGAACCGGCTCACCGTCGCGCGGGAAGCGTTGCTCGACGCGTTGGACCGGGTGCAGATCGTCGGGCAGAACCGGGACAACTCGGCGGTGCGGCTGGCGATGAGCGCGGACGGGCTGGAGCTCTCGATGTCGGCCCAGGACGTCGGGAACGCGCAAGAGACACTCGATGCCAAGTTCGAGGGTGGTGAGCTGACGGCCGCGTTCAATCCGGTGTTCCTCCGGGAGGGCGTCGACGCGGTCGAGTCCGCCGAGGTCGCGCTGGAAACGATCGATCCTCTGAAGCCGGCCACGTTGCACTCGGCCGACGGCGGCGACTTCTTGTACTTGCTGATGCCTGTGCGTACGTCCTGAGCACCGGCCTGGTTGCGATGCCCGCGGCCGCCGAATCCCTGCCGGCGACGAGCGTCGGGCACCTGTGGCTCACCGACTTCCGCTGCTTCTCGACCGTCGACGTGGAGCTGACGCCGGGCCTCACGGTGCTCCACGGCGCGAACGGCCAGGGCAAGAGCAGTCTGCTCGAGGCCGTGGGCTGGGTGGCGCGCACCCGGTCCTTTCGCGGTGTTGCCGACGCGCTGTTGGTGCGCACGAGCGCGGAGCAAGCGGTCGTACGCGCCGAAGTGTGTTCGGGAGAGCGGCACCAGTTGTTCGAGGCCGAGATTCGTGTCGCGGGCCGGAACCGGATCCTCTGCAATCGCCAGCCGGTGGCGCGCGCCCGGGACCTGCACGGCCTGTTCCGCGTCACGGTGTTCTCACCGGACGACCTCGCGCTGGTCAAGGGCGGGCCGGCCGAGCGGCGCGAGTACCTCGACGAGCTGCTGACGATGTTGTCGCCGCGCTACGACGCCACGCGTGGTGACTTCGAACGGGTGCTGAAACAGCGCAACGCGCTCTTGCGAAACGGTGTTCGCGACGAAGAGGCGCGCACGACACTGGACGTCTTCGACGAGCAGCTCGTGCACGCAGCCGCCGAGCTCACACGCGGTCGTCTCCGGCTGGTGGAGCGTCTCCTGCCTGCGATCGGCCACGGGTACGGCGTCCTGGCCGAGGGCACCAGCGATGTGCACGCGACTTACGAGGCCGAATGGTCGGACGCACCCTTGGATGCCGCGGACAGTGACGCGGTCGAGGCAGGCCTGCGTGATGCGATCGCGGCCCGCCGACAGCGCCGAGATCGAACGCGGGCTGACGCTCGTGGGCCCGCACCGGGACGACTGGCACCTCACGATCGGCGGCCTCGACGCGCGTCATCAAGCGTCCCAGGGTGAGCAACGCACGCTCGCGCTCGCACTGCGGCTGGCCGGCCACGAAGTCGTCGGTGCGCTCACCGGGGCGGTGCCGGTACTGCTGCTCGACGACGTGTTCAGCGAGCTCGACGCCGCAGCGCGCCACTGCGCTCGTGCACAACCTTCCGGCCGGCCAAACGCTGTTGACGACCGCCGGCGTGGTGCCGCCCGACGTCGTGGCCGAGCGCCGCTTGCGCATCCACGAGGGTCGTGTCGAAAGTAGCGACACGTTGACGCGGGAAGATCCCGTCCCGTTGCGAGACGCGCTCGCCGCCGTCGGCAAGGAGCTCGGTCTTCCCGACACGAACGATCTCGATGTGCTCGTCGCGGTGTGGGCCGAGCTCGTCGGAGGCGACGTCGCGCACCACGCGCGCGTGCGATCCGTGCGGGACGGGGAATGCACGATCGAGGTCGACGGCCCGGCGTGGGCGACGCGTGTGCGATACCTCGTCGGCGACCTCCAACGGCACGCGAACGAGCGCTGTGGAGATGGCTTTCTCACCCAGGTGAGAGTCGTCGTGAAGGCGCCCCGAAGAACCGTTTGAAGGCCCCTCTTCTGGTAGACTGCAGCTACCGAAAACACCCCCGCTGACCAGGTATTTCGCGTGCCGGACCGGGGTGTTGCAGCACGCCTCAAAAGGACTCGCACGCGTGGCGTACGGCGCCAAGGACATCTCGATTCTGAAGGGCCTGCAACCGGTGCGCGAGCGCCCCGGTATGTACATCGGCTCCACCGGCCCTTCGGGGCTCCACCACCTCGTGTACGAGGTCGTCGACAACTCCGTCGACGAGGCGCTCGCGGGCTATGCGACCCGTATCGACGTCACGTTGCTGGCCGACGGCGGCGTCCGCGTCGTCGACGACGGGCGCGGGATCCCCGTCGATCCTCACCCGGAGTATCCGGACAAATCCGCGGCCGAGATCGTGCTCACGATGCTGCACGCAGGAGGGAAGTTCGGCGGCGAGGGCTACAAGATCTCCGGCGGCCTCCACGGCGTCGGCGTCTCGGTGGTCAACGCGTTGTCGCGTCGTCTCGAGCTCGAGATCCAGCGCGACGGCGGCCGCTACGTGCAGACGTTCCTCGACGGCGGCGAGCCGGAGTCACCACTGCAGCGGGTCGGGGATTCCGTCTCGACGGGGACGTCGGTGACGTTCTGGCCGGACCCGACGATCATGGAAGAGCTCGATTTCCGCGCCCAGACACTGTTGGAGCGGCTACGGGAGATGGCCTTCCTGAACAAGGGCCTCGAGATCGTGTTCCGCGACGAACGGGGCGAGGAGCCGACCGAGCAGGTGTTCCGGTACGAGGGCGGCATCGTCGACTTCGTCGCACACCTCAACGCCTCGAAGGAGCCGTTGTTCACACGCGTCATCGACATCAGCGACGCGTACGACAACGGCGAGGTCGAGATCGCGCTGCAGTGGAACACCGGCTACTACGAAGGCCTCCACTCGTTCGCGAACAACATCGGCACGACCGAGGGCGGCATGCACGAGGAGGGCTTCAAGAAGGCCCTCACCAACGTCGTGAACCGTTACGCGCGCGACAAGGGCCATCTCAAGGAGAAGGACGAGAACCTCCTCGGCGAGGACATCCGCGAGGGGCTCACCGCGATCGTGTCCGTGAAGCTCCGCAACCCCCAGTTCGAGGGTCAGACCAAGACCAAGCTCGGCAACACCGAGATCCGGTCGTTTCTCGAGCGGGTGACGAACGAGAAGCTGAAGGACTGGCTCGAGGAGCACCCGAGCGAAGGCAAGGCGATCGTCACCAAGTCGTTGCAGGCAGCTCGCGCCCGAATGGCCGCCCGGGAGGCACGCAATGCCTCGCGACGCAAGACGTTGCTCGAGTCGGCGTCCATGCCCGGCAAGCTCGCCGACTGCTCCTCACGGAACCCGGAGGAAGCCGAACTCTTCATCGTCGAAGGCGACAGCGCCGGTGGCAGTGCGAAGAAGGCGCGCAACCCGCAGTTCCAGGCGATCCTGCCGATCCGCGGCAAGATCCTGAACGTCGAGCGGTCGCGTCTCGATCGCATGCTGCGCAACGAAGAGATCCAAGCGCTCATCAGCGCCGTCGGCGCCGGCATCGGTGAAGAGTTCGACCTGACCAAGCTGCGCTACCACAAGGTCATCCTGCTGGCCGACGCCGACGTCGACGGTGCACACATCCGCACGCTGCTGCTGACGTTCTTCTACCGCCAGCTGCCCGAGGTGGTGCGCGCCGGCCACGTGTACATCGCGCAGCCGCCGCTCTACGGCGCCAAGCTCGGCAAGGACGACCGGACGTACCTGAAGGACGACGCGGCCCTTGCCGCATTCGAAGCCGAGCACACGGACCGGAAGATCGAGATCAGCCGCTTCAAGGGCCTCGGTGAGATGGACTGGCAACAGCTTGCGGAGACCACGATGGACCCCGCGAGCCGCACGCTGCTGCAGGTGTCGGTCGAGGACGCCGCGATCGCCGACGAGATGTTCTCCACGCTGATGGGCGACGATGTCGAGCGGCGCCGCGGCTTCATCCAGGAGAACGCCAAGGACGTGCGTTTCCTGGATATTTGATCGCGAGGAGCGAACGTAGGAATGCCGGACGAACCCACGCTGTCGAGCATCGATCCCATCGAGATCCAAGAGGAGATGGAACGCTCCTTCTTGGACTACGCGATGTCGGTCATCACGTCGCGGGCCTTGCCGGACGCGCGCGACGGGCTCAAGCCCGTCCAGCGCCGGATCCTGTACGGCATGTACGACCAGGGCATGCGGCCCGATCGCCAGCATCGCAAGTCCGCGAATGCCGTCGGCCACGTCATGGCGATCTACCACCCGCACGGCGACACCGCGATCTACGACGCGCTGGCGCGCATGGCGCAGGACTTCTCGCTGCGCTACCCGCTCATCGACGGCCACGGGAACTTCGGGTCGCCCGACCCCAACGACCGGCCGGCCGCCCAGCGTTACACCGAAGCGCGTCTCGCGCCGCTTGCGATGGAGTTGCTCGGAGAGATCGACGAAGGCACGGTCGATTTCGACAGCACGTACGACGGGCAGCACCAGCAGCCCACCGTGCTGCCCTCGCGGTTCCCGAACCTGCTCGTGAACGGCGGCGGCGGCATCGCGGTGGGCATGGCGACGAACATCCCGCCCCACAACCTCACCGAGGTCATCGACGCCACCGTCCACCTCATCGAGAATCCGGACGCGACCGTCGAGGACCTCATGCAGTTCGTGCAGGGTCCGGACTTCCCGACCGGTGCGACGATCCTCGGACGCGCCGGCATTGTCGAGTACCTCCGGACGGGCCGGGGCTCGGTCCGCATCCGCGCGGTGGCGGACATCACCGAGGACGCGCGCGGTGGCCAGCGCATCGTCGTCACCGAGGTGCCGTACCAGACGTCGGTCGAAGTGATCGGCACGAAGATCGCCGAGCTCGTGAACGAGCGACGCATCGAAGGCATCCGCGACGTGCGCAACGAGTCGGCGGGTGACACGACGCGCCTCGTCGTCGAGCTGAAGCGCGACGCGAACGCGCAGGTGGTGCTGAACCAGCTCTACAAGCACACCCCGATGCAGACGAACTTCGCCGCGAACGTGCTCGCGCTGGTCGACGGCGTGCCGCGCGTCCTCAACCTGCGTGCCGCGCTCGCGGTCTATGTCGCCCACCAGATCGAAGTCGTCACCCGACGGAGCGAGTACCGGCTCGGAAAGGCGCGTGACCGCGCCCACATTGTCGAAGGTCTGCTGAAGGCGCTCGACATGATCGACGCGATCATCAACTTGATTCGCGGCTCGGAATCGGCCGACGTGGCGCGCCAAGCGCTCGCCGCGGCGCCGTTCGAGTTCACCGACACGCAGGCGACGCACATCCTCGACATGCAGCTGCGCCGGCTCGCGGCGCTCGAACGTCAGAAGCTGCGCGACGAGTTCGAGGAGTTGCGCGCCACGATCACCGAGCTCGAGTCGATCCTCGGTGATGACACGAAGCTACGCGGCGTCATCAAGGACGAGCTGGGCACGATCAGGCAGAAGTACGGCGACGGCCGCCGCACGCAGATCATGACCGATCCCGGCGACCTCGCGGATCTCGATCTCATCGAGGACGAGGAGCTCGTCGTCGTCCTGTCGCACACGGGTTACGTGAAGACGGTGCCCGTCGACCAGTTCCGCACCCAGAGCCGCGGCGGGAAGGGCGTGCGCGGCGGGAACCTGCGTGACGAGGACTACGTCGAGCACCTGCTGACCACCAGCGCCCACGCGTACCTGTTGTTCTTCTCGAACCGCGGCCGCGTATACCGGCTCCGCGCCCACGAGATCCCGATGAAGGACCGCACCGCGCGCGGTACCGCGCTGGTGAACCTCGTCGCGCTGCAACCCGACGAGCACATCGAAGCGGTGATCGACACCCGCACCTACGAGGACGGCGCATACCTCTTCTTCGCGACGCGCAACGGCATGGTGAAGAAGACGCGCATGTCCGAGTACGACTCGTCCTTGCGCACGGGCTTGATCGCGATCAACCTCAACGACGGCGACGAGCTCGTGCGCGTCATCCAGACCAATGGCACCGACGACGTCTTCATGGTGTCGCAGCAAGGCATGACGATCCGGTTCTCCGAAGAGGACGTGCGGCCGATGGGTCGCGCCACCGCGGGTGTGCGCGGGATGAAGCTCCGTTCGACCGACGACGGCGTGGTGAGCAGCGATGTCGCCCGCGACGACGGTGTGCTCTTGTTCGTGTCATCGAGCGGCCACGGCAAGCGGACGATGCTCGCCGCCTTCAATCGGCAGGGCCGCGGCGGCCAGGGCGTGCGCGGGATGCGCGTCACCGAAGCACGCGGCCGGGTCGTGTCGGCGTTCATCGTGGACGCCGGCAGCGAGATCCTCGTCTTCTCTTCGGCGGGCAACATTGTCCGTATGGGGATCGACGAGATCTCCGAGCAGGGCCGGGACGCCACCGGGGTGCGCGTGGCCCGACTCGACGAGGGCGATACCGTGGTGGCCGTGGCGCCCGTGCTCGAGGCCGAGACCAACGGCGTGGAAGAGCTCGAGAACGGCGCGGGGGACGAGGGGACCTGATCCATGGCGCGCGCCAAGGCGGTGCTCGAGAGCGTTCCGGCATCGCCCGACCACCGCGCGCCCGGAAGAACCGCCGGCGCCGCGTCACGACACCGCGCCAGGTGTACGAGCGCAGGTACGTGCAGACGATTCGCGCGGTCGACCTGTGGTCGGTGCTCAAGGTGGCGATCTGCTTCTACTTCGCGACGCTGATCGTGTTGCTGGTCGCGGGGATGATGTTGTGGTGGATCGCGTCGGCGGCGGGTGCGATCGGCAACATCGAGAAGTTCATCGGCGAGCTCGTCGACAACAAGGACTTCCGCCTTCTCTCGTGGCAGGCGCTGCGCGCCTCGACGCTCATCGGCTTGGTCGTGGTCTGCATTCTCACGGTGCTCACGGTGCTCGCAGCGGCGTTCTACAACCTGTTCTCCGAGCTGCTCGGCGGCGTGGAAGTCACCGTCGTCGAACAAGAAGAGCTCGACAAGTAGCTTGCCTTTCGCCGTTTGAGGCCCGCTATCATCGCTCGTCTGTTCCGGGGGCTATAGCTCAGCCGGTTAGAGCGCATCCCTGATAAGGATGAGGTCGCTGGTTCGATTCCAGCTAGCCCCACTTCTCGCCTGCGACGTCCTGCATCGGCCCGTCTAGCATTTGCATGTTCCTATGGAGTGCGCGAGCTGCGGGAGGACCGAACCGCGCCGGCGCCCGTGGCGCTCGATATCCCACGGTTGTCGCCAACCGCTGCGATATTCGTCGTGACGTTCCACGGCATGGTCGACGGTGGTGAGCTCGAAACGCAGCACATTGCCTTGACCACGTTCGACGGCCACACGATCCAATCGATGAGGGCGCACGATGGCACGCAGCCGCTCTCGCTCGAAATGTACGATCTTGAAGACTTCCACATTGCCCGGTCGCTCTACGAGCAGCTGAGCAAATAGCTCGCCTACGTTTCGCTTCTCGGTTATGGCTCAGGACATGTCGGTCCGCCCGGCACACAGAGCCGCGACGAGGCTCGCATCGGAGTTGCTCGCGATGTTCGAGATGCTGTCCGGGTTCGGCCCGCGGACACCTACCCCACCGCCGACGAGGAGCGTGCCCTCGACGACGACCGCGCCCGACGCGATCCCGCCGAGTGTGGTGCGGTCGCCGACGGTTCGCCGGAACAGCAACTTGCCGGTCTTGTTGTCGTAGATGCGCACCTGCGGCACGAGCGCCGAGCCCACGATCACGAGGCCGTTGACCGCGCTCGTCGAGCCGAAGCTCGCATCGCCTTCAAGCCCGGTCGCGCCGGTGTTCTGCCACACTACCGCGCCGGTATCGAGATTCAGCGTGTGCACCGTCGGTCGTTGCGGGTTCCCGGGGTCCCGTCCGCCGGCGGTCGCGAAGTAGACGCGCCGCGCCCCCTCGTCGACCGCCGCGGTCGCCTGGATTCCGTCCGCGAAGCCTCCGGGCACGACATTGCGTGTCCAGTAGGGCAATGCGGAGGGATTCGCGTCGTTCCAGCGCACACCGTTGCGCGCGTTCACACCGTCGCGATCGACGACGTAGTACGTGCCGTCCTTGTTGCCGACGCCCACGACATCGCGTTGCACGCCGTCAACGGAGATCGAGAACAGGTTCGGGACGCCACCGAACGCGAGGTCGTCGTTGTCGACCTCACGGGGACGCCAGGTCCACCGCGGGTGCCCGTCGAAGTCGAGGCTGAACAGCGACTCCGCGAACTTCGGCATCGGCGGTCGCGGACGCGGGCTGGTCGGATCGGTGCTCGTGTCGCAGTTCGTCGACGCGGTGAACAACGCGTGGCGAGTGCGGTCAATGGCGGCCGACGACCAGATGCCGCCGCATCCATTCGGTGTCCGGTCGCCACCGCAACCGCGCCGGGTCGCGAAGAAATTCCTGGGCAGTCCGAGCTCGGCGGCCGAATGGAAGCCGTCGTACCTGTGGATGCGGTCGTGTTTCCCTGCCCGGCAGGTCGAAGCGGTCGTCGTGTCGAAGTACCACTCGAGCGAGCCGTTGGCCACGTTGATGGCGTAGAGGCCGCCCTTGCCGGTCACCGACTCGTTGACGTCCATGCCGAAGTAGACCTTGCCGTTCGCGACGATCGGCGACGACTCGACTTCGTTGCGTTCGTCGGTGAAAGAGCACCGGCCCGGAGGAAGGCCGTGCAGGTCGACGCAGCCGGTGCCGGCAGCAAACCGCCATATCTCACGGCCGTTGCGCGCGTCGAGGGCGTACACCGTCTCGCCGGCGCCGACGATCACGAGCTGACGGTTCCTGACTTTGACAACGGTAGGCGACGACGCACCGGGGAAGTTCGCGCCGGGCTGTTCGTCCCAGCGGAACCGCCACACCTCCGTGCCGTCGTCGAAGCGCGCCGCATAGATGTGGCCGTCCCACGCGTTGAAGAACACGAGGCGCGTGCGACCCTCATGCCGCAGTTTGACGCGCGCGACGGCGGGCGTTGCGGTAATGATCGCGTCGGTGTGGAACCGCCACTTCTCCCTGAGCGTCGAGACCGAGCCCTTGTTGAGATACTTCTCCTGCGCGTTGAAGAACTGACGAGCGGGCCCGTACGCGAAGCCGCGGGACTCGCCGAGACCCCGCCGGTCGATCGGTCGGCGCAGGTTCGGTCCTTCGAGCACCCCCATCGCATCGGGGAACGCGAGACCGCGGTCCATGATCTCGGGCGCCTGCGGCTGGCCGTTGACGAACCGGATGCGACGCACCTTGCCGTCGGGTCCGGGGCCGATGCTCGAGCCGATCGCAAGGTCGATATCCGCGTAGTAGAGCGTGCCGCGCGAGTCGATCGCCATGCCCAGCGGCGTGCCCTTCGTGTACGTACCGGGCCCCTCGCCGGGCTCCGGCACCATGATCGGACGCACGAGGTGACCGTTCGCGTCGTACTCGTCGATGCGGCCGAGCAGGACGGTGGAGACGTAGAAGCCGCCCGACGGCGATGGGACGATGCCGCTCGCGCCCGCGAACCCACTTCCCGTGATGAACCGTTCGCGATGGACGGTCGTCGCGAGTGGCGCGCCCGTCGCATCGCGCTTGCCACAGCCGCCGGCAGCCGTGTCCGAGGTGGGGAACGGGCCCGAGTAGCGGAGCACGCCCGCGGTGGGCTCGCGGTTCGACGCCACGTAGACGCGTTGTTGCCGGTCGACGTAGATCTGCGTCGCGGTCGCGATGGCGACGTCGATCTTGCAGTAGTGGATCTGACCGACACCGCCGATGCCGGTGTTGAACGGCGGGAACCACACGATGAGCTGACCCGTGGCGGGACCGCCCGCCTGGTTGCCGACGTCGGTGGTCACGACGCGGCCGTCAGACAGAAAACCGCACCCGAAGTTCTCGCCGACCTTGGGGTCGTCACCCGAGTAGGTCGGTGAGAGCTTGGCGACCTCCGTTGCGCGGAGCTTGCCGACCTCGTTGCCGTGGAGCTTGAAGATGCCCCATCCCGGCGGTGGGTTCGGTTGGCCGGTGTCCTCGCCCGCGATGAAGCGGCGCGAGCCGTCCGGGAAGAAGCAGATCTGCGCGTTGATGTCGAGGCTGTGCGGATCGCGCGAGTGCGAGGGGATCACGTTTTGCTTCACGAATGGCGCATCGGCGTCGTACGCGTTGAGGTTGTTGCCCTCGCCGCTGAACAGGATGACCGCGCTCTCGTGCTTGGGACGTGCGTTCGCAACCTGCGGCGCGAGCCCGGTGGTGGCGATTGCGACAGCAACTCCCACGAACAAGACACGAAACCTCGCGTGGTGCACGACGTCCCCCCAGTCGTTGCGAACCCATGAGTCCGGCCGGCTGACCCTAACGAGCAAGCGACGGGCACGGCAACGAAGCGGCTGCGTGGCCGCCGACGCCCAGGGGTGATTGGCGACCGTCAGGGTTGCAGCACGGCGCGGATCTCGTTGACGGGATACGTCCGCGTGGTGGTGAGTGTCGCGGTGCCGATGTCGGGCAGGACCACCGGCACCGCGAGTCCGGGACCGGTGAGGGTCGCGGTGCCGTGCCACACCGCGCCGATGACGATGGTGTGCGTGCCCTTCGTCTCGAACGTGTAGTGGCCGCTGCCGGCATCCCGGGCAGCGCCGCCGTCGACGCTGATCGTGTAGTGGTCGAGCGTGGCGGTACCCACGATGCGATAGCCGCGAATGGCGGCGTCGATGCTCTTCGTGTCCGGTCCCGTGGTCCAGATTCGCGTGTCGAGCCCCGTGATGCCTCGCGTCGCGGGATCGGTGCGAATGTCGGGCGCGGGCAGGCGTGCGGCGCGCCACGTCTCCAGGACGGTCGGCGGTTGTGGCAGCACGATGGCGGGCGCGACGCCGGCAGTCTGGATCGGCACGCAGACGCGCGAGTCCGCCACGACGGCGCCGTTCGCAGCGGTGCCGATGACGTGATATTCCGTGCCGCCGAGCGGGCTTCCGGCCACCGCGCACCAGCCGGCCAGGCTCCCGATCGCCGCCCGTTCGGGAACGACTCGATACGAGACATACGCAACGAGCGGCGTCGCACCGGCATTGCTCGAACCCGGCCCTGCATAGACGACGCCGACAACGAGCTTCCCGCGATTGCCCAACGAACCGTCGCCGAGGACGTCGTCGGCGTGAGCGACTCCACCAACGAGGCAGACCAAAGCGGACGTGAGCACAAGCAGGCGTTTCATAGGCTCACGTTCTCATCAAGCTCGGAACCCTCCGCAAGTCGCCAGCCGGCGACGGTGCGGACCACGACGTACCTGTAGGTCGTCGTTCGCGACTTCGGACGGCGCTCGCTGGTCACGTGACCAGACCCGTCGATGACCCGGTGCGTGACGATGTGCTCGCGCACTCGGGCAGTGAAGACAGAACGCTGTCGCGCGGTGAGAACGATCTCGTTCTTGCCGTCGCGGACCTCGAAGAGGCGCTGCTTCGTGTTCCGCAGGATGGTGAGGTCATGTCGGAACGCCCCTTCGAGTGACGAAGCGGGCGCTGCGACATTGGCAATCAAGGCGGCATCGGGTCGGTGCGAAGCGAGCCAGTTTCCGTAGTCGAGCAGTGACTGGAGGATCTTCTTGTAGTTGGTGCCGGTGTCGACGAGCTTCGGGGGTGGGACCGAGTCGTCGAAGCTGTACAGCGGGATCGTGGTCGTCGTGGTGGTCGTGGGGAGCGCGACGGTCGTTCGCGGCGCGGGGGGAGGCCTGGTTGCCTTCGGGGTGCCGGCGCTGCTGCACGCGGCGAAGCCCAACATCGAGATGAAAATCACCTGGCGGCCCCACGTCGCCACCTCCCGCACGCTATGCGTCGGCGCGGGCCGCCACAATGGCTGCTCGATACACTCCGGCACGTGAAGGCCTTTCGGCGGCTGCTGGTCGTGCTCGGCGTCGCCGGCATCATCGGCGCGTTTGCGAAGCTGCGCGGCAAGGGTGGTGTCCCCTCGACGAGCGGGGGTTGGCGCGAGCTCGAGGGTCCCGACTTCCGCTGATGACGACCGCACTCGTCGTCGGACTGGGCGCAGTTGGCACGCGCGCCGCGCGTCAACTCATCGATACGCCTGGCATCGAGCGGCTGTTGCTCGCCGATCGTGATGACGCCCAACTCGCCGAAGTCGCAGACGCACTCGGGCCCGACGCCGGTGCGATCGATTTCGCGCCGGGCGATCCCATTCCTTCCGACGTCAATGTCGTCGCGACGGCGCTGCCCGGAGGCGTCGATCACACCGTTGTGACGGCCGCGATCGCAGCCGGGGTACCGGTTGCATCGAGTGACGACGAGCACGACGCGATCGAACAGCTGCGCGCGCTCTCGCCGAACGCCAAGAGTGCCGAGGTCACGATCGCGGTCGGCTGCGGTCTCGCGCCGGGTCTCGCCGACGTGTTGGCGGCTCACGCCGCGACGATGTTCGAGAAGGTCGACGAGATCAGGGTCGCGCGTACCGGTTGGGGCGGACCCGCGTGCGTTGACACCGTCCGTCACGAGCGTCGCGTGCTCGTACACACCTGGCACGACGGCTCGTGGCGCGAAGAGCATCCTCACGGCGACAACCTCGTGTGGTTCCCCGAGCCGATCGGTGGCCGCGATTGCCGGACGGTCACCGGGAGCACCGTGCTGCTCGTCGACGCCTTCGGCTCGGTGCCGCGTCTCAGCGTGCAGATCGGCGAGCCGCCCAAGCGAGCGCGGTTCCGACGCCGGTTCGGTGACGAGGGCGAGTGGGGCGCCGCCCGCGTCGACGTGTGGGGACGCCGCGACGGCACGCTCGATTGCGTCGTCTACGGCGTCGTCGAACGCACCGCGGTAGCCGCGGGCACGGTCCTGGGAGTGACGGCCGCCCGGCTCGGCGGCGCGCTCCTGCCGGGCCTGACCCAGCCGGGCGTGCACGGGCTTGCCTCGTTGGTCACGCCGGTGCCCTTCCTCGCCGAGCTTGCGCAACGAGGCGTGCGCGCGGCGGCGATTCGAAGGTGTCGCGGTCGCCTGACGGTCGTGTCACGCGGGAGCCCGGCGGCACCAACACTCGGGGGGAATTTTGATTCCGCCGGACTCCGCACGACCCGTGGGTACCGCGCTCACCCTACGCACCGGGTGGTCCGGGGCCCCGAGTGGAGAAGTGAAATCTTGGTCAAACGCGTGGCAGCTCCACGCGGAAGAGCGGCGGACGTGCTCGCGCGAGCACGATCGTCCCGCCTTCGGTCGTGATCAACGTGCGCGCCAGGGCCAGGCCGATGCCGTGCCCGTCCGCACGCACGTGCGATTCGAACAGCGTGTCGACTGCAGCGGGATCGATGCCCGCGCCGTCGTCTTCGACGTCGACGCGCGCCCGGCGGTCGTCTGCGCTGACGCGGACCTTGATCGTGCCGCGTCCGTGACGCGCCGCGTTCGACAACAAGATGTCGACGACCTGGCCGATCGCGCCGACCGCCGCCACCGCCGGAACGTCCTCGGACGCGTCGACGACGATCTGACGACCTTCGCGCGCGAGGAGCGGCCGGACGTCGTCAGTGTGTTGTCGTACGAGGTCTGCGAGGTCGAAAAGGGTGACGATCCCAGGGCGGCCGGTACGGGCGAGCGCGAGGAGATCGTCGATCGTCGTGTTGAGCCGCGTGCTCTGCTCGAGTGCGGCCTCGGCCTCCTCCCGCACCTGCGGGTCCGAGCTCGTGAGCAGCTCCTCGATTCGCAGCTGGAGGCCGGTGAGCGCAGAGCGGAGCTGATGGCTCGCATGGGCCGAGAAGCTGCGCTCCGCGAGCAGCAAGCGGTCGATGCGCGCGGCGCTGTGATCGAGCGCGTCGGCGATGTCGTCGATCTCCTGCACGCCGCTCCGGGGAGTCGAGAGCGAGAAATCTCCGATGCCGAGCCGGTTCGCCGATCGAGCCAATCGGGCGAGTGGTCGCGCGAGCTGGGCGCTCTGCACGAAGGACAGCACCAATGCACCGCCGAGCGCGACCACCGCGACCAGCCCGACCACCAGGAACGCCCGCGCCACGCGAGCGTCCACGTCGCCCACCGGCGCTTGCACGGACACCTCGGTGCCTTCCGGGCCGACGGCCGTTGCGAGCAGCGTGGCATGCTCGGGATCCCGGGTCGCGAGCGTGCGCCCACCCGGCCACTGGAGCACGACCCGGTCGTCCGACGGCACGAGGCGCTGGAGCTCGAGCGCGAGGACCTCAGGACTGTCTTCGAGGATGTTGCCCTTCCCGAGCTCGCGGGCGACGCGAGTCGCATCCCGATCGAGCTGCGACTGGGCCTCGTCGTGCACGACGCGGTCGAGCACGAACGCCAGAGGGATTCCCAACAGCGCGACCGTCGCGATGACGATCGAGAGGGTCGACGTCAGCAGCCGCCGCCGCATCCCGTCGGGTCAGCCGGTCTCGAAGCGGAACCCGACACCGCGTACCGTGCTGATGAAGCGCGGATTGGTGGGGTCGTCACCCAGCTTCTTTCGCAGCGAGGAGATGTGCATGTCGAGCGTGCGCGTCGATCCGAAGTAGTGCTCGTCCCACACTTCGTGCATGATGCGCTGGCGAGAGACCACGCGACCGGCGTCGGTGACAAGGAGCGCAAGAAGATCGAACTCCTTGGGAGTGAGCTCGAGCTCCGCGCCGTCCTGCCATGCTCGATGTGCCGAGGGATCAACGCTCACCTCCTGCACCGTCGCCGTCCGCGGCGTCGCGAGGCGCAAGCGCACCCGTAGACGCGCCAGGAGCTCGGCGAGGCGGAACGGCTTGGTGACGTAGTCGTCGGCGCCGGCGTCGAGACCGGTGACGACATCGGACTCCTCGGCGCGGGCGGTGAGGATGACGATCGGCAACCAGTTGTCGCGGTCGCGCATGGAGCGGCACACGTCGAGGCCGTCGACGTCGGGCAAGGTGAGGTCCAGGAGCACGAGATCGACGTCGTCGCGGGCCGCGGCGAGCGCGTCGGTGCCGCTGGTGACGTGCTGTACCGCAAAGCCCTCCCGCTCGATCGCGCGGACGAGCGGGGTGGCGATCGCGGCGTCGTCCTCGACGATGAGGATTGAGGTCATGGGCGGAGCGTACGACGGATCGTCGCCGCGGTGACCACCGGGGGTCGTCGTCGCCGCGACCGTGGACCCCGGCCGCCCGGTGCGGGAACCCTTGGCTCGGCGGCGGCCCGGCCGAGCGTGAAGAAGTGATGGATGTGTTCCATGTGCGTCCGGACAGGCCTCGCGACGCGGATTACGGTCGATGACGATGACAAATGACCCGTCCGGCGGGCACGTGCCGTCCGGCGGGCACGAGCCGCCGGTCGACCAGGACGGCCCGCCTGTGCTCGCGGCGACCCGTCCGCGTGTTGCCGATGTGCTCACTCTTCCTGTGGCACGCGGTGGGCGCGTGCTGGTCTTCTCCGATCTGCGAATGGTGCCGGGCGGCAACGACGTGTCGCGCGAGGCGAGTCGCGCCATCGCGCGTGCGATCGAAGAGTGTCGCGGCCCGGCAGTCATCGTGTTCGCCGGCGACATGTTCGATCTGTTGCGCGACGGCCGGCCCGATCTCGACGGCTCGCTCGCGGCCCACCCCCGTCTCGCCGCTGCGCTCACCTCGTTCCTCGGTGCATCCGAGCGGCGGGTCGTGTTCCTGCCCGGGACGCGCGACGCCGCGCTCGCGCACGACCTGCGCGTGGCCGACGCGATGCGGGCGAACGGATGGGAGACCGCGCTCAGCTGCGTGCTCGAGATCGACACCGGCGAGGGCGAACGCGTCGTCCGCGTCGAACCCGGGCATGGTCTCGATCCGGCCGCGACGTTCACGGACCCGCGTGATCCCAACGATCATCCGCTCGCCCAGCATCTCGAGCGCGAGGTACTTCCGATGCTCGCGACCAGTGGCGACCCGTCCCATGCCGCCACGTGGCTGCAAGGCGTCGAAGATGCCGACCCGGCCGACATGGGTTCGCTCGTGGCGTCACGGTTCGCCTACCGGCGTCTCTTCCATCGCGCGGTCTGGCTCACGCTGCCCGTGCTCGCGCTGCTCGCGTTGTTCTTCCCGATCGCCGTGTGGTCCTCACGGCACGGCGATTCACTCACACACGTGTTCCGCCTGTTGGCGGGCGGTTTCGCGCTCGAGCTGGCGTTGGTGGTCATCGCGCTCGCGTTCGTCATCGTGCAATTGCGCGACGCGCTCGAGCTCGGTGTCGTGGTGGGCCCGCGAGGCGCGCAGCAACGACGAGGCGCGTGGAGTCGCGGTTGCCCTGGCGGCGGCCGGGGGCTCGGGCCTCGTGACCGCCCACACGAGACGCGCCGAGCTCACCGATCTCGGCGGCGGTGGGTTCTACGCGAACTGCGGGAGCGCGGGCCGCGTCGTCGAACGGCTCAGGACCCGCCTGGGGATGCCACCGGTCTACGGGGCGCGGCTGCGGTGCTCGTGGCTCGAGCTCGAGGCGGGCGCACGTCTGCACGTCCGGTTGTCGCACGGCGCCCGCGAGCTCCCGGAGCGCACGCTGCTCGAGCGGCTCGCGACCCGCCGCCAGGATCGGTTGGTGTGGCCGCCGGTCGAGGTTGCCAAGCATCCCGGCACCGTGACATGGCCCGCGTACGGCGACGCGACGGCGGCGCGGCGCCGGACCCGGCGGATCGCGGCGGCCGCGATCGCGATTGCCGGCATCTTCAACGTGGTCTCTGCGGTGACGTTGCCGCTCGCGTCGCGCTTGAGCGCGCTCGACCGCTTCACGCCGATCGAGGTGCCCGAAGCCGCAGCCGCGCTCGTTGCCATCTCCGGCCTCGGCCTGTTGCTGCTCGCGCTCGGCGTGCGGCGCGGGCAACGGCACGCGTGGATGCTCGCCATCGCGCTGTTGCTCGTCAGCGTGGTCGGACACGTCGTCAAGGGCCTCGATGTCGAAGAAGCCCTCGTCGCGCTCGCGGTCGTCACGTTCCTGTTCGCGCACCACGAGGACTTCCGGGCGCCCGGCAACCCGTCCTCCGCCCGTCGTGCCTTGAGCGCACTGCTCGTCGGCATCGCCGTCGCGATCGTGGGCGGCACGGTCGGCGTGGCGCTGCGGCACCCGAACCTGTCGATCGCCGAGATCTCGCAGGCCGTCACCGAGCGGCTCGTCGGCATCCAGAGCGTCGATCTTCCGCCCCGGATCGATCACCTCGTGACGCCGGCCATGCTCGGCGTCGGCATCGGGATCGCGCTCGCGTTCTGCTGGCTGCTCTTCCGACCCGCAGTGGCACCGAGGGTCACCTCGTTCCGGCCGGTGTCGCCGGAGAGGGCCCGCTTCCTCGTCGAGCGATATGGCTGCGACTCGTTGTCGTACTTCGCGTTGCGCGAAGACAAGGAATGGTTCGGGTTCCGCGACACGCTGGTGTCGTACAAGGTGCACAACGGGATTGCGCTCGTCTCGCCCGACCCGGTGGGCCCGGTGGGCCAGCGCACCGAGGCGTGGGGCGCATTCCGCGAGTTCGCGGACGAGCACGGTTGGCCGGTCGCGGTGATGGCGGCAGGCAACGACTGGGTGCCGGTGTACCGCGCCAGCGGGATGCACGCGCTCTACATCGGAGACGAAGCGGTCATCGACGTGCGCCGATTCAGCCTCGAGGGCAAGCAGAACAAGAGCCTGCGGCAGTCTGCCGGCCGCGTCGCGAAAGCCGGATACGTCGTCGAGTTCTTCGACCCGGCACTGCTCGACCCGCAGCTCCGCGACCAGCTCCGTGCACTGATGAGCGGGAGCCGGCGCGGTGACGTCGAGCGCGGGTTCTCGATGACGCTCGGTCGCGCGTTCGAAGCCGACGACCGGGGGATGCTGCTCGCGGTCGCGTTCGACGACGCGCGCCAGCCGGCGGGGTTCTGCCAGTTCGTGCCCGCCCGCGCCATCGACGGTTGGTCGCTCGACCTCATGCGCCGCTCGGAAGCGCCCGGCGTGCCGAACGGGCTCACCGAGTTCATCGTCGTCGAGACGATCGGACACCTGCGCGCCGGAGGGTTCGTCGGGCTGGCGCTCAACTTCGCCACGTTCCGGGCGGTGCTCGCCAGCGAGACGGGCGACCGGTTCGTACACCGGGCCCAGAAGTGGTTCCTCGAACACATGAGCGACTCGATGCAGATCGAGTCGCTGTGGACGTTCAACGAGAAGTTCCAACCCGAGTGGCACGCGCGCTTCGCTTGCTACGACTCGCCCGAGCACCTGCTCGGAGCGTCGATCGCGGTGGCGCGGGCCGAATCGTTCTTCGAGCTCCCGCTGATAGGACGGTTCTTCGCCGGACGCGGCGACGATGAGCGCGAGCGTGCGCCAGAGGCGCGACCCGAGACGGAGTCGCCCGCCCGCTCGGGGGTGTGACGGGCTCGGGACGTCTGGAGTCGCGCTTGCAAGATCTGATCGCGATCGCGGCGCATGTGCGGCGGACTGCGAAGTGTCGGCGACCACGACACCGGGTAAGTCCGGCGCACCACCCACGTGAGTCCGGAGGACTTGTTGAACGATCCGATCGCAATGCTGAAGCGGGATCACCGCGAGGTCGCGGAGCTGCTGACCAAGCTCGGTGACAGCAAGCCCGGCCCGCGCCGGCGCGGCAACGTCGACAAGATCGAGCAAGCCCTCACGCTCCACATGCGGATCGAGGAGCAGCTCGTGTATCCGCTCGTTGCCCGCGCGATCGGCCAGGAGGAGGCCAAGGAAGCCGAGATCGAGCATGGCTTGGTGCGCGACGGCCTCGGGCAGTTGCGCGCGCTCGTGGACGAGCCGGGCTTCGGCGCCGTGGTCGAGATGTTGAAGGCCGGCATCAAGCATCACGTGAAGGAAGAAGAAAAGGAGATCTTCCCCGAGCTGAAGCGCAAGATCGATCGCGCGACGCTCCGCGAAGTGGGCGACGAGATCGCCGCCGAGAAGTCGCCGCGTGGCCGGCGCGGCCAGGGACGCAAGCGCCCGGCGTCGGCCCCGGCCCGCAAGGCCAAAGCCACGAGCCGGCGCGCCGGCCGCTCGGCGTCCTACCAGCGCAACCCGGCGAGCACGCGCAGCTGACGACCTCCGTCTCTGCCCGGCGCGCTCGCCGGTAGCAGGGACCTCGCCCCCCGACGCGCACATTGTCGACTTCGGCGCGGCTCGAATACGGTCCGCGCGTGCCGTTTTCCGCGATCGGGTTCCTGCAACCGACAGCGCGTCTGCTCGCGGTCGAGCACGCGGATGCCGTGCCGTGGCTCATCCTCGCGGCGGTGGTGCTCGCCGCTTGGGGAGTGCTGTTCGCCGTCGTCGCGAGCGCGACGAGGCCGCGCCTGCCCGATCCCGGTCCCGAGACGATGGAGCTCGGACCGGAGCCACCCGCCATCACGAACTTTCTCGTCAATCGCTGCAAGATCACGTCGTCGGCGCTGTCGGCGACGCTCGTCGATCTTGCCGCGCGCCGCTACCTCACGCTGGACCAGATCGGTGAAGGCCAGAATCTCGTGCGCTTGCGCGGCGAGGGAGAGGGCAAGACGAACGTGTACGACACAAAGGTGCTCGAGCTCGTGCGTCAACGCGCGAAGAACCAGAGCGTGCCCGCCGCAGAACTGTCGCTGGGGTACGGCAAGAACGCCGAGCAGTGGTGGAAGAAATTCCAGAGCGCGGTCGCGGAGGGTGCCCGTGACCTCGGCCTCGTCCGACGCCGGTTCACGCGCTGCGCACGTGGTCTTGCTTGCAGGCACGCTCGCAGTGCCCTTCGCGATCGCCGGGGTCGGTCTCGAGTTCTACGGCGCCGCCGAACGGGCCGCGGGCAAGGACATGGACGCCGGCAACGGGCTGGCGATCGCCGGGATCGTCTGGTTCGCCGCATTGGTGGTCGGCGGCGCCAAGCTGCGCGCCTGGCGGGAGACCGCGAGTGGCTCGGCCGCATCGGCGCGGTGGCTCGGCGTACGCGACTTCCTCCGTCACAACGAGGGCTTCCAAGAGACGCCGCCGGCCGGCGTCGCGATCTGGGATCGTCTCCTCGCGTACGGCGTCGCGCTCGGCGTCGCGCACGGCACGGACGCCGCGTTGCCGATCGGTCCGACCCGCGACGACGAAGGTTGGAGCCCCTACCGCGGCTTGTGGCGTCAGGTGCGCATCAAGTATCCGCACCGGTTCGGCTACGGCGATTCGCCCAAGCGCGCGGTGCTGGTGTCGGCGCTCGTGCTGATCGGCGTGGTCGCCCTCGGGGTGGTGGTGGCGCGCGAGCTCATTCCGCCGCTCGCCGACATCGCCGGAGATCTCGGCGACGAGCGGCAAGGCAACGATCGCTGGTTGATCCTTCCGATCCTCGCCTTCCTCTCGGTACCGCTCGTGTTCGTGCTCGTGCATGTCGTGCGCCGCGTCGTGATCATGCGACGCGCACTGCCCGATCTCCGGCAGACGGAGACCTTCGAGGGCTATGTCGTGCGGGTCCCGTGGCACTACGAGCAGAACGGCGACGATCGCGTCTGGGAGCCTTCGGGCTACACCGCCGTCGACGACGGCAAGAGCGACGAGGTACGAGCGTTGCGTTACTACGCCGCCGATGTGCACGAGGGGCAGGTCGTGCGGGTGACGATGACCCCGCGGATGCGGCACGTGGTTCGTGTCGAAGCAGTGCCGGGCGGCGGCGCGCCGCACACCGACGGACAGCGGTAGGAGTTCGGGACGGATCGCCCTCTTCGGCACTCGGGCGTGGGCGAGGTAATCACGCGTGGGCGCTACCATGAATGCCTCTCGGGGACGTAGCTCAGCTGGCTAGAGCACCTGCTTTGCAAGCAGGGGGTCGTGGGTTCGAGTCCCATCGTCTCCACCATTGTGATGTGTCGCGACATCGGCGACATATTTCAGGTCTCGTAGAGATCCAGCCGAGGGCCGGGGTCGAGGGTCAGGTGGCCGGAGTCGTTCGCTGTCTGGGCTGATGTTCCGCCGCCCTTGTCCGCCGGATCCCACCGCCGCGGGTGAAAAGGCGACATACTGCTGAGTTTCCGATCCTGCTATCTTTCTGCTGTGTCGCGCGCTCGGTACCTGATGCGGCTGACCGGTGAGTTCGCCTTATATGCGCGCGTGAACCGAACGTGGTGGGTACCGCCCCTGGTACTGCTGCTCGCGCTTGCGTTGTTGCTGATCGCCGTCGGTCACGCGGCCGCTCCTTACGCGCTGTATCCCCTGTTCTGAGGCCATGGCCCTCACTACCCGGCGTGAGGTATCGGGGCCAGCTACATCGCGATGGCACTGGGCGCAGGTACCCGAGCTGCCAGAGCGTGCGTCCGCTTCACGGCGACGCGCGTACCTCGCACGCGTCTTCGTCTCGACCGCCGTCGCCGCGTTCTTTTGGATCTGGGGCAGCAGGACCATCGCCGTGGCAATCGCGATTGGCGTGCTCGTGGTCACGATCGCCTCGATCATGTCGCCCGCGTTCGCGCGTACCGCCGATCGCGTCACTCAATGGTTGCAGCACGCGGTTACACGTGGGCTCAGCTTCGTGGTGCTCGGTACCGTCGAGCTTTTGGTGTTCACGCCGATTGCTGTGGTGCTCAAGTTGCTGCGTCGTGATCCACTTGCAGCGGGATCCAAACCGACCGACGCGACCTTCTGGCATCAGAACCCCGCGATCGGCAGGCCCTCGCTCCACCGTCGGCAGTTCACGTACGAGTCGCGCTCGACGAGCGCAAAAGGCGTCAAACCGCGGCTGCCGCTCCTGTCTCTTCGGGCAGCGCTAGGTCTCGTCGTCGTAGTGATCTTGCTCGACGTCGGTCTGGGTGCGTCTCTCGACGTCGCCGACAACGTTCTCGGTCGGGGCGGTACCGCCCAGCCTGGTGCTCGCGTCGCACAGGTTGGTGCGTGGGCGCACGAGCCGTGGGCGACGCAACTGACGTCCGAGATCGCGAGCAGTTCGAGCCGCATGCTTCCGCACCCCCTTCGCGGCTGGACCTTTCCGGACTACTCCAGTCGCTTCGTCCATGTGAAGAACGGAGTGCGGGCGTCATATGAGCCAAAGGCGAGCGCGGGGACGGAACCCATCAACGTGTTCTTCTTCGGGGGATCGACGATGTTCGGCGCGTACCAGCGGGATGAGCACACGATCCCGTCGCAGTTCGCCCGGCTCGCGGAGGCTGAACACCGCCCGGTCAGGGTCGTGAACTATGGCGTCATCGGCTACGGCATCTGGCAGGAAGTAGAGCTCCTCGAAGAACTTCTTACGAGGGGTGAAATCCCCGATCTCGTGATCTTCTACGACGGAGCCAACGAGGAGTTCATCCAGGCGAGAGTCGGCCCAATCGCGAAGCCAACCCATCTCCACGCGAACATCGTGAAACTTGGCAACGCTCCCGTCGACGGAGGCCGGTCGCTCGGCGGCGGAATGTACGACTGGTGGGCGCACAGGAGCGCCGTCCATCGGCTCTTCGATGAGATCAAGTCGCTCGCCACAAATGAGGGGGACAAGCCAGCGCCCACCCTGGCAGAAGGGCTGTGGGCACCCGATCAATCGGCCGAGCGGGGCGTCGAGCGGGGAAGGGACGCCGTAGCGATCCATCAACGGGCCGTGGAACTCGTGCAGCACCTTGCGGCGGCCTACGGCTTCAGCGCCGAATTCTTCTGGCAACCGCTGTTGTATACGAAGCCAGTCGTCGAGGGTGAACAAGACGCACTGACCCGGTTCGGTGCCACACCCGAAGCGTGGTATGCAGAATCCGCCGAAGCGCGCCGGCACCTCAAGCCGCCCGTCGTCGACCTGAGCGATGTGCTCGACAACGTCGACGAACCCGTGTTCGTCGATTTTGACCACACGAACGAGCGCGGCGCGGACTTGATCACGAGCGCGATCTACAAGGACACCTCTTCTACGCTGAACGAGCTGAGCATGCGACGCCGACCATGAACGTTCTCGGTATCAGTGCCTTCTACCACGATGCGGCTGCCGCCCTCGTCCGTGACGGAACGATCGTCGCTGCCGCGCAAGAGGAGCGCTTCACGCGGAAGAAGCACGACGAGCGCTTTCCCATCCATGCAATCGCGTACTGCCTACGGGCTGGTGGAATCGAACGCGACGGCATTGACGCCGTGGTCTTCTACGACAAGCCCATCACGACGTTCGTGCGGCTCCTGAGGACATATTTCCGTGTGGGTGCCCGGGGCTATCCATCGTTCCGCCAAGCGATGCCGATCTGGATACGCGAAAAGCTCTGGATCCCGTATCAGATCGAACGCGGCCTGAATGATCTGGGATTCCGCGCACGCGACGTTTGGTTCATAGAGCATCACGAGAGTCACGCCGCGAGCGCCTTCTTTCCATCACCGTTCGAGTCAGCCGCGGTGCTCACATTCGATGGCGTCGGCGAGTGGACGACGAGCAGCATCGGAGTCGGAAGGGGCAACCGCATCACGCTCGAGCGGCAGTTGTCCTACCCGAACTCGCTCGGCCTCTTGTACTCCGCCTTCACCTATTTCTGCGGCTTTCGCGTGAACTCGGGCGAGTACAAGCTCATGGGTCTCGCGCCGTACGGCGAACCGCGGTACGCACAGCGCATCCTCGACCATCTCATCGATCTGCGGGAGGACGGATCATTCCGCATGAACATGCGGTACTTCGACTTCCTCGGGGGGTTGACGATGACGAGCCGACACTTCGACGAACTGTTCGACGGACCGCCTCGACAGCCGGAGAGCGACATCACGGTCCGAGAGATGGACCTTGCTCGGTCGATCCAGGAGGTGACCGAGGAGATCGTGCTGCGAATGGCGCGGCATGCAGCAGCGCTCACCGGTGAGCGCGATGCGTGCCTCGCGGGTGGCGTCGCACTCAACTGTGTTGCGAACGGTCGACTGCTTCGCGAGGGACCGTTCGAGCGGCTCTGGGTGCAGCCGGCGGCTGGCGATGCCGGGGGCGCGATCGGCGCGGCACTCTACGGTTGGCATCAGATCTGCGACGGGGCACGCCCAAGCGATCGGCCCTCAGACGGCATGGCTGGCTCATATCTCGGTCCAGAGTTCTCTGACGATGAGATCCGTCAGTACCTCGAGATGAACGAATACCCGCACGTAGCAATCGCCGAGCCGTCGACCTGGGCCCGGCACATCGCGGAGCTTGTCGCCGACGGCAGAGTTGTCGGGCTCTTCCTCGGCCGCATGGAATTTGGGCCACGCGCACTCGGCCACCGTTCGATTATCGGCGATCCGCGGTCGGCCTCGATGCAGTCGCTCATGAACCTGAAGATCAAGTACCGGGAGTCATTTCGGCCATTCGCGCCGGCGGTGCTGGCCGAACGTGTGTCCGAGTACTTCGATCTCGACGTGGAGTCGCCGTACATGATGCTTGTCGCGCCCGTTCGGGACAGCCTTCGACGGTACAACGGTCATCGCCGGAGCGACGACCTACGCGGCTGGGTCAATGAGGTGCGATCCATCATCCCGGCCGTCACACACGTCGATTACTCCGCTCGACTTCAGACAGTCCACCGCGAGCAGAGTCCTGAGTTTCATTCAGTCATTGAGCAATTCGAAGCGCTCACCGGTTGTCCGGTCGTGATCAATACCTCCTTCAACGTACGGGGTGAGCCGATCGTGTGCACACCCGAGGACGCTTACCGGTGCTTCATGCGTACCGAGATCGACCATCTCGTGCTCGGGTCCTTCGTACTGGACAAGAAACTCCAGCCTGCATGGCCCCTCGACGACGACTGGAAGAGTGACTTCGTCCTCGACTGACTGCGATTCGCACGGAGCGCCGATGAGCGAGCCCTCAGCAGGACTCCGTCGCGGACATTGGTAATTCCGATCTGATGAGCATCGGCGGCGAAGTTCAGTGCCGCGGACCTCCGCATCGACTCGAACGGGAAGCGGTTCACTGTGCGGTCACGCACGGCGGCGCGGGCGCGGGACCTTCAGCGGCAACTCCCAGGTCTTACGCGGGGCGAGGGAGTTGTCGAGACGCACCCCGGCGGCTACGAACCCGTGACCGGCCTGCCCCCGACACGGCACCGGACGATGGCCCGTCAACCGTGACGAGTACATGATGCAACCCGGATCGACTCCGCGTTCAGATCGGGCCGGGGAGGGGCGGGAGGCCGAGGAGTATGCGGCCGACGCGGTCGTAGAAGCGTGCCGATAGGGTCACGTGCTTGGTGACGGCGTTCGTGTCGCGCGCAACAACGTTCAATGCCGTCACGCTCGTAGAGGGCCGACGAACCGGCGGTGCGGGCGACGATGTCGGTCGCATGCGCGGCGTACTCCGCGCCGGTGACGTATGACAGGCGCAGCATCGCCTGGTCGTCGGCGTCGAGTCGTTGTCCGGTCGCGAGCTTGACTTCGGCGGCGGCCCATGCCTCGCGGAGGAACGCCGCGCCGGCCTCGATCAATCCGCGGGCGCGGGCGGCGTCGACCTGCACGTCGGGTCGCTCGGCCAAGGGTCCATTCCCGCCGATCGCGACCTTGGTGGCTGCGACGGCGCTCAGCGCGTCGAGTGCGCCTCGTGCGATGCCGATCCCGACCCATGAGAGGCCGCCGCCGAAGCGGCTGAAGAGCGGAAGCGACGCGGCCGGGTCATCCGGCGCGAGCCCGGTGCCGGTAGATGCGCACAGGAAACGGTCGGGCACGAACATCGCGTCGAGCGTGGCGTCGTTGCTCGCGGTCGCGCGCATGCCGCTCACGTGCCAGGTGTCGCGGAACGCGATCGCGTCGATAGGGATGACGCCACGCACGATGTGCGGCATGCGACTGTTGCTGAATTGCGGCTTGCCATCATCGTCGTGCAGCCAGCCGCCGATCACCAGCCAGTCCGCGTGCGAGCTGCCGGACAGGAACGTCGCGGCACCGTCGAACACGAATCCGCCGTCGACACGCCGCGCTTTGATGTTCGTGAAGTTGATCGTGCCGGCCACGATCGCGTGATCGTCACCGAGAACCTCGTCGTGGGCTTGCTCATCCGCGAGGTCGTTGGCGAGCGCGATGGTGGTCGCGCCGATCTGGAGGTTCCAGCCGGCAGAACCGTTCACGCGTGACATCGCCTCGACGATCGGGAACGTCTCTCCCAGGTGCAGTCCGCCGCCGCCGTAACGCTCGGGCAACAGCATCCGCAACAATCCGCTCTCGCGGCAGCGTGTCGACTGTCTTGTCACCCAAGCGCCGATCGATCTCCGCCTGCTCGGCCTCGGAGCGCACGACGTCCGCGATCGTGTCAACCCGTTCGAGATACGGATGGCGCTCCGTCATCTCGATCCCCTCGCCACGTGCCACAACAGGGGAGCGTACCCAGCGATCGCATTCCGATCAGCCGGCTACTTCGCTTCCTCCATCGTCTGTTCTTTCGAGCGACCGACGCGCAACCGCCAGGCGACGAGCCCGGCGACGATCGGAGAACCGAAGAACAGCACGCCGCCGACGATCTCGAGAATGCGGCCGCCGGTCTCCCAGACGGGTTCGGCGCTTGTGCATTTCGCTCCCGCCGCCAAAGCAGAGTGTTGCGCGCGAGCAGCCCACCGATGATGGCGAGGCCCGATCCGGCGTGGTTTTGCTCCGTGTCTTGTCTGGAACACTTCCCGCATGACGGACTTCGAAGGCACCGACCTGCGCGGGGCGCAGTTCCGCGAGGTCGACCTCACCGATGCGCGGATCGAGGGCGCCAACCTGACGAACGTGAAGATGTCGCAGGTGTGGCTGGTGAACGTGGACATCGACGGCATGTACAACACCGTGAAGATCAACGGCGTCGACGTCACGGCGTACGTGACTGCCGAGCTCGCTCGCGTCAATCCGGAACGGGCGCTCCTGGAGCCGACTGATCCCGAAGGAATGCGCAAGGCGTGGAATGCGGTCTCCGCGGTTTGGGACGCGACCATCGAACGAGCGCAACAGCTCCCCGAGGAAACGCTGCACGCGTCGGTGGACGGCGAGTTTTCGTTCGTGCAAACCCTTCGCCACTTGGTGTTCGCGACGGACAAGTGGTTCACCGTGCCGCTCATCGGCGGAGAGTTCGACCCGATGGGCTTGCCGAACACGGGGAGTCTCGACTTTCCGTGGCCCGGCATCGATCGCGACGCCCATCCGTCGTTCGCCGACGCGCTGGCCGTGCGTCGCGATCGTGGCGCGCGTTTCGCGAAGCATCTCGGCGATCTCGAGGCGGCAGAGCTCATCCAGACCCGTGAGGTGCTCGAGAACGGCAACGCGCCAGTACAAGCGTGCTTGCATACCGTCTTCGAAGAAGAGATGGCGCACCACGGTTACGCCACGCGTGACCTCGCCGCGCTGGAATGCGCGTAGCTCTCCGGGCGCTCTGACAGCAGTCACATCACCGGGTCGAGCATGAAGGTGCGAGCGAGCGCGGTCGCGGCGTCGAGGGCGGGTGGCGTTGTACGGTTCCCCCGTGGGTTGGGCGTGTCGATCGTGTGACGGTGAGAATCCCGACGGCACGCGGTTCTGCGGTCATTGCGGCGCGGCGATTGCTGCCGTCGATCAGCCGCTGTCCGACGTCGAAGACGTCATCGATCGCTTGTCGCGCGGCCAGGTGCCCGAAGCGGCGTCGAGTGAGCAGCATCGCGGCCAGCGCCGGTTGGTCTCCGCGATGTTTGCCGATATCAGTGGATTCACCGCCCTGGCCGATGAGCTCGATCCCGAGACGGTCACCGACATCGTCACCGCGATCATCTCGGAGCTGAGTGAGGTCGTCGGCCGGTACGACGGCTACGTCGACAAGTACGCCGGGGACGCACTGCTCGCGTTCTTTGGCGCGCCGGTGAGTCACGAAGACGACGCGGAACGCGCGCTCGCGTGTGCGCTGGAAATGCACGAACGCTTCGACACGATCCGCCCGACGTTGGGCGACCCGGCGCAAGCACTCGGCCTGCATATCGGCGTCAACAGTGGCCATGCGATCGCGCTCGTCATCGGCAGCGAGGTGCGGGCCGACTACTCGGTACTCGGCGACGCCATCAATGTTGCGCAACGTCTGGAATCGCAGGCGCCGGCCGGTGAAACCTACGTCGGGTCGCTGACCGAGCGCCTCGCCCGACGATCGTTCGCGCTGGAATCGATCGGGAGCCTCGATCTCAAGGGCAAAGCCGAGCCCGTTCCGGCGTGGCGTCTCGCCGGTCGTCGAGAAGTCGTTGCGGAGGAATGTGTCGTCGTCGGCCGTACCGAGGAACGGGCGAGGTTGCGCAACGCCTTCGATCGCCTCGCTGCGCTCATCGGCGAGGTCTTCATCGTCTCGGGTTATGCCGGGGTCGGCAAGACGTCGTTGATCGAGGCGGCGCGTGCCGATGCGGCCGCCCGCGGCGTGCGCTGGATCGACGTGCGCGGAGTGTCGTACCGATCGGGCTCACCGTACGAGCCCATCATCAACCTCCTCACGACGTTGGCCGACGACGATACGGGCGCGGGCGCCGCGCCGACTCGCCTCGAGCACCTGTTGGCCGAGCTCGGTATCCCGGAGCACGCCGGCGCGCTTGTCGGGCTTCTCGCGCCGTACCTGGTCTGACCGCGACGATGCCGATCCCGAAATGCGGCGGACGCGCCTGCACGAGGCCTTCACCGCGCTGCTCGGCGCGCTCGGCCGCCGTGATCCGTTGGTGCTCACTGCCGAAGACATTCATTGGGCGGATGATGCAACCGCGGAGCTCCTCGCGCACGTCGCCGCTTTGGCAGAGCGCATTCCGCTCCTGCTGATCGTCACGGCGCGAACCGACAGCGACGCAATCAATCGCATTCGCAATGAGGCGATGGATGCGACGAGGCTGATGCTCGACGGTCTCGGCGACGCCGAGATGCTTGCGCTCATCCGACAGATCGACGGCGCGATGCCGGACGCAACCGCCGCGTCGATTTGTGCCCGAGCCCACGGCAACCCCTTCTTCGCCGTGGAGATGGTCCGCGCCGTGGCTCGCGGCGAAGCGGTCGGGAACAGCGACGACCTGCCGCCCACGATCGAGAGCGCACTCGCGTCACGACTCGACCGCTTGACGCCCGACACTCGGCGCCTGGTCGATCTCGCAGCTGCAATCGGTGCGGATGTTCCACTCCCGCTGCTCCGAGCGGCGGCACCGGCCGTCGACGTGGGCAACGTGAAGATCGCGATCAAGGAACTCATCGAAAACGAGCTTCTCGAACCGGCCCGCGATCGCCCGGACACCCTTCAGTTCCGGCACACGCTCGTGCAGGAGGTTGCGTACTCGCGGGTGCTGCGCCGCCACGCTCGCGCGTTGCACTTGCGCATCGCCGACGAGATCGAACAGGTCGATGGCAGTGATGGTGACGCCGGTGATGTACTCGCGGACCACCTCTATCGTGCCGACGCGGGCGTACGCGCGGTCAACCAACTCCTGCGATCGGCGCAACGGGCGGAAGGGGTGTTCGCCAACGACACCGCGATCCTCCACCTCCGCCGAGCCCGGGATCTGGTCCTGCGCGACGACGAGACGGCACCGGCTGTGCTGGAGCTCACACTGCGGCTCGCCGACCTGAGCCGGCAGGTCGGCGCGTATGCCGAGGCGGGTGAGCTGTACCGATCCCTGCTCGCCGGCCCGGCGGCGCTGCGCGCCGCGTGCGGCCTTGCCGCGAGCTTGCGGACCCAAGGCGACTACCGCGATGCGCTCGTGGTGCTCGACGCGGCGCGTCCGGAGACCCCGGCGGAACAGGCGTCGATCAGCCTCGAGCGCGGTCGTTGTCTCATGGTTGCCGACAGCTTCCACGCCGCGATCGGCTCGTTCGCCGACGGTCTCGCCGTCGTGCCACCCGGCGATCCGATGCGCGCGACGTTGCTGAGCGATCTCGCTCGTGCCGAGTCTTCGGTGGGTTTGCTCGAAGACGCGCTCGTCCACGGGCTCGAAGCGCGATCCTCCTTCGAGGACGCCGGTGATCTGCGTCGCCTTTCGAGTGCTCTACGTGTGCTCGGCGGGGTGTACGAAGACCTCGGCCGCCTCGACGAGGCCGCAGCAGTACTGCGCGACGGCCTCGCGCTCTCGGAGCGGATCGGTCATGTCGAAGAAGCGGCGGGATGTCTCGTCAATCTGGCTCTCGTCGAGCTCACCCGTGGCGAGGTCGATGCGGCGATCGACTGCAACCACCGGGCGATCGCCGAGCTCGCGCGCATCGGGCATCCCGCGCTGGCGACGGCGAACGCGAATCTCGCCGAGGCGCTCCTCGCGCGCGGCGACGTCGAAGACGTCGGAGCATATTGCGACCGCGCGATCGCGATCGCCATGAAGAGCGGCGACATGCTGACGGTCGCGGATGCCGGCCTCACCTCGGCGATCGCCGATCTGCGGTCAGGGCGAATCGATCAGGCACGCGAGTCGGCAGAACTCGCCGCATCGCGGTTCGGCGCGGTCGGCGCGGTCGAATGGGCGGCGAAAGCGTTCGCGATCGCCGTTGAGTGCTGCGAAGCCGACGGCGATGCGTTGCGTGCCGCCGAACTTCGCGATCGTGCCGCCGAGGTCAACGGAACTTCTGACCGCCCACCGAATCGAGACAAGGCTTCCCCGACGTAGCGCTCGGCGCCGTGTCGACGACGGCTCCGGTACGACGGTCGACGGACTCGAAGACGATGCATCCCGAGGCGTGCTGATCGTCGAGATACAGGTTCGCAAGGCCGGCGACCGGAGAACCGGTGGGAGTCGTCGTCCGCAGATCGCCGCGTGCTTCGCCGATCACGACCCCGAGCGAGCGGGCGCGGTAGAGCACTGTGGGGCACGGCGGCGCGAGTGTTGTGGCAACGACTTGCTGGTAGTGACCATCACCGCTTATCGCGAACGCGAAGCCGTCAGGGGAGGTGTCGAACTGCGCGCACGCCGGAAAACTCCGAGGCTGTCCCGGATGGGGATCGGGTCTGCCGAAGAGTGTGCTGGCGGGTCGATGACTCGTGTCGCCGAAGTAGGTCGCGGTGAAGATGTCGCGCTGTCCGTTCGCGAGACACGTCGCGCGACCCGTCGCGTCCGTGATGGCCGTGCAGGCCGTGAACGACCCCGCTCGAAGAGCACCGTAGCGCCGGGCAAGGGTCCCGAAGCCGTGACAATGTGCGCGGTCAGCTTCCAGCGCCCGTTCTTGCGGGTGAGAGCCGCGGTGATCGTGGCGGGATCACGACCGTTACCGGTCGACATTGTCAGGCGGTGTGACGCGGTGCGGTGGCGGCGCGCCGGAACGCTCAACGACCACGACAACGCCGCGGCGGCGTCGACCGGCGTGCCGCATTCGCAAGTATTCGCAAGGGCCGCGCCAGTCGCGATCGCGCTGACGGACCGTGTTCACTCCACCGGCGGCTGAGTGCGGAGGAATCGAGCTCCCTCGGACGGTGAGCGGCTGCCACCGAATGAAGATGTCGCCGGGCGAGGGGCGCGCAACGACGCCGCGTTGGAGCGCTTGCTCGCACCCGACGGCACCGGCGCCGGTGATCGCGAACGAGATGTCATCACCCCGGAAGCAGTCGCCGGTGCGATACAAGACGACGTTCGCGGTCGTTGCGCCGCGATTGCTGATGTCGACGTCGACTCGCATCGACGTACCGCGGCGATAGGTCTCCGTCTGTACGAGTGTCAGCGCAGTTCCGGGCAGCGTGACCGTTGTGCGCACCCGGTGCCGCCTGACCGTTTGCTTGACCGGTGCGTAACTGTGGAGCGGCTGACCCGCGACGAGCCCGTTGGAGTCGGCGAACCCGGGAGGTCCGAAGAGACCGACGCCGGGAACCGACACGAGCGTCGCGCACGAATACTGCGTCGGTATCGTCGCGGTGCTCGACCAGAACTGAAGCCAGTCGTTCGACACGTTCTTCGGGAAGCAATTCAGTTCCGCGTCGGATCCGATGTCGACCAACGGCGCCGTGGCGGGCGTGAACGTCCATCCCAATGTGAACGCGCCGGGATCGCCGAACACGTCGTCGACCGCGATCCGGTAGGTCGTGGACTTCGTCATGTTGAATGCGATGCGGACCTGCGAACAGGGCCCGTTCGGGTGCGTCGCGACAGGCGTCAGCGCGCCGATCGTGGCCCCGGTGAACACGGCAATCGTGCTGAAGAAGGCGGTGTTGTCGCACGTGTCGACGGTGAGCGTCCCGCCCGCCGTCGCTGTGTACGAATACCAGACCGAATAGGTGGCCGGGAATCCCTGATTGTCGGGTTCGCCGGGCTGCGCGGTCGCGTCGAGCGTCGTGCCGTTCACCGAGCCGTGCGCACCGCTGATCGTTGCCGAGCTCTCGAAGTTGTCGTTCGCCGGCGCGCCGGCGGCGCCGGCACTCGTCGTGCTCGCGGCAGTGAGTCCGGCGATGAGGGCGAGCACGGCCGCCATCGAACAAACGCGTTGGAATCGTGCGTGGATGCGACCCGCCGTCATGATGTCCCCGCTCCCTTGATTGTCGACAGCATCGTCCACGAACTGATGCGGACGCCAACCCGTGATCAGTCGACCTCTCAGCCCGATCGCGCCCGCGGGACTTGTGCTGTTGCAGAGCGCCGTTTGGTCGGACAGTGTCCGAGAAACGCGCACGCTGCGACCAAACGGAAGAAGCGGGGCCGGCGGGCTCAGCGTGCGATGACGACGCGCGAATCGATCGCGCCGTCGTCGTGGAGCTCGAGCAGGTGCCCGGCGGGTGGTTCTCCCGTGTCGGTGTAGTGCGGATCGCCGCCGTGGCGGAGCTGGCGGAACGTCGATGGTGCGCCCAGGAACCGGACGCCGTGCCGCGACGTGTCGAACTGCTGGTGGACGTGACCTGAGAGCACCGCGCGCACGGGCGTGTCGCGCAACCCTTCTGCAACGCGCGCCCCGTCGACCATCCCACAGTCAGCGTTCGCGCACGGCGAGATCGGTGGATGGTGCAGGCACAGCACGACGTGCGCGGTCGTGCGCCGGAGCTCCTCTTGGAGTCGCGTCCACGTCTCGTCGGTGAGGCGTCCGGCATCGTGTCCGAGCCACTGCGTGTTGACCAATGCCATCACCCACTGATCGGACAGCGGGACCATGCGCAGGTCTTCGGCATCTCCGAGCACCGTGCGCATCGCGTCGGGATCGTCGTGGTTTCCCGGGAGAAGGAACGTGCGGGCGGCGCGCTCGGCAATCATCGACTGCGCGAGGTGATACGAGCGCGGATTTCCTTCTTCTGCGACGTCACCGGTGACGACCATCACGTCGACCTGCTCCGGGAGCGCGTCGATGACCGCGGCAAGATTCTCCGCCGGATTGTGGTCACGGATCCGCGCGTCGGGATCGGCGAGCAAGTGGGTGTCGCTCAGATGGGCTAGCAGCACGGCGGGAGACTAGATCGGGCAGTCATCCCCGTGGCCAGTGCTCGAGCAATGTGCCCAGGTCGCGCCCTTCCTCCCTAGCCGTTGACGACGGACGCGGGGAGCTCTGCCATGCGTGACGCGAAGACCCGCGAGATGCCGGCGAGCGTCGTTTCGCCCGCGACCATCGGCTGCGTGGTCGCCGCGGTGCCGAAGTACACACCCATGAGGCACGCGACCGCGGCGCAGGTACACCGCGACCGAGTGATCGCGCTCGCCGATGACGTCGGTGGTGTTCACGTCGAACGCGATCCGCTCGACGTTTGCGAACGGCTTCCATGACCGGTCGGGCGCCGCCACCGAAGTGGGTCGTCACCGTGCTGCCACCGGTCGGGCTCGGCACCGGCCGGTCCGGGCACGTGCGCTCCAGGGTGTGCAGCTCGGTGAATGCCTCCGCCGCGTCGGCCGGACGCCGGTAGAGCACCGCTTCGGTGCTCAGCGCGAGTGAGCCGATCGTGTCATAGGCCGCGACCTGGCGCCGGGCGGTGCGAAGCCGTTCGCTTGGGAACGTCGCATTGCAGAGATCGAGCGTCGCGCCGGTGACGCTGGCGCCATTGCGGATGAGGTCGACGCGGTATCGGGCGCTGACGTCGGTCTGCTGCACGTTGAGGTCGCCGAGCGCGGATTCGTCGGGATCGTCTGCCGCGGGCTGGCCGGCGACCGCGCGGTTGAAGTCCTTGCCGGACCGGACCTGCTTCGTGACGGCGAAGCCGACGACGCCGGCGATCAGCATCATCACGACGAGCGCGGCGACGGCCGGCCCGGCGTTCCTGGGCCGCCGATCCGCGGGCGGTTCCGGCGTCTGCACGCTTCCCGGGCCGTGCGGCGGCGCGACTTCGAGGGTTTGCAGGTCCTCCTCGTCATCGTGCACGTCGAGACCTCCCCACGCCCTCATCCGATCCCCGCCGCCGCCGAACAGCATCGCCGTTCCGACTGAAGACCACCTGAGGGCGCCGAGCCCGCCGGACGAGCGTCACCCGGCGTGCCGGGGTGACACGGCATCGAGGAGCTCCGGCATTCGCCACCACAGGTACCGGGACGCGGCGCGTGTCCCGAACACCCATGCGAGCGCGCCGTACACGGTCGCGCAGCCCACCGACAGGACCGTCGCGGCGGCCAGTGGAAGGACGTGCAGCGCGATCGCGGTCAGCACACCGACCGGCACGAGGATGATCGCATCGACGAGCACGGCGGTCATCGCCGCGATCCCGCCCACGCAACCCTGCCCCGGGTTGCCGGCGAGCGGATTGCGGCGATCCGGCAATGCGTACGGAGTCCATACCGACACCATGTTGCCGACCGCGAGCACCACACCCAGCATCCCGGGTGCGAGGCCGACGGTGATGGGCACGTAGTGCCAGCCATTCGTGATCGCAGCCGTCAGCAGCGCGGGCACCGTGACGAGCGGTACGACGATGATCGCGGGTCGCGAGGTTCTTGCCGACGAGCTCGGAGCGCGGATCGTTGCCGGCCACGATCGTCGACCACAACGCGGCGCCGTCGAGGCCGAACTGGTTCAACGTGAGCCCCGACGCCGGGAGCAGCGCCACGAGGGCGAGCATCGTCGACGACGCGGGGCGGGCATGCGCCTCACGCAGCATCGAGACCAGGAAGAGGCCCGGCACGATCAGCGCCGCGAACAACGGCGCGCGACGGCGAGGGTCCGCGCGCGTAGTACCGCAGCTCCTTGGCGGCGACCGCGCCTGCCCGCGTGCGGGGAAGGAAGGGGAGCAGCGCGGGGAACAGCGTCGTCGTTCGGCCATTGCGGCGGGCACGGCCGGACTCTGCCGCGACGAGGTCAATCGCGGTCATCGCCCGCGGGATCGCGACAGACCACACCCAGAGCAACACCGACGATGAGCGCCGCGATCGCAGCCAGCACACCCAGGGAGGCCAGCGCGTGTCCACGACCGGCCTCGGACGCGGCGAGCCCACCCCACCCGAACGGCGTGTACTGCACACGACTCGCGATCTCCCCGATCGCGTGACGCGCGTTGTCGGTGCCGCCCCACGCGTCGAACAGCCGAAACGACTGCGGCACGAAAGCGGCCAGCACGATCGTCATGACGAGCACGTCGCGGCCGCGACGCGAACGCAACAGGGGCGCGAGCAACGCGATCAGCGTGCGCGACGCGACAATGCACAGCGCGAGCGTCCCCACGATCGCGCCGATGATCAGGAGCGCGGAGAGCGGATCGCGCGCCAGACCGACGATCGCGCCCGACAGCGCGAACGCGGTGGCGATCGGCGCGATGCCGATCAGTGCCGCAACGAACAAGCCGCGTAGCAGCTGCCCACGCCGCAGCGGAAGCAGAGCGAGTCGTTGCGGGTCGAGCGTCTCGTCGGTGCCGAATCCCATGAGCGGGAGGACCGTCCACACGAGCGTGACCGCCGCGAAGGCAACCAGCGTCGCGTCCGCGCGGATCGCGTCGGTGCGGAGCGCGGCAAGCGACACGAATCCCGCAAGCGACACGATCGCGGCAGCGGTGGCGCCGATCGTGAACAACACCGCGTACTGCGGCGAGTGCAAGCCGTTGCGGACGAGCCGCAGCTTCAGGAGCGCGAATTGCCGAGCCACGAGAGCTCCTGGCGGCTACCGGGCTCTCCGATGAGCGCGACGAACGCGTCCTCGAGCGATCCACTCCCGCGCAACGCGTCGAGGGACCCGGCCCACACGATCGTGCCGTGCGCCATCACCGCCACGTGATCGCACAGCCGCTCGACGAGCTCCATCACATGGCTCGAGAACACGATCGTCGAGCCCGTCGACGTGAAGTCCGCGAGCAACGAGCGGATCGCCCGGGCCGAGACGGGATCGATCGCCTCGAACGGCTCGTCGAGGAAGAGCAGGCGCGGTCCGTGCAGCAGCGCGGCCGCCAGCACCAGCTTCTTGCGCATGCCGTGGCTGTAGTCGACCACGAGCGCGTCGGCGGCGTCGGTGAGACCGAGCAGCTCGAGCAGCTCCTCCGAGCGCTCGATCACGACCTTCGGATCCATGCTGCGCAATGCGCCGTGGAACATCAGCAGCTCGCGGCCGCGCAACCGCTCGAACAGTGCGAGGTCCTCGGGCAGGACACCGATACGCGCCTTGGCCGCGACCGGGTCGGCCCAGACGTCGATGCCGTCGACCCACACCTGACCGGCGTCGGGCCGCAGGAGCCCGGTCGCCATCCGCAGCGTCGTGGTCTTGCCGGCACCATTGGGCCCGACGATGCCGAAGAACGATCCGGGCGCCACGTCGAGGTCGATGTGGCTCACCGCGACCTTCGGCCCGAAGGCCTTGCGCAGGCCACGCGTCAGCAGGGCGGGACGAGCCGCCTCCGGGTGTCCGCCGTCCGCCACCCACCAAGGCTACGGGATGGGCGCGATGGTGCGATTCGCGGCTTTCCAGGACGCCGGCGCCGTCAAGGGCCCAGACGCCGCGTGAGATGGACGCGGGTCCCCGCACCCGTCTGCTCGACCCGCACGTCGGTCATGAGCGCGGCCATGAGGTCGAGGCCTCTCCCGTCATGGTGGTCGCGGCGCTCGCGCCATTCGCCGTCGTCGAAGACGACCGCGGTGACCTCGTGCTCGTCGATCGCCAGCGAGACCCGAACGTGCCCGCGCTCCGGCACGCTCGCGTACCCGTGCAGCATGCTGTTCGAGGCCGCCTCGTTCAACGCGATGACGATGTCGGGCACCACGTCGGTCGCGATCCCGGTGTTTTCAAGCCAGCGCGCGACGCGCGTGCGCAGCTCGTGCAGGCGTCGCGAGTCGGCCGGGAGCTCGACGTCGAGTCGTCGAGCGGACGCGAGTGACTGCACCCGCGCGGCCAGCAACGCGACATCGTCGTCGCATCCTTCGCTGAGCAGCGTTCGGGTGAGGTGGTCGCACAGCTTCTTGACGTCGACACCGTGGCCGCGGACCGCGTCACGCAATCGCTCGAGCCCGACATCGATGGTCTCTCCGCGCCGCTCGATGAGCCCATCGGTGTACAGCACGATGGTCGCGGGACCGCGCAGCTGGTACTCCGCGTCGGTGTACGCCGCGGCGGGCACGACGCCGAGCGGCACACCTCGCCCCCCGGACAGGAAGTGGGTCTCACCATCTGCTTCGATGATCAGGGGCGGAGGATGACCGGCCGACGAGTACTGGAGCACACCGCGGTCGCGGTCGAGGACGATGTAACAGCAGGTGAGCATCGTCCGGCGCGACGAGATGTTGTGGAGGTACTCGTTCACGCGGGAGAGGACCGCCGCCGGCGAGGAGCGCTCCATCGCGAGCGCGGCAGCCGCGTGCCGCACCTTTCCCATCAGTGTCGCCGCCTCGACACCGCGGCCGGCGGCATCGCCGATCAGCAAACCGACCCGACCGTCGGTGAACCGCAGGACGTCGTACCAGTCGCCGCCGACCGACACACCGGCGCCGCCGGCGACGTAGCGCGCCTCGGTGGTGACGTCGTCGAGCTCGGGCAACGCGGTCGGGAGCAGCGCCATCTGCAACGCGCGGGCGACATCGCGCTCGCGTTCGTACAAGCGGGCGCGGTCGAGCGACTGGCCCGCGATGTCCGCAACGGTCTCCAGGAGGCCGACCTGCTCCTGGTCGAGCGGCTGGGCGGTGGCGAAGGAGAAACCGATCGATCCAAAGACCTGACCGTCGGAGCCACGCAACGGGATGCCCGCAACGGCCTGCACACCGTGGTCAATGAGCGCGCGCTCTCTGTCGCCGAACCTCTTGCGATACGCGGCAAGGTCGCCGTAGTAGGCGGACCGTCCGGTGTGCAACGCTTCGAGCGACGCGGTATCGGTGCCGGGCCTCACGGCCTCCCACGACACGACGCCGGACCGCCGGCGAAGCCAGGTCTGGAGCACGTCCAGGCTCGTGTCCGCCTGCGACCGCATCGCGACGTTGACGATCGCGGCACCCACGATGGCGACGCCGTCGGCGGCGATCGCCTGCACGACCGCGTCCACGCTCGCGGCGCGAGCCATCGCGGCGGCGAACCGCTGCAGTCCGTCCGCGAGGTCGCGCGCGTCAGCGGTCTCCCGGTGGGCGACGACCTGTTCGAGCAACAGCGCACAACGGCTCCCGAGCTCGATCGCCACGTCGAGATCGTCGACAGTGAACAAGCGGCCGGTTTCCGCGGTTTGCGTGAATGTCAGCGCACCGGTGACCCGATCACTGCTCCGCAGTGGAACGACGAGCAGCGACCGGGGTCGCAGCACGTCTTGCACCCAGAGGCGCTGATCGTCGTCGAGGTCGGAGGCATCGATGGCCTCGGGAACGTGCGTGATCATCAGCGACCGGCCGTGGCGCACCGAGTTCGACACGGGTGTGTTGCCCTGCAACGGGATCGGCTCGGCCAGGACTTGCCGCATCCGCTCGGCGCGATCAGGGGTCCGGTCGGCGACGGCGAAGAGGTGCAGCGCGTCGTCGTCGAGCACGTACACACCGCACAGGTCCGCGAACGACGGCACCGCGAGCCCGACGACGCGCTCCAGGAGATCGGGGACTTCCCCCGAGGATCCCAGGAGGTCGGCGACCCGCGCCAGCAGCTGTGCGTCGCGTTCGCGCCGCGTCTGCTCGGTGACATCTTCGATGATGAGCACCGCGCTGGTGATGCGTTGCTCCGCGTCGCGGATCGGCACGGCAGTTGTGCGGATGCGACACGTCGTGCCGTCGTCGCGAGTGACCAGCACGTCCTCCTCGTCGCCGAGGTCGTCCCCGCGCAGCGCGCGCTGCAGCGCCGCGGTCGCAGGCTTCGAGCGCGCCGCCGTCGAGACCGGGCATGGCGAACCATGTCTCCGCATCGTCATCGGCGGGCGGCGGGCCGAGAATCTCGGCGGCCCGCGTGTTCCACAGCACGACGCGAGGTACCCCACCCATGGTGTCGACGACCACGAGCCCGGCAGGCATGCGGTGCAGCACTGCCGCGAGGCGAGCCCGCTCGGCGGCGATCGCCTCGGCGAGCATCTCGGCCGAGCGGCGGGCGAGGACCTCCGACGCCCGGGAACGGGCGCGCAGCATGGCCTGTGACACGACGTCGCCGACCGTCGCGACGAACCGCCGCTCCCCCGAGGCAAACCGGTGCGGCGACCGGAACATGAGCACGAAGAAACCGAGTACCTGGTTCGCCGCGACGAGCGGCGCAACGCTCCAGGAACGGGCGCCGAACCGCTCGACGACCGGCCCGCGGGTCGGGTACCGCGCGAGAAACTGCTCGGGAAATTCGTAGAACACCGGTACTCGAGCCCGGAGCACGGTCGTCGTGGACCACGACCGGGCGTCGGGGTCGTTGCGGAGCAAGGCGATGTCTTCGGCGTTGTAGCCGTGCGCGAAGAGCACCTCCTCGACTTCGCCTTGCTGGTCGCACCGTGCGATCAGCACGCCGTCCGCGTCGAATGCGGCCTGGAGGGTCTCGCCCGTTTGGCGGGCGATGACGTCGTCGTCGCCGGCGTTGGCGACCGCGGCCGTGATCGTGGACAGCGCCTCCGAGAGCCGGGCGCTTGCCTCCGCGGCGTTGCGGGCGTGCCGTTCGGCCGCGAGCAACTGGTTGCGTTCGGTCACGTCGACCACGGTGGCGCCGATCCCGAGGATCGCGCCGTACACGTCGTCGCGCACGGGGTAGTAGTTCACGAGCCAGTCGCGGGGCCGATCGGGATCGGCAGGCGTGGCGCCCGTCACCTCGGTCTCGAGGATGGGCTCGCCGCGCAGCACCCGCCGGAACAGCGCCTCGTTGACGTCCGCGAGATCGGGCACGACCTCGCGGACGTCGCGCCCGAGGTGGGCGTCGGCCGCGAGCCCGTTGATCTCCGCGAGCTTCTCGTTGACGACCTGGAATCTCAGGTCCTGGTCGATGAACGCGAAGCCGACCGGTGCATGGCGCATGAGCGCGGCGAGGCGGGCGGTCGTCGCGCGCAAGACCTCTTGGGTTCGGGCGTAGTCGTCGACGTCGGTGACCGTGCCGACCCACTCGACGACCTCGCCTTCGTCGTCGAGCAGCGGCACGGCGCGCACGACCGCGCGCCGGTAGGCACCGGACGCCGCATGGTGTACCCGGGCGTTGCCCTCCCACGAGCGCTGCTCGCGAAGCGGGTCGTCGAGCGCGTCGGTCACCTGCGTGCGGTCGTCGTGGTGGAGCGCGTCGAGCCATCCACGATCTTCGGCGTCGGCCTCGGATTGCCCGGTGTACGCCGCCCATGCGTCGTTCGCCTCGGTGAAACGGCCCTTTCTGTCGGCGATCCACACGATCGTGTCGGACGCCTCCACCAAGGACCGGTACCGAGCTTCCCGGGCCCGCAACTCGCGCGCGATGCGTCGCTCCTCGGTGAGGTCGTCGACGAGCGCGACCCAACGGCCGCGACCCACCGTGGAGATCATTGCGCCCACGATTCGCACCGGGGCGCGGTGGCCGTCGGCGTGCACGAACTCCTTCTCGTACGGACCGAACCGGCCGCTGTTGTCACTCTCGGGAACGGCGCGGTCGTCGGCGGTGCGCTGCTCGGGCGCGGTGATCGCTTGCACCCCCAGACCTCCGACGAGTGCAGTGTGGTCGAGACCGATCATCTCGAGGAACGCGTCGTTCGCTTCGAGGATGTTCGTCGCGTCGCCGCCGATCACGCCGATGACGTTGCTGTCGACGAGCGCGCGTAGCCGATGCTCGGCGCGTTGCTCGGCGAGCACGTGGCGGTCCAGCACGATCGCGCAAAGGTCGGCGAGCGTGAGCAGGTAGAGACGCTGCGCATCGTCCCAAGGTTGCTCGCGCGAGAACGCGATGCTGAGACCACCGATGACGCGCGAGCCGATCCTGAGAGGCAGCGCGGCCCAAGCGGCGGATATCTCCGACGTCGCCACCTTCGGATATCGGGCTTCGAGCTCGGCGCGCCGGCCGAGCCACACCGGCGCGCCCAGACGGACCGCGTCGGTGAGGGGCAGCTGCTCGGTGAGCGGGACGCCGTCGAACGCACGCCCGGTTTCTCCGTACGTGGACGCGAGGATCTCGAGCGTGTCGTCGGCGGCGCGCATCGCGACGACCGCGCTGTGTGCGTCGAAGGCTGCCAACGTGCGTTGGATCAGCGACTCGAGTACCGCGTCGACGCCGGTCGCCTCGGCGAACGCACGGCTTGCTGCGCGCAGCTGCGCCAGCCGGAAGAGTTCGTCGGTCGCGTCTTCCGCCACCACCGCAACCTACCGCCCGCATCCGGAATGCCGAAGGGCCACCACCCGACCCCGGCCGGGTCGTGCAGGACCGGTTCAGCGCAGCGGGAAGTAGCCGGGAATCTCGTCGTGCGGTGTGTCGAGGTACACCTTCGCCTCGGGTGGTGCGGCCAACCGGCCGTGACTCCAGCGCACCTCGACATGTCCGTGCACGATGCGTTCGCGCCGGTCTTCGCGGTCACGTACCGATGCTTGCCACGCCACCATCGGCTGGCCACCCGGACGCGCTTCGACGTCGAAGGCGCGCAGCTCGAAGTGCCGGCGCCAATCCCACGGCGTCGCGATGCGCAGTCGCAAGAAGCCGCGCGGGGACGCACCGAGCACGAAGTACGGCGCGCTGCCGATGCGGAGCAGGCGCCACAGCATCGGCTCGGCGGCCGCGTTGGTGATCGCCTCCCGCCAGCGCTGCGCGGATTCGACCGCGGTACGCTCGACCAGCGCCGCGATATCTGTCGGCCGCGCCCTGTGGCCAGCCGTCGCGCAAGGCGAGTCCGAGCGCGCGCCGCTCGGCGGCGTCGAGGGCGGCCATGTCGGCAGGGAGATCGACCGCCTTGATCTCGGCCCGCACTGCGCCGTACAGCGCGCCGTGCTCGAGCGGCGCGACTTCTCGGAACCAGTCCCCACCCCGGCGGCCCTGCCCGCCCGCGAGCAGCCGGTCGAAGAGATGATGGGGCGAGGCGTTGACGACGATCCGTGACAGGTACTTGCAGCTCACGAGATAGACGTGGTCGACGCGCAGGTCGGCGGGGACGACCTCGTCACCCGGCGCACGGTGGGCGCCCTTCCATTCGACGAGCAATGGGATGCGTTGGCGCAGCGCGTCCTGCGCGTCGAGGAAGCGACGCCCGTTCATGAACGCGGCCGCGAACACGTCGGGGTGGCGGCCTTCCTTCCACGCCCGTGCCAGTGCGTCCCACACATCGGGCGCGACGTTCGCGATCGCATCGGGCCGCGCCGCGAGCGCAAGGTCGACATCGTCGGCACCGAGCATTCCCAGACCGGTGACGACCTCGGTGATCGTCGTCCGCAGGTCTGCCACGCCGTGGGCCTATGCGTGCCCGCCGGCGGCGTACTTCCGGAGCCGCTCGTAGCCTGCGTCGGAGCGCATCTCGATCACGTCGTAGACGATGTCGGCGGCGTTCCGCAGCGCAATGTCGCCCTCACTGCCCTTCCGCGGCAGATGTGACGTGAGGAACACGATGCGTTCCTTCCCACGTGCGCGCGAGTGCTTGCGCTCGCCCGAGTGCCTTCCACACCGTGTCGGTCCGCAGGAGCCCGCCGCGGGTGCTCGTGAACGCGCCCGACACGTCGAAGTACCACTCGAGGCCGTCGGCGTCCGTCGCGATGAAGTTGATCGTGACCCCGGTGCCGCGGACCCGGGAGTTCTTGGCGACGATCGTGAACTCGGCCTCTTGCAGCATCTGTTCGGCAAGCGCTTGCGCGGCTTTGCCCTCGCGTGTGGCGCGGGCCTGGAAGCTGCCCTCGAAGTCGAGCTCGGTGATGTCGGGTGCCGGGAGGTCGTGGCTCGGGCGTGACTCGGGCGTGCCTTCGTCGCGCACGCGCAGGCGGGCGATGTCGACGTATGTGGGATCGAGGTCGTAGCCCACGTACCGCCGGTTCAGCCGCGCGGCCGCGACCAGGGCTGAACCCGAGCCCATGAACGGGTCGAGCACGAGATCACGCTCGTAGGTGTAGAGCTCGATGAGCCGGGCGGGCAGCTCGATGGGAAACGGCGCGGGATGGGAGACGCGCCGCGCGCTCTCGGGCGGGATGTCCCACACGTCGAGCGTGGCGGCCATGAACTCGTCCGCCTCGATGTCGTTCTCGAAGGGCAGATCGCGGCGCTCGCGATCCGCCTTGCTGAGGGCACGGTCGAACCGGCCTTTGCTCGCGATGACGACGCGCTCGGTCGTGTCGCGCAAGACGGGATTTGCCGGGCTACGGAACGATCCCCACGCGCAATTGCCGGCCGCACCTTCACCCTTGCGCCACACGATCTCGCCCCGCAGCAAGAGCTTCAGGTCGTCCTGCAGAATGCGGATGACGTCGGCCGCGAGGCTGCGGTACGGCTTGCGACCGAGGTTCGCGACGTTGACCGCGATGCGGCCGCCCGGTTCGAGCTTGCGCGCGCACTCGGCGAACACGTCGGTGAGCAGCTGGAGGTACTCGCCGTACGAGCTGGGCACGCCCTCGCGTTCGAGTTCCTCCTCGTATTGCTTGCCCGCGTAGTACGGCGGCGACGTGACGACGAGCGCGACCGAGTTGTCGGTGATCGCATCCATGTGTCTCGCGTCGCCGAGATGAAACGCGTCGATGTCGTAGGGCGCGACCACGGTGTCGTCGTTCGACACCTCGGGCATCGCGAACCGCTCGTAGAACGCCGATGCGTCGTGGCTCTCGCGCTTGCTGACGCCGAAATTCGACGTTGCCGTCCCGCGCTTTTTCGGCGTCGCCATCGTCGGCAGCCTACGCGGGAGGTGCGCCGGTCAGCGGCGATACGTGCCGACGAGGGTGCCCTGCGCGATCGTCGCGCCTGCGATCTCGTCCTGTGTCTGTACGTCCTTGTTCAGGGCATACACGGTGAAGCGGTAGTGGTGCAGCGGCCCGGCGGGCGGGCACGGTCCCGTCCACAGCGGCTGGCCCGCGCCATTGGCGAGTTGCCGCGCGGTGATCGGCACCGGTGGGACCGACCCGTCGCTCGGAGGGAGACCCACCACGAGCCAATGCAGGAAGCCACCCGGACGCGGCGCGTCGGGATCGTGCACGACGAGGGCGACGCTGACTGCGTTGTCGGGGATGCCCGTCCACGCGATCGGCACGACCTCGTTGCCACCCTCGCAGCTGTACTGGCTCGGGATCGGTCCGTTGTCGGTGAAAGCCGTGCTCGTGACCGCGACCTTCGCCACCGGCACCGTCGTTGTCGTCGACGGCGCCGGTGTCGTCGACGCGGGCGCGGTCGTCTTGTCGTCGCTCCCGCACGCGTTGAGGAGCGCAAGCGCGAGCAGCAGCACGCAGCTCCTCGCCATTTGCTTATTCCACCGCAGGGCGTTCGGCATCTTCGCGGAGCGTATCGACCGCGACGGGATCGCGCAGGCTGCCCTCGTCGATGGTGAACCAGAAGCCGCCGAGGTTCGGGATCAGAGTGTGGACGTTGACGCCGGCACGGGCCGCAACGCTGCGCAGGATGCCGTGATGGGTGACGATCGCGAACATGCCCGTCCCGACGTGTGCGAGCGCGCGCCAGAGGGCCGCGTCGAAACGCGCCAGCACGGTCGCGTCGTCCTCGCCGCCCGGCGGTGCGGAGAGCTCGCCGCGCCGCCACCGATCGCGCATCCCGGGCCAGCCCTCGTCGATCTCGGCAAGCGTGCAGCCCTGCCATGCGCCGCCGTGGCGTTCGCGAAAGCCCATGTCGGTGACGGCCGGTACGTCGAGATGGCCGGCGATGACGTCGGCGGTGCGCGCGGCGCGCAACAGGTCGGACGAGTACACCGCGCGTGGACGCACGCCCTCGTGCGCGAGCTGGCGGGCCCGGGCCGCGGCCTGGGCCTCGCCGAGCGAGGTGAGCGGGATGTCGGTCCAGCCCTGCCAACGGCGCTGGACATTCCATTCCGATTCGCCGTGCCGGATGATCAGTGCCTGCTGCACCGCCGCGCCCATAGGAATGACAGTGAAGCAGGCGGCGTTTGACCGCGGAGCCCACCGGGGGCACACTTGACCAACCGGTCAAGTCTTAGTTCTGGAGGCCTCCATGCCCACCGCCGTCATCGTCGACGCGGTCCGTTCCCCCCTCGGACGCCGCAACGGCAAGCTCAAGGACGTTCACCCCGTCGACCTCGCGGCCCACGTCTTGCGCGCGCTCGTCGAGCGCAACGATCTCGACCCGGCGCTCGTCGAGGACGTGATCATGGGGTGCGTCATGCAGGTGGGCGAACAGGGAGTCAACGTCGCGCGCAACGCCGCGCTCGCGGCCGGCTTCCCCGAGTCCACGGTCGGCACGACGGTCGACCGCCAATGCGGATCGTCGCAGCAGGCTGCACACTTCGCAGCGCAGGGTGTGATTGCCGGAGCGTACGACGTGGTGATCGCCGCCGGCGTCGAGAACATGACCCGCGTGCCGATGGGTGCGTCGGTGGTCGAAGGCAAGTACGGCTTCCCGTTCGGGCCGATGATGACCTCGCGCTACCCCAACCTCGTGCCCCAGGGAATCTCCGCAGAGTTGATCTCCGAGAAGTGGGGCATCTCGCGCGAGCAGAACGACGCGTTCTCGGTCGAGTCGCACCTGCGCGCCGCCGCGCGCGACCGACGAGGGCCGTTTCGAGCGCGAGATCCTGCCGATCGACATCAAGACCGAGGACGGCGCGGAGGTCATGGCACGCGACGAGGGCATCCGCCCCGACTCGACGATCGAGAAGCTCGCGAAGCTCAAGCCTGCGTTCAAGCCCGACGGTGTCATCACCGCCGCGAACTCGTCGCAGATCACCGATGGCGCCGCGGCCGTGCTCGTGATGACCGAAGAGAAGGCCAACGAGCTGGGACTGAAGCCGCGCGCCCGGTTCCACACGTTCGCCCTCGCCGGCGTCGACCCCGTGATGATGCTGACCGGCCCGATCCCCGCGACGACGAAGGTGCTCGAGCGGGCGAAGATGACGCTCGACCAGATCGACCTCGTCGAGATCAACGAGGCCTTCGCCCCCGTGGTGCTCGCGTGGGAGAAGGAGCACCACCCTGACATGTCGAAGGTCAACGTCAACGGCGGCGCGATCGCCCTCGGCCATCCGCTCGGCGCATCCGGCGCCCGGCTCATGGCGACGTTGCTGAACGAGCTCGAGCGCACGGGCGGCCGTTACGGCCTCCAGACGATGTGCGAAGGCGGCGGCATGGCGAACGCGACGATCATCGAGCGCCTGTAGCGATACTTTCTGGTCGCACTCGCTGCGGGCCGGGATACCCGGCCCTCGGACGCTCGCCGCTCCCGCCAGTTCGCTTCGGCTCCGCCTTCGCTCACGGCCTCGCGCGTTCCTATTCTGAGGTGCGATGGTCGAGGTGCTCTGGTGGGTGTTGCGGATTGCGATCGCCTTGGCGGCCGCGGTGGTGCTGTATCTGATCGGCGCCAAGTTGATCCGGAACTTCAACACCGAGCCACCGCCCGAGCCGGGCGAGACGCCGCTCGAAGACGTGGACTACCGCTACCAGTGCATCGTCTGCGGCGCGCAAGCCGTGCTCTATGCCGCGCCCGAAGGCGAGGTGCCGGAGCCACCGCGTCACTGTCGTGAGCCGATGGTCCTCGTCACCCCGGTCTAATCACGCGGGAACGACCGCCCCGTAGGACGGTCGTTCCCATTCTCCTGAGTTGCCGTCCCTGGAGCAGCGCCCCGGTGAGGGTCACGCGGCGCAACGGTACGAACGCGGCGCGGTCGACATCCAGGATCAGTCGCACGAAATTGCGGGGCTCACTGATCAGGTACCGAAGTAGCGTCGGCGTGGTGGAACCGATCCTGCACCTCTCGTTGCCGGTGAGGGATCTGGCCGAGGCGCGGGACTTCTATGTGCATGTGCTCGGGTGCAGGCTCGGCCGCGTCGGAGACGGAGGGCTCGATGTCTGGTTCTTCGGCCTCCAGCTGACGCTCCAGGATCGACCCGGAAGAGGTGCTCTCCGACAGTCAGCGCGGAGTCCGGCATTTCGGCGTCACCCTGAGCGCCGACGCGATGGCCGACCTCTTGGCCCGCCTCGAACGTCACCCCATCAGATGGCTCGATCCCGTGAGCACGGACCACGCCGGGACCCCCAAGGAACAGACCAAGGCGAAGCTCCTCGACCCGAGCGGCAACGCCATCGAGATCAAGTCCTACGCCGACCTGGCCGCCGGGCTCCAGGCGATCTCGAGCTGACGCCCGACGAGCTACGGGAGGTTGTCCCCAGCTTGTGGACAACTCTGTGGGGAATCACACGTTTGCGATTCGGTCACCTGTCGTCAACGTATGTTCAGCCGCGTTCAGCGATAGTTCGTCGCCATCAGGAATCCCGCCGCAGATCAGGCCGATGCCGAGCAGCAGGTAGCGGTTCTCGGTGTTGGCGCCGGGCAGCAGGTTCAGGTAGTTGGTCACGACGATGACCAGGCCGGCGGCGAGCAGGGTCGTCAGTGCGACCGGTACCCACAACTTGCTCGGCGGTGCCTTCTTCTGCGGCGGGGGCGTGTACCGCGACCGCTTCGATTTTGACTGGGGCACGGCGACGAAGGCTAGCACGCGACAATGACGCGAACGATGAACCCGCGCGTGCTCGTGATCGACAACTACGACTCGTTCGTCTACAACCTCGTGCAGTATCTCGGGGAGCTCGGCGCCGAGCCCGTCGTCCACCGCCACGATGCGATCACGATCGACGAGATGCGCGCGCTCGAACCCGACGCGGTGCTGATCTCACCGGGTCCCGGCCGTCCCGGCGACGCAGGACTGTCGAACGACGGCGATCCGCACGTTCGGAGAGCACGGCACGCCGGTGCTCGGCGTGTGCCTCGGGCTCCAGTGCATCGGCGAGCTGTACGGCGGTGAGGTCGTACGGGCGCCGCGCGTCATGCACGGCAAGACGTCGGAGATCCGGCACAAGGGCGCCGGCGTGTTCGCCGACCTGCCGAACCCGTTGACCGCGACGCGCTACCACTCGCTCGTCGTCGAGCGTGACTCGGTGCCGGACGTGCTCGAGGTCACCGCCGAGTCGGAGGACGGCTTGGTCATGGGCTTACGACACCGAGCATTCCCGATCGAGGGCGTGCAGTTCCACCCCGAGTCGATCCTCACCGACGCCGGCCACGACCTCCTTGCGGAACTTCCTGGCGCGGGACGCGGCAGGTGCGCGCGCCCGCCGCGTGACCTCGGCCAGGCCGTCGTCGAGCAGCGACGCGAGCGCCTCGCCGTCGAGCTCGGCCGTCGCCACCGCGGAGCTCTCGCGCAGCCGCGCCATGCATCGATTCCGCGCCGCTGACGGAACGAGCCTTCGAATCGACTCTGGCGGCGCTTGGTCTCACCCGCGAGCGCGCCCCGGGTCGCGCACGCCGGGGCGAGCGGACACCCGTCACACGTGCGGATCGCGCGCGGTGCAAACGGTCGCGCCGAGGTCCATGAGCGCGAGCAACCGGTCGCGCGCCGCACAACCCGCGCGCGACCTCGACCGCACACTCCTCGGCCTCGCGCTCGGACAGACGCTCACCGCGTACGCGCTCGCACACCCGCCGGATGTTCACCTCGATGCCGATGCGGTCGGCGTCGTCGACCTGGGCCGCGATCGCGGCCGCGGTGTAGCGGCCGACGCCCGGAAGTTGCGTGAGGTCGTCGGGCCAGCCGTCGCGCGTGATCTGCTACGGCCGCTTCCCACAGCCACCGGGCCCGTCGCGGATAGCCGAGCCGGCCCCACGCGGTGATCACCGCGGCGAGCCCGGCCTCGGCTGCATCGCGACGGCGTCGGGAACTCGCGCGATGAAGTCGACGCATACGCGGGGATGACGCGCGGCACCTGGGTCTGGTGCAGCATCACCTCGGACACGAGCACGTGCCAGCGATCGCGCGACGCGCGCCACGGCAAGTCGTGACGTCCGTGCGCGCGGTACCACTCGGCGAGTGGCGGCGTCACGGCGTGGTCGTCGAAGTCGTGGACGACGTGCGTGCGACTTGATGCCGATCGTGAGCACGATGTTGCTGCCCGGCTGCGACCTGGGTGCCGGCCGCCGGCGACATCTCGATCACCTTGCCGACGTTGTTGTCGTCGACCTTGTTGAGCGTCGAGACGGTGAAGCCCGCCGACTTCAGTGCGACCTTGCCTCGTCGAGCGTCCTGCCGATCTCGGGCGGCACCTCGACCTTCTCCTCCCCGCTCGAGATGAAGACCCGTATCGGCGTGTCGGTCGGCGACCTTCTGGCCCGGCCGGAGGATCGGTGCGCGTCGCCTGTCCCTCCGGGACCGTGTCGCTGACTTCCTGCACGAACGTGAGCTTGCTCGGGTCGAAGCCCTCCTGCACGAGCGCCTGTCCGGCTTGCGTCCTGGGAAAGTCCCTGCACGTCGGGGATCGCCTTCGGTGCCGCGCCCGTCGACACCAGCAGCGTCACGGTGCCGCCCTTCGGCGCGCTCGTGCCGGCCGCGGGCTTGCTGTCGATCACGCGGTCCTTGTCGACGGTGTTGTCCGACTGCGGCTTCGATCTTCACGACGAAGCCCTTGCCGTTGAGCAGATCGGTCGCGTCCTTTACCGTCATGTTCCTGATCTCGAACGGGATGAGCACCTGCTCGGCCCCGCTGCTCACGGTCAGCTTCACCGTCGTGTTGCGCGCCACGTTCCTGTCCGCGGCAGGATCCTGCACGATCACGGTGTCGATCGGCGCGGCGTCGTTCACACGCTCGACCGTCGAACCGAGATGGGCATCGGTGAGCATCTGCCGCGGCGACGTTCACCTTCTTGCCGATGACATTGGGCACGTCGACCTTGCCCTCGGACCCGCCGAACCTGGTGGCGAGGAGGAGGATGAGGCCGATGACCGCCGCGAGGCCGACCAGCACCAGGACGGTGACGAGTGCGGGGTTGCGCCGGTGGCGTTGGTACGTCGGCGCGCCGACGTAGCGGCCGCGCTCGTCGACCGTGGGGCTCGCAATCGTCGCCGCCGCTGCGAGCGCGCCGCGCCTGCGCCGCCGTCGCCGACGTCGGCACCTCGGCGACCATTGCGGTGATCGGCGCCGATGCCAGTGGCCGCCCGCGCCGGAAGCGCAACAGGTCGGCGCGCAGGTCGTCGGCGGTCTGGTAGCGCTGGTCGGCGTCCTTGGCGAGCGCGGTCATGATGATCTGCTCGAGGTCGGCGCGGCACGTCGGGGATTGCGCTCCGACGGCGGCGACCGGGTCTTCGCGCACGTGCTTGTACGCGACCGCGACGGGCGAGTCGCCGGTGAACGGTGCGCACGCCGGTGACCATCTCGTACAGCACGACACCGAGCGAGTACACGTCGCTGCGCCCGTCGACCGGGAGACCCTGCGCCTGCTCGGGCGAGAAGTAGGTCGCCGTGCCCATGACCGAACCGGTCTGCGTGAGGCCGTCGCTCGCGCCCGCGTGCGCGATGCCGAAGTCGGTGACCTTCACGTTGCCGGAACGGGTCAACAGCACGTTGCCGGGCTTCACGTCGCGGTGCACGACGCCGTTGCGGTGCGCGAACGCGAGCGCCGACGCGATCTCGGCGGTGATCTCCGCGGCCTGGTTCGGCTCGAGCGGGCGCCTCGGAGCGAACGAGATCGCGTAGCGAGCGTCCCTCGACGTACTCCATCACGATGAAGTACGTGCCGCTCCTCCTGCCCCCAGTCGTAGATCGCGACGATGTTGGGGTGGTTGAGGTTGGCGGCCGCTTGCGCCTCCCGGCGGAAGCGCTCGACGAACGAAGGCTCGCGCGCGTACTCGGGGAACAGCGCCTTCAGCGCGACCGGCCGGTTGAGCAGCTGATCGTGCGCGAGGTAGACCTCGGCCATCCCGCCTTGCGCGACCTCGCGCTGGATCTCGTAGCGGTTGGAAAAGACCCGTCCGGCCAGCGTCATGGTTGGAGCACCCTATCCGCCGTTTCCGTCGTTTTGCGGTTGCCCTCCGCCGCATTGCGAGGCCGGTGGCGGGCTGGCGAGCAGCGACTGCAGCACCTGTTTCGCGATCGGCGCGGCGACCCGGCCGCCGGTCGCCTCGGCGTTGGTGCCGTCGACACCGCCGTGCTCGACGAGCACCGCGACGGCATAGCGAGGTGCGTCGGCCGGCGCGAACGCGATGAACCACGCGTGCGGCGGGCGACCGTCGCCGGTCTCGGCGGTGCCCGTCTTGCCCGCGACCTGCACGCCCGGGATCTGCGCCGCGGTACCCGTACCGCGCGGGTCGTTCACGACGCCGAGCATGAACTGTCGCATGGTGTCGGCGGTCGTCGGGTCCATCGCGCCGTCTGTACTCACTCGTACCGACGCGCGACACGACACGGTTGTCGGAATCCATCACGCAATCGACGACGTGCGGGTCGAAGATCGTGCCGCCGGTCGCGACCGACTCGGCGACGAGCGCCATCTGCAGAGGTGTGACGAGCACGTCGTTCTGGCCGATCGCATCCTGCATGAAGGCCGGCTGGTTCCGCTGGAATGTTCCCGGCTTCGGCCCCCGGCTGCCGACGATGGGCGGGTCGATTCCGGTTGCGTGACCGCTCGGTGGAGGATCGCTCTGCACGCCGAAGTTCTGGACGCCCTTCGCGAGCAGCTCGCCGAGATCGAATCCGACCTGCGCGAACGTCGTGTTGCACGAGACGATGAAGCCGTCGAGCAAGCGAGCCGCCGCACCGCTCGCCACCGAAGTTGCTCAGTGTTTGGCCGTTCGTCTGCGGCAGCGGAATCTCGCTGACGCACAGGGAACTGCGTGTCGACATCGACGTTGTTCTGGATCGCGATCGACGCGGTGACCGTCTTGAACGTCGAGCCGGGCGGATAGAGCTCGCGCCACGCGTGCGGCAGCAAGGGCTTGCTCGGGTCGGCGAGCAGAAGCGAGCGCGCGGCCTGCGCCTTGTTCGGGTTGTGGTTGACGAGGAGGTTCGGGTCGTACGTCGGGTTCGAATACGCCGCGAGCACACCACCACTTCGCACGTCGAGCACGACCACCGACCCGGGTCGGCCCGCCAAGCCGTCGGCAGCGAGTTGCTGCACCGCTTCGACGCAGTGAGCACGACGGTGCCGATCGGCTGGCGCGTCGCGAACGCATCGGCGAGCCCTCCGGGCGTGAGGCTGAACGTACGGCCCGCGAGATCGTCGGAGAACGTCCGCTCGACGCCGACCGCGCCGAACTGGATCGACTGGTAGCCGACGATGCCCGAGAACAGCGTGGCGGTGTCCGCGGGATAGACGCGCTGGCGCTTGAACTCGTCGTTGGAGGGCACCGAGCGGGCGACGACCACGCCGTCGGCTGTCACGATCGGGCCGCGGTCGCGCGCGGCGTTGCGGAGGAACTTCCGGGAGTTGCGAGGATCGTCGGCGAGCTTGTCGCTGCGCGCCACCTGGAGGTAGGTGAGCTGCGCGACGAGGCCGATGAACAACACGATCATTGCCGCACCGACGCGGCGGATGCCGGCGTTCACGGCGCACCGACCGCAGGCGCGGCGCGCGCTCGTCGCGCTGCGCGGTGTCGTCGGAGATGCGCAGCAGGATCGCGACGAGCGCGAAGTTGGCGACGAGCGACGACCCGCCGTACGAGACGAACGGCAACGTGATGCCGGTGAGCGGGATCACGCGGAGTGACACCGCCGATGATGAGGAACGTCTGGAGCGCCGAAGATCGTGGCGATGCCCGCCGCGAACAGCTTGGCGAACGGGCGCACGGCGTCGACGGCGATGCGGAACATGCTGCCGACGATCAACATGAACGCCGCGATGATGCCGACGGTGCCCGACGAGGCCGAGCTCCTCGCCGATCGACGTGAACACGTAGTCGGTCGCTCGCGAGCGGCACGAGCCGAGGGTGGCCGAGACCGAGCCCGGTGCCGGCGATCCCACCCGAGCCGAGCCGTACCAGCCCTGCACCGCCTGGAAGCCGCCGCCGGGCTGGTCGATCCGGTCCACGGGATCCGTCCAGTTCTCGACCCGCACGCGCACGTGGCCGAACGCCTTGTACGCGACGAACGCGCCGACGACCAGCAGGATCACGGTCCCGACGAGGTACGCGCCCCGGCGGGTCGCCATGTAGAGCATCGCCGCGAACACGCCGAAGAACAGCAGCGAGGTGCCCATGTCCTTCTCGTAGCCGAGGACGAGCAGCGCCACGCCCCACGCGAGCAGCAGCGGGTCCGAGGTCGCGCGGCGACGGCAGGAACCAGCGCCCGACACGGATGCGGCCCTGCGGCGAGCAGCTCACGTTTGTCGACGAGATAGGCGGCGAAGAACGCGACGAGCAACACCTTGGCGATCTCGCTCGGCTCGAACGTCAACGCGCCGATGCCGACCCACAGCCGGGCGCCGTTGATCGTGCGGCCGATGCCCGGGACGACCGGCAACAGCATGAAGACGATGCCGAGCAGCAGCGCGGTGTAGCGGTAGCGCTCGAAGATGCGCACGTCGCGCACGACGATCAGCGTGACGACGAACACCCCGATCGCGATCGCGACCCACACCGACTGCACACGCGCTTGCGTCTGTAGTTGAGCCTGCCGTTCGCGTCGGCGCCCGCCAGTCGCGCGATCACCACGAAGCCGAGCCCGTTCAGCATCGCGGCGAGCGGCAGCAGCGTCGCGTCGGCGTAGGGCGCAAACCGGCGCACGGCGAGGTGCGCGACGAGGTAGAGACCGAACACCCACGCCGAGCAACGGATACAGGTCGGGCGGCAGGTTCGGGCCTTCGGCGAGCGCGACGAGGATGTAGCCGCCGACGGTCACCGCGACCACGAGCAAGCCGAGCGAGAGCTCGGCGCGGCGGCGTGTGCGGGCGAGCAGGGGAAGCGTCACGGGCGTGGGCGGGTTGTCGTCGTCGCGCGCCGCCGCGGCCGTGGTCGTGGTCTTCGGCTTCTTGACGGTGGTGGTGGTCGTCGTCGTCGTCGTCGCAGACTCTTGGAGCCGTCCGACGTAGTCTGGGCCGTGGACAGCGAGCCGCGCGTCGAGTTCGTCTGCACGCGGTCCTGATCGAGCGGCGGCAGGTGGCGACCTGGATGCCGGTGCGCTGGTCGACGGTGGGGTCCCAGCCGAGCACGCCGCCGGGCACGCCCTTGTAGATCACGACCTCGTTGCTCGACGCGCCGACGAAGTACGAGCTGCGCGGCGTACCAGCCGAGCACGCCGGCGGCCACACCGAGGATCACGACCAGCGGGAGCACGACGAGCAGCACGCCGCGGACCGTCCGCAGGCGCGATCGCGACACGCGGCTCGGCGGGCGCCGGAAGCGGCGGCGGGGACGAGATCGTCGTCGGGGATTCAGCCGCGCGGGGCCGACGTGCCGTCCTCGCGACGGCGGGGTCGACCTCGAGCACGTCGACGACGACGACGGTGATGTTGTCCTCGCCACCTGCCTCGTTGGCGGCGGCGACGAGCAGATCGGCGAGCGTGCTGCGGGTCGGGTTCGCTGCGTGCGAAGCGCTCGATATCGCGCTCGCGCACCATCGTCGTGAGGCCGTCGGAGCAGAGCAGCACGCGGTCGCCGGCCTCGACCGAGATCTCGTACGTGTCGACCTCGACCTCGGCGTCGACACCGAGCGCGCGCGTCGACGATCGCGCGCTGCGGATGCGCTTCGGCCTGCTCGGGCGTGAGCCGGCCTTCGCGCACGAGCTCCTCGACGAGGCTGTGGTCGTCGGTGACGCGGCGCAGCTCGCCGTCGTGGAGCAGGTACGCGCGCGAGTCGCCGACGTGGCCGATCAGCAGCTGGTTCCGAGCCGCTGACCGTCAGCGCGGTCAGCGTCGTGCCCATGCCCGGTGAGCTCGTCGTTGCCCGCCGCGCGGCGCAACACCGCATCGTTGGCCCGCGCGATCGCGACGTCGATGGCGGCCCGCTCGCGAACGCGGCCCGCAACGCCTCGATCGCCGTGTGGCTCGCGACCTCGCCGCCGCGGTGCCCGCCCATGCCGTCGGCGACCGCGAACAACGTGTGCTGGTCGTCGATGAGGAAGGCGTCCTCGTTGTTCGCGCGCGTACGGCCCTGGTCGGTGGCGCGGCCCGTCGTCACCTCACGAGCTCATCGCTCCGCCTCGAGCACTGTCTCGCCCGAGTTGCACGCGGTCGCCCTTGCCCAGCTTCACGGGCTGTGCGATGCGCTCGCTGTTCACGAACGTGCCGTTCGTCGAGCCGACATCCTCGACCCAGAGCGTGCCGTCCCGCTCGTACACGCGTGCGTGCACCTGCGAGACGAAGGTGTCGGAGGTGAGCGGCACCGTGCAGCCGCCGCCGCGTCCGATGGTGGCGTCGCCGTCGACCGGCAACGCCCGGCCGCGCTCGGCGTCGGGCTGCACGATCACGAGTCGCCACCCTCGCTTGCGCGCACGCGCCGGCGCCGTGGCGGCCGGCGTGGCGACGGGTGCGGGCGCGGGCGACGGGGGCCGGCGAGCCGCGCAGCTCGCGAGCGACGATCCACACGACCCGCAGGAGGAACAGGTAGAGCAGCGCGAGCAGGCAGAACTTCAGGACGGTGAGGACCGCGTCGGACATGTGCCGGTTACGACTCCTCGTACCGGATCTATGTTGCACCGACGAGGATGACGTCGCCGTCGTTGAGCAGCTGCTCGCGCACCCGCACGCCGTTCACCTGCATACCGTTCGTCGAGCCGAGGTCGACGACTCGGAGCCGCACTCGTCGCGCCGGATCTCGGCGTGATGGCGCGACACCTGCGGATCGGTGAGCGGCGACGGCGCAGTCGGGCAGGCGGCCGATGACCGCGCGGTCCTCGCCGAGCGCGACGCGGCGCCCGTCGGGCAGCACCAGCGTGCCCGGCGCGCCGTCCGCGCTCCGCCATGATCTCGGCGTCGATGCGGAGGTCGCCCCGGCGCGCGCTGTCGTCGGCATCGATCGTCACCTCGACCGGGCCCTCGAAGTGGTAACCCTCGTCACGAGCGTGCTCGCGGGCCGCGTCGGCCAGCTCGCACGTCGAGGGCGTCGTGGAAGCCGGCGAAGCGCTCGAGGTCTTCGTTCGACAGCCACACGGTGAATCTGGTTCGGCACGACGGTGCCGCGCACGCCGAGCGTGCGGCCCGCGTCCATCTCGCGGGCGATGCGACGGCCGATCTCCACGGGCTGGAGGCCGCTGCGAAACGCCTTGCCGAACGCGCCTTCGACGAGCCGCTCGAGCCTGCGCTCGAACCGCTGGAGTCCCATCGAATCGATGCTAATGGCGATACCGACGCACCGGGCAAGGCGCTGGTACGCTGCTGCGCTCACGCGCGAGTGGCGGAATTGGCAGACGCGGAGGATTCAGGTTCCTGTGCCCGCAAGGGCGTGGGGGTTCAAGTCCCCCCTCGCGCACTGGTGTGATGTCGCGAGACATCCCGGACACCTGTCGCGAGACATCGTGGCCGAGGTTATGTGTTTCGGGGTTGGTAGAGCTTGTCCGGGTCGATGTGGATCGTCGCGATGGCTTCGCCTTCGCTTGAGATGACGCGGACGTCGCGGTCGTTGACGAGCATCAGTATGTGGCGTCCTTTGTGGGCTCGTCCGATGGCGAGGTGTCGGAGCTTTCCGGCGTAGCGGAGCGTGATTTTGCCGGTCTGGTCGACGCGGTCGTAGCGGATGCGGAACTCGCCGGCGTTGCGCACTGGGCGTGCCGGTGGGTCGGGCTTTGTTCGCGTGCGGTGTAGGCGGTTGTTGGTGTGGTGCCGGTTGTTGGCGCGGTGGGGGCGGATGTCGTTGTAGTAGCTGCGGAAGGTGCCGAGGAGCGTTTGGAGTTCGGTGATGGAGCGGGCGCTGGTGTTGCGGTGAGATATTTCTTGACGGTTTGGTGGAACCGTTCGACCTTGCCGCAGGTTTGGGGGTGGTAGGGCCGGGAGTGTTTGAAGGTGATGCCGAGCGCGGCGAGTTCGGTCGCCAGGGCGCCTCGATCTCCTCGGAACGATGCGGTGAAGATCGCGCCGTTGTCGCTGAGCACCGATGCAGGAAAGCCGAGTTGGCTTGCGGCGTCGTGGAAGGTTGCGACGACGTCTGCGGCGGTTGCGACCGAGAAGACGCGGCTGGCGACGCAGAGCCGGGAGTAGTCGTCGATGATGTTCAGGACCTCGATGACGCGGCCGTTGCGCGATGTCACGTGGGTGACGTCCATCTGCCAGCACTCGTTGGGCAGCGATGCTGCGAAGCGCGAAGGAGGACTTCGGCCGTTTGTGCGGCTCGGGGACGATGAAGCCCCGGCGCTTGAGCATCCGCCAGATACTCGAGACCGAACAGGGTGGCTGGCCGCCGTGGGCGGCGACGAGGTGGGTGTGGATCGTGTCCGGTCCCGCATCGACACCGAACTCGCACAGCTGCTTGCGCAGCGTCACGATCTCGTCCTCGATGTGGTCGGGGACTCGGTTCGGCGACTGGTGCGGTCGACGAGAGCGAGGGACGAGGGCAGCGTCTCCGCCGGCGCGGTAGCGGGTAGGAGCTCATACAGCCACGTCTTCGACACGCCATGCGCTCGAGCGACCTCCCGAACGCTGCGCTTATCGACCAGTACCGCCTGGACCACGAACATGCGAGATCCACTGGACACCACCCCCTCCGGTGTCCACCATGTCTCGCGAGATGCGTCCGCTATGTCATGAACTCACGCACCCCCTCGCGCACTGGGGATGCACGTGACCGATCCCAACACTTCGTTCTTGGGCGGTCTCGGTGCCGACGACACCGCTGCGATTTACGCAGTGGGCACGCGACGTATCTTCACCACGGGTGAGATGTTGTGTCGCGAAGGCGACATCGGCAACGCGATCCTCGTCGTCCTGTCGGGCTACGTGAAGCTCACCAAGACCGCGATCAGTGGACGAGAGACGATGCTCGAGTTGCGCGGCCCGGGTGAGGTGCTCGGCGAGATGAGCGTCGTCGACGGCGCGCCGCAATCGGCCAACGCGGTCGCCATCGACGAGGTCGAGGTGCTCGCGGTCGACGCGGCCCGGTTCCACGAGCTGCGGCAGGAGCGCGTGGGCGTCGCCAACGCATTGCTGGCGGTTATGGTCGGTCGTTTGCGCCAAGCCTCCGGTCGGCAGCTCGAGCTCGGCACCGACGACGTGATCAGCCGGGTGTGCCGGCGTCTGGTCGAGCTCGCCGCCTCGCACGGCGAGCCGCTCGCGGCCGGGGTGCTGGTGCGAGCGCTCTCGCAGCAGGACCTGGCCGACTGGGCGGGGGTCTCGCGTGATGGCGTCGTCCGCGCCCTGCACGAGCTACGCGAAGCGGGCCTGGTCGAAAGTGGGCGCGGACGTGTACTGATCAAGGATCTCGCGGCCGTGACCGAGCGTGCCGAGCGGGCATAAGCTCTGGGCGCTCGGGCCTAGTAAGGAGCGCACATGCCGCTGTTCGTGATCGAGCGAAATTTTGCCGACCAACTCGAGATGACCAAGGACGACGCCGAGCAGACGCGTGTGGTCAACGACGAAGTCGGGGTCTCGTGGTTGTTCTCGTTCCTGTCGGCCGACAAGAAGAAGACGTACTGCCTCTACGAGTCGCCGAGCGCAGACGCGATCCGCGAGGCCGCACAGCGAGCCGGCGTCCCTGCCGACGTCATCGTCGAGGTGTCGGAGCTACGCCCCGAGCAGTTCGTCTGAGAACGAGTCTGCGCGGAGGGGGCACGCATGGCCTCCACTGATCTCGTCACGATCGTCAGCACCGACTGGGTGGAGTCGACCGCGATGCGTACGCGGCTCGGCGAGGATCGCACCGACCAGCTCCAGCAGCAGCACGACGGGATCCTGAAGGAAACGATCGAGCAACACGACGGCATCGTCGTCAAGAACTCCGGCGACGGCGTGCTCGCCACCTTTCACTCCGCGACCAATGCGCTGTCCGCGACCGTCGCGATCCAGCAACGCTTCGACGCCCTCGCGCGCTCGCGTCCGGCGGACGAGATGATCGCGTTGCGCATCGGCATCTCGGCCGGGGACGTCGTGCGCCGTGACGACGACATCTTCGGCACCCCGGTCGTCGAAGCGGTTCGGCTCCAGAGCGTGGCATCACCGCAGCAGATCCTTTGCTCCGATCTCGTGCGCGCGCTCGGGCGCGGCCGCGGCGGCTTCGAGTTCGAGCTCGTCGGGCTCCTCGACCTGAAGGGCCTCCCCGAACCGGTCGCCGCCTGCAGCGTGGTGTGGACGCCGGCGGAGCCGTCGACGACGTTGCCGATGCCGCCGGAGTTGGTCGTCCCTGCCGCGACGCAGTTCGTCGGGCGGGAGGACGAGCTCGCGCTCGTCATCGACTGCGCGATCGCCGCCGAACGGGCGCACGCCGTCTGGCTCCTCGGCGAGCCCGGCATCGGCAAGACCCGACTGGGCCAGGAGGCCGCGACGCTCGCGCACAAGCGGGGTGCGCTCGTCCTCTACGGACGGTGCGACGAGCAGGTCCGAGCACCGTTCCAGCCGGTCATCGACGGATTGCGCTGGTTCGTGAGCCAACAACGCGATGACGAGCTGCGCGGCGCGCTCGGTGTCGACCCCGAGCCGTTGGTGCGGCTCGTTCCCGAGCTTCTTTCTCGCGTCCCCGGCTTCCGCCCGCCCGAGGCAGCCACCGAGACGGAGCAGTACCGCCTGTTCGAGTCGGTCAGGTCGTGGCTCTCCACGGTTGCGGCGACGCGGCCGGTCGTGTTCGTCGTCGACGACGTCCACTGGGCCGACCGGCCGACGCTCGCGATGCTCGGCCACGTCGCGCGCAGCGCACAACCCGCCGCGTCTCACGATCCTCGCAACGGCCCGCGACACCAATCCCGACGTGAGCGCGGCGCTGAACGATCTCGTCGACGAGCTCGAACGGACGGGCCGCAACCGCCGGCTCCCGCTCCGGGGCCTCACCGTCGACGAGATCGCCTCCCTCCTGGAAGCAGCAACGCTGTCTTCGGACAATGCGGTGCGGCTCGCCGAGGAGACCGCCGGGAACCCGCTGTTCCTGCGGGCGGTCCTCGGCGCGATGCGCACGGACGGCACCCTGCCGAGCGAGCTGCCGACGGACGTCAAGGCTGCGGTCCGCCGCCGCCTCGGTCGGTTCGAGCCGGTGACCCTGGAGCTGCTGCAGATCGCGGCCCTGAGCGGCCTCGAGTTCTCCCTCGGCGTCGTGAGCGACGCGGCCGCGCTCGATGAGCCCGACGGATTGCGTGCTGTCGAGCAAGCCGTCGCTGCGGGATTGGTCGAGGAGGTCGCGGTCGACCGGTTCCGGTTCACGCATGCGCTCGTGCGCGACGCGCTGGTCGCCGAGCTCTCCGCCTCCCGGCGAGCGCGCACGCATGCGGCGCTCGCCAACGTCATCGAGACGCGTTTCGCGGGGCGCATTGCCGACCACCTGCGCGCGCTCGCCCAGCACTACGCGAACGCCGGTGTCCCCGAGATGCTCGAACGGGCCCTCGATTACGCCCAGCAATCTGCCCGCCGGTCCATCGACCTGCTCGCGTTCGAAGCCGCGGTCGAGGACTACACGTTCGCGCTCGAGCTCGTGGCGCGGATGCCCGCCTACCCCGAACGCTCGAAGATCGAGCTCTTGATCTCCAAAGGTGATGCACAGCAGCTCGACGGCGATCACCCGTCCGCGGTCGCGACGTTCCGCGTGGCCGCCGATCTCGCACGTGAGGAGGGCGATTGGGATGCGTTCACGCGCGCCGCGATCGCCTTCGAGGAGACCGCGTGGCGACCGGGCATGTACGGCCACGAGGCGGTCGCGTTGTTGCGCGAGGCGCTCGAGCACGAGGCTTCTTCGGTGCAGCGCGTGTGGCTGCGCTCGTCCCACGGGCGTGCCTTGCACTACAGCGGCGCGTTCGACGACGCCCGCCGGATCGTCGAGGATGCGCTGACCGAGGCCCGTGAGCTCGACGACTTGCGCTTGATCTCGCATGCCCTCGCGGCTTCGGCCCAGACCCTCGCCGGTTTCCGACCCGGCGAGGCCGAGCTCGTGCTCGCCCGCGCCGAGGAGAGCGCCAAGATCGCCGAGGCCCTGCACGACCTCACCGCGCTCGGCACGAACGCGCAATACGCAACGGTCGCCGCGCTCTGCCGCGGCGACCGGTTGCAGTACGAGCGCTGGTACGAGCAATACATGCGCACGAGCGAGATCGACGGGTTGCGGTTCAGCCGCTACGTGGCGCTCTGTGACATACAACTGCGCAGCTTCCTCGCCGGCGACCTCGAGGCTGCGGAAACGCAGGCGAACGACGCGCTGGAGGCCGGTCAGGAGCGCGAGGACGTCTCCGGCATCCACGGGGTGCAGATGTTCCTGATCCGGCGCGAGCAGGCCCGCCTCGGCGAGCTCGCGCCCGTCGTCCGCATGTTGTTGCAGATGAACCCGGCCGAAGCGATGTGGCGCCCGGGACTCGTGCTGCTCCTGACCGAAGTCGACATGCACGACGAGGCCCGTGCGCTCCTCCACGAGCTTGAGGCGGACAACTTCGCGAATGTTCCGCGCGACACCTTGTTCCTCGGCTCGCTGTGCTTCTGCGCCGAGAGCGCGTTCCTGCTCGGCGAGCTGGAGATCGCACAGTCCATCGAGCCCGAGCTCCGGCCCTGGGCCGACTCGGGCGCGAGCGTCGGTCACATGACGGGCTACATCGGCGCGGTCAACCGCTATCTCGCGCTCATCGCATGGGTGCTCGGCAACGTCGAGGAAGCCGACGCGCTGCTCGTCGAGGCGCTGGCATTCGACCGGCGGCTGGAAGCGGTGCCGTGGATCGCCCGCACGCTCGCCGACCGGGCCGTGCTGCGGGAGACGGTCGGTGACCACGACTCCGCCACCCGGGACGCCCGTGAGGCGCGCGAGCTGGCCGAACGCCACAACCTCGCGGCCGTTCTCGCCCGTCTCGGAGAAATCGGCGTGAATGACGGTTCTGCGGCAGACGGGCAGCGAGAGCCCTCGTAGGTTCCTCCGCAAGACAACCCGCACGGAGGAATGGATCCATGACCACGACGCCGACGAAGCCGACAACCGACGTGCTCACCGACGACATGCTCGCCCGGTTCGACGAGCGAGCGCCGCAGTACGACCGCGACAACCGCTTCTTTCACGAGGATTTCGAAGAGCTGCGCGCCGCCGGCTACCTCAACATCGCGCTTCCCGAGGAGTTCGGCGGCGCCGGACTGAGGCTCAACCAGGTATTGCCCCTCCAGAAGCGGATCGCGTACGTTGCCCCGGCAACGGCCGTCGCCGTCAACATGCACCTGTATTTCACCGGCATGGTCGCCGACCTGTGGCGCGCCGGGGACAAGAGTGCGGAGTTCGTGCTCACCGAGGCCGCCGAGGGCAAGGTGTTCGCGGCCGGGCACGGTGAGGCGGGCAACGACCTGCCGCTGCTGCTCTCGACGACGAAGGCGGAGCGGGCCAAGGGCGGCTGGAACATCACCGGCCACAAGATCTTCGGCAGCCTCTCGCCGGTGTGGGACTACCTCGGCTTCCACGCGATGGACACGAGCAACCCCGACGCGCCGCAGATCGTCCACGGATTCCTGGGACGCGACACGAAGGGGTACCGCATCGAGCCGACGTGGGACACGCTCGGAATGCGCGCGACGGAGAGCAACGACACGATCATCGACGGCGCCTTCGTCCCTGACAACCGGGTGGCCCTCGTGTGCCCGGCCGGATTCGCAGGCGCGGGCGCGTGGCAGGTCGGGATCTTCGCGTGGGGATTGCTCGGCTTCGGCGCGGTCTACACCGGTATCGCCAAGCGGGCGTACGACATGACGGTCGAAAGGATGCCGCAGCGCACGTCGATCGCGCTGACCCGCTCGATGGCGTACCACCCCGAGGTGCAGCACTACGTGGCCGAGATGCGCATGAACCTCGAGACCATCGAGGCGTATCTCGATCGCACCGCCGACGACTGGTCGAACGGCGTCGAGCACCCGGACTGGCCGGTCAAGATCGTGTCGACGAAGCACGTGGTCACGACGAAGGCGTTCGAGATCGTCGACCGCGCGCTCGACCTGTCGGGCGGCTCGGGGATCTTCAAGCGTCAGCGGCTCGAGCAGATGTTCCGGGACTCGCGGCTCGGCCGTGTCCACCCCGCGAACCTGCTGCTGACCCACGAGCTGATCGGCAAGATGTCGCTCGGCATCAACCCCGACGAAGCCCCCCGCTGGGGCTAATCCAGGAGGCGTGTGTGGGGTGCGTTTTTCGCACCCCACACACGCCTACCTCTTGCCGATCAGCGTGCCGCGCCCGGTGCACATGTCGTACCCCGTCTTGCACGTGGCGCCGTTCGTCTTCGCCGTCTTGGAGGTCGACTTGTTGGCGTCCCGGAACCGGAGTGTCGTGCCGTAGATCGTCTGGGCGTTCAGCGTGATCCCGGCGTCCGCGGCGAGAGCCGCTACGACCGGGGTCGCCAGGCTCGTCCCGCCGACCTTGAACCAGCCGGTGGCTCCGTGCCACGCCCGCGACATGTAGACGAGCACTCCCGTCCCCGGGTCCGCGATCGCCGCGATGTCAGGAGTGGCGCGCACGTTCGTCTTGCAGCCGGCCTGCTTGTAGCCGGCGAAGGCCTTCTGCTTCGGCGCTGCGAGCTCGTACTTGCTGCAACCGCCGCCCCCGCCGCTCCACACCGTCTCGGTCAGCGTCGAGCCGCTCTTCGAGAGTCTCGTCCCACCAACCGAGACCACGCCCGGCGCCGCGGACGGGTACGACGCGGGCAGGCCGCTGTCGCCGCTCGCGAAGAGCATGCTCTTGCCCGGCTTGGGCGTGAAGACGGCGTCGAACGCGCTTTGGCCGGCGAACTCGGGCGTGCCCCAGCTGTTGCTGAGGTACGTCGCGTTCGAAACGTTGTTCGCGTACTGCTCCGCGATCGTCAGGTCGCCGTATCCCGAGGTCCGCGCTTCGACGAGAAGGATCTTCGCGCCGGGTGCCATTGCGTGCGCCCACTGCACGTCGAGGTTGATCTCCATCGCCCAGTCCGCGTTGAACGCCGGGCGCGGCGTCGACGTCCCCACCTGGTTCACGCGCTTGAAGCAGCCGTTCGCGGTCGAGCACGTCGGCAAGCCGAAGTGCCGCGAGAACGTCGCCAGGTCGCTCTCGACGGCGGGCGAGTCATACGCGTCGATGATCGCGATCGTCTTGCCGGTGCCCAAGGTCCGAGACCACGTGCGGCCGTAGGCCGCGGCGAGCGATTGCGGCGTCCAGTTCGCCACCGCGGACTGGGAGACACTGAACGGCTGGACGTTGGTGTGCGTCGCGTTGATGTGCGGCTGCGCGAGCGGCATGCGGCCCGGCTGCAGCGCGTCGGCGCCGATCGGCACCAGCGCCGCCGCGACCACGAACAATGAGGCGAGACACGGTCCCGGCTTCAGAGAACGCACGGGGGGTGCTATCGGGCCGAGCCCCCGACGGCTGCAGAGATTGCGGTCGCACGTGACGCCAGTCACGGATTTCCGGATCGCGAAGAGACGGGACACCTGACCCAGGACCTCCTGCGGCGTGCGCCGCAATCAATCCCCGGGCCGGTTTCGCTTGGCTCCCCGCCGACGCCGTGAGCGACCAGTCACGTCTGCGGATCATCGCCTCCTGGGGGGCTGGTTTTCAACACTGCCCGCATGCCGTCTTGCACGAAGACCTACGAAGCGTTTTTCCAGTATGTACCTTCCCTATCGGCGAGCAATAGGTCGGTCGGCTCAGGGGTTTCGCTCGTCGACGCCGAAGGCGCCGGCCTCCCGTGCCTTGACGATCTGGTCGTCGGTCCAGCCCAACACCGTGCGCAGGACGTGCTCGGTGTGCTCGCCGACCGTCGGCGCCATCGCCGGCACCGGGAGCGCCTCGCCGACGAACTTGATCGGCGTGGGCAGCATGTCGGCACCGACCTGTTCCTTCGGGAGCAGCGGGAGCCGCTCGCGGAACTGGGGGTCGTCGAACAACGTCTTCGGCGTGTTCGACGGCGCGATCGGCGTGTTGTGTGCGAGGCCGAACGCGAGCCACTCCTCGGTCGAGCGCGCCGCGAAGACGTCGCGCAGGGTCTCGCGCAGTTCGGTGTTGCCGCGCGCGTGATCGCCGTACTGGGATCCGGGCCACCGTTCGAAGAGGTCCGGTCGCTCGATGCCCTCGCAGAAGTTCTTCCAGAACTCCCGCTCGCTGGCCATGAACAGCACATGGCCGTCGTTCGTTGCATAGAACTGGTACCGCACACCACCTTGCATGCCCGCAGTACCGGGCGCGCGCCGCTCGTACCCGTCGGCCTCGTTGCCGGTCACCTCGGACTCGGGCCGCTCGTAGGCGCGCCACGTCTCGCTGCGCAGCCAGTCGATCGCGGCCGCGGCGTCGGATTGCGCGATCTCCAGCTGGCAGCCCTCTCCCGACTCTCGGGCGCGGAGCACACCCGCGAGGAGCCCCAGCGCGCCGAAGACCGGTCCCGCGTTGATCCCGATCGACACGTGCTCGGGCATGAAGGCGAACCCGTCGTCGTCGATCTCGGGTTGCACGACACCGGCCCAGGCGTCGTACGCGATGCCGTGGCTGGGCATGTCGCGGTACGGGCCGGTCATGCCGTACCCCGAGATCGTGCAGAACACGATGCGCGGGTTCACCTGCTTCAGCTGATCGAACCCGAGGCCGCGCCGTTCGAGGCCGCCCGGCCGCATTGCCTCGACGACCGCGTCGGCGTCGCGCACGAGCTCGAGGAATGTCTCGCGGCCGGTGTCGGTGCGGAGGTCCAGCACGACACTCTTCTTGCCGCGGCTGACGTGCAGGAACAGCAGCGAGACCCCGTCGACGATCGGCCAGGTCATCCGGCGGCCGTAGTCACCTTGGGGCGGCTCGACCTTGATCACGTCGGCACCGAGATCGGCGAGATGGGTGGTGAGGTTGCCGGGCCCGAGCATCGACACCTCGACGACGCGCAAGCCCGCGAGCGGCGCAGGTCGGTTCGGCACAGCGCGAGACGGTAGGGCCTCGCGCCCCGGTCAGTCGCCCCGGAGCAGCCGTACGGTGTTGTCGGCCGTGTACCGCATGCCGCGCTCGATCGCGTCGGCGTGGCCGAACAGCCGGCCGTCCGCGAACGTGACGAGCGACCGGCTCAGATGCGCGCCTTTCGGGGGGTTGCACGCGTCGACGTTCGCGGTGACGACCTGGAGGAGCGCGGCGGCGGCGAGCGCGGCGTCCAGCGTCTCGCGGGGGGTCGAGGTGGTCGCCGGGCGCACGAGGTGCCGGAGCTCGCCGCGCAGGCGGTCGATCTCGGCCCGGGCGTCGTGCTCGCGCGCGGGCTCGCCCTCGGGATGGGCGGCCTCGGGATGTGCGGTCGGCGCGATGCGGGATCGCAGCCAGTCGTACGCGCTCTGCGTGGTAGCCATCACGGATCCCCCTCCCGCGCTTATCGGCGGGGTCGGGAGGGTTCCTGAGACCCTCAGACGCCCAGGGTGCCCGCCGACCCGTCGGACGCGGCGACGATGGCGACGACGATGACGTAGGCGACGAGCAGCACGAGGAAGACACATCCGAGGATCACGCCGGCCTTGGCCATCCCGTCTCCGCCCTCCCGGCCGCCCGACGCCCGGATCTGGTTGCGGGCGATCACGCCGAAGACGATCGCCAGGATCGAGCCGATCCCGCACAGCGCCCAGCCGACGATGCCGAGCACGAGCGACGCCACCGCGAGACCGTTCGTGCGGGCGACCCCGTAGCCCGGGGCGTAGCCGTATCCGTAGCCGGTCGGGGGTGGCGGCGGCGCATAGGGATTGGGCGGGGGCGCCATCGCGCCCGGGGGCGTATAGGGGCCCTGCCCGCTGCCGGGTGGCGGCCCGTATTGACTCGGCGGCGCGTACGGTCCGGGCGGTGCGCCGGCCCCGGTCGGCGCGGGGGGTGCGGGCGCCGGCACGCCCCAGGGCTGGGGCGCGGGCGGGGGCGCGTACGGCGGCCCGGCGGCTGGTTCGGCGGGCTGCACGGGCGGAGGTGCCGCCGCGGGCGGGGAGCCGGATACGCCGGACGTACTGTCCGCCTCCTGGGGGAACTGCTGCCCGCAGCGCGCACAGAACCGAGTTCGTTCGCGCGGTTCGTGTCCGCAGTTGGGGCACGGAGCCTTTTGCCCGCCGATCACGAGCTTCGCCGTCCACATGAAGGCATCGTCAAGGCTTCGAGACTAACGCTGCGTCGATTGCAGCTCGAACAAGGCGACGCGTCCCTTCGTTGCCGCGGGACTCGTGTGTTCAGCTGTCCACGGGCGTGACGACGACCGGGCACGGCGCGTTGCGCACCACGTAGTCCGACACGGATCCGAGCAGGGCGCGCTTGATCCCGCCGCGTCCTCGGGTGCCGAGGACGAGCGCACGGGCGGAGAGGTCGGTCGCGAGCGCGCACAACGCGCGGCCGGGGTCGCCGCGTATCACGCGGATCTCGGGAGCGTCGACGGCGACTGCCGCGGCCACGCGTTCCGCGATCGCTCGACCGTCCGACTCGCTCGTTTGCTCGAGCTTCTCGAACTCCTCGTTCGACATGACCCCGCCCGCGTGTCCGCCGCCACCTGTGACGAGCGAAGGATCGCTTGCTTCGACGACCGTCGCGATGACCACATCCGCGTCCGGCGGCAAGAGCGCGAAGCCGGTTGCGACGGCTTGCACCGACGTGTCAGAACCGTCGACGCACAAGACGATCGTGTCGGTGGGCGACATGGGGGATCCTTTCGAGCGTCGAATGCCGACCCTAGTTCCGTGGGAACTTCTCGTACAGCGACGCGGAACGACCGGTACGCTCGCGCACGAAGACAGAAGTGCGTCGATCCGCGGTGTGCCGATGGACATCACACGTCCGCGCGAACGTCTGCTCGCGCAGAAGGATCGGCTTGCCGCGTACGAGAGCGCACCCGTCATCGGCGTCGTGGTCCGGCTGTATCGCCGGGATCGAGAAGCGCAAGGTGCCGTGGTCGGCAGCGCAATCGCGTTTCGACTGTTTCTCTTCTTCGTGCCGTTGCTCCTCTTCACCGTCGGCATCGCCGGATTCATCTCCGGCTTCGTGAGAGCAGACGATGTCAATCGCGCCGCTGGCGTGTCGGGCACGCTCGCGCAAGAGATGCATGCCGCCTTCGACCAGCGCGGCGGGACGAGATGGTTCGCAGTGATGTTCGGCCTGTTCGGGATGGTCGCTGCCGGACGATCGCTCAGCAAGGCTCTGTGGTCGGCGAGCTCGTCCGCGTGGCGCTTGCCGCCGGGTCAGCGCGCGCCGTTCCGCGTCATCGGGTGGTTGTTCGGGTTCGTCTGCGCGATCGGTTTGCTCGCCGTCCTCGAGAACCGCCTCCGCGCCGAGCTCGGCTTCGGTGTGGCGACCGTCTCGTTGTTCGGCGTGTTCGCGCTGTACCTGGTCGCGTGGTTGTTGATGGCGCCGATACTCCCGCGCGCCTCACCTGATCCCGCCGCGTCGCTGCCGGGAGCGATCGTCGTGGCGCTCACCCTCACGGCCATGCAAGGGGTGAGCCAGTTCTATCTTCCCAGTCACCTCCATCGAGCCAGTCAGGTCTACGGCGCGATCGCCACGACGGTCGTCACATTGGGCTGGTTCCTCATCCTCGGTCGAGCAATCGTCGTGTCGATGGAGCTCGACACAGTGCTCTACGAGCGCTTCGGCAGCATCTCGACATTCATCTTCGGGCTGCCCGTCATTCGCCTGCTGCCGCGCAGGTCTCGGGTCGTTCGGCGATTCTTCGGCCTCGCCGAATCGAGTGCCGACGCGCCCGAGAGCTGAGTGGCCTGCGTACGCGTTCGGTTGCGACGGAAGCTGCCGCGTACGCTCGATTCGTGCGACTCGTTCCGCTTGCGGTCCTCGCCCTTGCCGCGACCTTCCCTGTGCTCGGTGGGTGCGCACAATCCGGCTACGACACCGCAAGGTTGGAGCGCGAGTTGCAACGCGCGGGCGTTCCCGCTGACAAGGCGCAATGTGTCACCGCCGGGTTGGAGCGAACCTTCGACGTGCAGCAGCTCGGCTCGTACTCCGACCCGACCGAGCGCGAGCGCCAGCGAACCGCGAGCTGCTCGCGCAATGCGGCGTCAACCCGCCGTTGCCCTAGCGGCCCGCCGCCGCGTTGAGCTCGCTCATCGTGTAGAGCGCATGCAGGTCGAGCCCCTCGACGGCGAGCTTCTCGGCGCCGCCGGCCTCCCGGTCGATGACACACAGGACCGGTCCCAGGTCGGCGCCGCGTTGACGGAGCTCGGCGGCCGCGTCGAGGACGGCACCGCCCGACGTCACGACGTCCTCGACGATGCACAGGCGCCGCCCGTCGATGTCGCCGCCCTCGGCGAGCCGGCACGTCCCGTAGGTCTTCGCCTGCTTGCGCACGAACACGGCGGGCACGCCCGTCACCTGGCTCAAAATGGTTGCAAGCGGCACGCCGCCGAGCTCGAGACCCGCGAGGGCGTCGACACCGGCGGGCACGAGGTCTGCGGCTGCCTCCGCGATCGCGCGCAGCAGCGCCGGATCGGCTTCGAAGCGGTACTTGTCGAAGTACTCGTGGCTGACTGCGCCCGACCGCAACGTGAACGTGCCGGTGAGGTGCGCGGCGGAATGGATGCGCCGCGCGAGGTCGGTGCGGGCCAGCGCGTTCCATGCCATGGACGGTACCGCCCGCTCCCGTTGACGGCGTGGAAGGCGCCACCTACGGTTCGGGGCCGCGGAATGGGGAGACACCGCGCCGGCCGTCCCGTGCTCTGCACGGGCTCCGGCTCGGAAGCGAATGGCATGGGATGACGGTATCCGGGGGGAACCGTCATCCCGGCGCCTTCGCTGCGGTGTCGGTCCTCCGGCGCATGCGTGTCTCCAGCCGGTGGATCTTCGCGAGCTCGTGTGGTGCCATGTTCGTGTCGAGGCGTTTCAGCTCGGCGGCATCCGCGATCGACGGCGCGAGCGCCGCCCCGCGATAGCGCGCGCGCGAACACCTTGGCGATCGCGATGCGGAACGGCTGCACGAGCGTGCGCACGATCCACGGTGCCGGCATGTCCGGGCACGTCAGCAGCACGTACGTGAATCCGACGTCGGTGAGCGGGTTGCCGCGCGCCGCGTTGGGCCAGTCGATGACGACCGGGCCGCGTGCGGTCATCATCACGTTCATCGGATGAAGGTCGAGGTGGAGCACGCGGTCGGCGCCCGGCGCGGTGTCGATCACCGGGAGCCAGTCGGGCGCCGGTATCTCGTGCAGCTGGTCGTGCAGATCGGCGAGCAGCCGCGCGTGTTCGCGAACAGCGGGCGCGGTCCCTTGATCATCGCATCCATCATCATCGGGCCCACGAGACGTTCCATCACGATCTCGGTGCCGCCCGCGCGCACCTCTTCGACACGCGGCACGGGATACCCGTGTGCCGCCATGTACTCGATCGTCCGCGCCTCCCGCTCGAGAGACCGCCCGTCGCGGGTCTTGCGCAGCACGAGCCCGGGTCCGTACTCGAAGATGTCGCCGTCGCGCCCCGACGCGACCAGCTTCCCTGGCTCCACCACCGTTTGGTCCTCCAGTGGCCGTTCCTGTCCACTCCCCGACCAAACGGGTTCTAGACGATGCGGGTGGTCTTGTCGCCCCAATAGCGGTCGCGCAGGAGGCGCTTGTACAGCTTGCCGGTCTGCTCTCGGGGCAGCTCGCGGTCGAAGTCGATCGCCTTCGGGCACTTGTAGTGCGCGAGGTGCTCACGGCAGTACGCGAGCAGCTCCCGCTCGAGCGGCGGTCCGGCATCGGTCCCACTGCACGGGCTGCACGACCGCGTGCACCTTCTCGCCCATCTCGGTGTCGGGGATGCCGAACACCGCGACGTCGTAGACCTTCGGGTGCTCGATCAGCAGGTTCTCGGTCTCCTGCGGGTAGATGTTCACGCCTCCCGAGACGATCATGAACGTCCGGCGATCGGTGAGGAACAGATATCCGTCGGCGTCGAGGTAGCCCATGTCGCCGACGGTCGACCAGCCCTGGGGATTGAACGAGTCCGACGTCTTGGCCTCGTCCTTGTGGTACTCGAAGCCGACGCGCGTGCCCACGGGCTCGAACCAGACGGTGCCGACCTCGCCCGCGGGCATCTCCGCGCCGTCCTCGTCGACGATGTGGATGGGGCCGAGCATCGACCGACCGACCGAGCCCGGATGCGCGAGCCAGTCCGGGGAGTTGATGTACGTCGCGCCCATTCCCTCGGTCGCCGAGTAGTACTCGTCGATGATCGGCCCCCACCAGTCGATCATCTTGCGCTTGGTCTCCACCGAGCACGGCGCGGCCGCGTGGATCGCGACCTTCATCGCGGAGACGTCGTACTTGGTCCGCACGTCTTCGGGCAGCTTCAGCATCCGCACGAACATCGTCGGAACCCATTGGGCGTGGGTCACGTGGTACTTCTCGATCGCGGCGAGCGCCTGCTCGGGATCGAACTGCTCCATCACGATGCACGTGCCCCCGAGGCGCATCGTGCTCATGCAATAGAACAGCGGCGCGGAGTGGTACAGCGGGGCGGGCGACAGGTAGACGGCGTGCTCGTCCATGCCCCACACCGCGGTCATCATCCCCATCTCGGGCGGCTGCTCGCCGACGCGCTTGCGCTCGATCTTGTACTTCACGCCCTTGGGCCGCCCGGTGGTGCCCGACGAGTACAGCATCCGCGTGCCCTCGAGCTCCTCGGCGAGCGGCTCCGCCGGATAGCGGGCGAGCGCGTCCTCGTAGGGCTCGTAGCCCTCGATCGGCGTCGCCGACCGCGAGGCGAACCTTGACGCGTGGCATCTTGTCGACGAGCTCGGCCGCGACCTCCCGCAGGGCGTCGCTCACCACGAGCACCTGCGCGTCACAGTCGTCGACGATGTACGCGACCTCCTCCCCGTTGAAGTGCGTGTTGATGCACGTGAAGAACAGGCCCGAGCGCTGCGCGGCCCAGCACGGCTCGAAGAACTCGCGCCGATTCTCCATCAGCACCGCGATGTGATCGCCGAACCGCAGCCCCGCGTCCCAGAACAGTTGCGCCAGTTGGTTCGAACGGTCGTTCAGCTCGCGATACGTGACGGCCTCCCCGGAGGAGGCCATCACATACGCAAGGTGGTCGGGCCGTTCGGCTGCGTGCTTCCCCGGCCACACGATTCGGCCGGATCAGAACGAGGTGATGACCGAGCGGATGACCTCGCCCTTTTCCATCGCCGTGAACGCGTCGTTGACCTGGTCGAGCTTGATCGTCTGCGACACCATCGAGTCGAGGTCGAGCCTGCCGGTCTCGATCAGGTCGGCGTACCTCTGGAAGTCGCGCCGCACCTGTCCCGAGCCGTACTTGCAGCCCTTCAGCGTCTTCTCGTTGAAGAACAGGTCGAATGTCGGCAGCGTCACTTCCGCGTCGCCGCGCGTCATGCCGACCATGATCGCGGTGCCACCCTTGCGGATCATGTTGTACGCCTGGAGCACCGTCTCGGGCAGACCGATGACCTCGAACGCGTAGTCGGCGCCCCGCCCACTCGTGAGCTGTTGCACCTGGGCGACGGCGTCACCTTCGCTCGGATCGACGAAGTCGGTCGCGCCGAGTGTCTCCGCCGTCTTGCGCTTCAGCTCGACGGGGTCGACGGCGATGATGCGGCTCGCGCCCGCGATGCGCGCGCCCTGGATGACGGCCTGGCCGACACCGCCGCAACCGATGACCGCGACGGTCGTGCCCGGCTGTACCCGGGCGGTGTTCAATGCGGCGCCCACGCCCGTGGTGACGCCGCACCCGATCAGGGCGAGCTGCTCGTCGGGCACCGACGTGTCGACCTTCACGACGGACTGCTCGCTGCAGGTCATCGCTTCCGCGAAGGTGCCGAGCCCGGTCATCGCCATGTACGGGTTGCCGTCGGGCCGGTTGCCGCGCATGGCCATCATCACGTTGAACTCGTTGTCGCACAGGTGCGACTGGTCGTGCAGGCAGAACCAGCACGTGCCGCACGCGGGAATGAATGCGGCGACGATGTGATCGCCGGCCTTGACCTTGGTGACCTCGCTTGCCGACCTCGGCCACCGTGCCCGCGCCCTCGTGCCCGAGGATCGTGCCCGGCATGATGCCCGCCACATAGCCGTTCTTCAGCGACAGGTCGGAGTGGCAGACGCCGCTCGCGCCGAGCTGAACGATGACGTCGCGGGGCCCGGGCGGTGACGGCTCGACGTTCTCGATCGAGAGCGGCCCGCCAGTTTCGGTGAACATTGCAGCCCGCATGGGCCCTCCTCCTTGACCGGAATCGACCACCGGAACCTACCGCGACCTCTCAGGCGTCGTGCGACGGGGCCGAGCGCGCCGACGCGCACCTTCACTCCCGGAGACCAGTGCACGAGCGGTGGCGTCGTAGGTTGCGGGAGCCCGGTCGCGGCAACGAGTTGGTCGTCGAGGTGCAGGAGCTCCGCCCGATGAAGCGGCCAAGGCGCGTGGCTCGCGAGCGCGAAGCGCGCCCGGTGACCGTGCACGCTGTACAGCCGGAACCGCGCCGTCAACCAGTCGTCGAGGTCGGTGAGCTCGCCCGGTGCGTACGCGTCGCCGATCCGCACCGCGACGTCCGACGACACACCGGCCGGCGCGGGCCAGCGGCGGCGGGCGCGGTAGGTCATGACGTCACCAACCCGGGCGACCGCCATCTTCGACCAGAAGTAGGGCAGGCAGTACGTCGCGTGCGCCGTGAGGACGGCTGCGAGTCGGGCGGCGTCGAGGGACAGGAACCACACGCCGGTCGATCCGTCCTCGGCCGTCACGTAGGTTCGCACGTTCGTTTCCGCGAAGCGGCTGAGCCATGGAACCGGCGGACGATCGGGTCGGGTGACCTCGAGCACGAACGGCACGAGCGCGACCCATGCGCTGCCGTCGCGCACCTCCACGCGCAAGCCGGGAGGAAGCAATGCCTGCACGACCGCAGGCTCGTACTGCCAGTGCAAGAAGGTGAGCGTGTCCCAGCGGTGCCCCATCAGCGGCCGCTCGATGACCGGACACGACCCGCGCTCGCGGGGATCCGATCTCGCAACGGCGATCGCGCTCGGCCTCATATCGCTATCATACGAACGTATGACTGAATCGGTCGAAGCGGACGAGCAGGTTTCTCCCAAGACCCGCGACCGGCTCGTCGAAGCGGCCCGGGTGTGCGTACGGGACCGGGGTCTGGGCGGCGCGACCTCCCGTGAGATCACGCGGGTCGCGGGTGCCAATCTCGCGGCGATCACCTACCACTTCGGCTCGAAGGACGCGCTGGTTGCCGCGGCGCTCTTCGACGAGCTCGAACGGCGGGTCGGCCCGGCGTTGCGCGCCCTCGACCATGCCGGCGCGCCCGCCGAGCGCATGCTCCGGGCCATCCAGGAGCTCTCGGCCGAGTTCGAGCGGTCGCGCGACGAGGCGCTCGTCCTCCTCGAGGTGCTGCTGCTCGCGACACGCGACGGGCGATATCCGCGCCGAGGCGCTGCGCGTCTATCAGGCGCTGCACGATCGGCTCGCAGCGCTGATCGCCGAGTTGCAAGGCGACCGTGCGATTCCGTCGTGGGTCGACCCCGGCGCGATGGCCTCGCTGATCCTCGCGGTCGCAAACGGAATCGTGCTCCAGACCCAGCTCGATCCCGGCGGCGCCGATCACACCGCGATGGCCGCGCAGTTCGCGGGGCTTCTTCTCGAAGCCGCGCGACGACTGATCGGTAGCCTGCGGCCGGTGCCGGAGCCCAGAGCAATCCCGCGGAAGCACCTTGCGATCATCACGTGCATGGATGCCCGCATCGATCCCCAGCGGGCGCTCGGGCTCGAGCTCGGCGACGCGCACGTGCTTCGCAACGCCGGTGCGATCGCAAGTGACGACATGCTGCGCTCGCTCGTGTTGTCACAGCGGCTGCTGGAGACGCGATCGGTTGTTGTCATGGCCCACACCCAATGTGGACTGCGCGACATCCACGACGACGAGCTCGCCGCCCAGCTGGAGCGGGAGACCGGAGTGGCGCCCCCGTTCGCGTTCGGGGCGTTCTACGACCTGGACGGACATGTGCGTCGGGAGGTGGAGCGCGTGCGTGCTTGTCCATGGCTGCCGCACGTGGACGACGTGCGCGGGTTCGTGCTCGACGTGTCCGACGGTTCGGTGCGCGCCGTCGTTTAGCCTTGGACCCGTGCGTGTTGCGTATTTCGGTCCCGCCGGGACGTTCACCGAGGAAGCATTGCTTTCGCAGCCCGACCTCGCCGCGGGCAAACGCACGCCGCATTCGGCCGTGCCCGAGGTGATCGCGGCGGTCGAGCGAGGTGACGCGGACGGCGGCGTCGTGCCCATCGAGAACATGATCGAGGGCTCGGTATCGGTCACGCTCGACACCCTGGCGTTCGACAGCGACCTGCTCATCCAGCGCGAGATCGACCTGCCGGTGTCGCTGAACCTGTGTGCCCCGCCCGGGGTCGGACTCGCCGACGTGAAGACGGTCGTGTCGTTTCCCCATGCGCTGGCGCAGTGTCGGGGCTGGCTCGCCAAGAAGCTACCGGCCGCCGAGCAGCGGGCGTCGCACTCGACGTCGGATGCGGCGCGCGAGGTGTCGAAGTCGAAGCGCATCGACCTCGCCGCGATCTGCAATGCGCTCGCGGCAGAGTTGTACGGGCTCGACGTGCTCGCGTCCGAGATCGAGGACCATCCGGAGAACCAGACCCGGTTCGTGCTCGTCGGCCGCGGCATCCCCGCCCCGACGGGCCACGACAAGACGTCGATCGTCTGCTTCCAGCGCGAGGACAGACCGGGTTCGTTGCTCGCGATCCTGCAAGAGTTCGCCGCGCGCGCGGTCAACCTCACCAAGCTCGAGTCGCGTCCGACCAAGCGCGGGCTCGGCGACTACTGCTTCTTCATCGACTGCGAAGGTCACGTTGCCGACGAAGTGATCGCCGACGCGCTGCGCAACTTGTCGGCGAAGAACGCGGAAGTGAAGTTCCTCGGTTCCTATCCCGTCGGCGGCCCGCTCGAGGCCGGCGTCGAGCGCCGTCGCGCCGTCGGCCGGGCGTGGAAGCACGCGTCGTCCTGGGTCGAGTCGTTGCGCGGCGCAGATCCGGGAGACGGCCGAGTGATCGACCTGCGCCGGCTGCGCGACGATCCCGAATACCGGCGGGGCATCGAGCGCAAACGTGTGCGCGACGGCGTGATCGACGAGGTGCTCGGGCTCGATCAGGTGCGGCGGAAGCTCGCGTCCGAGGTCGACGGGATGCGCGCGCGCCAGAACGCGGCGTCGGCCGAGATCGGCAAGGCGGCGCCAGAGGAGCGGCAGGCGAAGATCCATGCCGCCGGTGAGCTGAAGCTGGAGCTCAACGCGCAGGAAGAGGCACTGCGGGCGGTCGACGGCCAGCTGCGCGAGCTCGCGCTCCAGCTGCCGAATGCCGCCGACGCGTCAGTGCCCGACGGCGGCGAAGACGAAGGAGTCGTGCTGAAGGTCGCCGGCGCCACGCCCGACGCGCCGCCCCTCGACCACGCCGCGTTCGGCGAGGCGATGGGTCTGGTCGACACCGCGCACGCGGCCGAAGCGAGCGGCTCGCGCTTCGCCTACATCATGCGCGAAGCAGCGCTGCTCGAGCTCGCGCTCGTCAGCTACGCGATCGAGACGATCACCCGCCACGGCTTCATCCCGGTCGTCACCCCGGCGCTCGTGCGCGAGCGCACGATGGAAGAAGCGGGATTCTTCCCGACCGACCGCGCGCAGGTGTACGACGTCGACGGCGGCGAGCTGTTCCTCCTCGGCACCAGCGAGGTTGCGCTCTCCGCGCTGCATCGGGGCGAGACGCTGACCGCGGACCAGCTGCCGGCGCGCTATGCCGGCTACTCCACGTGTTTCCGGCGCGAAGCCGGGACGTACGGCAAGGACACGCGTGGCATCTTCCGTGTGCATCAGTTCGACAAGGTCGAGATGTTCGCGTTCTGCGCACCCGATGCGAGTGGCGACGAACACGAGCGCATCCTCGCGATCGAAGAGGAGACGATCAGCGGACTCGGTCTGCCGTACCGCGTCGTGAACATCGCGGCGGGCGATCTCGGCCCGGCCGCCGCCAAGAAGTACGACATCGAGGCCTGGCTCCCGTCCGAGGGCCGCTATCGCGAGCTCACGTCCTGCTCGAACTACACCGACTACTCCGCGCGCCGGCTCGGCACCCGTGTGAAGGGTGAGAAGGGCTCGCAGCTCGTGCACACGCTCAACGGCACCGCGTGTGCGGTGAGTCGCACGCTCGTGTTCCTGTTCGAGCACAACCAGCAGCCCGACGGCAGCTTCGAAGTTCCCGAAGTCCTTCGGCGTTACACCGGCTTCGATCACATCGCCCCGCGCTGATACGGGCTCTCGCAAGAACCGGTGGGGTTCGGTCGTCGGTACGCTTGCCGGCGGAGGGATGCCGGAGCGGCCGAACGGGGCGGTCTTGAAAACCGTTGTGCGCAAGCACCCAGGGTTCGAATCCCTGTCCCTCCGCTCAGCAGCCCGAGTCTCGGGTCGCGACGTACCTGCCACCCTTGCCCCAGTAGAAGTGCATATGCGATTGGATCCCGGACGCTTCGTTCGGGAGTGTCGTGCCAAGCGGGATATTCAAGAAGTGGTAGGTCTTCGAACCGAGCTTGCCGCCACCGATTGCGGTGAACTGCCCTTCTGCCACTCTCCCGACGCCGTTCGTGCTCACGGTCCACCGGACGATTGTCCCGTTGATGAATCGGTTGTAGCCGACGTGCAACATGTTGCATCTCTTGAAGGTGGTCTCGAAGATGTTGCCCGGCGTGTAAGTGATCGTCACGGCGCCGCTGCCGGTCACATCGTCGCCCTCGTTTCTCTGATCGGTCGCGGTCGGTGTCACGAATCCCGAACCGCCGCCGCCGCCACTGGCGAACGTGAAGAATTGCCCCGACATGAAGACCTGGTTGGCGCTGCCGCCGCCGCCGCCGTACAGGCCGCCACCACCACCCCCACCAACTACGCCACAGCCGCTGCCACCATCGCCGCCGACGCCTAGGCGGCCGTCGCCGCCATTGATCGGGCCACAGCCGACGTTGATGCCGCCCTGCCCACCATGGGTCGGGGTGCCGCCCCCACAGCCGGGGAACCTGCAATAGGCGCCCGCGCCGCCGTTGGGTCCGCCGCCGGCGCCACCGCCACCGAGGGGGATTCCGCTGGCGCCTCCGCCGCCGCCGCCCGCGACGAATATCCGGTTGGTGAGCGCGTCACCGCGCCGACGGACGTCCGACGCGCCCCCACCACCGTGGCTACTGAGGCTGTTGCCGCCCCCGTTGTAGCCCCCCGTCGTCAGCGTCGGCGCGCCGCCGACCCGCACCGTCAAGGTCTCGGTCGGGGTCACCGTGACGGTGCCTCTGACATGGCCGCCGGTCGTACCGGACCTTCCACCGCCTTGGCCGCCCCATGCCTCGATGGTCACCGATGTGACCCCGGTCGGCACGACGAAGTTTTGCGGCGCGCCGTCGGTGCCGTTGGTGCCGTTGTACGAGAACGTGCACGTCACCTGCGAACCGACCGTCGAACACCCCGCCGCCGCGGCCGGCACCGACGACGCCGCGACGAGCAGCGCACCCATGAGCGCGTCGGCAGCGACGACGGAAAGACCCACGGTTGCTCGACGACCAAGCCCGAACACATTGATCGCCATGAGCCACCTAGTTTCCGGCGCCGACAACACAAGGCCGCGCGCGGAGGGTCTACTCCGCCACGAGTCACGGACCCGTCAAGGCCGCGTCAACGACGCGCCATTGCGCATCATCGAGCTCGAGGACGACGTGTCCCGGTGCCAGGGTTCGAATCCCTGTCCCTCCGCTCCTTCGTCAGGAAGCTGTTACGGGGCCTCGATCACGTAGGACTCACAGTTCGTGGAGCGGAGTCCCCACTCGTTATAGGAGTTGACGTAGATGACGTCGTCGCCCGGACCGCAGTCGTATCCGTTGATACCCGCGCCACCGTGGATCGTGTCGTCGTTGTCGTCGCCGTAGAAGGAATCGTTGCCCGCGCCGCCGTAGAGGATGTCGGAACCTCCGCCGCCCCGGCCTCATCGAGCGCGGTCCTGGTCGTGACCATCTGCCGACACACCGCGACGGTGACGTCGAGATCGACGTCGTGCGACCGCCAGCCGCAATGCCGCGGCGTCGAGGGTTTGCATGCGACCTACCAACCAAGGTAACTCACCTTGGTTAATGGCCGCCGTCCAGGTCTTTCAACGGCGTCGCGACAAGCTGCACGAGTGATGAGTGAACCGCGGATTCGCCAGGCATCCTCGTGCGGCTGGTCACACACAACGGGATTCTCGAGTACCGCGCGGTGGTCCTGTCCGACGACGGGAACCATGTCGTCGTGCAGGCCGAGTTCGCGGAAACCGCGCCGCACGATCTCGGCTTCGTCGTCCTCGAGCTCGGCGACATCTGGATCGAGCACTACTGGCGTGACCGTTGGTACTCGGTGAAGGCGATCAGCACCGCAGCCGGAGTGTTCAAGGGCTGGTACTGCGACGCGACCCGACCGGTCGAGATCGACGGCGACGTACTCGAGTCGGTCGATCTGGAGCTCGATCTCTGGGTCTCGCCCGAACGCACCGTCCGCATCCGCCTCGACGAGGACGAGTTCCACGCGCTCGGCGTTCCGGTGCAGGATCCGCACGCCGCGGCCGCCGCGATGCGGGCCATCGACGAGCTCGAACGGCTCGCGGCGAGTGGCGAAGGCCCGTTCGACATGCCGCCCGCACCGAGCTGACGAACGAGCTTCGGTCCGGGGGCGAGGGTCGCTACCCTCGGACGCGCATGACGTCGGAGACGGTGACCGTCCTGTTCACCGATGTGGTGAGCTCGACCGAGTTCTTGTCTCGAGTCGGCGAGGAGCGCGCCGAAGTGATCCGGCGCGAGCTCGTCGAGCTGCTGCGGGTCGCGATCGGCGCGCACGGTGGCCGGGAGGTGAAGAACCTCGGCGACGGGCTCATGGTCGCGTTCGATGGCGTGATCGGTGCACTCGGGTGCGCGGTCGCGATGCAGCAGGCGCTGCACGCCCGCAACGAGCGCGCGTCGGAGCCGCTGTCGATCCGGATCGGGATCTCGTCGGGCGAGGCCGACATCGAGGACGGCGACTACTTCGGCGTCCCGGTCGTGGAAGCGGCCCGGGTGTGCGCGAAGGCCGGCGCGGAGCAGATCTTCGCGACCGAGATCGTCCGCCTCCTGGCGGGCTCGCGCGGCGGGTTCGAGTTCGCGGCGCTCGGGCCGTTGGAGTTGAAGGGCCTCGACGCACCGGTCGTCGCCTACGAGGTGCGCTGGTCGCCGATCGCGCCACCGGCTGCGACGGTGCCGCTGCCCGCGCGCCTCCAGCCGGCCGAGGGCGCGATCTTCGTCGGCCGCGTGCCGCAACAGGCAGTGCTGCACGACGCGTTGAAGCATGCCGATGTCGCCGCGCACCAGCGCGTCGTGCTGCTCTCGGGAGAGGCCGGCATCGGCAAGACGACGCTGGTGTCGACGTTCGCGGCGGAAGCGTACGCGGGCGGATCGATCGTGCTGTACGGCCGGTGCGACGAGGACCTCGCCGTCCCCTACCAACCCTGGGTCGAAGCGCTCACCCATCTCGTCGGGCATGTGCCCGAGGAAGTGCTGCGCGAGCACGTGGACCATCGTGCGGGAGACCTTGTCGCGCTGGTGCCCGAGCTCACGAGCCGGCTCCATGACGTCCCGACGTCCCGGTCGTCGGATCGCGAGACAGAGCGTCATCTGCTGTTCGGCGCGGTCGTCGACCTCTTGGCTCGCGCGTGTCGGCACAGACGAGCGTCGTCTTGGTGCTCGACGACCTGCACTGGGCGGATCGCACGACCTTGCAGCTCCTTCGCCACGTCGCATCGACCTCGACACCGCTGCGTCTGCTCGTGCTCGGGACGTTTCGTGAGACCGACATCAGCGCGAGCCATCCGCTCACCGAGGTACTCGCGGCATTGCATCGCGAAGCTGCCGTCGAACGCGTGTCGCTCGAAGGGCTCGACGATCTCGAGTTGCTCACACTGATGGAGTTCATCACCGGCCACGAGATGGACGGCGCCGCCACCGCGTTCCGAGACGAGCTGCGGGAAGAGACGAACGGCAACCCGTTCTTCGTCACGGAGATCCTTCGCCATCTCGTCGAGACCGGAACGATCGCAGCATCCGAGTTGCGGTCGACCGGTCTGCCGGTCTCGGTGCGCGAGGTCGTCGGGCGACGTGTGCAACGGCTCGGCGAGGACGCGGAGCGCGTGCTGTCGATCGCGGCCGTGATCGGCCGCGACTTCGATCTCCCGTTGCTCGCCCGGGTCGTCGACCTGGACGAGGACCGGCTGCTCGACGTGCTCGACCAGGCGACACGGGCGTTCGTCATCGGCGAGGTACCGGCGACGGTCGATCGCTACACGTTCGTGCACGCGCTGATCCAGCGGACGCTCTCCGACGATCTCTCCGCCGCGCGTCGCCGCCGTTTGCACCGCCGCATCGCCGAGGAGCTGGAAGCGTTGCCCGGCGCGGCGCACGCGCCGAGTCAGTGAGCTCGCCCGCCACTGGTTCGAGGCGGCCCAGGCCGAAGACGCACCGAAGGCGTACCAGTACGCGATCGCGGCAGGTGACGAGGCGCAGGTCCACCTTGCTCCCGACGAAGCCGTGCGGTGGTTCTCCCAAGCGCTCGAGCTCGTCGATCAGGTCGACGAATCCGACCTCGCGCGGTGCGACACGCTCATCCGCCTCGGCGTCGCACAGCGCTTGTCCGCGATCCCCGCGTTTCGGGAGACCCTGCTGGAAGCCGGGCGGCTCGCGCAGCGTCGAAGCGACACCGAACGTCTCGTCGCGAGCGCGCTCGCCAACAACCGCGGGTTCCAGAGCAGCGCGGGCGCGATCGACAGCGAACGCATCAGCCTGCTCCATGCCGCGCTCGACGCGGTCGGCGACCAGTCGCCGCCGGAGCGCGCCCGGTTGCTGGCATTGCTCGCCATCGAGTCGTTCTATGCCACCGAGGTCGACGTGAACGCGTTGCTCGAAGAAGCCCTCGACCTCACCGCCGACCGCGCCGACGTCGCGTCACGGCTGTTCGTGCTACGTGCCGCGCAGATCTGGTTCCCTCCGCACAACCTCCAGCGCCGAGAAGCGCTGTTGCAGGAGGAGGCGACGCTCGTCGCCCAAGCCGACCCGCTGCGCCGAGCCTGGTACGAGAGCGAACGGTCACAGGTTGCGTATCAGCTCGGCGATGCGTCACGCATCCGTGACCATCTCGGCCACTGGCACGTCGCCGTCGAACAGATCGGTGACCCGGCCGTCGTCTGGGCGAAGAAGTTTGCCGACGCGATGGTTGCGATGCTCTGGGACGAGCTTGCCGAGGCCGAGCGGATGGTCGAGGAGTCGTTGCAGTTCGGCCTCGACGCGGGGCAGCCCGACGCCTTCGCGATCTATGCGGCGCAGCTCGCCGCGCTGAGGCGAATGCAGGGTCGCGAGGCGGAGATCTGCGACATCGTCGCCGAGGTCGCGGAGGCGAACCCTGGTATCCCGGGCTTCCGCGCCGCGCTCGCCGACCTGTACGCGCAGGCGGATCGACCCGACGACGCGCGAGCGATCCTCGACGACTTCTGCGCAGCGGGCCTGCACCGGATTCGCGTCGATTTCGTCTGGGGTGCGTTGATGGCCGCGCTCGCGAAGGCGGCGTCGATCGTCGGGCACGCCGAGACCGCAGCCCAGCTCGGGCCGCTCGTGGAGCCGTTCCGCGCGCAGTTCGCGTACACCGGCTGCACGCTCGACGGGCCGTACGCCCTGATGCTGGGCATCAGCCACCGGCTGTGCGAACGCCATGCCGACGCCGACGCGGCGTTCCGCGACTCGGTCGCCGCGAGCGAGCAGATCGAGGGCCCCTACTGGGTGGCGCTCTCCAAGCTCGAGTGGGCGAGGCTTCGTCTCGACGAGGGAGCAAACCCGGCAGATCTCCTCACCGACGTGCTCGGCGCGGCCCGCGCGCACGGCTTCACCGGTCTCGAACGGCGCGCGCAGGAGCTCGCTGGTCGAGGTCCGCAGCAGTGAGGTCGAGAGTGTCGGTCGACCGGGACCGACGGGGAGACCGCGAGACGAACGCGCCGTACCCACCGACCGCGGCGATGCTCGCCAGCCAGGCCACGTAGACCCAGCTCCAGCCCGAGTCCCAGCGCACGTCGGTGCGCCATATCAACACGGCGGCGAATTCGAGGACGGCGAACGCGATGTAAGTGATCGCAGCCGGCCGCAGCCTCGGCAGGTCGCGCTCGAGGATCGCGTGGAATGCCGCGATGCCGAGTGCCAGGAACCAGGCCGCGATCGCCCGCCCGGTCAGCGGCGTCAGCGGCCAGGGCCACGAACGTCCCATGCGCGTCGGCGCGAGGAACAGCGCGGTGCCGGTGGCCAGCATCAGCGTGCCCTGCGCGCAGAGCGCGGCAATGAGCGGGCGCGGCAAGGGCCGGGTCACCGGTGGGTCGACCCCGGGCGAGCGCGCTTGGAAGATCAGGAGAACGCCGACGACGGTCGGGAACGCGAGGTAGACGATGAGCCACAGCCAGGCGGCGACTCGTCCCATTGCCGTCCCGCGTCGAGATGGAACTTGTCGAGATGGATCAACGTCGCGATCCCGGTGAAGACCGTGAACTCCCACACGGTCACAATCCCGAGGCGCGTGCGCGCCCACGTACGGTCGCGCACGGCCTGCGCGAACAGCACGATGCCGGCGCCGAAGCCCGCGCCGAGAAAGGCCGAGCTCAGCGCCGGCTTGATCGTCCACGGCGAGAAGTCCTCGGTGCGGTTCGCGACCAAGAACAGATCCACGAACCCGACGCACGTGAGGGCGAGGGATGCGTAGAGAACGACCTTCATCGGGGGGATCAGCCCCCGCACTTCACCGCCCGCCGAAGGCTGCATACCAGGATGTTCGCACCGAACCCGTCGCCGGGGAAAGCGAATCTGGGGCGCGAAACGTGTGCCGGCTACTGGGCCAGGCAGATCGCGAGGCGGTCGACCAGCTCGGATTTCTGCTCGTCGAAGTCCTCGAACGAGATCCGGCCTGCGTCGTAGTCCTCGTGCAGTGTCTCGATGCGCTTCAGGAGCGACTCGGTCGTGAACCCGCCGTCGCTGACCTCGGTCGTCGTGATCTCGGGGTCGTCTTCGGTCTTGTCCTGGCGCCGGGCCCGCTTGGCGGCGGCTTTCGCCTGCTTGGACCGCTCGCGCTCTCGCTTGTCGAAGGTCGTTCGTCGGGTGGCCAATGGGACTCCCTCGCCTGATCGTGAAAGAACCGCCGGTACCCAGTACCAGCGGCCCCGCATGCCTCCGGTGAGCACTCTCTGTGGCGCGCCCTGACGCCTAGCTCGGCGGATGCTTCGCTCCAGTGTACGCGATTCGCCCCCCGACGCGGCATCAGGCCGGTCGAACGGCGACTCCAGGCGGCTCATAGGCGAAGAATCGCCGTATTTCGGGCGCGCCGACCGCTCAGGGTTCCCGCGGCAGGCCCTGGTGCTTGTCGAGCATGTCGGCCATCACGGAACGGATGAACTCATCCGCTTCCGACGTCATGCCGCCCTCGATACCGCCGTACACCGCGCCGCTCGCCGGCTTGTCGTCCTTGTGCTCGTGCGCGTACTGCACTGCCTCCGCGAGGTCGCGCGTGAACGCGTCGACCAGTCCCGGTTGCGTCTGCGGGCGCGTCACTGCCATGTGGATCGAATTGGGATATTGCTGGCCGTTGAGCCGCCAGCCCTTCGTCCGCATGAAATCGTTGACGTGGTAGATGTCGAAAGCGTCGCTCGTGAAGCTGAAGCAGAACGTGGGGTTGGCGCCCATGATCCGCAGCTCGGGGTGCGATCGCACGGCATCCTGCATCGCGAACGCGGTTTCGAAGATCTGCGCGCGCGTACCGCAGGTAGCTCTCACGGCCCATGCTCACCATCGCGGCCCAGGTCGCCGCCAGCAAACCGCCCGAGCGTGAGCCTTCGATGCCCGGGGACGCGTACTTGCCGCCGCTCCAGTCCGTCATGAAGAAGTATTGGCTGTTGCGCAGGGCCTTGTCGCGGAACGCGAGCACCGACGTGCCCTTGAACCCGTAGCCGTACTTGTGCGTGTCGGCGGAGATGCTCGTGACACCCGGCACCCGGAAGTCGAACAGGGGGATGTCGTAGCCGAGCTCCTGTCCCCACGGCAGGATGAAGCCGCCGAGGCAGCCGTCGACGTGGAGACCGATGCCCCGTGCCTAGCGCGAGGTCGGACATCTCCGCGATCGGGTCGATCGTCCCGTAGCCGTAGTTGCAAGCCGAGCCGACCATCGCGATCGTGTTCTCGTCGATCGCCGCCGCCATCGCGTCGACGTCGGCGAGGGTCGTCTTCGGGTCGACGGGGATGTGCCGGCACTCGACCGCGAGCAGATGGCATGCCTTGTCGAACCCCGGGTGCGCGGTCTCGGGCTTGAGGAAGTTGGGCCGGTCGATGCCGCGTTCGGTCCCGTGCCGATTCGCGGTACGCGAGCACCGAGTGCAGGATGCTGCCGCTGCCTCCCGACGTCACGAGGCCGGCGGGCTCGGCGCCGGTGACCGCGTCGGCGTGCAGCAGGTCGAGGGTCATCGCGATGATCTCGCCCTCGAACTTCGTCATGCTCGGGCACATGTCGCGCTGCAACGCGTTCACGTGTGCGAACAGCTCGAACGCGCGGCCCATGAACTCGTAGTGCTCGTGGTCGCCGCAGTACATGGTCCCCGAGCACTTGCCCGTCTCCCACATGCGGTCCTCGTCGTGGGCGAAGGCCTCGAGCTCCTGCAAGATCGACGCGCGTGCGCGCCCTTCGGACGGCATGCCGCGGATGACGTCGTGCGTCTGTGCGTACGGATATGCGCTACTCATTGGAGGGCCTCGCTGATCGGGAGGAGAGCCGCGTAGGCGGCTTCGAACTGAGCTTGTCGGTCGCCGTACAGCTCGCGGTGCGCGGGCGTCGGCTCGAACCGCTCGCCGCGCGGGAATCTCGTCGAGGTCGGCGCGGGTCAACACGCCGTGGCGCTGCAGCGCGAGGAGCGCCGTCGCGCGTGCGCCACTCGACCGATCGGGCGCGTCGAGCGCGGTGATCGGACGGGCGAGGACGTCGGCGAGGATCCGGCACCACGCCGGCGAGCGCGCGGCTCCGCCGACGAACGCGACCTCGTTGATCCCGGCGCCCGTGAAGGTCTCGACGTGGGGCAGGAGCCACCCGAGGTTGTGGGCGATGCCCTCGACGACGGCCCGCAGCATGTCGCGCGCGGGTCGTGTCCAGCGACATGTGCACGAACCCGCCGCGCGCATTCCCGTCGCCGCCGGGCGCGAGCGAGCCGTTCAACCACGGTAGGAACATCACACCGCCCGCTCCCGGTGCGGTCGCGCGCAGGAGAGGGTCGAGCGCGGCAAACGCGTCGTCGACGCGATGGTCGCCCAGCTCGTCGGTCGCATACACCATGTTCTGCAGCACGTGCTCGAGCACCTTGCCGCCGAGACCGTTCTCCGCGCACACGACGTACCGGTCGACGTACGGACCCGGCATCGAGAACATCTGATGCTCCAAGTCGACACGGAAGTCGTCGACCGCGTCGACGAGCACACTCGTCGTGCCGATCGCCAGATGCCGGCGCGCCCTTCGCGAACGCGCCGCCCGCCACTGCGACGGTCACCGTGTCGTTGGTCCCGGCATACACGGTGACGCCGTCCGGCAGGCCCGAGCTGCGCGCGCGACGTCGGGGAGCAACGGCCCGACGGCCTCGTCGACGCGCACGAGCGGAGGCAGCCGCGTCGGGTCAACTCCGGCGAGCTTCACGAGGTCGTCGTCGTACGCGGTCACGCCGAGTGTGCGGTTGTCACACAGCTGGAACATGTACGTGCTGTGCTGGCTTGCCGTGATGCGTCCTGTCGCGCGTGCGGTGATGTAGTCCATCGCCTCGACGTACGCGGCGGTGCGCGCGTGCAGGTCGGGCCGGTCGTGTTGCACGTACAGGATGTGGCCGAGCGACAGGCCGCTGCCGATCGTCGGGATGCCGTGGCGCTCGACCCAAGAGCATGAACGCGCCCTCGTCGCGGCCCATGATGTCGAAGCAGTGGTCGGTGCCACGCTGGTCCTGCCACATGAGCATGGGCGCGACCGGCCGGCCTCGCTCGTCGATCGGGACGATCGACGAGTACTGGCGTGCAGACGCCGAAGGCGCCGACGGCCGCGGCCTCGGCCGGGTGGGACGCGGTGAGCTCGCCCACCGCATCTGCGAGCTGGGCCCACATCGCGTCGGCGTCCTGTTCGGCGACCTCACCCTGCTGGTCCGTCCGCAGGGGACGCTGGGTGCTCGCGACCAGGGTGCCGTCGTCGGCGACGAGCGCGGCCTTCACGTTGGTCGTGCCGACGTCGACGCCGATCGCGCAGCTCATCAATCGCATTCTTATGGGTCGACTCCACGCTCCGCTCCCCTGCGGTCGCTGCGCTGTCGTCTCCCTCTTGCCACGAACTGCTCTCGGGATAGTTCGGGGCTCTAACCATTCGGTATCCTGGCCTGCGTGACCGATCCCGTCCTGGCTCGCGCCGCCCGGGCGCTCGCACTCTCGGCCCGGGCCCTCGAGCGGGCGGCGGGCGAGTGCGACCTCACGCTCGCGCAGTACCGGGTGCTCGCACTGGTCGCGGCCGGCGACGAGCGATCGTCGCTGCTCGCCGAGCGCCTCGCGGTGGCCAAGCCGACGATCACCGCCGTCGTCGACGGCCTCGTCGAGCGCGGGTGCATCGAGCGGACGTCGGTGCAGGGCGACCGTCGCTCGATCCGGCTGACGCTGACGAAGGGCGGGCACCAGGCGCTACGGGTCGTGGAGCGGACGATGGCCGAGGGGCTCGACCGCATCTTCGCCCACGCACGCGACCGTGACAGCCTGCTGGCCGCGCTCGCCGATCTCGACGACGCGCTCGGCCGCGCGCATGGAGGCGCGGCTGCGCGGCGAGGTTCGCTCGTGAGCCACGCGGCGTTCCCAAGAGGCAAGGGTGGATCCGGCGGCTCGTCGGCTACATGAAGCCGCACAAGAAGAACGCGTATGTCGCGTTCGGTGTCGCGATCGGCGGCCAGCTCATTCAGTCGTTGCTGCCGGTGGTGCAAAAGGTCGTGGTCGACGACGTGATCACCACTCACCAGCGGCCGCTCGCGCCGTGGCTCACTTTGATGATCGTGATGGGCGTCGCGACGTTCGTGTTCGCGTACTTCCGCCGGTTCCGTGGCGGCCGGATCGCCCTCGACGTGCAGCACGACCTCCGCACGGCGATCTTCCGCCAGCTGCAACGGCTCGACTTCGCGCGCCACGACGAGCTGCAGACCGGGCAGCTCGTGAGCCGCGCGTCCGTCTGACGTCGCGCTGATCCAGGGCTTCTTGCAGTTCCTGCCGATCGGTGTCGCCAACATCTTGTTGTTCATCGTCTCGCTCGGCGCGATGTTCTGGCTCTCGCCGCCGCTTGCACTCGTCATGCTTGCGGTCGCGCCCGCGCTGCTGATCACCGCGATGAAGTTGCGTACCTCGGTGTTCCCCGCGAGCTGGGATGCGCAGCAGAAAGCCGGTGACGTCGCCAACGTCGTCGAAGAAGACGTCACCGGGGTGCGCGTCGTGAAGGGCTTTGGTCAAGAAGCGCGGGAGCTCGATCGGCTGGCCGGCCGTTCCCGGACGATGTTCGCAGCGCGGGTGCGTCTCGTCGACATCCAAGCCCGGCTCCAGCCCGCGATGCAGACGATCCCCGCCTTCGGCCAAGTCGCGGTGCTGGCGCTCGGTGGCTGGCTCGCCGTCAACGGCAACATCAGCTACGGAACGTTCCTCGCGTTCTCCACGTACATGTTGCTGATCACGCCGCCGGTGCGACAGCTGGCCGCGATCCTCACGGTCGGGCAGCTCGCGCGCGCCGGTGCGGAGCGGATCTACGACCTGCTCGACTCGACGCCGATGGTGCAGGACGCGCCGGACGCAGTCGACCTGCGCGTCGACCGCGGCGAGGTGAAGTTCGACGACGTGACGTTCGGCTACACGTCGACCGATCCCGTGCTGCGCGCCTTCTCCTTGACGGTTGCGCCGGGGGAGACGGTCGCGTTGGTGGGCAGCTCGGGCTCGGGGAAGTCGACCGTCGGTCTGCTGTTGCCCCGGTTCTACGACGTGCACGACGGCGGAGTGTCGATCGACGGGGTCGACGTGCGCGCCGTGACGTTGCAGTCGTTGCGGCGCAGCATCGGCGTGGTGTTCGAGGACTCGTTCCTGTTCTCCGACACGATCACGAGCAACATCGCGTTCGGGCGACCCGACGCGACGCCCGCCGAGGTCGAGGCCGCAGCCCGCGCGGCCGAGGCCCACGAGTTCATCGAGCGCCTGCCCTATGGCTACGACACGATCGTCGGTGAACAGGGACTCACGCTTTCGGGCGGTCAGCGCCAGCGTGTGGCGCTCGCCCGCGCGCTGCTCTCCGACCCCGAGATCCTCCTGCTCGACGATGCGACCTCGTCGGTCGACGCGCGTATCGAGGAAGAGATCCACGCCACACTCCGGCGCATCGCGCGCGGGCGCACGACGATCCTCATCGCGCACCGGCGATCGACGCTGTCGCTCGCCGACCGGATCGTCGTCGTGGAGAAGGGCCGCGTGCTCGACAGCGGCACCAACGAGGAGCTGTGGGCGCGTTGTCCGCTGTACCGCATGCTGCTCTCGGGCCCGGGCGACGACGCCGAAGGGCTCGACGCTCCCGAGGTCGTGCTCGACGGCGACGAGCCGCAGGTCGGCGGGATCACTCTTTCGGCGTGGCGCGGTCTCGACGCGGACGCGCTTCGTGACGCGCGAGGTGGCAGACGCGACACGACCCGCGAGCCCCGCGCAGATGCGCGTGGCCGGCGGTGGTGGTGCCGGTGGCAACTGGATGGGGGGCATGGGCGGCGCGCTCGCGCCGACCGCCGAGCTGTTTGCTCAAGTCGACGCGCTGCCGCCGGCGACGGCCGATCCACACGTCGATGTCGCGGCGGAGGCCGCGCCCGTGCCGCGAATTCCGATTCCCGCGCTTCCTGAAGCGCTATCGCGGGTGGCTCCTGGTCGGCATGTTGCTGGTCGCGCTGGACGCGCTGTGCACGCTCGCGGGACCGATCCTCGTGCGCTACGGCGTCGACAGCGGCATCACCGATGGCGCAATCGGGGCCGTGTGGGCGGCCTCGATCGCGTTCCTCGGGGTTGCGCTCGTCGACTGGTGGATCATGTGGGCCGAGGCACGTGTGATGGGCCGCACGTCGGAGCGGCTCTTGCACGCGCTCCGGATCAAGGTCTTCGCCCATCTCCAGCGGCTCGGCGTGGACTACTACGAGAACGAGATGGCGGGTCGCATCATGACCCGCATGACGACCGACATCGATGCCCTGTCGCAGCTCTTGCAGAACGGGCTCGTCAACGCACTCGTGAACGTGGTGACGTTCTTCGGCGTCGGGATCGCTCTCACCGTCATGAATCCTCGCCTCGCGTTGGTGACCGCGATCGTGTTGCCGCCGCTCGCGATCGCGACGATCTGGTTCCGGAGGGCGTCCTCGAAGGCGTACGAAACGGCGCGGGAACGGATTGCGGCCGTGAACGCCAACCTCCAGGAAGGGTTGTCGGGGGTGCGGGTGTCGCAGGCGTTCGTCCGCGAGGACCGCAATCAGGAGCAGTTCGAGGAGGTCGCGGCCGGCTACCGCGACGCACACGTGCACGCCCAACGACTCGTCGCCGTGTACTTCCCGTTCGTGGACTTCCTCTCGGACATCGCGGTGTGCGTGGTGCTCGGCGCCGCGAGCGTGCTCGTCGCGAACGGCTCGCTGACGGTCGGCGACCTGATCGCGTTCTTGCTGTACCTGAACCTGTTCTTCGCACCGATCCAGCAGCTCTCGCAGGTGTTCGACTCCTATCAACAGGCACGAGTCGCCGTGTCGCGCATTACCGAGCTGCTCGAGACACCCACGACCGTGCCCCCGCCCGCGTCGCCGGTGGAGGTCCCCCGGCTCGCGGTGAGGTCGTGCTCGACGATGTGCGCTTCCGCTATGCGAACGCGATCGACGACGCGCTACGCGGTGTCGACCTGCAGATCGCGCCGGGCGAGACGGTCGCGCTGGTCGGCGAGACCGGCGCGGGGAAGTCGACGGTCGTCAAGCTGGTGGCGCGCTTCTACGATCCGACCGCGGGCGTGGTGTGTGTCGACGGCGTGCCGGTGAACGAGTACGACCAGGTCGCGTTCCATCAGCAGCTCGGTGTCGTCCCCCAGGAGGCCTTCCTGTTCTCGGGCACGATTCGCGAGAACATCGCGTACGGGCGCGAGTCGGCCAGCGACGCCGAGGTCGAGGCCGCGGCCCGGGCCGTCGGTGCGCACGACTTCATCGCGTCCCTGCCCGGCGGGTACTTGCAGTGGGTGAGCGAGCGGGGGCGTTCGTTGTCGTCCGGTCAGCGCCAGCTGATCGCGCTCGCCCGCGCCCACCTGGTGGATCCCGCGATCCTGCTGCTCGACGAAGCCACGTCGAACCTCGACCTGCAGACCGAGGCGAAGGTCCAGGCCGCGATGGGGATCGCCGCGCACGGGCGGACCACGATCCTGATCGCGCACCGTTTGCAAACGGCCAAGCTCGCCGACCGCATCGTCGTCATCGACGCGGGTCGTGTCGTCGAGAACGGCTCGCACGACGAGCTGCTCGCCCGCCGCGGCCCCTACTCCCGCATGTGGTCGCTCGCGGTCGGCGAACCCGCCGCCGCCGCCAATTGACACATCAGATTGGACGTGCAGACCGCCTCCGGCGGTCTGCGCGTCCAAACACCGCGGCCGGGTAGCGTCCCCCGCCATGCCGGAGATGCCTGCGGACGAGCCCGGACACACCTGGTGGCGCGACGGCGTGCTGTACCAGATCTACCCGCGCTCGTACATGGACACGAACGGCGACGGCGTGGGCGACCTGCGCGGGATCACCGAGCGCCTCGACCACCTCGCGTGGCTCGGCGTCGCGGGCATCTGGCTCGACCCGGTGATGCCCTCGCCGAATGACGACTGGGGCTACGACGTCGCCGACTACGTGAATATCGACGCCGCGCTCGGCACGCTCGCCGACGCCGACGAGCTCATCGCCGAAGCGACCAAGCGCGGCATCCGCGTGGTCATGGATCTCGTCCCCAACCACACGAGCGACCGGCACGCGTGGTTCCAGGACGCGAAGTCGTCGCGGACGGCCGAGCACCGCGATTGGTACGTGTGGGCCGATCCCAAGCCCGACGGCTCGCCGCCGAACAACTGGAACATGGCGTTCGATCCCCGCGTGCCGGCGTGGACGTTCGACGAGCACACCGGCCAGTACTACCTGAACCAGTTCCTCCCGTCGCAACCCGATTTGAACTGGTGGAACCCGGAGGTCCGCGACACCTTCGATGACATCCTGCGCTTCTGGTTCGACCGCGGCGTCGCGGGGTTCCGCATTGACGTCGCGCATTCGATCGTGAAGGACGCGCGAGCTGCGCGACAACCCGCCCGCGACGAAGGACGATCACTGGTGGGTGCAGCTCCGCGGGCAACGCACGACGTACAGTGCGTGCCGCCCCGAGGTGCACGACGTGCTGCGGCGCTGGCGCAAGCTCGCCGACAGCTACGACCCGCCCCGTGCGCTCATCGGCGAGACATACGTGCTCGAACCCGAAGCCTTCGCTTCGTTCTACGGCCAAGGCGACGAGCTCAACCTGGCGTTCAACTTCATGCTGATCCACGCGCCGTTCCGCGCGCAGGAGATGCGAAGGGCTATCGAGACGGCGGAGCGGCTGCTCCCCACGACCGCCTGGCCGGTGTGGACGGGTGGCAACCACGACAATCACCGTTTCCCCACGCGCTGGGGCGAGAACGACCCGGCGCGCGCGCGGGCGGCGATGGTGATGCTCATGGGGCTCCGCGGCACACCGTTCCTCTACTACGGGGACGAGATCGGCATGGTCGACACCGACGTCCCGCCCGAGCGCGTCCTCGACCCGGTCGGCAAGCTCCACGGCCCGCGCATGGGTCGGGACCCGGAACGCACGCCGATGCATTGGACCGCGGACGACGGTGCCGGCTTCAGCGCGCCGGGCGTCGAGCCGTGGCTGCCGTACGGCGACTACCGGGCGAACAACGTCGAGACGCAGCGCAACGATCCCGACTCGATGCTGACGCTGACGCGTGACCTCGTGCAGCTCCGGCACACGCTGACCGATCTGCGCACCGGCGGCCACGAGACGCTGCCGGCGTCCGATGGTCGCGTCTGGGCGTGGCGACGTGGTGACCGGGTGGTCGTCGCGTGCAACATCTCGGACGAGCCTGCCGACGTGGCCGGCGTCGGTCCCGCGACGATTCGCATCTCCACGATCAGATCGCGCGACAACGAACGCATCGCCGACGGGTTGCACCTCGAACCGTGGGAAGCGGTGATCGCAGCACGCGATTGCACGGAGACGTTACGGCGTCGGATGCGCCGCGCACCACGCGAGCAGGTCGTCGGCGGACCACACGTTGACCACGTGCTCGGCCTCGACGCCGCACTCGGCGGCACGGTCGGTGCCGTACGGCTGCCAGTCCAACTGATCGGTCGCGTCCACGTCGGTCGAGATCGCCACCTTCACGCCCGCGTCGACCGCCTTGCGCAGGATCTCCCGCGGCGGATCGAGGCGTTCCGGCCGGCAGTTGACCTCGAGCGCGGTGTCGAACGTGCGCAGCGCCTCGATCACGACCTCGTGATCGAACTGCGACTTCGGGCGGCCGCGGCCGGTCAGGAGTCGCCCGGTGCAATGACCGAGCACATCGCTGTGCGGGCTGGCGATCGCGCCGACCATGCGTCGCGTCATCGCAACCGGTTCCATCCGGAGCTTCGAGTGCACGCTCGCGACGACGACGTCGACACGATCGAGGAGCTCTTCGGACTGATCCAGCGCACCGTCCTCCAGGATGTCGACCTCGACGCCGGTGAGGATGCGGAACGGCGCGAGCTCGGCGTTGAGCTCCGCGACCACGTCGAGCTGCTCGCGCAGGCGCTCGGCGGACAGGCCGTTCGCGATCGTGAGCCGGGGAGAGTGGTCGGTCAGTGCGAAGTACTCGTGCCCGAGCGAGCGGGCCTTCTCCGCCATCGCGCGAATCGTATGGCCGCCGTCCGACCAGTCGGAGTGCACGTGCAGATCGCCCTTGAGCTGCACCCGCAGCGCCTCACCCGCGTCGGTGTGATCGTCGGCGGTGGCGAGGAGCTTCTGGAGGTACTCGGGCGTCCTGCCGTCGAGCGCTTCGACGATCACGGCCGCGGTCTTGTCGCCGACGCCCGGGATCTCCTGCAGGCGGCCGTTGTCGGCGAGGAAGCGCAGCTCCGCGTCGTCGACGCGTGCAATCTCTCGCGCCGCACGACGGAACGCCTGGGCCCGGTACACGGGCGCGCGCCCCGGATGAGCAGCTCCGCGATCCGTTCGAGGGCCTCGACCGGCGTCATGGCACGACCGTACCCTCTCGCTCATGGGCTTCTACAACGAGCAGGTGGTGCCCCGCGTCGTCAACGTGATGCTCGGCAACAAGCGACTTCGCCAAGGTACGCAAGGAGGCCTGCGAAGGGCTCCACGGCGACGTCATCGAGCTCGGATTCGGATCAGGCCTCAACCTGCCGCATCTCCCGCCGGAGGTCACCGGCGTATGGACGGTCGACCCGTCGCGCGTCGCGATGCGGCTTGCGGCGAAGCGCATGACGGCCGCGCCGGTCGGGGTCCACGTCGGTGGGCTCGACGGTGCACGGCTCGCGTTCCCCGATGATCGCTTCGACAGCGCACTCTCGACGATGACGCTGTGCACGATCCCCGACGTCGGCGCCGCGCTGCGCGAGCTGCGGCGTGTGATGAAACCGGGCGGCCGCTTCCACTTCGCCGAGCACGGCCACTCACCCGACGCCAAGGTTGCGCGCACGCAGGATCGGTTCGACGGCCTCCAGCAGAAGGTCGCCGGCGGCTGTCACCTCAATCGTCCGATCGACGCGTTGCTGACCGACGCCGGCTTCGAGATCGACACGATGCGCAACTACTACCTCAAGGGGCCGAAGCTCTTGAGCTACATGTACGCGGGGCGAGCTCGCAAGCCGCTTTCCGGCTAGGGCGGCGGGCAGTCGCTCGTCGCTGCCCTGAAGAGGCCGCCGTATAATCGTTGACTCCGGAGGGCTGACCGAGTGGCCGAAGGTGCTCGCCTGCTAAGCGAGTAGGGGGTGATAAGTCCCCTCGAGGGTTCAAATCCCTCGCCCTCCGCCAAGCACGCACCCATGACCAACGACCTCGCATCCACATTCGCTGCTCTCGGTGCCGCCACGCTCGGCGAGAGCGGTGGTCGTCCGATGGCGCCACGCATCCGACCGGTCTGGCCGGGCGCACGCGTGAGCGGTCCCGCGTTCCCGGTGGTGTGCAGCACCGCCGACAATCTCGCGATCCATGTCGCGGTCGCCGAGGCGCCCGCCGGATCGGTGCTCGTGGTGAGCGTAGGCCAGGAACCGGGCCGCGGATACTGGGGTGAGGTGCTGACGACGGCGGCGGAAGCGCGCGGCCTGGCCGGCCTCGTGATCGACGGCGGCGTTCGCGACGTCGACGCGCTGCACGCCCACGGCTTCCCGGTGTTCTCGGCGCTGATCGCCTTGCGCGGCGCGACCAAGGTGGAGCCGGGCCGCATCGGCCACGAGGCGCTCGTCGGCGACGTCGACGTCGCCGGCGGCGACTGGATCGTCGGCGACACCGACGGCGTCACGGTCGTCCCGCGCGGCCGCCTCGAGGAGATACGCGTCGGCCGGGGTCACGCGGGCCGAGCGAGAAGCGCACTACTTCGAGCAACTGAAGGCCGGGCGCACGACTGTGGAATTGCTCGGCCTCGACACTGCGCCGATCGACCGCGAATAGCGAGTCAGCGGGTCAGGCTCTCCGCAAAGTGTTGCGGTCGGTGTGCGCGATGGTGTCGCCCAGCGCGGCGTGCTCGATGGTCGACGTCTCGTCATAGGACCACGAGCCGTCGTCGTGCACGGTGATCGTGCACGAGTAACGCGCGGTGCGGGCCTTCGCGGCCAGGAACGGGTTCGACAAGATGCCGTAGATCTCCGAGCCACACTCCGCGGCCAACCCGAACGACCGGTCGGTCGCCTTCGCAGTGCCACCGGCGATGAGGACCGAGCCCCGCGGCACCATGAAGCACCGCATCACCTGGCTGTCGGCCACGTCCCAGAGCCAGTAGCCGACCTCGGTGTGGAACGGGTTCTCCTCTTCGATCTCGGTACGCCACGCGGCCGTGCGGTAGTCGAGCCCGTACAACACCTGCTTGCCGTTCTCGACCGGCCCGAACGGTTTCATCGAAAGCTTTCGCGGAACTTCGTCTCACCGACTGGCTCCGCGCTCGTTCGCGTACGCGAAATCGACGCCCTCGTTGCCTTCCCACTCGCCGATCAGCGCCGCGAGAGGACCCCATTCGCTGTGTTCCGCCATCCGCACAATCTAGAGAACGACGACGGACCGCAGCACTTCGCCGCGTTCCATCTTGTGGAACGCGTCCTCGACGTCGTCGAGCGTGATCGTCTCGGACACGAACTTGTCGAGTGGGAAGCGCCCCTGCAGGTACAGGGCGATCAGCGTGGGGAAGTCACGCGTCGGCAGGCAGTCGCCGTACCAGCTCGGCTTCAGCGCGCCGCCCCGGCCGAAGAAGTCGATCATCGGGATGTCCGGCAACCCCATGTCGGGCGTCGGGACGCCGACCTGCACCACCGTGCCCGCAAGATCGCGCGCGTAGAACGCCTGCTTCAACACGTCGGGCCGGCCGACGGCCTCGATGCACACGTCGGCGCCGTTGCCTTCGGTGAGCGCACGCACCGCGTCGACCGGGTTCTCCTTCGACGCGTCGACCGTATGGGTCGCACCGAAGCCGATCGCCCACTCGAGCTTGCGGGCGTCGAGGTCGACGCCGATGATCGTCCGGGCGCCCGCGAGCCTGGCCGCCGCGATCGCGGCGTCGCCCACGCCGCCGCAGCCGAACACCGCGACCGTGTCGTCCCGGCCGATGCCGCCGGTGTACGTCGCCGCGCCGAAGCCTGCCATCACGCCGCACCCGAGGAGGCCGGCGGCGGCCGCGTCGGCCCGGGCATCGACCGGCGTCGCCTGCCCGCGGCGACGATCGTCTTCTCCGCGAACGCGCCGATGCCGAGCGCGGGCGACAACACTGTGCCGTCGGCGAGCGTCATCTTCTGCTCCGCGTTGTGCGTGCTGAAGCAGTACCACGGCCGGCCCCGCAGGCATGCTCGGCACTCCCCGCACACGGCCCGCCAATTCAGCACGACGAAGTCGCCCGGCGCGACGTTCGTGACGTCCGCACCGATGGCCTCGACCTCGCCGGCAGCCTCGTGACCCAGGAGGTACGGGAACTCCTCGCCGATGCCACCCTCGCGGTAGTGCAGGTCGGTGTGGCACACGCCGCACGCCTGCACGCGCACCTTCACTTCGCCGGGCCCGGGATCGGGAACGACGATCGTCTCGACGGAGACCGGTTGCTTGACGCCCTTCGCGACGACGCCGCGCACCTCTTCACTCACGAGTTAGTCCCCCGGGGTGGAGCGATGAACGCGGTCACCAGATCCTTGGCTTCGTCGGGCGCGCTGATGCCGAGCACGATCGAGTCGCGCGACACGGTGAGCGTGAACGTGAAGAATCCGCAGCAGTCGACTTCGCGAGCGACGAGGTCGGCGAGCTCGCTCGCCAGCGCCGGATCGCGGGGGAACGTGAGCTCCGCGCGATCGTCGGTCAGCTCACGCGCGGACGCACGGGTCAGCATCCGCGCCCATTCGGTGCCGCGATCCACCTGCGCATCCGCACCGAGTGTGCACACGATCGGGATCCTGCTCACGGCTTCACGATATTCGGCGGCGTGCCGCCCTCCAACACGGTGGCAACCGCCGAGGTGGCCATCGTCGCCATGCGCGTGCGCGTGCGCCTGCGATGCCGATCCGACGTGCGGGAGCAACACCGTTCGGGGGGCGCGCAACAGCTCTGGTGAGATCTCGGGTTCCCGCTCGTACACGTCGAGGCCGGCGGCAAACAGGCGACCTCCGTGCAGGGCTGCCGCCGAGCGCGGCTTCGTCGACGACAGTTCCGCGGGCGGTGTTCACCAGCACCGCCGTCGGCTTCATCAGCGCGAGCCGACGGGCGTCGATCAGGTGGTGAGTTTCAGCACCCCCGGGGACGTGCAACGACACGATGTCGGCGTCGCCGAGCAACGCGTCGAGATCGGCGACGTAGCCCTCGTGCGCGGTGTCATGGCGGGCATGGTGCAGCACCCGCATGTCCGAATCCCTCCGCGCGACGGGCGACCGCGCGGGCGATGCGACCGAAGCCCACGAGCCCGAGCGTCGCGCCGTGCACGTCGCGCCCGAGATACTGGGTGACACCCCATCCGTGCCACCGGTCCGATCGCAGGTCGCGCTCGGCGTCGGCGGCGAGGCGCGACGCCGCGAGGATCAGCAAGAACGCGAGGTCGGCCGTCGTCTCGTCGAGCACGCCGGGCGTGTTGCACACGAGGATCCGGTGTGCGTGCGCGGCACCGACGTCGATGTTGTCGTAGCCGACTGCGACGTTCGCGATCACGCGCAGCGAGCTCGAGCCCGCCTCGATCACCGCCGCGTCGATGCGATCGGTGAGCAAGCAGACGATCGCATCACACGAGCGCGCGTGCGCGCACAGCTCGTCGTGCGTGTACGGCGCGTCGTCGGGCTTCGGTCCGACGACCTCGTGACCGGCGAGTGGATCGAGCCCGCCGTCGGGAAGACGGCGAGTCACCAGGACTCGGCCCATGTTGCGGGCTCAGTGTTCCGTGTAGTTGACCGCTCCCGCGCCGTCGACGCCGACCGCGAAGCAGAAGCAGTGGATCGGCGCGTGGTCGCTGACCGGACGGAGTGAGTGCACGGCGTTCGGAGGGATGTGCACGAGATCGCCCTGGCTGATCTCGCGGTCCTCGCCCTCGATCGTCATGATCCCGCGCCCCGCGGTCACGTAATAGAACTCGTGGGTCGGATGATTGTGGGGATCCACGAAGCCGCCGCCCGCAACCTCGAACTCGCTGACGAGCTCGAGGTGCCCGCCCTTCGTGATCTCGAACATCTCGCGGGGATTCACCAACCACCACACCGGCACCGTGCCGTTGTGCTCGACGACCGGCTCGACGTCCTCGATCGACCGCACGTCCATCTCGCAACCTCCGTAGTGTGCCGGGCAGAAGCGTACGCCAGGAGGCGTGATGGGCGACCCGAGGACCGTCGAGCTGAGGCCGGTCGAGGCGACGATCGAATCGTTCGCGCCGTACGGCGTGCTGCCTCCGGACGAAGGCGACGGCAACCCGACCGCCGATCTCGAGTTCCTGTTGCACGACGGCTGGGTCAACTACATCGGCCACTCGCTCGACGAGATCGAGGTGCGTGACGGCCGGCTCCGGTGCGAGCTGCTCAACCGGCACGACACCCACACGCAGACGCTCATGCCGCTCGACACCGACGCGATCGTCGTCGTCGCACCGCCGGCTGCCGACTTCTCCGAGCCGGAGCATTTCGACTCGGTTCGGGCGTTCGCGCTCCCGCGCCTCACCTGTGTGCACCTGCACCGCGGCACGTGGCACTGGGGCCCGTATCCGGTTGCCGCCGAGCACGTGCGCATGTTCAACATCCAGGGCCGGGGCTACCCGAACGACAACGGCATCGCCTGGCTCGCCCGTGATCACGGCGTCGTCTTCGAGGTGGCCGCTCAAGTCTGAGGCGTGAATTGCTCGATGTAGTGGGGAAACGGACCGGGGCACTCATGAGGGGGGAGCCATGCCGGCAACCGTCACCACACTCGATCGCGAGATTGCCCGGGAGGAGCGGTCGGTCGGACTACCGACCGACCAGCCGTTGACCGACCGCGCGATCGCGCACCGCCGTCTGCAGATCGCGGCCGTGCTGCTCACATGCGGGTTCGTGGCCCTGTACGCGGTGTTCGCGTCGTCCGGAGTGCTGCAAGTCTCCGCGATCGCGCTGGCCGGCGGCTTCGGGATGTACGCGATCGAACAGGACCGCCATCTCCGCCGTCTCGCGTTGCTGCGCGGCGACTCGCGACGCATCACGCTCGTCGTCGCGGGCGAGCTCTTGTACTCCGGGGCGCTCGCGAGCGACCGGGAGCTGCTCGATCTGCGCGAAGGCGTCGGCAAGAGCGCGGGCGGATCGCGGCCGCACTCGCCGACGTCGTGCCGGCCGATTGCTCGCGTGTCCGGTTGGTCGGGCCGTCGGGGGAAGTGCCGATCGCCGCCGAGCGCGAGCTCACGCCCGGCCGTTCCGTCACCGACGACGGCGCGCCGGCCCTCGAGGCGATGCGCAACGGCGCACCCGTGCGCAAGGAGGTCGGTGGTCGCACCGTGCTCGCGGTGCCATTGTGGCGGCGCGACGATCTCGTGGCCATCCTCGAAGCCGTGTCGCCGCCGGGCGAGATGTACGAGCCGGTCGACGCCGCGCTCGTCGACGCGTTCGCCCGGGGAGCAATCGCGGCCCTCCACTGAGCGGCGGTAGCTTCGCCGGTTGTGGGTGACCTCGAAGGACGGGCCGCGCTCGTCACCGGTGGGCTGTCGGGTATCGGCGCCGCAACCGCGCGACTGTTCGCGGCACAGGGCGCGATCGTCGGCGTGATCGATCGCGCCGCGGGAGCCGGCGAGCACACGTACGAGGTCGACGTGCGTGACGGCGAGGCCGTGACGCACGCAGTCAACGAGTTCGTGGCGGCGACCGGACGCCTCGACGTGCTCGTCAACAACGCGGGAACCGGTGACCTCCGGCCGCTGCACACCGTCGACGACAAGCTGTGGCACCGCCTCATCGACGTGAACCTCACCGGCACGTACCACGGCATGCGCGCCGCGGTGCCGCTCATGCTCGAGACGGGCGGTGGATCGATCGTCAACAACGCGTCGCTGTCGGGCCTCATGCCGACCCGGAACGAGGCCGCGTATTCGGCCGCCAAAGCGGGCGTGATCGCGCTGACGAAGAGCGGCGCGCTGGAGTACGGGCCCACGGTGCGGGTGAATTGCGTCGCTCCGGGCCACGTACGCACGCCGCTCACCGTCGGTCTGGGAGCAATTCCCGGACGTGTTCGCACCGATCGCCGACGCGCTCCCGCTGCGTCGCATCGGCGAAGCCGACGAGATCGCGCAGGTGATCCTCTTCCTCGCGTCCGACCGCGCGAGCTATGTGACCGGACAGACCGTCGTCGTCGACGGCGGTGGCTCCCTCCCGCAGGCCGGCACCGATGCCGCGCTCGCCCAGCTGCTCGAGGACCTCTCGGGAGCCTGAGTTCAGAATCTCGGGCGCCCGGCCGATGAGCCAACGTGTTCGATCCCGCGCGGGACGACGATGGGGGCTACCGGCGCTTCTACACGCGTCTGCTGGTGGTGTTCGCGGTCGGTTGCCTCACGGCGCTCGCGCTGTGGCCCTCGCTCACCGCCTTCAGCGCCGGCAGCAATGCCGAGCACACGTGCGTCGCGATCCTCGAGCGCGTGGGGCCACGACGTCCCGCCACCGAGCGCTGCCGACGAGCGCGTCATTGCCGCCCTTCCCGTGCCGGCCGCTGCCCGATCCGAACGACGCCGCGGGCCATCGCCCGGTTCCGGGAGCAGTACGCCGCGATCGCGGCGACGCCGGCGGTGCGGCGCGCCAACGCGTATGCCGACTGGCGCGAGAAGCGCCGGCGCCTGCATCCACGAGGGCCGTCACCGGGTGCTGCTCACCGCTGATGGGCTCGGCGCGGTCGCGATCCTCGTGGGCGGGGCAACCTTCGTCCGCGGTCGCCACCTGCATCATCGGCGCGGCGCGTCACTGCCAACGCCTGCGTGACGCGAACGAACCTGCGTCGTAGGTGTCTCGGGGACACCGCACGGACGCAGGTCCGCTGGAAAACGCTGCGTTAGACGGCTTCGAGGAGCTCGCGGGCGCCGACGTCGGCGGACGGGTGCCGCAGCTTCGACATGGCCCGGGCCTCGATCTGACGGATCCGCTCCCGGGTGAGACCGAAGTGCTCGGCCACTTCCTCGAGCGTGCGCTCGCCGCCACCGTCGAGACCGAAGCGCAACGTCAAGATCGTGCGCTCCCGCTCGTCGAGCACCGACAGCACCTTGGCCACCTCGTTCGGCAGCAGGCTCGTCGCCGCGTGGTCGAACGGCGCGACCGCGTTGCGGTCCTCGACGAAGTCACCGAGCTCGGCGTCGCCGTCGTCGCGGACGGGCTCGTCGAGCGAGACCGTGTCGACGGCGTAGCGCAGCACTTCGACGACCTTCTCGAGCGGCAGCTCGGCCTCTCGCGCCAGCTCGGCCAGCGTCGGCGTGCGGCCGAGCGTGCCCTCGAGCGAGGCGCGGAGCTTGAGCAGCGCGGTGAGCATGTCGCCGGCGTGGACCGGGAGCCGGATCACGCGAGCCGAGTTCGCGATGCCGCGTTGGATCGCCTGGCGGATCCACCACGTGGCGTAGGTCGAGAACTTGAAGCCCTTGCGCCAGTCGAACTTGTCGACCGCGTGGATGAGGCCGAGGTTGCCCTCTTGGACGATGTCGAGGAGGGGAAGCCCCGAGCTCTGGTACTTCTTCGCGATCGACACGACCAGCCGCAGGTTCGAGTTCACGAACTGGCGGTGTGCCTCTTCACCTTGACGGATCGCGCGGCGAAGCTGCCGCCGTTGTGTCGGCGTCAGCTTCTTGGCGGTCTCGAGCTGCGTGCGCGCGGCAACACCGCCTTCGATCGCCTGGGCGAGGCGGATCTCGTCGTCCTTGGTGAGGAGGTCATGACGACCGACGTCCTCGAGGTAGAGGCGGACGAGATCCTCGTAGTCGCGGTCTTCACGACGGGGTTTCACGTGCTTTGCGGGCATTGCTTCGCTTTCAACGGCGGGCGGTGGAACGAGCTGTGCGATCTCTTCGTACGATCAATATCGGCCGGACGGCCTCGAAGGGCGAGCACCCTTGGGAAACGCCGGCGCCCCGGGAGGTTGTTCCCCAAGGCTGAGGAAGTGCTGGGGGGAGAACTGCGGACGGGCTACGGCCGGAGCCGGTCCCCGAGCGTAACGGATCCGAGGCTCGCTGTCGAGTTGGAATAATGGCTCTGACCAGGGCAAACGCGCCTTCGCGAGCCTTTCACCACACTGTCGGTCAGTGCCTCTCGGACCCGTTGGACCAGACATGCATCGCCCCGTATGCGCGCCAGGGGCGCCACGCTTCGGCCCGCGGCCCGACGTCCTCGCCCAGGGCTTTGCGCAGGCCCAGGTCACGGGCCGGGAACGCATCGCGTTCGCCACAGCCCCGCATCGCCACGTACTGCGCGGTCCAGTCCCCGAAGCCGGGAAGGGCCCGGAGCGCCGCCACTGTCGGTTCGAGGCCTGCGCCGACCTCGAGGTCGACGCCCCCCGACGCGACCGCGCCGGCGAATGCATTCACGGCTCCCGCCCGGGCGCCGGTCAGGCCCACCGCGGTGAGCTCGGCCCGCGCCAGCCGGCGGGGCGACGGAAAGAGATGGGTCAGACCGAGCGGCTCGAGACCGGGCACCGCCTGCCCGTGCGCATCGACGAGCCGGCCCGCGAGCCTCGTGGCGGCCGCGACCGAGACCTGCTGACCGAGCACTGCCCGGACCCCGACTTCGAAGGGGTCGATCGCGCCCGGGACGCGGAGCCCGGGACGGGCCCGCACGAGCGGGCGCAGCACGGCGTCGCGCGCGAGCACCGGATCGATCGCCTCGGGGTCGGCGTCCAGGTCGAACAGCCGGCGCACGCCGCCGACGACGTGCACGAGACCGTCGAACGCGGGGAGGTGCGCGCGCATGCGAAGCGCGTCGCGGTCGGGCTCGTTCCACACCTCGAGCACACCGGGCGCGCCCGCCACCTCGACCGTGCGCCGGTAGACGCCCGCGTCGAGGTCGACGGCTTCGACGCCCGGGATCGCGCGGGACGCGAGGAAACCGAGCAGCGCGTCCCACGCGAGCGGCGGCCGGTACGGCACGCGCAGCTCCAAGCCGCCGTCGGTTACGCACCGGTCGGGTGCCCGGCGGCGAGCACGCAACTCCACCGGCGTGAAATGGAACACCTCCTTCATCACGCGGTTCATCTGCCGCACGCTGTTGAATCCCGCCGCGTCGCTGATGCGAGCGACCGGAAGGTCGGTGTCGTCGAGCAACCGGCGTGCGAAGTGCGCGCGCCGCGAGCGCGCAACCTCTGCCGGGGTCGCGCCCACGTGCGCGTCGAAGAGCCGGCGGAGATGGCGCGCGCTGACACCGAGGCGGGCCGCCAACTCGTCTTCGGTTGCGCCGTCGAGGGCGCCGTCCGCGATGCTGCGCAGGGCTCGGCACACGAGCTCGGGTGCATCGACCCAGCCGGGATCGGGCTCGCGGTCCGGCCGGCAGCGCAGGCACGGCCGGAACCCCGCGGCTTCGGCCGCGGCTGCGTACGCATACGGGCGCGTGTTGCGGCGCAGCGGGGTGCCCGGGCAGCCCGCCCGGCAGTAGATCCCGGTGGTGACGACGGCGGTGAACTGGCTCATCGCTGGAGTTCTATGCCATCAGAGTAGACAGATCCGGACAACGAGAGCCGTGTCCGGATCTGTCTCGCGTGCCTGGCGTACAACATCACCATGACAACTGATCTCGCAGTAGTGACCTTCCCGCTCGGCTCGCTCCGGGCGGTCGTCGAGGACGGCGTCGTGCGCGCCGCGACCTTCGACGCGACCCCGCACAGCAAGTCCGTCGGGATCGATGGGACGTGCACGCCGTCTTGACGGCGTACTTCGATGGCGACGTCGACGCGCTCGACAGCGATCGCGGTCGAGCCCGACGGCGGTACCAGCTTCCAGCGTGAGGTGTGGAAGCGCTTGCGTGAGATTCCGGCCGGTTCGACGATCTCCTACGGAGAGCTCGCCGCGCCGCGTCGGGCGGCCGAGCGCGTCGCGCGCCGTCGGAATGGCGAACGCGGCCAACCCGGTGACGTTGATCGTGCCCTGCCACCGGGTCGTGCGCAGTGGTGGCGCGCTCGGCGGCTACGCGTACGGGCACCGACTACAAGCGCTGGCTCCTCGACCACGAGTCGAATGTGCTCGCAGTGGCGGCGCCGGTCGGGTGACGGGTGCTTCACACCGCGATCGGGCGGTGTGGCGAGCGCAACCCGTCGAGTGCGTCGGCCCGTGCCGGCTCGCGCAGTTGCGCGCCGGTCTCGAGGAACGCGGCCGCCACGATGTCGTTCACGTGCGCCTCGCTCATGAAATCGGCGGTGATGTGCGCGAGCACCTCCTCGCCGGGTTCGAGCACGACGGTGCGAGTGCCTTCACGCTCGACGAGCGCGAGCTCGCGGCGCAGCTGGGCCCGGGCCCGTTCGCGGAGCACGCGATCCAGCGAATAGCGAGGAACGTCGCGACGGTCGACATCGGCGAGATCGCGATCACGAGGTCGAGATCGCAGTGGCGGAGGGTGTCGGCGTTGTTCAGTGACCCGACACCGCCGTCCACGTATTGCTCGCCGTCGACGATGACCGGCGCGAAGTAGCCCGGCACCGCGCACGATGCCGCAACGGCGGCGGCCAGCCCGTCGTCGGGCACACGACTGCGCCCGAAGACCACCCGGCGTCCGGTCCGCCGGCGGCAGGCGCACACGAACAGCTTCTTGTCGGGCCATCCCGTACCCGAGGAACTCGACGTGCTCCCGAAGTGATCGATCCCCGTCGGCAAGGTGCGTGACGAACGCCCGCATCGGGTCGAACCGCAACGGGTTCCGGATCGTGGACCACCACGGCGTGCGGATGCGGGCACGCGAGGTAGCCGGAGGAACATGCGCATCGACACCGGATCGAACTCCGGGTGCGTAACGCGTCGCGCGAGCGCGATGCCGTCGGGCGACAGCGTCGCGCCGACCGTCCAGGCCGCGAGATCACTGGCGGGAACGTTGGCAGCGCAGCAGCGCGCCCATGAGCGAGCCGGCGCTCGTGCCGGCGATGACCTCGGCGGTCGCGGGCGTCCCACCCGAGGTCTTGCTCGAGCGCCGTGAGCGCCCCGGCGTGGTACGCCGCGCCGACGACGCCACCGGCACCGAGGACCAGCCCGACCTTCACAGCGGTCCGAGTTCCGGAGCGATCCGAACCGTTCCGCACAAAACGTTTCTGACGTCACTCCATCGGCACCCGGGGCACGATCTTGGCGCCGACCCGTTCGAAGATCTCGTCGAGGCTGTGGCCGGTGATCGTCAGCCCGTGGTTGCGCAATCCCACGACCGCGCGTGAGGGATCGGGTGCAGACCGCACGAGATCCGCGACGGACGCCGCGAGCTGCAACGTGCCGCACGGATAGTTGACGTCGGTGGAGACCGTGCCGTCGATCCAGCCGTGCACGTGCAGGATCGCACCCACATCGGGGTGCTCCCGATAGATCATCCAGTGCTCGATCGCGTCGACGGACACGCGCCGGGTCTTCACATCGGGAGGTACGGACAGCACCATCGTGTCGCGGTCGGGGTCGTAGCCGCGCACGAGCAGGATGTGCTCGCCGATGAGCCGGAGATCGCTCTTGTCGACGCCGCTCGCGCTCATCCAGTACACGGGCCCGTCGGGGTCGGGCACGCCGTGCAGGTCGTCGCCCTGATAGCGGACGCTCACGTTGCCGTAGGACAGTCCGCCGATTCCGTAGAGCAGTTGCACGTGGCGCAGGTCGCGCGGCCCGAGGATCTCTTCGATCGGGAAGGGCGCAGGCAGCAGGTCGAGCGACTCGAGCGCGCGGCCGGCGCCGAGCATCTGGGCGGTCTGGGCGTCGCCGTTCCACAGGTGCGAGGGCAGATCGGTCACGAACTCGTTCGCGATGACGAGTTGCGACGACGCGAGCGGTTCGACACGCGTGAAGACGCGCTCGAGCAGCTCCTCGTCGGAGAGGCCCGGGCCGACGCCGTACATCCCTTGCTCGAGCGTCACGAACCGAACCGCCAATCCCTCCGGCGTGTCGCTCACCATCACGCACAGGTTCGCGAGGCCCCGCACCAGCAAGGGGTACCCGGAGCGCAAGATGTCGTCGGGGGGCGCGGGAAGCTCGGCGATTGCGACGACGAACGTGGGCGCGGCCTTGCGCCGGTAGGGACGTCGCCGCGGCGGCGTCCATGGTGTGGAGCACCACGTTGGTGTCCGCGTCGGGCGCGTCGAGCTGCGTGTAGCCGGCGGTCTGCATGACACGCGCGAGGCCCGAGACGAAGCGATCGAGGGTCGGACTCTCGCAGAGATCGTTGCGCGCGAACGTACGCGCTTCGGTCCCGATCCGCGACAGGATGGCAGCAGCAGCCAGGTCGGTCACGCCACCAGGCTGACACCCGAGGACCTCGGTCACAAGCCGGGCGCCGGTAGCTTGCCATTGTGTCCGTGTCGTTCCGTTGCCGCGGCCATTCCGCGCATCGCCGGCACGCACGGCAAGACGCTGGAGCTGACCCGAGATACTCAGGTGACCCGGCGCGCCACGTGCGTGCTCGGTGTCGACAGCGACCACGACGATGCTGCGCTGCTCGCGTTGCGAGGCGTCGTGGAGGTCACGCTCGCATGTGGTTCGCTCACCGACACCTTCACGGCGACGGTGACGCCCTTCTTCCTGGGTGACGACTCGTTGGTGTTCCGGCGCGGGCCCGCGCTCCGAGGCCGCACCTTCGCATACGAGTCGAGCAAGACCGCGGCCGAGATCGACCGGGAGCTGGTGCGCGCGCTCGCGAGCTCGAATGCGGTACTCGATGTGACCGTCCAGGAGCTCGACCGTGATGCCAAGGGCGTGTTGTTCGTCGTCGCGGTGCCGATCGGGAACGACGACGACCTGTCACCCCGCGCACGTCGGGTGCTCGACGCGGCTGACGTCGTGCTCGCCGAGGACACGCGCCGGTTCCGCGACCTCGCGGCAGCGAGCCGGTCTGCATCCGCGGGGCGCCGTGGTCAGCTACCACGATCAGAACGAGGTGGCCCGCAGTGAAGATGCGATCGCGCGCATGGCCGGCGGTGCCCGCGTCGCGCTTGGTCAGCGACGCGGGCACTCCGTTGTTCAGTGATCCGGGCTATGTCGTCGTGAGCAGCGCGCTCGACGCGGGGTTCGAGGTGACGCCCGTACCGGGACCGTCTTCGCTCCTCGCGGTCTTGAGCGCGTCCGGGCTCGCGATCGATCGGTTCACGTACGTCGGCTTCCTGCCGCGGCGCTCGGCCGCCCGCCAGGCCGAGCTCCGCCGATTGGCCGACCGGCGCGAGACGTTCGTGGCGCACGAGGCTCCGCACCGCGTCGGGGCGTTGCTCGCCGACCTCGCGGTCGTGTGTCCGGACTGGCAGGTGTGCGCGGGGCGCGAAGTGACGAAGGTGTTCGAGGAATTCCGGCGCGGGACCGCGCGTGAGCTGGCCGCCGACACTCGCGAGCGAGGACCGCGCGGCGAGTTCACGCTGGTCGTCGCGCCGCCGGCGGGCGCCGCCCCGCTCCCCGACGCGGGCGCCGACCCGCAGCTGGATCGCCTGTTGCGGGCCCTGCTCGCGCAGGGCGTCACCAACAAGACGCTGGCCCACGCGCTGGCCGACCTGCCCGGCGTGAGTCGCAAGGAGGCGTACGCGCGCGTGCTCGCCATTGCGGACGAGCAATGACGCTGACGCGCGTCGTCGGCAAGGGTCGGACGGCAGCGATGGAGCGGGCCGAGCTGTCCGGGTTGCGCGCGTCGGCCGCGCGCACGATCGTCGACGTGGGTACCGGCGACGGGCGGTACGCATACGCGCCGGCGTCGTCCCATCCGGAGTGGCTCGTCGTCGGCGTCGATGCGCTCGACGAACCGATGGGCGAGATGGCGCACAAGGCGCTGCGGAAACCCGCAAGAGGTGGTCGCGCCAACGTCGTGTATCTGCGGGCGGCACTCGAGGTGTTGCCCGACGAGCTGCGCGGCATCGCCGACGAGGTGCACGTGCTCCTCCCCTGGGGCCGGCTCCTCGAGGGCATCGTGCTCGCGCGACGACGACATCGTCGGCGGACTTGCCGCCGTAGGTCGCCCCGGCGCGCGCTTCGACATCACGCTGAACGGTGAGATCTGGGAGGCGTCGACACCGACGCGCTACGCGGACCTGCCCGTGGCGACGCCGGAGTACATCGACGAGCTCGTCGCTCCCGGATTCGGCCGCGCCGGCATCACTCTTGCGCCGGCGCGATATCTGCCCGCGGGCGAGGCGAACGCCCTGCCGACGACGTGGGCACGGCGGCTCGGCCACGGCCGCGCGCACCCGCGTTTCGTCAACTTCGAGGGAGCAAAGCACGCGTGACGCACGTCACATGGCGGCGTGCCGGCTGACGCCGTAGCTTTCGCCCGTGCGCCGGCACAAGCAATGGAGCGACATCGAGAAGTCGGTCCTCACGCGCTTCGGGCTCGCGAATCTCGTCGGCGCGTCGTTGTCGTTCTACACCGGCACGCTGATCGACACGACCGGGTCGAGATCGGGCCACGGTCAGCGCGACCTGATGCTGTTCGTCGCGTACCTCGCGGTCATGTTCCCGATCGGCGGCGCCATCGCGTATCGCGATGTGCACGGCGTGACCGCGTGGCGTCTCCGCGGCGCCGCGCTCGGACCGCAGAAGCGGCGCGCCGTGCTGCGGTTGCCGCTTCGTCAAGCGTGCTTGGGTCTGGTGGCCTGGATCGGCGCGGCAGTGTTGTTCGGGTTCTCGTCCCTCGTGCTCGATGACAGATCCCTTGTACACAGCTTGCGCGTCGCCGGTTCGATCGTCCTCGGTGGCCTGACGACCGCGGGGGTCACGTTCTTGCTGCTGGAACGCGCGATGCGGCCGGTCTTCCGGGAGCTGTTCGCGACAGACGCGCCCGACGACACGCGGATGCTCGGAATCCGTACCCGGCTGCTCGTGTCGTGGGCGCTCGGAGCGGCGATCCCGTTGCTGATCATCGTGTTGAGCTACGTGGGCCGGCGACCGGAGGACGCACCGAACCAGGTGGCGATCTGGGCGTTGGTGGCCGTCGGGATTGCCGTCGGGGCGGTGGTCATCGCGACCGCGGCGCGATCGATCAGCGAGCCACTGGGCGAGATTCGCGCCGCACTCGCGGGGTGCAGCGCGACGAGCTCGACGTCGACGTCCCCGTCGACGACGGCGGCGAGGTCGGGCAGCTCCAGTCGGGCTTCAATCGCATGGTCGGCGGCTTGCGCGACCGGCGAGCGCTCGAGGACCTGTTCGGCCGGCACGTCGGTGTGGAGGTCGCCAATCTCGCGCGCGAGCAGGGCGTCCATCTCGGCGGCGAGCGCCGCGAGGCGAGCGTGGTGTTCGTCGACCTCGTCGGCTCGAGCCGGCTCGCGCAGTCGCGTCCGGCGGATGCCGTCGTCGGCCTGTTGAACACGTTCTTCGGGATCGTCGTCGAGCGGATCGAGCAGGAAGGTGGCTGGGTCAACAAGTTCGAGGGCGACGCCGCGTTGTGCGTGTTCGGCGTGCCCGCCGATCAACCGGACCACGCCACTCGCGCGTTGCGCGCGGCGCGCACGCTCCGGCGCGGACCTCCTCGCGCTGTCGCTGACTCATCCCGAGCTCGTGGCCGGGATCGGCGTCTCCTCCGGCGATGTCGCGGCAGGGCAACGTCGGCGCCGCGCATCGATACGAGTACACCGTTATCGGTGATCCTGTGAACGAGGCCTCACGCCTGACGGAAGCGGCCAAGGCGCGGCCCGGCGGCGTGCTCGCGAGCGAAGAGGCCGTCGCCCGCGCGTCGGCGGAGGAGCGCAAGCGCTGGGTCGTCGCGGACGAGCTCGCATTGCGCGGGCGCAGCCAGCCGACACTGGCCTACGAGCCCCGGATTCAAAGCACCGTCACGACGACAGTGACGTGATCTAGGGTCGCACCCGTTTCGAGGGGGTGCGACATGGCGATCGCCGAAGAGGTCCGGGACGCGTTGTTCGAGCGCATCGCGTATCACGCGGTCAGCGCCGACGTCGACGAGGTGTTGACGCTCGCCAAGGCGTACAACTTCCTCATCGACGAGGACGACGACGAGGATGATGACGACGACGAAGTAGTCGCCGGCACGCCGCATGGCGATTCAACTGAATCAGGTCGGCTACGGATATCCCGGCGGCGAGTCGCTGTTCGAGGACGTGTCGCTGCGGGTCGCAAGTGGCGACTGTGTCGGGCTCGTCGGACCGAATGGTGTCGGGAAGTCGACGATCTTGCGCATCGTGGCGCACGAGTTGGAGCCGGCATCGGGCACGGTGCACGTCGACGGCAATGTGGGCGTCCTTCCGCAGGATCTCGGGCGGGTCGACGAACGCACGACGGTGAGAGAGCTGCTCGTCGGATTGTCGTCGCCGCGCGTCCGGGAGGCCGGTGAGGCACTCGTCGCGACGGAGCGCAGCCACGAGCGGCTGGGCTCCGACGTGTCCGGCCTCGCGCTCGGCGGAAGCAGTGGCGCGTTGGGGGGAAGCCGGCGGCTACCGGGAGGAGCAGCACTGGACGACCTGCACCGAGCGGGTCCTGCGCCAGCCGTTCGCCGTTGCCGAACACCGGCTGCTCTCCGAGCTGTCGGGAGGGGAGCGCAAGCGACTCGCGCTCGAAGTGCTGCTCGACTCCGACATCGACACGCTGCTGCTCGACGAACCTGACAACTTTCTCGACCTCGCCGGCAAGGAATGGCTCGAGGAGCGCCTTCGGGGCGCCCGCAAGACGATTCTCCTCGTGAGTCACGATCGCGCGCTGTTGTCGCGTGCGCCGGCCAAGATCGTGACGATCGAGGCGCAGGGTGCATGGACGCATGGTGACAACTTCGCGACGTATCACGATGCGCGTGACGCACGGAACGCGCGCCTGGGTGATGCGGTGAGCCGATGGCAACAAGAGGAGCGTCGCCTGTTTCGGCACTACAAGCTGATGAAGCAGCGCGCCGCGCTGAACGACAGCAACCAGGGCCAGGCGAACGCGGCGGAGTCGCGCTGGCAGCGCTGGGTGCAGGCCGGTCCGCCACCGGAGCCGCCCAAGACACGCGGCGTCACGATGCGATTGCGCGGGAGCCGGTCCGGCAAGCGCGTCCTCGAGTGCACGAAGCTCGAGATCTCGGGACTGACCGAGCCGTTCGACCTCTCGGTCTGGCTCGGTGAGCGCGTCGCGGTGCTGGGACCGAACGGCACCGGCAAGTCGCATTTCCTGCGCCTGCTCGCCGGAGCTCCGATCGAGCACGCGGGAACGTGGAAGCTCGGGGCCGAGGTGCGCCCCGCGCTGTTCCATCAGACGAACGAGCCGGAAGGCTTCGCCGGGAGAACGCCGGTCGAGATCCTCGAGCGGTACGTGACGAGGCCGGCCGTGCTGGCCGGGCTCGCCCGGTACGGCATTCGTCAATGTGCCGACCTGCCGTTCGACATCCTCTCGGGTGGTCAGCGGGCGCGGGTCCAGATACTTGCGCTCGAGCTCGAACGGGCGAATCTGTTGCTGCTCGACGAGCCGACCGACAACCTCGACCTGGATTCCGCGGAGGCCCTGCAGGATGCCCTCGAGCAGTTCGAGGGGACCCTGCTCGCGGTCACGCACGACCGATGGTTCATGAAGGGCTTCGATCGATTCGTGGTGTTCCGCTACGACTGCTCGGTCACCGAAGCCGCGGACCTCGAGGGTGCGCTCGCGCTGATGGCGGCCGAGAGGACCTGATCGTCGCCCAGATGTCCAATCAGATTGGACGCGGAGCCGCCTGAGCCCGCCGCAACGCGTCGATCAGCGGTTGGCCGGTCACGATTTCGTCGGCATCGTCTGCGCGCACACGATCTGGCGGAGCTCGTCGACCGGCGCGCCGGAGCTCGTCGACCTTGGCTTCGACCCGGGCGACACCGCCTACGGGTGCAGGAGCGGGATCGGTGTCGACGTGCAGCTTCAACTGGTCGTAGCAACGTCGCAGCAGGCGCGCAGTGTCGCGTTCCTCGGCGATGTAGCGGCCGAGCAACTCCCCGGTCTGGATGTCGATCGTGTGGTCCTTGAAGAAGTCGTCGAAGACGTCGGGCTGATCACCAGTGTCGAGACGGTGGAGCTTCAGCGCTTTCATCTTCTCGAGGTCCGACCGGTTCGACGTCACCAACTCCATCGCCTTGTCCAGGCCTCGAATCGTCCTTCGGGCGGACCTGGTAGCCGAGCTCGTCGATGCGCTTGGCAAAGCTCATCGCGTGCTCTCCCTCGCGCGCCGCGACGGTGCGCAGCACGTTGCGGACGTCGTTGCTCGGGGTCACCTCGGCCCAGGCGCAGAGATAGGTGTGCGCGCGTGACTCGGCGAGCGCGATTGCGTTCAACAGGCCGAGGTAGCGGGGCTTGTCCGACATATGGGGTCCTTTGGTCGCCGCAGACCACATCCTCCTCCGCTCGCGTGCGAGCCGCAATCCGCACGCTTAGGCTCGCCCCTGCGCGTGCGTGATCGCGCGGCGCGGGGAGGCGATCGACCATGGTGCATGCCACCGAGCACGAGCCGGCGACTCAGCACGACGAGACCGGGCAGACGATCGACGAGACGACGCATTCGTGGGGGCTTCCCGCGGCCGGCTCGACGATCTTCGACTTCGAGTACACGAGCGGTCGCGACTCGCTGCTGCGGCTCTACGACAAGGGCACGCGTCGCGCAGTGGGTCGGCGTCCGACCGGCATCGACTGGGACGTCGACGTCAACTTCGAGAACCCCCTCGGCGTCCCCGATGAGAGTGTCATCGCCGTCGGGACGACGTTCTGGGAGAAGATGAACGAGCGCGAGCGGGGCGAGGTCCGTCGCCACCAGGTCGCATGGCAGTTCTCGCAGTTCATGCACGGCGAGCAAGGTGCGCTGATGTGCGCGTCGAAGATCGTGAATACCGTGCCGACGCTCGACGCGAAGTACTACGCGGCCACGCAGGTGATCGACGAGGCCCGCCACGTCGAGGTTTTCGGCCGCTATCTGCACGAGAAGCTGAGACCTGGCGTATCCGCTGAACAGCAACCTGCAATCGCTGCTCAACGACGCGCTCACCGACAGCCGTTGGGACATGACCTATCTCGCGATGCAGGTGCTCATCGAGGGGCTCGCGCTCGCGGCGTTCGGCTCGATCCGCAACAACGCCACCGACCCGCTCGGCCCGCTCGATCAATGCGTACGTCATGCAGGACGAAGCCCGGCACGTGATGTTCGGCCGTCTGGCGTTGCGTGACTACTACCCGCAGCTCACGCGAGGCCGAGCGGGACGAGCGTGAGGAGTTCTGTGTCGACGCCTGTTACCGCATGCGCGACCGGTTCCTCGCCGAGGAGGTCTGGGCGCAGCTCGGCTTGCCCGTCGACGAGGTCGTCGAGTACGTCGAAGACCGCCGAGCTCCAGATCATGTTCCGCGGGTTCCTGTTCACGCGCATCGTCCCGGTCCTGCGCGACATCGGTCTCTGGGGCGCCCCGCATCCGCGCCGCGTTCGAGGACATGGGCGTGCTCGGCTTCGCCGAGGCCGACATCGAGCAGCTCGTGTCCGAGGACGAAGCCTTCGCCGAGGACCTCGACCGCCAGCGAATGGGCGCGGTACCGCGCGGTCGCCGATACCGCGAGCGGCTGACTTCGTGCTCGCCGAGCGGGCGTGAGTCGACGGCACGGCAAAGAGCGGGTCGCGTTCGCCGCGACCCGCTCCTTTGGTGCCGAGCTCGGGGCGGCTACACGATGCGGCGGTAGATGAGCTGCTGGCTCGCCAAGGGATCCTCGGCGTACACGCCAGGCACGCTCTTGTCGATGAACTGGGCGAACTTCGTGTCAGCCGCAAGCGCCTGCTGGGCGTGTTCCAGCTCGCCGACGTTCGCGTATCCAGTGAACCAGCCCACCGAGCCGTAGGGGCCCGTCGCTGCCGTGGTGAACAATCCGGGAAGTCCTGTGCTCTTCTCAGCTCGTTGTGCGATCTCGACGCCGAGCTCGATTCCTCTGGCCACGCTTCCGTTCGCGCAGACGGTCTGCACCGCCGTGACGTACTCGACCTGACGGTTCGGGTCGACTTCGCCGTGGACGACCTGCAACAACGCGTCGTCGGGGCCACCTCCGGAGAACTTCGCCCCGGCGTCGACCATAGAGACATACGCGTCGTCCACGAGCAGCTTGTCGTTCGCGGCTTCCAGTGTTGCGAGATCGGGAACGAATGCGCTCCACACGAGTGTCCCGAGATCGGGTGACCATGTCTGTGCGAAGAGCGAAACGTTCAATCCGGTGATCTTGTTCACGCTCTCGGTGATGCCGGTTGCCCACGTCATCGCCGCCCGGGTGTTTCCGGGCGCGGACGTGCGCGCCTGCTGAAGAGATACATGCAACTCCCCTTTCGCTTGCAGCGATGAGAAGGTCCCGCGCCTGCAGCCCGGTGAGGCTCGCGCCGATGACAGCGGAAGTCAATTTCTGTAAGTCTCCTTCCATATTTGCGGCACCGATCGGGCGCCGAGAATGCCCGAGTTGTCGTGTGCGCGACTTGTGACACACGGCGTGCGCGTCTGGGCCCGGTCGACGCGGCCCTAGCTACACTGTCCGCCTTCGAGCGCTCGTAGCTCAATGGATAGAGCATCTGACTACGGATCAGAAGGTTGGGGGTTCGAGTCCCTCCGAGCGCGCAAGATTCTGCAGGTCAGGCCGGGTACCGGGCTGACCTCATGGCTTGAGCGGGAGCGGCTCGCAATTGTTGGGTTAGTCCAACCCCCCGCCAACTGACCACGAGCAGACGACTGGGCTCCGCCATGTTCACGGCATGTCTGCGACGTAGGCCAACGTCGCCGACCGTCCGTTGACACGAGGAGGCACCGTGACCGATCCCGCCGACCTGATGCTGTGGCCCGACACCGTCGACGCGTTCTACGACGACCGCGCGTGCTCCGTCCGTTCGGCGGCGACACGCAAAACCTGGGGCTACACCCACCGGATGCTGCAACGCCGGCATCCGGGCAAGGCCGTCGGGTCCTTCACGACCGACGACCTCGTCGCGTTCGTGACCCAACGCGGCTGGGAAGCGCGCCGCTGGAGCTCCGCGACGGCGCGCAACTATCGCATCGCCATGCAATCGCTGTTCGGGTGGGCGCACCACGCCGAACGCATCCCAGTCGACCCGGCCTGGCGGCTCGGCCAGCTCGTGCGCATCCGCCGCGTCCGTACCTGGCAGCCACACTGGCTCACCGAAGGCCAGATCGTTGCGCTGCTGCGCACCGCCGACGACCACGATCTCACCTCCAAACGCGACCGCACAGTGCTCATGCTTGGCCTCTTCGCCGGACCGCGGACGGGTGACCTGCAGCGTCTGCGCTGGCGCTCGGTCGACGCCGCGCACGGTGTCATCGACCTCATCGGCAAGGGCGCGAAACCGCCGACGGTCGTGATGGCACGCAACTTCGCACATAGTTACGGGCAATGGCACACGAGGATGCGGGCCATCGACGCGTTCGTCGCCGACTGGCCGGTCGTGCCCGTCCTCGCGGCGCCCCGCGGCGACGCTGCGTCTGTCGTCGTGCGCCAACCGGCGCGGGGCTTGAGCATCGAGGGGATCCGCAAGTCGTCAACCGCCATGGCGCCCAGATCGGGATCGCCTATCTCCGGCCGCACGATCTGCGTCGCACCCTCGGGGGGACTCCCGATGCGCGCGGCATGCCCCTCCATGACAGCCGGGTGGTGTTGCGCCACGACACCTTCGCCGCGACTCAGGCCTACCTCGCCGACAACCCGCTACGCGTGCGCCAGCGGATGCACGCCTTCACGATCGGCCTCTGACGCCTGAAGGAGCGTCCTACTGCGGTGCCAGTCCGCACGGGATCGCGGGTTCCGACGCCGCGATCCGTATCAGGCGGTTGTACTTCGCGGTGCGTTCGCCACGAGCGGGCGCACCCGACTTGAGTTGCCCGCATCCGGAGGCGACGGCGAGGTCGGCGATGAACGTGTCGGTGGTCTCAGCGGAACGGTGCGAGACCATCTGGCTGTACCCGGCCTCGCGGCACAAGGCCATGGCGTCGAGTGTCTCGCTGACGGTGCCGATCTGGTTGACCTTGATGAGGGTGGCGTTGGCGACCTTGCGGTCGTGGCGTTGGCGACCTTGCGGTCGATGCCTTCGCGGATGATGGTGGGGTTGGTGACGAAGATGTCGTCGCCGACGAGCTGCAAACGCGCGCCGAGTTGTTCGGTCATGCGTTCCCACCCGTCCCAGTCGTCTTCGGCGAGACCGTCTTCGATCGACCAGATCGGGAACCGATCCGCGAGCGCGCCCCACCGTTCGATCAGGGCGTCGGCGCTCAGAGCGGGTTCGCCGTCGACGAGCGCGTAGCCGCCGTCGGCGGTGCGGAACTCGCTGGCGGCCGGGTCGAGCGCGAGCGCGACACCCTCTCGACCGGCGCGGTAGCCGGCGTGTTGGATCGCGGCGACGAGCAGTGCGCACACCTCTTCGGGAGTGGACAGGTCAGGTGCGAACCCGCCTTCGTCGCCGAGCCCCACCGTGTGGCCGAGGTCGTGCAGCCGCGCTCGCAGCGCGGCGTAGACCTCGGCGCCGGCGCGAACTGCGTCGGCAATGTTCGGCGCGCCGATCGGCGCGAGCATGAACTCTTGCGGCGCGAGCCGGTTCGCGGCGTGGCGGCCGCCATTGATGACGTTGAAGTGGGGGACGGGCACGCGCGGCACAACGTCGGTCGGTGCAAGCCACTTGTACAACGGAACGTCGTCGGTGAGCGCCACGGCGCGCGCGCATGCCATCGAGACGCCGACGAGTGCATTCGCGCCCAAGCGAGCCTTCGTCGGAGAACCGTCGGCGTCGATGAGCAACTCATCGACCTCTCGCAACGAGTCGACCCGCCGACTGATGAGCAGCTGCGCGATCTCGCCGCGGACATTCTCCACCGCGCGAGTGACGCCGCTTCCCGCATAACGGTCCTTGTCGCCGTCGCGGAGCTCGACCGCCTCGTGCTGGCCGGTGGACGCACCCGACGGCACACCGGCGATCGCGTCGGTGCCGCCCGCCAACCGGACGGAGACCTCGAGTGTGGGGCGCGCGCGGGAATCGAGGATCTCGATGGCGTCGACATGTTCGATCTCGTACAGCACCGGGGTGGCCTCCTGCGGGTTGGAGCGTTCGCACGAGCAGTTCAGCGCGCCCGCGGGGCGATGGCGAGTCGGGCGGGTAGCCTTGCGGGGTCGGCGATGGAGCTCGCCGGAACCGCCCGATCGGGCTGATGGCTCCTACCTTTCGGACCTGCGCGCCGGCGAGGAGGAGCCCATGCTGAGCGAGCCCCAAGCGTTGGAGGCCAAGGCTCGTGAGCTCGCTGCGGCGGTTGCGGCGCGGCCCGAGGCGGCGCGGGCGCTGCGGCTCGCAGACCGGCTGGCCGCCGGCCGGTTCGTCGTGGCGGTAGTGGGGGAGTGCAAGCGGGGCAAGGCGACGCTGTTGAACGCACTGGCCGCCGATCGGGTGGGTCGGCGCGGCGTGCTGACCGCCGGCGTCGCGTTGTTCGCGCTCGCCTACGTGGTCGTCGCGTTCGACTCGCTCACGATCGTCGTGCTCGCATTGCTCGCAACCGCGGGTGACATCGTCCTCGCGACCGAACACCTCGGGACCGCGCCATGACCATCCGCGGCCCCGACGGTCTGCCCATCGACCCCGACGTCGCTCCCGCGGACCTGGCCGCGTTTCGGCCCGTTCGCAGGTCGGCGCGAACTCATCTCGAAGTGTTGTTCGCGATCGCGCTCGGCGGTGCGCTTGGCGCGCCTGCGCGCTACGGCGTTGCGCAGCTCGTGCACGTCGCGCCCGACTCGTTCCCGTGGGCGACGTTCTGGACCAACGTTTCCGGCAGCTTCGCGCTCGGTCTCGTGCTGATCCTCGTGCTCGAACGCTTCCCTCCGACGCGCTACGTGAGGCCGTTTCTCGCGACCGGGTTCCTCGGCGCCTACACCACCTACTCGACTTTCGCCGTCGAGACGGACCTGCTCGCCAAGAACGGACACGTCGGCATCGCGCTGACGTACGCGATCGGCGAGTCTGTTCGCCGGGTTCACCGCGGTGTGGGCCGGAATCGCGCTCGCTCGCATCATCCCGCTCGGCAAAGGAGGCCGCCGATGAAACTCGAAGGCAACCAGAAGCGACTCACTATCTTCATCGGCGAGTCCGACCGTCACGGACACACCCCCCTCGCCACCGAGATCGTGCATCGCGCCCACGCCGCTGGCCTCGCGGGCGCGTCGGTGTTCCGAGGTGTCGAGGGCTACGGCGCCTCCAACCACATCCACACCACCCGCATCCTGTCGCTCTCCGACGACCTGCCCATGGCCATCACGATCATCGACAGTGACGAACGCATCAGTGCGTTCCTCCCCCAACTCGACGACCTCATCAGCGAGGGTCTGGTCATCGTCGAAGACGTCGAAGTCATCAAGTACGTCGGCCGTCCTGCACCGGAGGGGCGATCATGAGCGCCCTCGCGTGGGTCGCGTTCGTCACCGCCGGCGCGATCGGTGCGCCCATGCGCTACCTCGTCGACGTCGCCGTGCAGAACCGCACCGAGGGCGCGTTTCCTTGGGGCACGTTCGTCGTCAATGCCAGCGGCTCACTGCTCCTCGGGTTCCTCACCGGTCTCGGGCTCTACCACGCCTTCCCCGACACGCCCCGCATCATCCTCGGCACCGGCTTCTGTGGCGCGTACACCACCTTCTCCACGTACGGCTTCGAGACCGTCCGGCTCCTTGAAGAAGGTGCCGTCGCCGAAGCGTTCCGCAACGCGTTCGGCACCCTCGTCATCGGCGCCGCCGCGGCCACCGCCGGCCTCACCCTCGCCGCACTGTGATGGAACCGCGACGACTCCCGCCGCTGACGCCCCGGACCATGTTGCGTGTGGCGGCTTGGGGCGCGGCGACCACGCTCATCGCGTACCTGCTCTCGGGCGGTTCTATCCCGTGGTTCATCGCCTGGATGCTTGTCATCGGTATCACGCAACGACTCGTCGCGTACTGGATCGTCCGCCGCCGCGGCGAACACCCGCCTCCACATTGGTGGCACTAGATCCATCGGATTTACCGGATCGCAGCGGTCTTTTTCGTGGCCTATCGAGCCGTGGTTCGACGCAGATCTCCCGAGCGCGATAGTTGTATTATCGAACTATGTCTCTCGAGGCCGATAGCTCGAACCTGCAGGCGAACTTCGTCGCGCTCATACGCTCACTGGGGCTGCTGCGGCCGGACACCACACCGTGCGGCGAGGCCATGTCCATCTCCGAAGCCCACGCCGTCGGCGAGCTGTGCGACTGCGGGCCCCTCACGCAACGGGAACTCGCACAGGGTTTACGCCTCCAGAAGAGCACTGTGAGTCGACTCGTCGACCAACTCGAACGGCGCCGGCTCGTCCGGCGCACGTCTCATCCCGACGACGGTCGGAGCGTGCTCATCGACCTGACTCCGATGGGCCATCGCCGCGCCGCGCGGCTCGCAAAGGCGCGCCAGGATTTGTTTTCCCGGCTCCTCGCGGAGATCGCGCCCGCGGAACGACGCAGAGTTGTTCGTTCGCTCGCTCGCCTGACGGAAGCCGCTCGTGCACTGGCATGATCGAGCGCTCGCCCGATCGCGCGTTCAGTGCCGCCGCGCTGGCGCTTGCACTCTCCGCGTGTGGGTCACAGTCCACGGCTGACCGCCAAGCGGACGCCGCCCACACCTACCCGGCCGCCGGCACGTACACGGTCTCGCTGTCCGTCACCGACAACGTCGGAGCAACGGCGACGAAGACTTCCACGGTCACCGTCACGTCGCCCGCCTTGTACTTCTCTCGCAGCGTGGCCGCAGGCTGGGGTGCCGCCGACACGGGTGGCATGTGGTCGACCGGCAGCAGCGCCGCGACGTTCGCCGTCAACGGTGGCGTGGGCAGCATCAACATGGCAACCGCCGGTTCCGGTCCATCGATCTTCCTCAACTCTGTGTCGTCGTCCAACACCGACGTGGTCGTGGTGGCCACTACGAACAAGGCGCCGACGAATGGCGGCATTCACCTTTCGGTCATCGGGCGACGAGTTGCGAACGTCGGCGACTACCGGGCGAAAGTTCATCTGCTCTCGACCGGTCAGGTCGGCCTCTCGCTGCTACGCATCTCGTCGACGGGGACCGAGACGGTGCTCAAGGCGGAGAGCATCGTCTCCGGGTTGGCGTACTCGGCGCTCACCAGCCTGCGGATCCGGTTCCAAGCCGTGCGCACGAACCCGACCACTCTGCGCGCCAAGGTGTCGTTGAACTCCGGCGCCGAGCCGACTGCATGGGCGGCGAGCGCCACGGACACGACCGGCGCGTTTCAGGTTCCGGGCTCCGTCGGTCTCATGACCTATCTGTCGGGAAGCTCCACCAACGCCCCGACCGTCGCGTGCTTCGACAATTTCCGAGCCGGGCCGCCCGGCTAGACATCTCGCACGCTCGAACTGGCGACTGCCCGCTGGCGCATTTCCCGGACCCGCGCCGACGACGCGCAAGCTGGCCATCGCACTACGGATCAGACGGTTGGGGGTTCGAGTCCCTCCGAGCGCGCTGCCCCTTCAACCGGGCCACCACGATCTATGGGCCGAGGGCGCGCAGGCGCTCGATCGCCGCGTCGGCATCTTCGGGTTCGTACACCCCGAAGCGGGTGAGCAGGCCGCTGCTGTTCCATACCGAGAGTGCGACGTATGTGCCCTCGAACGGCCCGCCGTCGGCGGCAGTGCCGGACGACCGGCAAACGGTCGCGTGGCCCCAACGCTCGACTGCCACGTCGCGAAGGATTTCGACGAGATAGTCGGGAGCGAGCTCGAGAGCCGACGCCAACATGGCGATGTGCTCGTCGGGTCGGCGCAGGTGCGCGACGCGCAGTCGACGATGGTCCTCGACCTCGCACGAGTCGGCCATGCACTCTCGCATCGTGAGGAGGTCGTGGGCGTTCAGTGCAGTGCTCATGCGCACCACGCTCGGCGGAAATCCCATCTGCTCGTGGTAACGACGCGCGATCTCGTCGGCTGCCGCGCGACGATCCTGCCCGAACACGAGACGAGCCGTGACGTCTCTCATCGCGTCGACGTCGTGCACCACGAGCCCGTCCGGCGTCGAGTGCAGGCACAGGTTGTCGGCGAGCGCCGCAATCAGCGCCCAACCCGGTTGCTCCGCCGACCGCACCGCGAGGTTGCGCGGGATCGCGAGGGGATCGGTCGTCGACACCGTTTGTGTCTCGAGCGCCGTGGCGAGGGCGTGCATCTCGGCGTCGGCCTTCACGCGGTCGTCGACGTCGAATGTCGCCGTCCGGACGATGCGGCCGTCGTCGTCGATCTCCACGAGCGTGAGGGTCCTCACCTCGATCTCGCCGACGACCCCGTCGGTTCCGCGTACGTCGTACGCGACGAGGGCGACCCGTTCGCCCGCGGTCGCCAGGAGGCGGCCCCACCACGTCGCCTCCGCCATATCGAACATCACTCGCACGCTTGCGAGGGCCTCGTCGGCGGTGACGTAGATGCCGATGCCAAGCCGGCGGTCATCCGAGACCACCTCGGGGTGGTGACACGCGGCGAGGGCGCCCCAGTCGCGTTCGTCGAACGCGCGCAGTGCTCGCTCCACCGACTCCCATGCGCGATTTGCTCGCGGCTGCAACTCGCCGAGCGCGGCGTAGCGCGCCTCGAGTTCGTCGTACGCGACCTGCTCGTCGTTGTCATCGAAGAGCAGCATGTGGGTGACCAATCCCTGCTCGTTCACCTGATTGATGTCGAGGCACACGAACTCCGCGGGCGTCAGCTCGACGCCGTAGCGGAACGTCACCGTCGTGCGGACGAGCACCAGCCGGTCGCCGCGCGTCGCAAGGAGCGTCTCCCGGAGCCGCACGTCGTCGAAATCGAATATCGTCCGGACGAGCGCGAACGCGTCGGGTCCGTCGACTCGGCCGAGCAAGATCCGACGATCGTCGTGCTCGAAGTCCGGTGCGAGTGTCGCCGCGAACGCTTCCCATGAATGCTTTTCGACGGCGCGCTCCTGTGCACGGAGGGCGCGCCACGCTGCGTTTTCAATCGGTTCGGCTTCGTCCTCAGCGACGAGCTCGTGGAAGCGTGCGACCGCGAGCTCCATGTCCCCGAGCTCGTGCGTCTCCCACTGCTTCGAGCGTCCCTCGGCGTCGGTGATCCCGACGGTCACGAACGCGATCTCCCAGCTGCCGCCGGCGCGCGTGCCGAACGCGCGGCCCGTACTGATCCCCACGTTGCCGTGTTCGCGGGCGTGATCGACCCACAGGTGCGCGTCGTCCGCGAGCTCGACAACGCTGCGCTGGTAGTCGATGAACACCTCACGATCGATTTGTCCCCAGCCCGCGGTGCGGGAGTCGGAGATCCTGCAGTCCTCGGTGAAGAGCGCGGCGAACGTGTCCCAGTCGCGGGCGTCGAACGCGTGCCGCATCGTCGCCGTCCGCCCGTTGCCGCCGAGCGCCGCGAATCGCGCGTCGAGCTCGTCGAGTGCAGCGGTCATGTCGTCGGGGTCGAAGGCCACGTAGCGGGTGATGCGTTCGGCGTCGGTCTCCACCAAACCCAGTGCCGCGATTTCCGCCGGGCCGGCCGCGCCGTCGCGCAACACCACGGACTCGTGTACGAGAGCGAGGCGTTCCCCGCGGGTCGCGAGGAGTTCGGCCTCGAGCCGAAACTCGTCGACATCGAACAGGACCCGCCAGTGCGCGCGCGCCTCGTCGCCGATCAACGTGACGGCGAGCCCCACCCGGCGGTCCTGGAACTCGACCGTGGGCTCGAGCCCGGCGCGGAACGTGTCCCAGTCGCGCGGATTCGCGGCCGCGTTGAAGGCTCGAAGCGCGCGCCACGCGAGATTGGGGAAGTGGTCGTCGAGAGAATGTGCGGTTCGCCGCGCGTAGTCGGCGCGAGCGGCATCGAGGTCGTCGATGTCGTAGAGCGTCACCGAGGAGATGAGGCCGGTCGAACCGATGGACGCCAGCGAGACGGAGAACATCTCGAAGGGTCCGCCGTCGCGGGTGCCGACCCATCGACTGACGACGAACACCGTGTCCGGACTTGCGGCGTCGGCGTGGTCGATCCGGAGCGTAACGTCGGGCGCGAGGTCGAGCATCGCGTGCTGGTACGCGACGAGCCAGTCGCGATCCACCCGCCCGTCGCCGGCGCGCCGCCGGTCGTCGATCCAAGCATCGTCTTCGACGAAGCTCGCGTATTGAGCCCAGGCGCGGCGTGTCGAATGCGGCGGGAGACCACCGGAGGTCGGGGCCGCCGAGCGCGACGTATCGCGCGTCGAGCGCGTCCGTACGCGCGGTCGAGGTCGTCGATATCGAACGTGGAGATCGCGATCACGAGCCCGTTGGCGTCGGATTCGGCGAGTTCGAGCGACAGCACTTCTGCTTCGCCGGCGGCGCCGTCGACGAACCATGTCCGATCTTCGATCAACGCGAGCCGATCACCGTGGGTCGCCAGCAGCGACCGCTCGGCCGTCCAGTCGTCGAGCGAGTACAGGACGCGGTACATATCCAATGCCGCGTCGCCACGTGCGTCGATCTGCGTGGCGGTGCGGTTTTCGTGGAGCTCGAAGCCGGGCGCCAGGGCATCGAGGAACATCTGCCACGAGCGGTCGTCCTGCGCCTGCTGAATCCGCTGTGTGGCGCGCCAAGCGGCGTTCGCGAAGCGGTCGGCCACGCGTTCGGTGATCCGTGCATCGAGCGCCGCGCATGCCGCTTCGACGTCGTGGTCGTCATAGGAGTCGAGGCTCACGAAGCGGCCGTCACGCACGCGCAGCGCCATCAGGACTCGGACCTCGAAGCCCACACCATCGCTTGCCGCTCCCTCGTGCACGTACGAGAAAACGCAGCCGTGCTCGGACAGGCGGAGAACGTGCTCGAGGCGGACGCGGCCGCGATCGTCCAACTGGTCGAGAGAATGTTGCAGGCTTGGGAGCCATTCCGCAGTCGACTGCGGCGGCGCGGCAACAAGGCGATGGTCGCGCACGACGAAGTCGGGATCGGCCAACGCGGCCGCGCCTTCCACGTCGCCACGACCGAGCGCGCCGACGAACGACATGGCGAGTGCGAAAGCATCGGCGTGCTCGGCGCCTTCGCCTTCCCGGTACAGCCGGTCGAGTTCTCCCATTGCACCGTCGAGGTCGTCGGCGTCGTGGAGAATCGTCAGGTCCTGTAGCCCCGCATCGTTCGCGCGCGTGACCAGGAGCACCGCCGCGATGGCGTCCTGGGCGGGGATGTGCAGCGTGGAAAGCGTGACTGCGAGCGAGCGGCCGCGTGTGGCGATCGTCTTGCGATCGAGCCGACCACCGCCGTCGAAGATCATGCGCGCACTGGCCATCGACTGTTCGTGGTTCAGCGACATGGAGACGACGGAACGGCGGTCGTCCTGTGCCCAGTCTTCGGCGTAGGCGTTCTGGATCGCCTCCCAGTCGCGTGCGTCGTGGCCGGCATGGACGCGTGCAATGTTGCGGGTCACATCGTTCTCGAATATCTCGACGCGATCATCGGCGATCTCGGCGCCTGGCGTGCGGCGCGCCGCCGGCTGCACCGTCATCGCGCTGCGCGCCCGTGCCGCGAGCACCGTGGCGCCCTTGGCTTCGCACGCGTCAACCGCGCGCTGGGCCTCGGCGTCGGCGGCATCGGTGTCGCCGGCGGCGCGGAGCACCGAGGCCAGCGTGAGCCGCGCGTCGGCGACGAGCAACAGTGCGTCGGTCGCCGACGCGAGGTCAACGGCATCCCGTGCGAGCGCCAACGCACGCGTCGTGTCGCCCCGCCGGGCGGCGGCCTCGGCGCGGACGTCGCGCCACGCGATACCGGCCTTGAGGTCGGCGCCCGCGAGCCGCTCGGCCTCGGCCGCGACCTCGTCGGCCTCGTCGACGCGGCCTTGCAGCAACAGCGCGTGGCCGAGGAACGCGCCCGCCTGCGCCGCCTCGCCGCCGAGCCCGCGGTCGCGCAGCTCCTCGTAGGCATCGCGGAGATGGGCCTCGGCCGCGCCCGCGTCGCCATCGAGCAGCTCGATGAAGCCCGCCGCGACCTCGGTCTCCAGTCGCCGGTGGGTGAGGCCCAGTTGCTCGACCGTCCGCCGCGCCGACCCGATCATCCGGCGCGCGGCGTCGACGCGACCGCGCAACGCTTCGAGCACCGCTTGGCAGCGGAGCGCAACCGATTCCACCGCCGGGGCGCCCGCGGTGATGCGCAACACGCGTACGACGTCGAGGCAACGCCCACTTGCACGCGTGACGGGGCTCGGTCCCCACAGCGCCGCGGGCGGAGCTTCGGCGAGGATCGTGTTGGCGAGGCGCGGATCGCCGGCGTTGCGCGCGGCCGCCAGCGCGGCATCGAGTGCACGCTCGGCCGCGCCGATCTGCCCGAGCCGCTCGAGCGCCGCCGCGTAGACGTAGTGCGCCTTGGCCTCACCTCTCAGGTCGCCGACCGCACGCATCGCGCCGGCGGCGGCGCCGATCGACTGGACGATTTCCGTCAGCCGGTCGGGTTCGGCGAGCACCGCGAGGAGTCCTTCGTAGGTCGTGTACCAGGCGGCGAGCCGTTCCGACCCGCGTGCCGCGAGCTCGAGCGCGTCGATCGCGCCGCGCGCAGCGCCGACGTCGCCCGCGGTCAGCAGCGCGTCGCAGCACGCGAGGTGCAGGGCGGCGTGCTCCTCGGGATCAGGGTCGTCGACCGCGTCGACTGCCTGCAATGCCATTGCATAAAGGTCGCCCGCCTCCTCGTACGCGAGGCGGGCCATCGCACGATCGGCGGCCCGGCGGCACGCCTCGACGGCCTTGTCCGCGCTCCCGGTCGACGCGCACTCGAACCAGTGGTACGCGAGATCGGCAAGCCGCGCGTCGGGATCGCTCGCCGGGGGCGCGGCCTCGAGAAGCTCGGCGATCGTGCGGTGCAGACGCACGCGCTTGAGTGTCACCAGTTCGGCGAGCAGCACCTGCCGCACGAGGGCATGTGCGAACCGGAAACGCGCGAGCGCGCCCGGTTCCTCCACGACCAGCCCGGCCCGGCACGCTTCCGCGATCGGGTCGATGAGATCCGTGCCGCGCACATGCTCGACGAGCGCGAGGTCGAACGTCGTACCCACCACCGCGGCCACCGCAAGCGCGTCGTTCGCGGCGTCGGAAAGGCGCGAGAGCCGGCGGCCGGTGGCCTCCCGCACACCTTCCGGCAGGGTGCCGGGCTCCCACGCGCCGCCCGCGTCCTCGACATGACGGAGCACCTCGATGAGAAAGAACGGGTTTCCCGACGTCACCTCGGCCAGCTCGCGACCGAGCGCGCGGTCGGTGTTCCCGATCGCCGCGAGGTAGGCAGCGACGTCAGCGGCGGCGAGGCCGCTCAGCGCGATGCGATGCGTGTCGGCATCGCGACGAGCGTCGGCGAGCGTGGCTGCGAGCGGATGCGTGCGCGCGAGCTCGGTATCGCGATACGTGCCGACGATGAGGAGCCGCGCCCCCTTCGCTTCGCGCAGCAGATGGCGTAGCAACGACAACGTGGTCTTGCCCGCCCAGTGGAGGTCGTCGAGGACGAGCAAGATCGGCGCCTCGGCCGATGCTGCGCGGCATGAGCTGCGTGACGGCATCGAACAATGCGAGCCGCTCGGTGTCGGGGTCGGCGCGTACCTCCGGCGCGGACTCGGCGAGCATCTCGCCAAGTTCCGGGACGAACCGACGAAGTTCGTCGACACCGCGGACCGTGCGCAGCCGCGCGGCCCCGAGCGCCGGTACCAACGTGCGCATCGCCTCGATGAACGGCTGCAGCGGTGCGGCGAGATCTTCGTCGCAGCGTCCGTAGAGCACGAGCGCACCCGCGGCGTGGGCGCGCTCGGCGACCTCGCCCGCGAGCCGCGATTTCCCGACGCCCGGTTCGCCCCCGATGAATGCCGTACTCATCGTTGTGTCGACCGCGCCGTCCCAGAGATCGGTGAGCTGCGCGAGCTCGTCGCCGCGGCCGACGAACGGACCGCCACCGGTCAGCGCGGCTGGGACCGGCGGCCGCGCGAGCTCCACCGGCGCGTCCGGTGGCGCGGCGGCCGCGATTGGATCCTGGGCGTGCGCGAGCTGGTAGATGTTCTCGCCTCGCGACAGGCCGCGAAGGTCGCGATGCCCGCGGTCGCGCAACTCGACTCCGACGGGAAGGTGGTCGCGGACGAGCTCGGCGACTGCCTGCGACAGCAGTACTTCGCCCGCGCCCGCGAGCGAACGCAGTCGCGCCGCCCGGTTCAGCGCAGGCCCGAAGTAGTCGCCGCCGCGCTCGAAGGCTTCGCCGGTGTGCATCGCCATACGCACGCGCGGCTCCTTCCCCGCGGGCCATGGCTCGCTCGCAAGCGCGCCGAGGACCGCGAGCGCGGCGTTGGCGCCTTCGGTCGCGCGTGCGAACACCGAAACGGTGGCGTCACCTTCGAGCTTCGACTTCAACAACGTGCCGCCGTGCGCGGCGACGACCTCACCGACGATCGCGTCGTGCCGTTCGAGCGCGGCCGCCATGGCGGTGGCATGTTCCTCCCACATCGCCGACGACTCCACGATGTCGGTGAGGAGAAACGTGACGACGCCCGACGGCAACGACTGTACGACGTGTCCCGACACCGCCGGGCCCGCGCCCAGGATCTCGAGATACACGGCTTCGGTTTCGGGCGCCGGATCGATGCCGAGCTCTTCGACGAGCGTGATTCGGCAGCGTTCCCACACCCGGAGCGCTTCCCCGCGCTCGCCCGCGGCCGCGAGCGCCCGCATGACCTGGCGGAATGCGGCCTCACGTGAGGGGTCGAGTTTGAGCGCGTCGCGCGCGGCGTCGACGGCTCGGCCCGAGGAACCGGCCGCGAGATGCGCGACCGAGCGCGCGAGCGCGGCACGAACTCGAAGGTCGTGCACCTTCTCGCGCCACTGGTCCACCCAGTCGCAGTCGTCGGTCAGGAAGCCGCGCGCCGCAACGTGCTCGGCGGCCGACGCAGCTCGTACCGCGCGCTCGACGTCGCCCGCCTCCGCGGCCGTCTCCGCCTCCGCGACGGCCGCCGCGAGCTGCTCGACGTCGACGGTCGCGTCGGCCGGCAGCACCAGTTGGTAGGAGCCCGCGGCCGAGGTGAGCGCCGACGGGCCCTCGAGGCCCGCCTCGGTGAGAAGCCGGCGGAGGCGTGAGACCACCGCGCTGAGCGACGCCGACCAGGATTCGGGCAACTGCTCCGGCCACAACAGGTCGGCGAGCTCTTCCCGTCGCACGGCGCGGTGGCGTTCGCAGACCAAGAAGGCAAGGACGAGTCGGCCCTGGCGCCCCCCGAACAGGGCATCGGGCAGCACCTGCCGGTCGGCTTGGACCTCGACGCCGCCGCACACCCGCATTTCCAGCACGCTCACCCCCTCGTTGCCTGGCATCGCCAGTCTCCCAAAGTCGGATTGGCGTCGCCTTGTGGCCGCGTGCACCGACGCCAAACCCGGGCCAACGAGCAGTTCGTACGGTCGTCACCATCGAGCCGAACACCGAGGAGCGCATCATGATCAGTGCCCGTGGCGAACAGAGGCGGCGTCTCTCCGAGCTGCGGGACATCCCGTTGCTCGCGGGATGCACCGAGAAGGAGCTGGTGCGCGTCGACCGGCTCGGCACCGAGGTCGACCCGCAACCCGGCCGCACGCTGACACGTGAGGGCGCGGACGGCTGCGAGTTCTTCATGGTCCGCGACGGGGTCGCCGTGGCGACGCGTGGCGCCCGCCTGGTCGGCGCCATCGGAGCGGGATCGGTCGCCGGTGAGCTGGCGTTGCTCGACGGCACCGCGCGCACCGCAACCGTTGTCACCGCGACACCCATGCGCGTCGTCGTGTTCACGGCGAAGGAATTCGAGGACCTGCTCGCTGTGGCGCCGTGCATCGAGGACGGCCTCACCCTCATCGCGGCGGGACGCCGCGCGCTTCTCGAAGCCCCGCCTCAGGACCCGCCGGATCAATCGGCCGCACCGACTTCGGGTCTGGTGCACAATGAACACCGGCTGTCGAACTGGTGAACAGTCACAGCCCGCGGGACGCACCTATCTTGGGGGAACATTGACGGAACTCACTCGCCGGTCGTTCCTTGTGGCGTCCGCCGCGGGCGCGGCCTGGGTCGCACTTGGCGGCTGCAGCTCGTCGTCCGACGACTCCAAGGGTGGCAAGACGCCGGCGACCAGTGCGCCGCGCACGACGACGACGCTGCCCGACCCCAAGACGGCACCGTTCGACACCGTCGTCGTGCTCATGCTCGAGAACCGGTCGTTCGACCAACTGCTCGGGTGGGTTCCCGGCGCGAACGGCAAGCAGGCCGGCCTCACCTACCCGGGCTTCCGCGGTGGAGTCGTTCCGACTTACTCGATGGGAAACGACTTCCAGGCGTGCGGCGACAAGGATCCGGAGCACGGCTGGGAAGCCATGGTCACGCACTTCAACGGCGGGAAATGCGACGGGTTCCTGAAGACGCAGACCACCGGCGACCACTTCCCCATCGGCTACTACGAAAAGGCGCAGGTCCCGATCCTCGGCGCGCTGGCGACGAACTACACCCTGTTCGACGACTACTACTGCTCACTGATGGCGGCCACCTGGCCGAACCGGTTCTACCAACTCTGCGCCGCAACCGACGTCGACGAGACGGGTTACTTCCCGGCGCCGGATGCGGAGCCTCCTTCGAAGCTCGATCTCGCGATCTTCGACCGCGCGCACGGCGCCGGTTTGACGAGCGGCTACTACCACTGGGGCGAGCCGATGACCGGCCTGTTCCGGTCGCGCCGCTACGACGACATCACCCACCCGATCACGAAGTTCTATGTCGATGCCGCAGCGGGAAAGCTGCCGAACGTCACCTTCGTCGAGCCCGACTATGGAACGATCGCCGAATTCCTCGGGACCTCGAACGACTACCACCCGCACGGCAACATCCAGGTCGGCGAGGGGTACGTCGCGCAGATCTACAACGCGCTGCGCAAGAGTCCGCAGTGGGAGCGGATGGTGTTCGTGGTCAACTTCGACGAGAACGGCGGTTTCTACGACCACGTCGCTCCGCCGACGGTGAAAGACGACAACGTCAATCCCAACCCGGGTCGGCATCCCGACTACAAGCGGCTCGGTTTCCGTGTGCCGTGCATCGCGATGGGGCCGTTCGCACCGAAGAAGATCGAGACCGGCGGTCCCTACGAACACTGTTCGATCCTCAAGATGATCGAGTGGCGTTGGGGGCTCGAGCCGATGTCGGCACGTGATGCCAATGCCAAGAACCTTGCCGACGCGCTCGACTTCGGAACCCGGCGTGCGCCGTTCACTCTCCCGGCGTTCGTGCCGCCGCCGAACACGCAGTGCCCGAACCCGACGCTCGAGCTCGCCTGAGGGCAGGCGCTCGCCACTCCAACGGCTAGGACGAGTACACGGCTTCGGAGGTCGACCACCGGCCGTAGCCCGGTGACGGCCAGAGCGGGCCGAGCAACAACCGCCCGTCGTCGGCGTATCCGTGCAGCAACTCCCAAGCGCGCTCGGGCTCCGGATGCTGCTGCGGACACAGTCCCGTCGCGAGATGCAGCGGGCTCACCGCGAGGTGGCCGACGAACGTTGCTCGCGGCCCAGCACCGAAGTGGAACACGGTGTGACCGGGATTGTGCGCCGCGCTCACCTCGGCCCGCATGCCGGGCACGATCGTGTCGCCGTCAGCGAACGTGTCGACGAGAGCGTCGTCGAAGAGTTGCTGCCACACCTTCATGGAGAAGTCCGCGAACGTGCTCCGCCGGAAGTGGTCGAGCGCGGCTTCGCTGACAAGCACGCGCGCCTTGGGAAAGAAGGGCGCCCATGAGCCGTCGACCGCGCGTTCGCCGATCATGCCGATGCCTTCGATGTGTGAGGCGACGACCGTATCGACACTGGCACGCGGGACTCCCGCTCCTTGGAACGCGTCGGAAATCGCGCGCTGATGCGCCTGCTCGCCCGCGACATCGTGTAGCACCCCGTCAGCCGCCTGCATCGGGTCGAGTACGAGCCGGCGGTTGGCGGCATCGACGACCCACGCCGACGCGCTGACGCTCACCTGTTCGCCCTCACCCCACTGCGGGACGCGCCACGACACCGCGTCGATCTGCGCGACCGTGAGGCCCATGATCTCGGGCGGTACGAGCGCGTCGGCGTACAACACTCGGCGCAAACGGAGCCCGTCGATGTCCAGTACGACGTCTTGCACGCTGACATGCTCGCGCGGGCGAATTCGGTTACCCAACGAGTTTCGTTTCAGGCACGATCGCGATCTACCGTCCGATCGCCAAGCCCGGCCGGTCGACGCTATTGCGAGCTCGCGGATTGGTCTTGGCGTTCGAGCTCGAACCAGACAACCTTGCCCCCGGGGGTGTTGGGTTCGGTGCCCAGGTGTCGGCCATGTGTTCGATGAGTTGGAGGCCGTAGCCGCCGCGCCCCGCAGGACGCGACCTTTCGACGAGTGCCGGCATCTTGTCGGCGCCGTCCGCGACCTCGACACGCAGGCGCCGGTCGCGCCAACTGAGCGTGAGATCGATTGGAGGCGCACCATGCAACAACGCGTTGGTGACGAGCTCGCCGGTGAGCAGTGCGACGATGGCCGCGAACTCGCCGTCGATCCCCCAGACATCGAGAACGTCTCGGATAAAACGTCGAGCCTCGCGGATCGCGAGCATTGACGCTTCGAGTCGGACGGATAGCTCTTGCTCGTTCAACTCCCCTCCGAAGCTCCCGACCCTCCTCCGGACGACGTCTCTCGGTCGTCATCCCCGCCCGAGTGTGCGATGTTGATCGTTTGGTCGAACTTCACGGTCTCGAGGACCTCGGCGACGATGCCCCGAGGATTCGACAGGACGATCGTCTTGTCCTGCTTGGCTGCGCTGCGTTCCGCGGCCGCGAAGAGGTTGAGTCCCGCGGCATCACAGAACGACAGCTCGCTGAGATCAACGATGATCGTGTCCGAGGCGTCGGTACCCAACAGCTGATAGATGCCGACCTCGACAACCGATGCGCTCGCAAGGTCGAGCTCGCCGACCAGGCGGACCTCGACCACCTCGTCCTGGTGGCCGACCACTTCGAATTGCAGACCGTCCATCAACGCCTCGCGAGCTCGAGCTACGGCGCTGCGGGCCTCCCGGAGAACTGAGGCGGGCGCGACCGTGCTACCCAGCGCCGCGGGCTAACCCGCAGGCTAACCCGCAGGCTAACCCGCACACGTTTCGGTTGACAGCTGCAAGCTACCGCGGCGCGCCGTCGCTCACGTCGACCGAGCGTTGGCGAGTCCGAGAAGGCTCTGTACGATGCAGTCACGTTCGCTCCAGACACTGGCGTGCGGCGAGGTTGCTGGCGTTGTCATGGAGTCGGCACGATCTCAACGTGGACTCGAAGTGCAGTTGCGCAGACGACGGCCGCGGGACCGCCGCTGAAGCGAACGTTCTCGCTACACCATCGTGAGGGAAGATGACGTCGAAAACACTCGGTGTCAGTGTGCACGGCGACGGCAACGGTCAAGCTCGACTGGTACTCGAAGGTGAGCTCTACCTCGCGACCGCCCCGATCTTCGCGGCCAAGGTCATTCGAGCCTGCACCGGCAAGCCCTCCGAGATGCTCATCGATCTCTCCGAGCTCCAGTACTGCGACTCGTCCGGGCTGCGGGAGTTCATCCGGGCGGCCAAGCTCTGCGCCGGCAACGGCACGACGTTGAGGGTCGGCGGCGCAAGGCGCAGGGTGCGCCGCGTGTTCGAGCTCACAGGCATCGCAGACGTCGTCGGCTTGGAGCCTTGACCGCGTCGAGCGCGTAGATCGGGGGGAGACGTCGTGAAGCTGAGCGAGGTCGACGTGACGAGCGTCGAGCAGTGGGCGGACGGCGTTCCGCACGAGCAATTCGCCTTGCTGCGTCGCGAGGCGCCGGTCTTTCGCCATCACGCGACGCATCCTGAGATGCCCGAGTTCTTCTGGGCGCTCACCCGCCACGAAGACGTGCAGGCCGCGAACCGTGACAGCGAGTTGTTCTCGTCGAGTCGGGGCGGAGTGCTCCTCGACGCGATCCAATCGATCGAGGAGCGCGAGTCGTTCCGAACGATCATCGACACCGACGAACCCGAGCACACACGACTGCGGCGGCTCGTCAATCGGGGATTCACGCCGCGTGCGATCGCGACCTTCGAGGTCAACTACCGGGAAGCCGTGCGTCAGGTGCTCGACCGGGCGCTCGACCTCGAGACGTTCGACTTCGTCAGCGAAGTCGCGACACCTTTGCCGGCGTTCGCGATCTCCGAACTGCTCGGCGTGCCGCTCGAAGACCGGGCGATGATCAGCGCGTGGTCGAACCAGATTGCCGGTCGATCGGATCCCGAGTTCGGGGATGGCGAAGCGCTGTCGCTGATCGCTGCGACCGAGCTCTACACGTACGCCACGACGCTCGCCGAACAACGCCGGACCGAGCCTCGAGACGACATCGTCACGCGATTGATCGGCGAAGTCGACGACGAAGCCCTGGGCGCGCACGAGTTCGAGATGTTCATCCTCGCGCTTGCAGTCGCCGGCAACGAGACGACGCGCACGGCGATATCCCAGGGCATGCTCGCGTTGTTGACCCACCCGGATCAGATGCGTCAGCTGCGCGAGCGTCGGAAGGACCTCGCGTCACTCGCCGCTGACGAAGTCATCCGGTGGGCTTCGCCGATCGTGTACTTCCGGCGTACGGCGACGCGAGATGTCGAGATGTACGGGACCACGATCAGAGAGAACGATCCTGTCGCGTTGTTCTACCTCTCCGCGAACTACGACGAGAAGGTGTTCGAGCATCCCGAGCGATTCGAGGTGACCAGGTCGCCGAACCCGCATGTTTCGTTCGGCGGTGGTGGGCCGCACTACTGCCTGGGCGCACATCTCGCCGCGCCTCGAGATACGCGTGCTGCTCGAAGAGCTCCTTGCCGCGACAGCAGCCATTGAGCTCGCAGGCGCGCCCGACCGGCTCCGTTCGAGCTGGATCAACGGCTTGAAACGACTGCCCGTCCGAGTTGCGCGACACGTGCGGACGCGGGTGACAAACGTGCTCACTTCGGACTGGAGCGAATGCCGCCCGAGTGCTCATACCACCCTGGCTGTACAGGCGTTCTTGTGTCTTCCGCGGTTCGGGTGTAGTCCTTCTCTTCATCGCAAGTGGGTCCGTTCGTAAGTTCGTAGAGCGCTGGGGGAGTCTGAATGCGCAAGGTGCTTTTGATCGGCATGGTCGTCGCGCTCGTTGTCGCCGCGGCAGGATGCAAGCTGGTGGTGACACCAACGGCCGGGAACGGCTGGGGCTTTGTCAACGAGGATTCCAACGGCAGCGGATACTTCGTGAACGGGCCGGGGACGCCTCCGGCCGGACGCGGGAGTGCCCTCCTCACCATCGACAGCAACGGACGCCAGGCGATCGCGACGAATCTCTTCAGCGGCAGACAGCTTTCGACGATCTCGCGGCTGCAGTACTCGACGTACCAGGCGTTCTCCGGTTCGCCGAACGAAACGTTGTACCTACAGTTCGACGTCGACTACGACTCCACGGACTCGTCCACGGCGTACCAGGGTCGGCTCGTGTACGTGCCGTCAGCTGAACCTACCTTCACGGTCACGCCGAAGGTGTGGCAGGACTGGGACACGTTCAACGGAGCCGCGTGGTACTCGTCGGCGAGCGGGGCCTCCCCGAACCGCCCGATCGTCGGCGACGCGACGCAGTCGAACCCGCCCTGCAACCAGACCACCTTCTGCACGTGGGCGCAGGTGAAGGTCCACTACCCGAACGCGCGCATCCGCCCCACGGTGGGCCCGCTCCTGATCCGCGCCGGTGGTCCGGTCACCGGTGGGTTCGTGGGCGCGACCGACAACGTGATCGTCGGGATCAGCGGCAACGACGTCGAAACGAACTTCGAGCCCGGTGACGGGAACCAGGTCATCAACACGTCGAATGCGGCCTCTCGTGGGTTCGCCTTCGCGAATGAAGGGGCGACCGGCAGTGGCGCCTTCGTCGGCGGGCCGAACGGCTCCGACGGCTCGGGGAGCGCGAAGCTCACGATCGACTCGACAGGTGGCGAAGCGCTGGTGAACGGCCTCTTCGCCGGTACGCGGTTCGACGACCTCAGCTTCTTGTCGTACAAGAGCTACCAGGCGGCCGCCGGAACGCACACGACGACGCTGCAGCTCGACGCCGACTACGACGCGACCGATGGCACCGCCGCATTCCAGGGGCGCGCGGTGTTCGAGCCCGAGCTGGCGGAAGCGGCAGGGGTGACCAACGAGACGTGGCAGACGTGGAACCCGCTCACCGCACCGTCGGGTTGGTGGCAGACCCAGAACGCGATCGTCGGCGGAACAAGCGTCGGGAAAGCGTGCATCCAAGGGAACCCGTGCTCGTTTGCGGAGCTCCTCGCGGCCTACCCGGACGCGGCGATCCGCCCCGTGACGGGCCAGGGCAGCGGGCAACCGATCGCCGGTGGCATCTGGCTCAAGGCCGGAAGCGGCTGGGCGCCGAGTTACACCGGCAATGTCGACTCGCTGTCCGTCGCGGTCAAGGCCGGCACGGTCAACGGCACCGTCACCTACGACTTCGAGCCGTAGAACGCCCGAGAGAACGCCCGAGCCACGATCGCCGCGCACCACGCGTGGCGATCGTGTGCTTTCCCTCGCCTTTTGACTTTCGGCTGTCGATGGGACTGCAGCACGCGGCAGGGCTCTCCCGATGCGCAGATCGGATGTAATGGCTACAATCTCCCCTCGGAGCGGCGCGGCGTGGGGGAAATTGACATGGCTGACTCGATCGGCATCGCTCGGCGGGAACGACGTAGCGCACGGATCGTCACCGGGGCAGTGGTCCTCGCGATCGCAGCATCCACGTTGATCTTCGTGATGCCGCACGCACGCGCGGCGACCGAGGTCCATCTGACTGCTGCCGGCGACTATGGAGCCAGAGCGGCTACCGCGACCGTGCTCCAGAAGGTCGCCGATCTCGACCCGGACGCGCATCTGGCGCTGGGAGACCTGCGCTACGGCGACGTCGCCTCGGAGAACGCGTGGTGCACCTACGTGAAGGCCCGGGTGGGCGAAGGCTTCCCCTTCGAGCTGATCTCCGGCAACCACGAGAGCCTCGACGAAGCAGAGGGTCTCATCAACAACTACAGCGCGTGCCTGCCGAATCAGGTCCCCGGTGTCGTCGGCACCTACGGCCGCGAGTACTACATGGACCTTCCGCAGGGCGCCCCGCTGGTTCGGGTGATTCAGGCATCAGCCACGCTGACCTTCGAGGACGGCAGGTGGGCGTATGCGCTCGGGGACGCGCACTACAACTGGGTCTCGAACGCGATCGACGACGGCCGGGCGAAGGGCGCGAAGTGGATCGTCGTGACCTCGCACATCCCGTGCCTGTCGGTCGGCATCTACAACTGCCCGGCAACGGACTTCTACCGGCTCATGGCCACGAAGAAGGTCGATCTCGTGCTGCACGGTCACGAGCACGGGTACATGCGCACGCACCAGTTGCGGTCGGGGGTCGCGGGCTGCACCACGATTCCATCCGGGACCTTCAACGCGGCGTGCGTCGCGGATTCCGACAACGCATACATCGCCGGGCAGGGTTCGGTCTTCGCGACCGTCGGCACCGGAGGAACGGCGCTCAGGGACGTCAACGCCGCCGACACCGAGGCCGGATATTTCGCCGCGTTCGAAGGTCTCAACGCCAACCCGACGTATGGCTTGCTCGACCTGTCGATCACTGATTCGCAGTTGACCGCGCAGTTCGTTCCCACGTCCGGCGGGACGTTCTCCGATTCGTTCACCATCACCAAGGGCACGCCGCCGGCGAACCAGCCGCCGATCGCGGCGTTCACCACACAGATCCAGGACCGCACCGTGACGGTGGACGGTTCCACCTCCTCGGACTTCGAAGGCCCCGTCGCCTCCTACGACTGGGACTTCGGTGACGGGGCCGTCGCGACCGGGCGTACGCCCGCGCCGCATGTCTACGCGACGGCGGGGACCTACCAGATCACGCTGTCGGTCCACGACAACGAAGGGGCGGTCAACAGCACGACGAAGTCGGTGACCGTCACCGACCCGGTGCCGCCGAACAAGCTCGCAGAGGACTTGTTCACGCGGACGCTCGCGTCGGGCTGGGGATCCGCTGCCACCGGAGGCGCGTGGACGGTTTCCACCGCGTCCGCGTTCGCCGTCAACGGGGCGGAAGGAACGATCTCCTCGAGCGCGGGCAGCGGGCGCAACGCGTATCTACGCAGCGCCTCGAGCAACACCAATGACATGGTCTTCACGATGGGCGTCAACAAGGTCGTGACAGGGAGCGGGCTGTACGTGAGTGCAGTCGGTCGCTCCATCACCGGCGCCGGCGACTACCGATCGGTCGTGCGCCTCATGGCCGACGGGAGAGTGTCCGTCAGGCTCGGGCGCACGCTGCCCGACGGGACCGAAGTCGTGCTACGACCCGAGACCGTCGTTTCCGGCCTCACATATGGGCCAACCGACAGGCTGCAGGCACGCGTACAGGTCACCGGAACGAGCCCGACGACGGTGCGCACGAAGGTGTGGAAGGTCGGGACATCCGAACCCGCCGCCTGGACACTCACCACTACCGACGCCACCGCGAACCTGCAAGCGGCTGGCGTGACAGGACTCGTGACCTACCTGTCGAGCAGTGCCACCAACGCGCCAATCGTGCTGTCGGTGGACAACTACCTCGTCACGAAACCGTGACATAGTCCGTCAGCCGAGCACGTGCGTCCGTCGCAAGAGGTCGTCGACCTCTGCCGCGTGCGACCGGGCGAAGGTGGCGGTGAGGTGATTCGGATCGCGTTTGACGATGATGTCGTCGACGATCGGATCGCACGTCGGCAGGCGCGGGCACACGACCCGATCGAGGTCAAGTGTCACGATTCGTGGAGGCGAGGCGCTCTGCCGGAAGAAGCGCTCGAGGGGCGTCGGCCCGTCACTGGCCCGATAGGAGCAGCGCGAGCGGGCTTCGGAGACACACGAGAGCGGGTCGAAGTCGGGCCCTGGACGCGGCGCCGGTTCGATGATCACGATGCGTCTTCCCGGTGCCATCAACGCGCGAAGCGACTCCGACGAACGCTGCTGGAGCAGATCCTCGAAGTCGTCGGAGTGAATGTCGACGACGTGCCCGTCGGGCTGGATGAACCGGTTGGACCTCACGGGATCGTCGTACGGACCTTGGGCAAGCACCACGAGGTCGGGCGCGAACTGCGGAACCAACCGGTCGTACCAATCTTGCTTGTGTGCCTCGCATTGCTGGGTTGCGACGGCCGGGCCGGCGTACTGCAGCCCGCGCTGCCAAGGACAGCCCTGATGGACGGCGACCGAGAATTTGAACGAGTGGCGCTTCGCGATCTCGGTGAACGTCGGGATCCACATCCGGGCGACACTGTCCCCGACCAGTAGGACGCGGCGGTTGCCGCTGCGAACGACCGCACAACGATCAATGGGTTTGTCGACGCAGTCGGGAAGCTTCGGCACGTCAGCCCGTGCGGCCCGCCAATCGAGCAGGCGCAGGCCCGTGTTCGACCCGGTCGAGATCGATGGCTCGACGACCGACGAGCTGCCGCGCTCGAGTATCGCCGGCATCACGAGCAGTCCGAGGATCGCACTCGACACCACGCCGATGACGATGACGGGCACCTTCACGCGATCGAGAGGGCGCGCGCGGCGCACCGGGTGCTCGACCAGGTGAAAGCTCACGATCGCGAGGAGGGTCGCAAGTGGAGCCACGAGGAGGAACAACGGCACCGGCTCGATGTCGCGGTTGTGCGTGATCAGGACGACAACGGGCCAATGCCAGAGGTATGTCCCGTAGGAAACGCGGCCGAGGTAGGTGAGCGGCCGCCATGACAGAAATCCGCGCGCCGCGCCGGTACCGCCGTCCGTCAGCGCCACGATCAACGCCGCGGTGATGACGGCAGCCACGACGCCGCGGGAGATCGGGCCGAGATCCCACGCAGACGTGCCGACGAACACGAGTGCGACAAGCGCAACTCCCGCGCACGCGCGGGCCGGTTTTCGCACGCGCTCGCTCTCGCGGAACAACTGAGGCGTCAGTGCGAGGAACGCCCCCGCGAGCAGCTGGTACGCGCGCGTGTCGGTGCCGTAGTACGCACGATCGAGGTTCGTACGAGCGATGTAGATCGCCTCGATCGCGGAGACGACCCCGATCGCGAGCACGAGCCCTCGCAAGACCACCCACCGGCGGCGTCCGGCGCGTTTCGCGACGAGGTACATGCCTCCCAGCAGTGCCGGCCACAGGATGTAGAACTGCTCTTCGACCGCAAGCGACCAGAAGTGCAACACCGGGTTCGTGCCGACGGCGCCGGCCGCGAAGTAGTCGGTCGACTGGCGTATGAAGTACCAGTTCGCCACGTACAGGAAGGCCGCACGGAACCCTCCGAGCGCGTCCTGCATCTCCGCGGGCGATGCAACCACCGAATACGCGATCGCGGTGACGAGCAGTGCAATGAGCGCGGCAGGCAGGAGGCGTCGCACACGCCGCGCGTAGAAGCGTGGCCAGTTGACGTGGTCGCTCGAGCGCAGATCTCCGAGCAGGATCGACGTGACGAGGAACCCCGAGAGCACGTAGAAGACGTCGACGCCGATGAAGCCACCGCGGAACCAACCCAACCGCGCGTGAAACGCGACCACGAGGTACACGGCGACGGCTCTGAGCCCGTCGAGCTCGGGCCGATAAGGAAGCGACCGCGGTAACCGTGTCCAGGCCGAGATGTCGCGGCCCGACGATGGTGCCGACACCGTGCGCGTCACGGGCGATAGTCAAACGGTTGACTCAGGGTGAGCTTGCCGGCGTCGAGCTTCCACTCGTTCCATTGGTCGCGGTCGCGCCCGTCCCGCTCGCCGCACCGGACCCGCTGGTCGGCAGCTGGATGAGCGGTGTGAGGTTCTTGTCGAACGGCAGGATGATCGTGCTGTTGTTCGGCGAGTTTACGAGCTGCTTCAGCGCCTGGATGTAGCTGAACTGCAGGTACGCCGGCGTCAGCTGCGCTTGAGAGCACTCGGCGATCGGATTCGGTATGACCGTCTGCACCACCTGGTTGTTGCGCGTCATGGTCGTCGCCTTGCCGCCGCAGGCGAGGATCTGCTGACCGTCGGCGGTGGCCAACGCCTGGATCCTGGTGATGTCCGCGGCCTGTTGTGCCGTGAGAAGCTCGAACTTCTGCTGCTGTGCGTTCTGCTGTGACGCGACCTTGTTGTTCACCGCCGTCTGGAGCCCGGCGCTGAGCGCAACCTCGCGCAGCTGGAACTCCTGGAGAAGCACGCCGCCCGGCTCGATCTTCAACTTCATGCACTGGGCGACCTCGGACTCGAGCCGCCGCCATGCCGTCGTCGCGGCCTCGACGATCGTGTAGCGCGTGAACTGCGTGCGGATGCAGGTCCGTGCGGTCGGCCGAATGATTTGCGTCGTGTACTTGGTCCCGAGAGTTCGGTATACGTCTGTCGCACGTCTCGGATCGAGGCGATACAGGACTGTCGCGTTCACGTTCGCGGCCCCACCGTCCGAACCCAACACTGCGACGGAATCGTCGATGGCCGATTTCGAGCCGCCCTCGAGCTTGCTCGACGACATCGTGTAGTTCTGCGTCCGCACCGACATCGAATAGGTCGTCGTGAACGGAAGCGTGACGTGGAACCCTGCCGACAATGGCTCGCCCGCGTGGCCGAGGGTCACCGGCACCGCGACTGTGCCGGGAGTGACGATGTGTATCGACGTCCAGACGAACGCGATGGCGAACGCGACGCCGATCGAGGTCCCCAGGCGCTTCCAGGAACGGGGCCCGAGCGTGCCATCGGGGTTGCGGGGACGCATCACGCCCAGCGTGATCAGGATGAACCTGATCCCGGCACCGATCTGACGGAACATGTATCGACCGAACGACGGCGCCGTCTTGGGCTCCCGGCGATCGGACACCATGCCGCCGATGGGCCGCTGAGGCCGCGGCTCGCTCATCCTGGGAGGGCGGTCGATCGCCGGGCTAGGAGGGCCGTCGACCGTCGGGCCATCGCCGCCATCTTCGAACTCGTCCCCTGAACCGCTGTCCGGCATCGGCGCATGGTAACGAATCTCGGCCAACGCGCAGCGTCGTCCCCACCAGGGCGTGCGCCCGTGGCGGGCTCGTTATTCGGCGCTCCAGCGCGGACGGAACGCGGCCAGCTCGTCCGCCGAGTAGAAGTGGCGCGAGTAGGCAGTCGCGTACGCACGCTCGAGGACGGCGTCGGGGAGACGTACTTCACGAAGGAACGAGCGGTATGCGGAGGCATAGTCCTTGGCGCCGGCTTCGTTGCGACGCGCGATCGGCACGGGTGCCGGCAGGCCGAGGAAGCCGCGCAGCGCGTCGGGCGCGCCCTCGAGATTCTCCTGGCGCGCGAGCAGCACCCGCGCCGCGGGTGTTTCGATCAACGAGAAGCCGGCTGCCGGATCGAACGGCTGCGCGAACACGTCGATGCCCAGCGTTGGCAAGAATTCCCTCTCGAACCAGCGCATGGGCATGCGGAGCCAGTCCTCGGCGAGCATGCGCTCGGTGAGGGACGCGACGTCCGCGCCGTGCTGGAGCGCGCCGCTTCGGCCGCCCCCGTGGAAGAACGCGGAAACGGCTTGCGCGACAGGTTCCCGCACGGTCGTGATGACGTTCCACGGCTTCTCGGCAGTCGGCATGTGCCGGAGCAGGAATTCAGTTTCCCAGAGATGAAGCGCTCCGGGGAACGGCCCTGTCGACGTCGCGTCACCGCCACGTTTCGCGCTCGCGGCGCGACGCGAGGTAGCGCTGTTCCGCGCCCGCGAGCTCGGCCGCGTTGAGCCGGAAGACCTGAAAGCGCACGTCGACCCGTCGCTTGGGAGACTGCGCGCGGCGATCGCCGTGCTTCCGGTCTTGCCCATCGTGAAGACCACGATCGGCCGGTCGCCACCACCGCGCATCTGCCACATGGCGTAGCGCTTCGAGATCGCGTAGCTCCGGCCGGCAAATCGTCGGGCCACGTCGTGCGCCCGGCGCCGAGCGCCGATTCGGGGATGGCGCCATGACGCGTCCCTAGACGTCTTCGAGCGCCGCCGCGCTCGTCTCCTCGATGTCCTCTTCTGCGAAGTACGCCTCGACCGCTTCGGACGCGGGGGCGTCCATGCGGAGCTCGCCGCGGTCCAGCCAGATGCAGTGCTCGCGCGAGCAGCCGCACCACTTCGAGCCCGTGGGAGACGATCAGCACGGTGCAGTCCCGCGTCGCAGAGCTCTTGGATCTTCTCCATGCACTTCAACTTGAAGGACGCGTCGCCGGCCGACAGCGCCTCGTCGATCAGCAGGATCTCGGGGTTCAGGTGCACGGCGACCGCGAACGCGAGGCGCCCGAACATCCCGGACGAGTACGTGCGCATCGGGAAGTCGATGGCGTCACCGAGCCCTGCGAAGTCCTCGATCTCGTCCTCGTGGACCCGTACCTCGTCGCCGGCGAGACCGACGGTCAGCCCTCCGAGGAGGATGTTCTCTCTCCCGGTGAGCTCGCGATTGAACCCGATGCCGAGCGAGAGCAGCGGCGTGACATGGCCCCACACCGCCACTCGCCCGGCGGTCGGCGGCAAGATGCCGGCGATGCAGCGGAGCAGGGTGGTCTTGCCCGCACCGTTGCGGCCGATCACGCCGTAGACGGCGCCGGACGGAACCTCGAAGCTCACGCCGCGCGAACGCCTCGACGAGCATCGCCTGCTTGCGCTCGCTTCGCCGATGGATGCCGACGAGCGAGTTCCGCAGGGTTGGGCGTCCCTCTCGGTTGGCGCGAAAGGTCACCCAGAGGTCATCGACCCATATTGCCGGAGGACGATCAGAGTCGGACGGCAAAGTCGCGCTCCTTCGCCAGAAAGAGGATCGCACCGAAGAGGAAGAAGCCGATCGCCCATGCGGTGGCGGCCAGGAGGTATCCGCTCGAGGGGAACTGACCTCGGAAGATCTGCTCGAGGGCCGCGAAGAACGGATACAGCGGATTCCACTGAAGATAGACCTTGACATTCGGCGGAAGTTCCGTGGTCGAATACAGCACCGGCGTCATGTACAGCCACAGTCTGTTGAGGTACGGCAGAAAGTTCGCCGTGTCTCGAAAGAACACGTTGGCGACCGCCATGATGAAGATAACGCCCATGTTGAAGACAGTCAGGAGCGCGATCAGGATCGGCAGGCTGAGCAGGGAAAGGGCGAACGGCTGGCCGAGAAGGGCATGGAACACCCCGTAGATGGCCAGCGTCGGCAGGAAGTCCAGCATCGCTTTCACGATCGCAACGAGCGGCAGGACCGCGCGCGGAAACGACGCGTTGAGGACCAAGCCCCGCCCCGAGATGAGCGACTGCGCGCCATATCTCATCGAGTTGTTCGTGAACGTGAAGAAGAAGACGCCCCAGATCAGGTGCGACAGGATGAGGCTCCGAGCCGCGGCCGAAGTGCCTCCCGACTTCACGACAGTTCGGAAGAAGTAGTACACACCCGCTGAGAGCAACGGGTCGAGGATGATCCACGACTGCCCGATGACCGTCCCGTAGTTCTTCGCCTTGAGGTCGGTGCGGGCGAGGTGCCAGATGAACCGGCGCCGCTTACGGAGGTCGAGGATGTAGCGCCGCATGGGCGGCAGACCGGACTCGGTCGGTTCGTAGACCGACGGCATGCGGATGGACGACGCCGACATGGAATCCCGGTGCTGCCTCGAGCGAAAGTGCTGGTAGCGACTGCTGCGGCATCCTACCGATTGCGGGGCGCGGTGGTTTCGAGTCGCTCGAGTGCGCTGACCAGCCGCTCGACCGAGTGATCCCAGGACCAGTGTGAGGCCGCCGCGGCTCGACCTTGCTGCCCGAGGCGTCGCGCGCTCCTCGGGACGATCGCGCAGCCGCACGAGGGACCGGGTGAGCTGCGCGACGTCGCCCGGCTCCACCAGGAGCGCCTCGGTGCCATCGGCGAGCTGCGCGGGGATCGCACCCGCCCGGGGCGCGACGACGGCGACGCCGCACGCGAGGTACTCGGCGAGCTTGAGCGGTGAATAGTGGAAGTCGGCTTCCGGCTCCGCGAGCACCACCGCGGCGTCCATCGCGGCAATGTGCGCCGGGAGCTCTTCGTGCGGAACGGTCCCGGTGCAGACCACGGACACGCCGTGCTTGCCGCGAGCGTTTCGATCGTCGCACGCTCCGGTCCGTCGCCGACGAGCAACAACGTCGTGTCCGACATCGGCGCCAGTGCCTCGACGAGCTGACCGAGCCCGTGGAACTTCCGAAAGCTGCCAACCCATCCCACGACGAACTCGCCGCCGATACCCAGGCGGCGACGCACCGCGGCGCCGTCGGCGCGGGCGTTGAAGACATCGGGATCGAATCCCGTGCGCACGATGACGACTCGTTCCTCGGCAACGCCCATGCGAGCGACCTGCTCGGCCACGAGCTCGGAGCCGCACGCGACGAGATCGGCACGGCAGAGGATCCGCGCCTCGCCGAACTGCTCGAGCAGACGACTCCACCCGGGTCGCCGAACGCCCCACTGTCGTGCTTGCCACATCAGCGGCGCCGGCACGAACAGCACGGAGGGAGCTCCGAGCGCAGCGGCGAGCTCGACGCCGGCGGTGTGGAAGAGCTCGTGGCGCTGCCAGACGAAGCGCACATCGTGGTTCCGCCATGCTCCATCCGGCGCGACGTGAAACGTCCGCGCCCGGCGCCACTCGCGGGCGTCTTTCACGGCCGTCTTTGCGACGACCGGCAGACGCCGCCGCCAGGAAGTCTCAGGAGCGGCCGCGAGCTGCGGGTGCGCCGCTCGGCGTCGCACGTCGTCGACCGTCATCAGGCCGGCGGGAGTCACGATCCAGGTGTCGCCGACGACCCGTCGGGTCGCGGTCGCCCACCCGGTCGTGCTCACCCACGCACCCACCGGCCCCTGTTGGCCTGCAGTCGTGGTGGGCAGCACGAGGATCGCGCCTGCGGGCCGATCGTTCACCCGCCCACGCTATCGCCGGGGTCGCGAGTGGCACGATGACGGCGTGCGCATCCTCCATCTCGTGACGCGTAGTCAACGTCGTGGTGCCGAGCTCGTCGCGCTCGAGCTCGCGCGCGCGACTCGACGACGCTCGGTTGTGAAGACCGTGTGGTGGCGCTCGCTCGCGCGTTCGACGGCAGTGCCGTCGACGAGCTGCATACGCTCACGTCGCGATCCGATCTCGGATTGCGCACCTTGTTCGCGAGCGTGCGCGCACTACGACGAGAGCTCGCCCGCCAACCTGTCGACGTCGTGCTCGCACACGGCGGGCGGGCCGCGGAGATCGCGGCGCTCGCGCGTCGCGGCTCACGCCCAAGAATCGTCTGGCAGCGCATCCTCGGCTTGCCGCCGCGGTTCACGTACCGGCTACGCCGGCGGTGGTGGCAGTTGCTGCTGCGACGTACCGATGCTGCGGTCGCGCTGACGGGGGAGCTCGAGAACGAGTTGCACCGTCTCGGTTTCAAGGGGCACATCTGGAGGATCACGAACTTCCGAGATCCCACGCGCTTCGAGGGCTTGAACCGAGCGGCAGAGTCGACACGCCTGCGCGCCGAGCTCGGCATCGCGAGCGGTGACGCGCTCATCGGATTCGTGGGGCATCTGATCGCGCAGAAGCGTCCGGACCGCGCGATCGACGTGCTCGCCGAGGTGCACCGACTCGGTACGCGTGCGCATCTCGTCATTGCCGGCGACGGACCGCTACGCGCGGAGCTCGAGGGTCAGATCGCGGATCGCCAACTTGGTGGCTATGCCCATGTTCTGGGAGAACGTGAAGACGTCGAGCACATCTTCGGCGGAATCGACGTCTTCGTGCTCACGAGTGATGACGAGGGCGTCCCGGGCGTGCTCATCGAAGCGCAGATGGCCGGTTGCCCGGTCGTCGTTCCACCGGTAGGTGGGGTGGGCGACGTCATCGATGATGGCGTGACCGGAACGATCACCGCCCATGCTGACGCCCGGGAGCTCGCCGTGGGCGTCGTGGCGCTCTTGCATCACCCCGACCGACGCTTGCGCATGTCCGAAGCGGCACGGCGGCACGCTTCCCAGTTCTCGGCGAGCCGCGTGGCCGCCGTCTACGCGCAGCATCTCACCGGACTCCTGACCGATGACCTCAGACTGTCTCAGGAGTAACAAAAAGTTGCCTCAGAAGTAACAAACCGCCTTTGTTCGGCCTGGAAGGGCCGCGATAACCTGTTGCGGGCGTTGATTGAGGTTGGAACGCCGAGAATTCCAGGGAACCGTGGCAACGGTGAAGTTCAAGTTCCCGGATGTTTGGGCAGAGCGGTTGCGTGCAATGAGCCGCTAAACGGTCGGGGGGACACAACGTGGGGTCGGCGAGGACGCCGGATCGTTTCGCAAGAAGCGTCTACGACGTCGCGCGTGGCGCGCGGTAACACCAGCCTGCGCATCTTGGATCTCGGCGTCATTACGGCCGCGTGGCTCCTCGCATTTGTCGCGGGGTTCGACGGCGCGGTGCCGCTGGCACGCGCGGCCTGATCCCGTACTTGTTCATACCAGTCGCGACCCAGCTGCTCTTCAATCACCTCGTCGGCCTCTACGGGCCGGTGTGGCGCTATGCGTCCGTCGAAGAGGCCCTCCGGGTCGTCGGCGCCGTCGCGCTCGGCACGCTGGTCTCGGTCTTCGAGCTCGCCTGGTACGCCGACCTGCGCGGAACGCGGCTCCCGTTGCTGAGTGCGCCGCCGATCGCGGCGTTGCTCATGTTGTTGGGCTGTGGCGGTCTGCGGTTCCAGGCACGTCTCTTCGCGCTGGAGCGCGAGCGAAACAGCAAGAACCGGCTGCGAACGCTGATCATCGGCGCAGGCGACTCGGGTGCAGGGCTCGCGCGCGAGCTCACCCAGCGCCGCTCGACCGACTCCATGCCGGTGGGCTTCGTCGACGACGACCGAACGCTCTTCCGCCGGTCGGTGCGCGGACTCCCGGTGTTCGGCCCGATCGACGACCTCGAGCAAGTCTGTCGAGACGAGCGGATCGATCGCATCATGATTGCGCTCCCGGGCGCGCCTCGTGAACGACTGCGCGACGTCGTCACGCAGTCATTGCGAACCGACGCGCAGGTCAAGGTGCTCTCCGACGCGTCCGGGCCGCACGGTGAGCCGCTTGTCGACAACTTGCGCAACCTCGATCCCGCCGACCTGCTGCGTCGAGAGCCGGCGCTCATCGACTCCGAGGGTATTGCGGCCTACCTGCACGGCGCGACCGTGCTGGTCACCGGCGCCGGTGGCTCGATCGGCTCGGAGATCTGCCGTCAGGTGGCCTCGTACGATCCGCGCCGGCTGCTGCTGCTCGACCGCGACGAGAGCCTCCTGTTCGAGGCGATGTCGACGATGCCGACGGGCGAGCCTCTTCTCGTCGACATTCGCGACGAGGCGCGTCTGCACGACGTCTTCGAGCGTTACCGACCGGACGTCGTCTTCCACGCCGCCGCGTTCAAGCACGTTCCGATCCTCGAGACGCACGCTGCCGAGGCCGTCGAGACCAACCTGCTCGCGACGTGGACGCTGGCGCAGATCTCGGCGAAGTACGGCTGTCGTTTCGTGTACATCTCCACCGACAAGGCGGCCGCGCCCGAGTCGGTGCTCGGTGCGACCAAGCGCGCCGCCGAGCAAGTTGTCCTCGCGGTAGGCCGGGAGAACGCGCTCGCGTTCTCGGCGCTGCGCTTCGGCAATGTGCTCGGAAGCCGGGGAAGCGTCGTGCCGACCTTCTTTCGGCAGATCCTCGAGGGTGGACCCGTCACCGTCACCGACCCGAGGATGACGCGCTATTTCATGACGATCCCCGAAGCCGTGCGGCTCGTGCTGCAGACCGGGGCGATCGCGGAGGAACGCAAGGTGTTCCTGCTGAACATGGGCGAGCCGGTACGCATCGTGGAGCTGGCGCGCCAGATGATTCGCATGAGCGGCCTGCGTCCCGATCGCGACATCGAGATCAAGTTCGTGGGCATGCGTCCCGGAGAGAAGCTCTGTGAGCAGCTCTATGACGACACCGAGATCATTGCGCCGACGTGGCACCCATCGATCCTGGGCGTGACGTCGCGCGTCGTCGCCGAGAACGACTTCTTCAGCGTGCTCGAGCTGATGCGAGATCGGTGCATGGGCGCGGACAACGCCGACGTGCTGGACCTCCTCGACGAGCTACTGCGCGAGTGCGGCGTCACGTGCAACCTGGGCGCCCAGAGGCACAGCGATGCCGAGGGCGAAGACATCGACCTCAGCCCGGAGCTGGCGGAGGTCACTGACCTCACCGAGACGGGCGAAGATCGCATGCGCATCGTGCTGCCGACGCGGCCTGCACTCCTCGGGGGAACGCCCGCCTTCGCCGCAGGCCTCCCGTTCGCACGCCCGACCCGGCCGTCGCTCGGTCGCGTGATGCGGCGGCTGCGCTCGTCGTACGAAGCCGGCATCCTCACCAACGGACCGCTCGTCGCCGAGCTCGAAGAACGCGTGGCTGACCGGCTCGGTGTGCGCCATGTCGTCGCAATGAGCTCCTGTACGTCGGGGCTGATACTCGCAGTGCAAGCGCTCACCGACGGCAGATCAGGGCCTGTGGTGCTGCCGAGCTTCACGTTCTCGGCAACGGCGCACGCCGTCATGTGGAACGCGCGCATGCCGAGGTTCGCAGACTGTGTCCGCGAATCGATGCAGATCGATGCAGTACACGCGGCAGCGTTGCTGGAAGGCGCGAGCGCGCTCATCGCAACGCACGTGTTCGGCGCGCCGTGTGATCCCGACGGGCTCGTCCGGCTCGCACGGGCCCACGATGTTCCCGTGCTGTTCGACGCGGCCCACGCATTCGGCGCGCGCGCCGGCGCCGACGCCGTGGGCGGTTTCGGTGCCGCCGAGGTCTTCAGCCTGACACCCACGAAGGTGTTGGTCGCCGGGGAAGGCGGTCTCGTCGCGACGAACGATTCGGCGCTCGCAGAGGTGCTGCGCATGGGCCGCAACTACGGCGACCCCGGCGACTACAACACGAGGTTCGCGGGGCTGAACGCGCGCATGTCGGAGTTCCACGCCGCGACCGCGCTCCAGTCGCTCGAGCTCCTCGACGACGCGTTGCGTCGACGGCAGGCGATCGCGCAGCTCTACCGCAGCATCCTGCACGGCGTGCCCGGTGTCGGGTTCCAGCACGTGCCCCACGGTGACGTGAGCGTGTACAAGGACTTCGTCATCACGATCGATCCCCACGCGTTCGGTGTCACGAGAGACGTGCTCGTGCTCGCCCTCGCGGCAGAGGGGATAGACACGCGGAGCTATTTCGATCCTCCGGTGCACCGCCAGCAGGCGTACCGGCACGTGACGCACGACGACCTGACGGATACCGAAGAGGTGTCCTCGTGCATCCTCGCGTTGCCGATGTTCACGGACCTCCGAGACGACGAGGTCGAGCGCGTCGCCGACGTCATCGGCGCGGTGCACGAGAACGCAGATGCGATCGTGGCCAACGGTCACGCGTACATCGACTGACGGACTGCGACGCCTGGTTCAGGTCAGCGTTCGGGTGCCCATGACCGGGGCGAGGTGAATGCGGCGAGCGCTGCGATCGCGACGCACGCGACTGTTGCGCCCGCGAGCATGATCGCCGTCGAGGACGCGAGCGACGCGACACCGATGCCGATGGAAGTCAGCACGAGCTGCGCCGCCGCACATGCGAGCACCGACGCCTCGAGTGCCCAGCCCCGGTCGACCAGCTGATCGTAGACGTGGCCCCGATCGCCTCGGAGAATTGGCCGTCGTGCGCGGATTCGTCGCACGATCGCGATGACGGTGTCGCCGACGGGAACACCGACGAAGAGCACCGCGGCACTGACCACCGATGCACGGTGCTGTGTCGCATCGGCGAACATCACCGCGAGCGCGGTACCGATCAGGTAACTGCCCGCGTCGCCGAGGTAGACGCGGGCCGGCGGACGGTTCCAGACGAGGAATCCCGCGAGCGTGCCGACGAGCGCGAACGCGAGCGTCGACACCGCCCCGCTCAGGACGACGGAGAACCCGACGGCGCCGGCCATGGTCACGATCGCCGCGAGCCCGTCGAGGCCGTCGAGAAGGTTCACGGCGTTCACCAGCACGACCACGACGACGAGCGCCACGGCCAGGTGCCAGAAGTCGTGCGGTGCCGCCATCCACGCAACGAGGATGCCGAGCACGGCCTCGGCCGGCAGCCGGATCCGCACCGGCAGATCGCGGACGTCGTCGGCGAGGCCGAGCGCACACGCCAGACCGAGGGGCACGAGCAGCGACGGCCGGTCCACGGCGACCGGTCCGGCAATTGCGAACAGCACCGCGATGCCACCCGCATAGGGCACGGCCTGCTGCTGGACCTTCAGCGCGCCGGGCCGGTCGACGAGGCCGACTCGGGTCGCCGCCCACGCGGCGATCGGCGAAAGGATCACCGCGACCACGAACGCGGCGATCAGGGCCACACGAGCACCTGTTGGGTGACGTCTCGGTGCACCTGATCGAAGCCGTGGCGGCGGAACCCACCGTGCTCATAGGCGCGGATCGCGGCGACGTTGCCGATCGCAGTGACGACGCGAGCAGTCGCGACACCGCGGCTCCGGAGCTCGTCCACTGCCGCCACGACGAGCAGGGCTCCCAGCCCGCGTCGCTGCACGCCGGTCGCGACCGCGATGGCCATGATCTCGGCCGCAGGCGCGTCGTCGTTGCCACGGAACCCGTACCGCATCGTCTCGAAGACCTCACGCGGTGACCGCGCGATACCCGCGATCGCCGTCGCGCCGGCCGCCGGTCCATCGTGCACGAGGAACTCGCGATAGAACGCGCCCGTGTCCTCGGCGGCAGCCACGAAGCCACACACGTGCCCATCGTCCTCGACGACGAGTGCGAATGCCCGGCGCGAGCGCACTGTCCGCCGATAGAGGCGGCGCAGGAACGGGCGTCCGAGCGTGACGAGGAAGCCGTCCGCGATCCGGCGCGCGTGAAGATCGGCGATGGCATCGACGTCGTCGAGTGTCGCCGGGCGCGCCCGGCTCTCGGAAGCGTCGGGCATCACCGGTCCCGCGCGCCGAGTGACGCCGATCGCTCCTTCATGAGTCGACGATACGTCTCGAGCGTGATGTCGATGCACCGTTGCTGATCGAATTCTCGCCGGGCCTTGTCGCGCGCCGCCCTCCCGAACCCGTGCCGGCGCTCCCCGTCGGCGGCCAGCGCGCGGATCGCCGCGGCGAGCGTGTGAGCGTCGCGTACCGGCACGAGGAGGCCCGTGACCCCGTCGTCGACCACTTGGCGACAGCCGCGGATGTTCGTGGCGACGATCGGCACACCCATGGCGGCCGCCTCCATCGCGGCCCGGGGGAAGCCTTCGCGATGAGAGGCCAACACGAACAGATCCATCCCTGCGTACAGCCGCGCGACGTCGTCGCGACCGCCCAGGAAGCGCACGCCGGCCGCGCGCGCTTGCTCCAGGTCACTCGCGGTGAGTGCGTCAGCCTTCTCGTGCTCGTCGCCGCCGATGACCGCGAACCGGAGCCGAGGGTCGAGGTCGCGGAGCTGCTGCGCCGCCTCGAAGACCTCGAGATAGCCCTTCTCGCGAACGAGTCGGCCGACGAGCCCCACCACGATGTCGTCGGGCTCGCGCGCGCCCAGCTCGTCCCGCGCGGCAGCTCGCTCGACGGGCGAGACGACTGCCGGATCGAACCGCCCGAGGTCGATGCCATTGCCGAGCAACGCCAGCTTGCGCGCGGGCACGCCGACGCGTCGGAGCGTCTCGAGGTCCTCCTCGTTCTGCACGAGCTCGGCGTGCGAGCACATGCTTGCGACGCGTTCCGCGCTGTACACGAGAGTCCGCTTCGACAGGGCCGCGTCCGCTTGGGCGTACAAGCCGTGCACGGTGTTCACGATCACGGGGACGCGTGCCGTTCTCGCCGCGACGCGGCCGTAGAGCCCGGGCTTCGGATTGTGGGTGTGCACGATCGTCGGCCGGAGCTGCCGCAGCAACTGCACGAGCTCGAGCAGCGCCCGTGCGTCGCTCGCCGGTGCGAACGAACGCGTTGCATGACGCAGCGCCACGTGTCGTATGCCGCGTCGCTCGATCGCCTCGACGAATGGACCGGCGGCCGAGATGCCGACGACCTCGAAACCGTCTCGGGAAAATGCTTCGAGCTGCGGTCCGAGCAACCATTCCAGGCTGATGTCGGTCGTCGTGATGTGGGCGACGAGCGGGAGCGGCGCGGTCACGACGCAGACCGCGAGTAGCGGATCCGATCCACCCAGCGTCGAGCCGTACCCTCGAGGGCCATCCCGCCGGCGGCCTTGTGCTCGAACCAGCGCATGCCGTCGCTCATCTGGATTGGAGAGCGACCGAGACGGTACGCGTCGCTGCGTCCGTAGGGGTTCGTGCGGTTCCCGGCGACCGCCGCGGACCGGAAACGCCGGCGTACCTCCCGAGCCGCCTCGGGAGATCCCGCGACCGCCTTGGGATACGCGAAGTCGACCGGGGCTCGCCCGAGTCGCTCACCGATCAGATCGATCGAACGGTCGAGGTCGTCGGCGACGTCTCGAGGCGGAAGGCGATCGAGCAGGCGATGCGTGTGCGTGTGCGAGCCGACGTCGACCAGGCCGGTCGCGCAGGCGTCGGCGAGGGCCGCCCACGACAACGGCGGGCCGTCGTCGGGGAACGGTCTGCCCTCCTCGACGAACGCGGTGGCGAGGTAGAGCGTGACCGGCACGCGGTGTCGCACGATGATCGGCAACGCGACGTCCGCGAAGTCGGCGGTGCCGTCGTCGAAGGTGATGACCACTCGCGAGGCGGCAGGCGTGGGGGGAGTCGCGAGACGATCGAGCGCGGCGCCGAGCGAGACGACGTCTCCCGACGCGCCGAGCGCGGCCATCTGGTCGTCGAAGAGCACGGGATCGAGATCGACCTCGAGCAACGATCGGCGACCGACCCGGTGGTACAGGAGGATCACCGCGCCCGGAGCCGGTCGCCTCCCGCGGTCGGCGACCGAGCAAGCGACCTTGAACGACTGCCGCAGCAGCTCCTTAGGTGCCACGGGCGGCGGTGTCGAGAGCTTGCGGCGAGGCGAGGGCTTCGACTCCGTTCGAGGGCGGTCGCGCTCGCGAAGGATCGAGACACAAGAGGACGTACAGCGCGGGGAGCACGAGCGATCGTTGGCGAACGAGGAGCCCGAAATTCGCGAAGGCTTGGAAGCTCACGGCATACAGCAGTGTGAGCGTCCAGCAGTAGAACAGGAAGGGCGAGCTTCGTATCTGGCGCAGCGACAGCGCAACCGACGATCTCCGGTAGATGATGAACCCCGCGAGTGCGACGCCCTCGAGCGACGCGAGGATCTGCAGGCTCGTGCTCACCTCCCAGGGAAATGGCCGCAACAGCACGGTCGTCGCGCCTTGCGGGAGGTGCAGCGGTGACAGCGAGTTGCCGCCGTTGTCGAACGCGGCGCTGCCCTGCTGGGTGCTCTCGGTCGTGGCATTGAGCTCGGCTTGTACGGATTCGAGGGACAGCGTGGGGAGCCCGAGCGACTTCGCACCTTGGCTCACCGTGAACACGATGAGGAATCCGACGACGACCAGCCCGATCGGTTTGAAGAGCGAGCCGCGATCCTCCCGGCCGCTGCGTCTCGTACGACCCGCCGCATACGCGACCCCGGCGGCGAGCGTCACGATGGCCAAGAGGTGTGGTCGAACCACCCACATCAGCCACGCGCCCGGGAGTGCGACGAGCACACCGCGGATGACTCGGTTGTGCAGGAGGTGCGCGGTACCGAGCGCCGTCGACCCGATCCCGAACTGCATCAACGCTTCCTTGCCGATCGAGGAGGGCCAGAAGGCGATGCTCGGCGCGAACATGACGAGGATGAGGAAGAGGCGCCTGTCGAGAGATGGCAAGGCCTCGCTCGCGGCGCGGTACCAGAGATACGAGCCGACGAAAGCGATGAGGCCGAACACGAAGTAGCCGGCGATCATGTCGGAGCCGAACAGGTAGTACACGACACCCGTGAACCAACGCACGAAGTTGCTCTTGCGGAGGTCTTCGAGGTCGGGCGAGAGCGCGCCGAACTTGTGCAGCCAAAAGTTGGCGTATCGCCGCCCGTACGTGTCGTACACCGACGCGTCGCCGGAGTCGCCGAAGGTCGTGTAGCGCAGCCCGGACCCGATCAGCTTGACCACGACGCCCGCAACGAGCAGACGCGGGAGCCACGGCTCGTCCGCATGCCGGCGGGCGAGCAACCGCGCCGCGCCGATGGTCGCCGTGAGACCGATCACCGGTATGAGCACGCGCGACATGCGGGGCTGCGCGAACCAATGGGCGCTCGCCATGAGGAAGAGCAGCAGGACCGCGGCAACGATGAGCGCCGGCACTCCCGAGCCGCCCGCGCTCGCGGGGACGCCTGGCACCGCCTCCGGCGGCGCGTTCGGTTCGTCGACGGCCGGCGGCCCGGCGATGGCGTTCCCCGGCGCACGTGCCTCCGTGGCGCCGCCCGGCCGCCGGTACATCCACCAGGGCGCGCCCGGGACGGCGTGCGGTCGACCGAACCGCTCGGCACCAGGTCCGGAGACGCCGGCAGCGAGTCGTCGTTGCCCGCGCTCACCGGTTCACGATCCGTTCGAGTTGGCCCCGACCATGACCACGCCGAACGATGACACGCCCGCGAGCTCGAGCCGGGCGCTTGCCGCGCGCGCGTCGGCGCGAGTGATCTCGCCCGGTGAGATCGCCCACATCACCGAACGTGTTGCCCAAGCGATGATCGTCGCGTCGGCGGCCTCGAGGAAGGCCGGGCCCGCGATGACCGTCACGTCGACACCCATCTCGGAGATGGCCTCGAGCAACGGCGGGAGCCCGTCGATCGGCAGCTGTGCCATCGGACCGGCCGCAGGCGGCACGACGACGAGGTTCGGTGTCTTGTTGTTGGTCGATTGGAGCTCCGCGATCAGCTCACCGTTGAGTGTTCCGCTGTGCGCCCGCGTCAGGAGCTCCGGGAGCGTGGTCTGGCCGTTCGACGGCCTGGCGAACGACTTGAGATACCAGTTCTGATGCGACGAGGTCGCGATCAGCGCCACCTTCACGCCGAGACTCGAGAGCGCGACGGCGAAGTTGGCGGCGACCTCTTCGTACGCGCCTCCCGTCGGGGCGCTCACCATGATCGCGGTGGGCAGACGGTCGGTCGCGATCGACAGCGCCGCGAGCCCTCGGTATGCCTCGCCGATGCTCGAGTGTGGCGCCGCGAGCTCCCGCGAGATCCAGGGGATCACCGAGAGCACGGGCGCAGAGAACGCCGCCGCGGCCTGTTCGGGATAGCGGATCGTGCGGTCGGAGAAATCGACGAGTACGGCAGCTGCGAGCGCGACGAGCAGCCCGATGAGCAGTGCGATGAGCGCCGGGTTCCTCGCCGATTCGGCATTCGAGAGGCGGGCGGCCGGCGTCTGGCCGAGGATCTGGCCGAACTGTTGCGGAGTCGCGACCGACGCCTCGACCTGGGCGCGCTTCTGGCTCGTCTGGGTGAGCTGCTCGATCAGGTTGAGCCGCTCGTATGCCTTGTTGATGAGATACACCGAGACCCTCGAGCCTTCGGGGATCGGGGGAGGTGCCTGCACGCCCTTCGCGCTCCCGCCGCTCCCGCGGCCCGTCTGTCCGAACTGCTGGTCGAAGGTCGTGGCGTCGCCGTACTGGCTCGGCAGCAACTTGGCGAGCTTCTTGTCGACCTCGACGAGCTCGTTGTGCAGTTGCGTGGTGCGGTAATACAGCTGCCTGATGCTCCGATTGACGGCCTTTTGAACATCTTGTTTGCGCGCCAAGATGAATTGGTCGCCCCAATTCTTGGCGACCGTCGTTGCTTGGACGCCGAACGGAGCGTTGACCTGCAGCGAGAGCAAGTCCCCGGTCGCGTTCGGATTGGCGCGGAAGGCGATCTTCGGTGCGTCGCTCGGCGAGATGTGCGCCGCGGTCAACGCGGCGTTCTTGGTGCTGGGAAGGAGGGCGGTCTTGGCCGCTTGGGAGAGGACGAGCAGGGGTGCGGTCGTCGTCGGGGTCTTCCTCGCATCGTCCTTGGCGGCGGGCGGTGCCGGCGCGACACGTATCGTCACCGCGCTGACGTAACGCACCGGATGGGTCTGGCTCTTCCGATTGAACACGAAGACGCCCACGCCCACACAGGCGAGAAGGAAGACTCCGATCACGATGCGCCATCTGCGCCGGACCGCACGGAAGACGTCGTGAGCGCTCAGCGTTCGATCCTTAGCATCGGAATTCGGCCTCCGTACGTGTCTTCAGGATACTACGCACCGTGACGACTGCAGAAAGTGCGCCTTCGACCGCGGAGAATGAGCACGTGAAGGTGCTGTGGTTGATCAAGGGCCTCGGCGTCGGCGGCGCCGAGCAGCTGCTCCTGATGAGCGCCCGCAATCGGGATCGCCGCCGCATCTTTCCGACCGTCGCGTATCTGCTCCGGGTGAAGTCCGACCTCGCCGCCGCGATGCGGGGCGAGGATATCGAGACGCGCTGCTTCGACGGTCGCTCGTCGTGGAACCTCCGCTGGCTGTTCGCACTTCGACGTCTGTTGCAGACCGGACGCTTCGATGTCATCCACATCCATTCGCCTCTGATGGCGGTCGGGGCACGGCTCGTCGTCAAATCCCTGCCCAGACGGGACCGCCCGCGAATCGTCGTCACCGAGCACAACGTCTGGAAGAGCCACACTCCCCTTACCCGTTTCTCCGACCGCCTGACCTCGGGTCGTAAAGAGGTGCGCCTCGCCGTCTCGGCTGCGGTGCGCGATTCGATGCCGCCGGCGATTCGTGCGCGTGCGCGTGTCGTGCGACATGGGATCGATACCGCCAAAGTGCGCGAGGCTGCCCCCGCACGCGAGGCGATGCGCCGGTCGCTCGGTGTGCCGGCCAACGACCTCCTCGTCGGAACCGTCGCGAACCTGCGCGCGACGAAGGGCTACCCCGACCTCCTGCACGCGGCCCGGATCGTGCTCGATGCGCTCGCAGGCGTTCATTTCGTGTCGGTCGGGCGCGGACCACTCGAAGCCGAGCTGCGCGCGCTGCACGCACAGCTGCGCCTCGGCGATCGGTTCCAGATTCTCGGTCACCGCCCCGACGCAGTGCGGGTGATGTCCGCGTTCGACGTGTTCTGTCTGCCATCTCACTATGAAGGGCTTCCTGTCGTCCTCATGGAAGCGCTCGCGCTGGGATTGCCCATCGTGGCGACAGGCGTCGGGGGTCTTGCCGAGCTGGTGACGGACGGCTGTGACGCGGTCCTGGTTCCGCCTCGAGATCCCGAACAGCTCGCCCAAGCCCTGCTCGCGCTGTTGCGCGATCCGCACCGTCGCGCCGAGCTGTCGCGTTGCGCGCTGCAGACCGCCGACGCGTTGAACATCGAGCACACGGTGCGCGAGGTCGAAGCCGTCTATCGCGAGATGATGAGCTCGTGAGCGAAGTGGCGGCAGTCTCGGTGCGTCGTGCCGTCACCGAAGACCGGCCCGCGGTCCTCGACCTGCTCGCGCTCTCGCTCGGATGGGAACGCAGCGCGGAGTTCGGCGCCTTCTTCGATTGGAAGCACGAACAGAACGTCTTCGGGAAATCTCCGGGGTGGGTCGCGGTCGTCGAGGGACGCATCGTCGGGTTCCGCACCTTCTTGCATTGGGAATTCGAGCACGCCGATGGACGGCTGCGGCGTGCCGTACGCGCCGTCGACACTGCAACCGCGCCCGATCAACAAGGCCGAGGCATCTTTCGCCGGCTCACGCTCGCGGCGATCGACGACCTTCGAGACGACGGCGTCGACTTCGTGTTCAACACCCCGAACGCCAAGAGCCGCCCCGGATACCTGAAGATGGGATGGACGCAGGTCGGCCGGCTCCCTGCCTCGGCGCATGTCATGGGCCCCGGGAGCGCCCGCCGGATGCTCGCGTCGCGGGTCCCGGCGGAGCGTTGGTCGTTGCCGGTCGCGGCCGGCGTGCCCGCGACCGAGCTCTTCGCCGACGCGCGCATCGAGTCGCTCTTGGGTCGTCTGCCTCCCGCCCGGGGATTTCGCACGGCGCGCACGAGTGCGTATCTGCGCTGGCGCTACGGGCACCCGCCGCTCGGCTATCGCGCGATCGCCGCCGACGATGACCCCGCGTCGGGCGTCGTCGTGTTTCGTGTCCGTCGCCGCGGCAAGGCGACCGAGGTTGCGGTGGCCGATGTGCTCGTGCCCGACGGCGCGGGGCGCGCCAAGGCCGGGCTGTTGCGCGAGGTCGCCCGGTCGACGGACGCCGACTACGCGATCATCGCCGGTACGTCGTCGTTGCGCGCCCTGTACGTTCCCTTCCCCCGCCAGGGGCCGATCCTCACCTGGCGACCGCTCGCTGATCCGTCCGTGCCTCCGAAGCTGCGCGATCTGGATCTCACGCTCGGCGACGTGGAACTGTTTTGACGGCGCGCCTCGCGACCTGGCTGCGCGCGCTGGCGTGCCGATTGCGGGTCGTGCTCGCGGCGCTCGGCGCACATCGCTGGACCGCGGCCGTGGGCACGATCGCACGCCACGCCTCACAGACGGCAACGCTGCGCGTGCGCGGTGTCGCGACGCACCTCCGTACGAAGAAGCGGTGGACCCACCTTCGCGAGCAGGTCGCCGCGCTGGCCGCGTTCCCGGAGGACACCAACCAGCTCGAGATCGTCGACCCCGAGCACGCGCGGGATGCCGGCCTCCCTCCCGGCGACGTCGTCTGCTTCGTCTCACCGTCGGCAGAACCACTGTCATCGGCGTGGCTGGAGCGGCTCCGCGCCGAGGTGGATGGCAGGACGGTTGCGGCTGCGCCGCAGGTGGTGCACCCGCGCCGGGCGCTCACAGGAGCAACGCCCCACGACGCGCGCATTCGTCAACTCGGCCTCGATCTGGCCGTCGACGACGACGCGCCGGCGGTCGTCGCACGCGAGGCCGGGCGCGCCGCATCGGTTGGCCGCGTGCCGGTAAGCGTCGCGGGCGCGTCCGCGGCGGGTCTCGTCGTCGACCGCCGTGCGCTGGAGGCCGCGGGCGGCTTGCCCGCCTTCGACGACCCCGACATCGCGATGTTCGAGCTGTGCCGTCGGCTCCGGGGCACGGTGGCCGGATCGTCGCGGTACCCGACGCGGTCGTCGTCGACCATCGCCCCGTGAGGTCGATCACCGCGCTGACGCGGCCGCTCACCGCGAACGCCGCCGCGTGGCGCGCGTACGTCGAGCGTCACGGGCCGGCGCTCATGCGCGAAGCCGCGCCGCTTCCCCGGGGCCGGCTGCGTATCGCGATCACGATCGCCGCGCCATCCGAGAAGGTCGCGCCCCGATGGGGAGACTGGCATCTCGCGCAGGCGTTCGCGCGGTCGTTGCGCCAACTCGGCCATGTCGTGCGCGTCCGGACGCTCGATCACGCTGACGATCTCGCGACGCGCGCCAGCGACGTCCATTGCGTCCTCCGCGGTCTGCGCGCCGTTCGCAGAACACCGGGCCAGACGCACGTGCTGTGGATCATCAGCCACCCCGACAGCATCGATGTCGCGGAGTGCGACGAGGCCGACCTCGTGCTGGTCGCGTCGCATCGCTTCGCCGATGAATTGCGAAGCCGAACGCGCACGCCGGTCGAGGTCATGCTGCAGGCAACCGACGCGACGCGTTTCCGACCGATGCCCCGAGACCCGCGCCACGCCCACGACGTCGCTGTGGTCGCGAAGAGCCGCGACGTGTACCGCACGGCCGTCGCCGATGCGATCTCGGTTGGGCTCCGGCCCGCGATCTACGGCAGCGGCTGGGACGCGTTGGTCGACCGGTCGCTCGTCGCGAGTGAATACGTGGCGAACGACGAGCTCCCGGTCGTCTATTCCTCGATCGGCGTCCTGCTGAACGACCACTGGCGCGACATGCGAGAGCACGGCTTCGTCTCCAACCGACTGTTCGACGCGCTCGTGTGCGGCACGCCGGTGATCTCGGACGACGTGCCTGAGATCGCCGAGCTGTTCGGTGACGTCGTTCGCACCTATCACGATGCCGCGGAGCTCCGCGCGCTCGTCGAGGCAACGCTCGCCGATCCGGTCGCGGCGCGCGACCGCGCCGCGCGTGGACGCGAGCTCGTGCGCGAGCGTCACACGTTCGACCAGCGCGCGACGCAGTTTGCCGGCATGTTGAAGCAGCACGGGCTCGATCAGGATTCGCAGACCCGCGGCAACCGTTGAGCTCCGGGATCAGCCCAGTGTCCCCGATGCTGCGATCGTCTCCCCGTGTGGCGTCCACCGCGACAGGTCGATACCGAGCATGTCCTCGAGACGTGCGACGTCGTCCCGGAAGTACTCCCACATCTCGAGGCGATCGTCCGCCGACAGCTCGTACTCGTGACTCAATTTCCCGTTGCGGTTGCTGAAGACGACGCCGGAGAGGCCGTCGGGGACGAATCCGGGTTCGGCGCCGACATGACGGAGCGCGGCGTCGTAGACGCCGGTGGGGTCGTCACTCACGTCGTCGTGCAGGAGCACGAGCAGCTGGTCGCCGAAGTGCTCGAAGAACGGCGCGAGGCTCGCGGCGTACCAGCCGCCGGAGACGAGACAGAACCAGTCCTTCTCGGGCGGTTGACGCGCGCGTACCAAGTCGACGAGCCGCAGGCCGGCCTGTATCCGCTCCCGGCGGACGTGGTGCAGCATCGCCGAGTTGGCGCGGTCGATGGGATTGCGCAGGATCGCGATCAGACGGGCGTCGGGCAGCCCCTCCTTCATGCGCCGGGCGACCTCGCGTGGTTCGTGACGCCAGATCATGTAGCCGGGTGTTGCTTCGCCGACGATCGGCTCGCGCTTCCAGCCTTTGAACTGCTCGCGGTAACTGTCGAGCCCGAGGGTCTGCACCTTCCACTTCGCGTTCCAGAAATGCAGCTCTGACCGTGCGGTGAAGATCTGAGGGTGCTGCCCGAGATTCATCCGCAACCACCGCGTCGCACTCTTTTGCGCGCCGATGATCACAAATGTCGGCAGCGGGTTCCGGGTCATCGAGCCGATCGTGTCCTGCGACGCATCTGCGGTCCTGCGGGCGGCGCTAGCGGTGGCGGATGCGGGATGCGCGCCGTTTCGCGCGCTGCATCAACCCTGTCAGGCCGGCCGCCTGATGCTGTGCCTGCTCCGTCCGAGCCGGCTCGCGCCCCGGCTCGGGCGCTTGCCGTACCGGGTTCTCGAGACCGCGAGCCCCGTTCCGCTCGACGACCGTCTCCGTGGTGTGCGGGACGATCTGCCACTTGTCGTCCTCGCGCACGCGCATCCTTGCGGTCCGCGACTTGTAGTCGGCGGCGGTGGTGTAGTGGACGACGAAGCTCTTGCGCGTTTGCTCCGGTTTCTTGATCGGCTCTCCGCCGTGCACGAGCCCTCCGTGCCAGAGAAAGGCGTCGCCGCGCTTGCAGGTGAATGGGCGAGGCTCCAGACCCTTCTTGCGCATGGTGTCCTGCAGCCAGATCGCGAACTCGCCGCGCTTCTCCTTCGAGACGGACTCCTTACATGCGATCGTTCCCGACTCGAACTCGTACCAGTCCAGGCGATGCGAGCCCGGCACGTACAGGAGTGGTCCGCTGTCGGGGGTGATGTCCTCGAGCGCGACCCACGCTGCGCACATGTTCAACGGCGGGCGGGTCGCCACGAACATGGGATCGCGGTGGAGACCTTGCGACGACCCGTATTCGAAGTACAGCGACTGGAATGCGAGCGCGGGCGCGTCGAAGATCAACTCGACCATGCGGAACAGCGCCGGCTGCAGGTAGAGATCCTGCGCATGGGCCGAGTGACTGTGCAGATCGGGGATGCGGTAACCGTGTGCCCGAACGGGACCGTCGTAGTCGGGGAACGACATGGGTCGACCGAACGCGGGCGAGACGGCGAGGTCCTTCGGACGTTGTTGCCACAGCCCGGCGATCTCGTCGTCCATCGCGTCGCAGAACGCTTGGTCGAGCCCGAGCGAGATCGTGGTGTAGCCGTTGTCGACGTAGCCGTGCAGTTTCTCGGCCTCGATCGCGGACAGCATGCCGGCATCCCGGCGTTCGTCGATCCGGTCGTGCGCGTCGGGCTGGTCGAGCCACAAGTCGGAGTGCACGTGCACGCTTGCCCCCTGGTGTTTTGGCCGACGCGCCGCCTCCTAGGTTATGGGGGCCGAAACGGGGTTCGCTACTCAGCGATACCGATCCGCTGCCCTGTGCGACGCCGGTTCCGGCACGGTGCTGACGAGTTGCGCACTCGCGTCTTGGGCGTCATTGTCAGCGACTCGTGAGCGGTCCGAGCAGGCGCGTCCTCGTCACAGGGTCCAACCGAGGCATCGGATTGGAGTTTGTTCGCCAGTACCTGGCGTCCGGAGACGAGGTCGTCGCGACCTGCCGAGATCCAGCGTGCGCCGATGAGCTGCGCGCGCTCGACGGTGATCTTCGCATCGCGAAGCTGGACGTCTCCTCGGAAGGCGATCTCGACGCGCTGACGGCAGATCTCGGGGAGCTCGCGATCGATCTTCTCATCTGCAACGGCGCGGTCTTCGGTGGCGCTCGCTCACGGTTCGAGAGCCTCGACTGGGCTGCGTGGCGCGCGGCCCTCGAAGTGAACCTGCTCGGCACGATTCGGGTGGCAATGCGCCTTTCGAAGAATGTCGCCGCGAGCACCGAGCGGAAGATCGTGTTCATCTCCAGTCGCTGCCGGCTTGCCGCGTGAGGCTCGAGCCAACATGTCGTACATCTACGCGTCCAGCAAGGCGGCCCTCAACGCGGCGGTCCGATGCCTTGCCCTCGACTTGCGGGAGCGAGGCGTGTTGGTCGCCCTGCTCAACCCCGGGCACGTGAAGACCGGCATAGGGGGCGTCGCCGCCCCCATGCGCGCCGACGAAAGCGTCTCCATGATGCGGGACGTGATCGCGAACCTCGGGCTCGAGCAAGCGGGTCGGTTCTGGCACTTCGACGGCACCGAGCTGCCCCTGTGACTCCGTCCGTGCCCGACATCCGTGCGGGCGCCGGCCGAGTACCGTGCGGCCATGTCGAGTCCCCGGCGCGGCATGCGTCTCGGTTTCGTTGAGCCGCACCTGCGGCGCTTCGGGGGCATCCGGCGGATGATCGAGTTCGCGAATCGACTCACCGCACGCGGCCACCTCGTGACGTTCTACCTTCCCGATGACGTCGAGCAGCGATGCACATGGATGCGCTGTGACGCGACGGTGAAGCCGATCAAGGACGGCTTCGGCGACGAGCTCGACGTCGTGTTGTTCAGCAGCGAGCCGCACTGGCACTTGCTGGATCGTTTCGAACGGGCCCGGCGGCGCGTGTTCTACGCGCTGCACTACGCGCACCTCTACGGCAAGGAGGGGAGTTGGGAGAGCGTCCGCGGCCAGGTCGACTTGCAGCTCGCGAACAGCAACTGGACCGCTGACCAGATCTTGGCCGAGACGGGCTCTCGCCCCGTGGTGCAGCTCGGTGGCGTCAACCGCGAGGTGTTCCACCCGTATCCGGCCGCCAAGAAGCTCACGCTGTTGACGAACGGCGAGCGCGGACGCGCGTGGAAGGGTACGGAGACGGTGCTCGAAGCGGGCCGTCTGCTCGGCATCCGCGTGGAGTCCTACGCGGGAAAGAACCTCGAGCAGCCGGAGCTCGGCCGCAGAGTACGCGGCGGCGCGCGTCTTCGCAGTGGGCAGTTGGTTCGAAGGCTTCTGCCAGCCGGGGCTCGAATCGCTCGCGTGCGGGACCGCGCTCGTCACGACCGACAACGGTGGATGCCGCGAGTACGCGATCGACGGCGAGACCGCGCTCGTGGTGCAGCCGCGCGACGCCCCGGCGATGGCCGCGGCGATCCGGCGGCTGCTCGACGACGACGATCTCGCCAAGCGGCTCGTCGCGAACGGCCTCGACGTCGTCGCGCGCGACTTCGACTGGGAGCAGCGAACCGACGAGTTCGCGACGGTGCTCGACGGCGTGTGCGCGAGCCCTGCCGTCCCGCCGCGCTCACCTCGACCGGACGCACCTGCCGAGCCCGAGATCTCGATCGTCGTACCGGCGTGGGACAACCTTCGGTACACACAACAGTTCGTCGAGTCGGTACGGCGGCACACCGTCGGTGCCGTACGAGCTGATCATCGTCGACAACGGCTCCCACTGGGAGGCCGCGAACTATGCGCGGGTCGCCGCCGATCGAGCAGTGCTCAACGACTCGAACCTCGGGTTCGCCCGAGGCATGAACCAAGGCTTCGCACTCGCGCGTGGCCGGTACGTCGCCTTCTGCAACAACGACACCGTGCTGCCCCTCGGTGGGCGGAACGGCTGCTCGAAACCGCGCGTGCGCCATCCCGCGCGCGGCCGTCGTCGTGCCGGCCATCACCGCAGCACGCAACCCGGTGAACGTACGGCAGGCACCCGGTACCGAGGTCGAGCTGCTCCCGCCCTTCTCCGCGCCTCCGGCGGCGGTCGTGTACGTCATGCCTGCGGACGTACTGACCCAGCTCGGCGGTTGGGGAGAGGAGTACGAGATCGCCAGCGGCGAGGACGTCGATCTGTGCTTCAAGGCGTGGGTGAACGACCTCGACGTCGTGTACGACCAGCGTGTGCTCGTGGAGCACGTCTCCAAAGCGTCGGCCTCGCAGCTCGACGACTGGAAAGGCTTGTGGGCGTGGAACCGGCAGCGATTCCTCGACAAATGGACGAGCGATGCGTCCGTGCCCCGCATCGATTCTTGCGACCCCGAGCGTTTCGCACGCAATCGCGAGATCGCTCGCGGGTCGCGGGGTGGATGGCGCGGTACTTCGCCGTGCGCGATCGCGAGGAACGCCGGATCCGGCGCCTGGTGGCGTGTGACGGGCCGATTCAAACTGCCCTGCTCGATCACGCGCACCGGGGCTGGCGCCGCGTCCGTCCGCATCTGCCCGCGCAGGTCGCGAGTCGCCTCGGCGCTGTCTCGCGTGCCGTGTGGAGCAGTGACCCATCGGTGCCGTGCATGCGCTGGTTTTCGGTGACGCTGGGCTACCGTGAGTTGGATGTTGCGACTGACGGTACGTCTTCGCGACGGTTCTGAAGACGTCAGGAAAGGCGCGCCGACATCGCGACGTGCTGCGTGACGTGCCGCGCGACGTGCCGCGTGATGTGCGCTCGTGTCGTCGCCGCATCGCGCGAGTCCGAAAGCTGTGGAGGCGTACGTCGACATCGACGAAGCGGTCGAGGCTCTGGTCGAGGGTTTCACTCCACGCGAGCAGGCTCTCGGCGTCGCACCCCAGCGTTGTCGCTCGCACCCTGCCACGATCATGCAAGTCGTTGTGGGGCCCGACGACCGCACCCTCGACGTCCAGGCTCGGCACCGGCGCCACGAAACCGTCCAAGCCGTGGATGTCGACGAGACCGACCGCGACGTACGCGTGAAGGTCCTCGTCGGCATCCCTCGAGGCGACCCGAATGCCGGCAGTGTCTCGTTCGCCGTCGATTTCAGCTGGGTGGAAGCCCGCTTGGACGTGCCGCTCGGCAACCGTCGGATCGTCCGGGGAGACACTGTGTTGGCGGCGAGCAGCGAGACGCACGCCGGCGACTTTGCCGATGCGTCTGCCGATGAGGTGCTGGCTCGCCTCGAACGGCACGTCGCGCGCTTCGAGGCTCGCCCGAGCCTTCGGCCATTGCCGCCCCGGTCGCGGCGGTCGCGGCGGGCCGCGCCCGGCGGGCATGGCTGCCGCGACCTTCGAGGCACCCGGTCGTCGTCTCCTAGCAACGGCCGCAGAATGCACCAGGCCGACTCCGTGGCGTGCCCTCAGCCCGCCTGTGTGGGCCTCAGG
>CAWAGX010000014.1:115000-583374 GCA_963781425.1 uncultured Actinomycetes bacterium | reverse complement strand
GCTCCCGCTTGCCGATGCGCCATCCGACGAAGCCGGGACGTCTGCACCGATCGGGTTCGTCTCGACCTGAACCGGCGCGGATTTGTTCGAGCTGTGACGCCGGGGTGACAGTGCGGTTTCGCTCCCGTGAGAATGCGGGGGAATACCATCGGCATGCGCACACCAATGGATGCAAACCTCGACGTTGGGCCGGCCGGAGAACGGGTTGCGTCGAGTACCGGGATGTCAACGGAGCGATGCTTGCCCTGGGCCAGCTCGCCGAACAAGGCTTTCCCCTGGAGCACGTGACAGTCCGTCCGGCCGAGCTGCACGCGATGCCAGACGCATCGCTCGATCCGGCTGACGCCCCGAGTCGATCCCGTGTGGTGGCGGCCGGCGTCCTTGTCGGCCTGGGCGTGATGCTCGTCTGGTCTGGGCGATCGCCGGCTGGTTCGTGCCACTGGTCATCGCCGTCGTGGCCGGAATCGTCACTGCAGCCGTGTGGGTCGGCGTCGAGCACGGGTATCTCGGGCTTCTTCGCCGGCGAACGAATCGCGCCCGTCAACTCATCGAGGCGCAGCGTTTCGACGTCATGTGTACGCTCGGAGCGACTCGCGCGAACCATCTCCTGGCCGTGTGGTGGAACCCCGGCGCCCCGCCGGCAGGCGTCAGGAGCTCGTAGAAGCCGCGAAGGATCACACGCGAGCTGGAGCACGGGTGCGGAGATATTCCAGGACGTGTTGCACTACAACAGAACCCTGCCCGACGGCTGAGGCGACGCGCTTCACAGAACGCGCACGCATGTCACCGACCGCAAAGATCCCGGGCACGCACGTCTCGTAGGGATGCGGAGGCCGGTCCAACTTCCAATGCGCACCACTCGCGTCGCGGTCAGTGCGCACGAAGCCCCACTCGTCACGTTCGATCGCGTCCGGAAGCCACTCGGTGTGCGGATGGGCACCGATCATGATGAAGAGTCCCGCGGCATCCACTTCCTCTGTTCGACCAGACGTCGTGTCCCGGAGCATCAGACGCTCGAGTCGAGTGTTGCCACCGCCGCCGACGACTTCACTTGTAAGCCGGACGTCGATGTTGCTCGCCCCTTCGATCTCATCCCGTAGGTAATACGACATGCTCTCCGCAAGCGTTCGTCCCCGCACGAGCAATGTCACACGACGGGCGTCCCGGGCGAGCTGCATCGCCGCTTGGCCGGCCGGAATTGCCACCGCCGACGACATAGCAGTCCTTCCCCGCGAGCGCCCGGCCTTCTACGGCCGACGCGACATAGAACACGCCTGCGCCGTGCAGTGCTTCGAGCGCGGCGATGCCGAGCCGACGATACGACACGCCGGTGGACAGAACCACTGCGGGCGCGTGCGCTTCGGTCCCGTCGCTCAGTATCACTGTATGGCGCTCGTCGCCGATGCGCAGTCCCACGACCTCGCACATCATGAGGAAGCGGGCGCTGAACACCCATGCCTGCTGGTAGGTGCGCTGGCCCAGTTCGCCGCCGCTGATACCGCGGGGAAGCCGGGATAGTTGCGAATGCGCGAGCTCGAGCCGGCTTGACCGCCGATGGCTTCGCGCTCGACGACGAGCGTCTGCAGTCCCTCCGAGGCTGCGTGCACCGCTGCCGCCAGCCCGGCCGGCCCGGCGCCCACGATGATCACATCGAAGTCGCGACGGCGACCAAGCTTCGTCCGCGCGCCGTAGGCCTGGGCGACGTCCACGGGAGAAGGGTCGACCAGTTTGATGCCACTGCGCATCGTCACGAGCGGGCCTCGCTGTCCGTCGTATTCCGCATCAGCGAGCAGCGCGCGCCCTTCGGGTGAGTCCGCCGCGATGAACGCATGGCGGATTCCGTTGCGCGTGAGTCCGGTGGTGATGGCATGCGTACGTGCGGACATCGGTTCGCCCACCACGACGACGTCGTTGGTCGTTGAGGGAGCCGTACGCGACCACTCGTAGAGGAAGTCAGTGATCGTGCGGTGGAAGTACTCGTCGGGCCCGCTCGACGGTTTGAGGACGTAGTAGTCAATGGCGCCGATCGCGATCGCGTGGAGAATTGCCTGTGCAGTGTTGCGGTCTCCCCAGGCACCCCAATCGACCAACAAGCCACGTTTGGCGTACGGGTCGAGTTCGCGAACGCGCGCGAGCAGCTCGCTGCCGGTCAGGTCCGCCATCCACTGATTGGCGAGGACGAGCGCAAGCTGCTCACCGCGTTCGCGGGCCGCCCGAATTGCGTGCACCGCGTCCCCCGCGCCGCGCACGCACGCCACGCGATAGTGCGCGTCGTACCTTCGGAGTTCTCGCTCGATTCGTTCCAGCTCCGATGCATCGTCGCCGACGCCGATCAGTAGCGGACGCGCTGCAAGGGCATGAGATTCGCTCTCGTCAACCACGACTGACCGGCCACAACATCGCGCCGGTTGCGACACCGAGCGTGCCATGACCTACGACGCCTCGCAGATGACTCTCGACCGGATAATCGGCGATCGCCGACACCGCGGTGCCCTCATCGACCAGTACGAACGCGAGAGTGCCGACAACGGGCCCCGCGAGAATTGGCCGCATTCCCAGGCGAACGAGCATGGCGGTCAATACCCCATAGCACATGCCCAGTGCTCGGTGCCCTGTGACGCCGACGCGGGCGGCCTGTTCGTTGTCGAGATCACGGCCGGCCACTCGCCCGAGCTGCTTGCCGATCTGTACGAGTGTGCGGCTGGCGGCATATCCGACGAGCGCGCCGACACACACTTCTCGAACCCCCGGGCTCATTTCGCCGGCACGACTTCGACGGCGTCGACGCGCAGCCGGATCATCGGAACCGGCCGCGCCGCGCCGGGCTGCCCCGAGAAACGCGGAACCAACACAACCGTACGGCACCGGTCCATGACACTCCCTTCTCGTTTCCCCACACGAGTATCTGCGCGTCGAACGTTCGGTGGTTCGCACCGATCCGATTGTGACCAACTCGTGACCGGCGTCTACACACGCCCAGGCGTCGACGGTGCGTGAGCCATGGAACAGCGGTGCGTGCACGGCGTACTGCGACGCAGCTGTTTCCGCGCCGTTACGCCGTGGCCACAATCGACGGGCACAACGGCTGTGACTGAACGGAGGTTCGTGATGGCAGCCTTATCGGCGCAGACGAGTGTGAGCGCTGGCACCCCGCGCAGGATGCTTGCGGTGTATCCGACCTACCCCGCGGCGATCGCGGCGATCGATGAGCTCGCCGCCGCGGGGTATCCCGTCGAGCATCTCGAAGTGCGGGCCGACGGAATGCGTCATGTCGAGGACCCGCGGGTGGGCTCACTCTCCATCCGCAGTGCGTTGCGATCTGCTACCGAGGCGGCGAGCGTCGCGGCCGTGCTTGGCTTCTTCATCGGATGGCTGGACTGGGTCAGTCCACTCGTTTCCGCGTTTGCACTCGCGCTGTACGGCTTCGCGTTGGGAGCCGTCGTGGGTCTGATCGCGCACACCGTGCTGACGGCGCGATTGGAACCGGCCTCGCGCCTCGAAGCCAGCCGGTACGAGGTCATCGGAACGGACGAGGACGAGTCCGCGCAGCGGCTACTCTACAAGCTAGATGACGCGGGACTCTTGCAACCGTTCGGTAGCGTTCCAAGCCCCATACCGTGGTCGTAGCCTGGGTTTGGCCCGCCGCTCGCGCTGGGACAGCGGGACGTCGGCACGCACTGCTGAAGGCGCCGTGACTTCCAAAGAGATCATCACCACGACTTGGCCGTCGGCGCGGCCGTGGGAACGCGGATTGTTACATGGCGAACACCCATGGGTTACGCCGGCAGGTGATACTCGATCGTGTCGGCCAGGTTTCACTTCCCCCGAGCCTGGAACGACAGGGCCGCGAACCGGCGCACGAGCTTCCGGCGGTTCGCTTGCGCGCGTCCGCGCCGGCTATCTGCACAGCGCGGACGTGACGCATTTTCTGTCCGGAATAGGCGTCACGCCGCCGACGCTTCCGCCACACTGACCCGCGCGATCGGGCGCCGGTACCAAAGATCGACTTTCCTGGCGGAACGCACCCGGAGCTGTGTGAGCGCGCGAGAATGATCCCGTTCCGCGAACCTTTTCCGCGCTCGGCCGTGAGCTTCGGGCGGACGTCGCAGGCCGGTATGCGCGGTCACACTGTATGAAGCAACACCTGCTCTTGATCGAGGACGAGGCCGACGTTCGAACGATGCTTCGTCTGCTGTTCGAAGACGAAGGATTCGCCGTCGCGGAGGCATCAACGGGCGAGGACGGCCTGCGGGTATGCGACGCCGCGCGTCCCGACCTGGTGCTGTTGGACCTGCGCTTGCCGGGCATCCACGGGTTCGAGGTGTTGCACGCGCTTCGCAAGCAAAGCGACATTCCAATTGTCGTCGTCAGCGCTCAGGTCGACAGCCACGACATCGTCGCCGCGCTCGAAGCGGGCGTGGACGACTATGTGACCAAACCATTCGGCTCGAAAGAGTTGATCGCGAGGGTTCGTGCCACGCTGCGGCGCACAAACGCGACCAACACAAGCGATCCCGACGTGCTCATCTTCGATTCGCTCGAGCTCCGTCCCGCGGAAGGCATTGTACGCAAGGCCGGCAAAGACCTGAACCTTACGAAGACCGAGTTCCGGCTGCTCTGTGAATTTGCTCGCCATGCCGGTCAGGTGCTGTCGCGGGACCAGCTGCTCGAAGCCGTATGGGGATTCGACTACCTCGGGGACAGTCGACTTGTCGACGCGCACATCAGGCGACTGCGAACGAAGATCGAGAACGACCCTACGAATCCCTCGCTGCTCGTCACGGCGCGGGGATTGGGCTACAGGTTTTCGCATGCAATCGACAGCAGGAAGACGAGACGCCGTCGATGAGATTGGGTTTGCGAGTTCGTGGTGCGATCGTGTTCGCGTTGCTTGCGTTCCTCGTCTCGGTCGCCCTCGCGACGCTCACGTATCAGATCGCGCGCACGTATCTTCTCGACCAGCGCCAAGATCTGGTTGTGCGACAAGCCGGTTTGAACGCCCGCGCGGTCAACGCCCTGCTCGGTACACCTGATGCCGACCTCTCAGCTGTGCTTGCAAGTCTTCCATCCACGAGCGGCAGCCACGGCGTCGCGCGCGTCGGCACCGAGTGGTTCTCCGGATCGCTCCCGGCCGACGGTCAGGGAATTCCCGAGGATGTCGTCGCAGAAACCGACAACGGACGTGCAGCGTTCAAGCGGGTCAACATCAACGGCACGCCGACGATGGTCGTCGGCGTTCCCCTCACCCGCTCGTCCATCTCCTACTTCGAGGTCGCACCGCTGGGCGAGTTGCAACGCACGCTCTCGGTCCTTGCGTGGTCGTTGACCGCGGCCGCGGCGTGCACGGTCGTGCTCGGCGCCGCGCTCGGACTCTACGCCAGCCGTCGTGTGCTGCGTCCGTTACGCGAATTCTCCTACGCCGCGGAGAAGGTTGGAAGCGGTCGGCTCGATACCCGACTCCGCGTCGTGGGCGATCCCGATCTGGCCGCGTTCGGCGCCGCTTTCAACGACATGGCCGAAGCGCTCGAACAGCGGACTGAGCGCGACGCGCGTTTCGCGTCCGACGTGAGTCACGAGTTCCGAAACCCGCTCACGGCGCTGAGTGCCGCAGTAGATGTCCTTGACGCGCGGGCGGACGATCGGGCCCGTCCCGCGGTCGACGTGGTGCGCGCGCAGGTCACACACTTCCGCGGACTGGTATTGGATCTTCTCGAGCTCTCGCGGCTCGGCTCCGAGCGCAGAGAGCTTCGGCTCGTCGACGTCGACCCGACGCAGTATGTCGCCGCGACCGTCGAACAGATCGCAGGGCCCGAGATACAGGTAACCGTCGATCCCGATCTTCCGCAGAACATGCGCCTCGACACACGGCGTGTCGAGCGGGTTCTCGCCAACCTCCTCGACAACGCCCAGTGGCACGGTGGTGGCGCGACAGGAGTGCAGGTAAGCCGCTGCGGCGACGCCTTGCAGATCGCGGTCGAGGACGAGGGACCCGGGGTTCCCCACGCCGAACGCGAGTTGATCTTCGATCGGTTTCATCGAGGTTCTCGGCAACCGGACGCATCACCGGGATCGGGACTGGGTCTCGCGATTGTTGCTGAACACTGCCGCGCGCACGGAGGCGCGGCGCGGGTCGAGGACCGACCGGGCGGCGGCGCGCGCTTCGTCGCACTCTTCCGCGACCGCGGCGAACGATGACCATCCGGCTGCGCGGTGTGATCGTGGGCACCTTGCTCTCGTGCATGCTGGTGGGCTGCGGCGTCCCGACCGACGATTCACCCCGCACGCTTGCAGATGACGACCTTCCGGCGTCACTTCGTCCGGACGGGACGACCACGACGACGCTTCCCGCGGCCGAGCAAGATATCGTCGGCGTCTACTTCATCCGCGGCAAGAAGCTCGTGCGCGAACTCGATGCCCTGCCGGCATCCGCCCCCTTGCGTTCGGTGCTCGGCATCCTCCAGCGCGGGCCCAGCGAGGCCCAAGCCAAGGCCGGAGATCGTTCGGCACTCGTGGGCGAGGATCTGATCCGGCGCGCGGATGTGGCGGGGTCGACAGCGTCGATCGATCTCGATGCGGCGTTCTCGGAAACTCCGTCGACAGACCAGATCCTGGCGCTCGGCCAGCTCGTGCTCACCGCAACGGGCATCCCGCGGATCACGAGCGTCCGCCTCACCGTCGACGGCGAGCCCACGCAGGTGCCGCGTGGAGACGGCTCGCTTACCGGGAGGCCCCTGACGGCGCGGGACTACCGTTCCTTGCTCGCGGGCTGACGCGGCCGACGGACTCGCGGGTCCGCCGGTCAAGAAGGTCGCGAAACCACAATCTCGCGAAGCACGAACGAGTTCAGCTTCGGCTGGGAACCTGGAGGGGGCCCGCATGGTTCCGCCCGGCTCGACTCGCGTCAAGGTCACGCTGACGGATGCTCGCACCCTTCGACAACCAGGTGCGCAGCCCGGTCAAGCACACGTACACCAGCGGGTTCAGGGTGTACTACCCCTGCTTGCGGTGGCGCCTCGCCAGACCGGCGAGCTTGGCGAGCGTGACGCCCGCGAGTCCGGTGATCGCCAACACGGCCCAGAGTGGCTGCTGACCGTCGAGAACGAGCCACCGAACCGTGACCGACTGTGTGTTCTGCACGATGAGAATCGCGATCGCTGCAGCCAGAACGAGCCCCGCCACCAGACCGAACGACAATTTCACGGGCCACTCGTGGCGCGGCCCTTGCTGTATGTCCGCGGCGCTCATCGTCATATGTCCGCGATGCCCGTCGATGGCGAAGGTCAAACTCGATCGCGAAATTGAGAAAGCAACGCGCAGGTGCGATTGAAAACGCCTTGGCGAACCCCTCGGTCATCGAGCGGGGGGCTGACTAAGCTGAACCCCCAGCGCGGTGCCTTCGAGGAGGGACTATGGAGTTCATCGGCGCACCAGAACTTCTCATCGTCCTACTCGTGGTCCTACTCGTATTCGGTCCAACAAGGCTGCCCAAGCTGGCCCGCTCACTCGGCGAAGCGATCCACCACTTTCGACGGGCTGACGACATGAATGGAACCGCCGACGAGACGACGCCACTGGGGCGAACCGCAGGAGCGCAGTCGCCCGAGCGCGGCGATTCGTTCCGTTGACCTAAGCAGGGGCCGCGTCTACCGAGGGACTGGCTTCGGCATCTCGGCCACGGACTTCGCGTGGATGGTGGATGCGGACGCGCGCGGCTCCCGCGCCGGGCACGATCACGACATCGTTGCCGTCGCACACGACGTCATCGAACGCATGCCAACGGGCGAAGGAGACGAGCCGCGCAACGTCGGAGCCCGGTTCGACGCGAAGGAACCGTCGGCGCGCGATGTCGAGGAGACACCATGACGCGCTGCCGTCGATGGCGAGGATGCCTCCCTCGAGCTCTCGTGACACTTTCCGCAGTTGCTCGAGGGAGGCTGTCCGCTCTCCGGAAGGCGAGGACACTCCGGGAGACGGCGGAAGATATTGCGTGCCGGGCGCCTGCCGCAGCCGACCCGCGCGTCGCGCGAGGTCGCCGCAAAGGCACCGTACGCTGTCAACGAGTTCGAGGCGGTGGGCGAGGATCGCGCGCGGCCCGGATACCGAGGTCGCGATAGACACCTCTGTCAGCGTCGCACTCGCTGCCGCAAGTTCGATGTGGTACTCGACACGTAGCAGGGGCCGGCGAAGCGTCAAGACGATCGCGTCGGGCAGGACAGTGACCGTTGCCGTGAACTTGGTGGTGGCGCCGTTGACGCGCGGCATTTCCCAGCGAAGGCCCCCCGCGGAAAGAGACGTCAGAGAGTTCCAAGCCGGGTACTCGTCAATTGCAGCCAGCACATAGTGCACCTGGGCGAGTGGAGCGGGAACGTCGCTCTTGTAGTGGACGGTCATCGGTCGAGTATCGCTGTTCCACTCGACGAACGCGGCGCGAAACATTGCGGTTTCGCGACATCTCCCGCATGGCAGCCGTCCTACGCTCATGCGCAGCGGTTCGTCCATCACCGGTCGCTGCTCATGCGCGTAACAGATGCGTCACAATCATGCGGACAGGCTGTGTGTGCTACGCGCCGGCCCCGGCGTGACCGTTCTCGGGGAATCATCAGCGGGTGCCGGAAGTCGTTGCGATTGCGATCGTCCCTCGTGTCAGGAGGACGCCGGCCCGGCTCCACCCGGGGCTCGACATCGGACCGAGGGGCGCTTCGCAAATGCCGTTCAGGCGCCTGCCGGGCGTGTCGATACCGATCCCGTTCGGGTGCTCAGGAATGGATGCTCCGTTGTTCGATCTGTACGGATGGTCGGTCCGATTCGCTCGCAGGTTCGGTGGGATCAGCGACAACGATGCCCGCATGTTTCGGCGATCTGCGACCACGTTGTCGCACTTCGGTCCGGCGGGCGGGTTCACGCTCGTCGAGTTGCTCGTGCTCGTCACCATCCTCGGCGCGCTGAGCTCGGTCGTCGTACTCGCGGTGAGCAATGTCTCCAGCAGCGCTTCGCTGACGGCGTGCAGCAGCGAAATGCGTGTCGTCAAGGGCGCCCAAGAGGCTTACCGGGCCCAATACGGTACCTACGCCACCGGAATCGACCAGCTCATGCAGGCGCAGATCTTGCAAACCTCACCGCTGCGCGCAGACGACCAGATCGCTACCGACTCGACAGGCGCGGTGACTGCGTCGCCCACATGTCAGTCGGGTAACGGCATCGCTGGCGATGACACACCTTCCACCGCGACACCACCAACGACCGCACCGGTCCTCACACTCGCAGACTCATGCGGGGCAGCTGTGGATGGTGTCGCACAAGCGCAAAGCGACTACGGGGCAGCGTCCGGATCCTACGCCACCAGCGTTGCTGCGCTCGTCAAGAAGGGATACCTCGCCGCCGACCCCTCGACCAGTCACTACACGATCAAAACTACGAAAACGGGACTCGTCACGTCGAAACCCGAGTGCGCGAACATCTCCGAGGCCGCGTGCACCGCAGCTGTCGCCAGCGTCCAAAGCTCCCAAGCAACACGTCTCGCGCAGACCGGCAAGTATGCATCCAACCTGACGCAGCTCATCAATGCCGGCTACCTCGCCGCCGATCCGTCGACCGATGCCTACAAGATCACCACTAACAAAAAGGGAACGGTGAGCTCTCAACCCGACTGCGCGATGCTCGCCTGACGATGACGAGACTCGGCTGTGTCGGCGACGCCGTGGGCGTTCGTTGCGGAGTCATGAGCCGTGAACCTCGGCGGCCTCGACATCCGGTCCCAGCCCGTCGAGCGTGCAGGTCGATCCGAAAGCGCCTCGGCTGGCCCGCCGATGGAATCGTGGGCCAGGTCCAATTCTGTTTACAGCCGCGGCGAATTGTCGCCGTTGGGCAGCGACCGGTGCGAATTCGCACACATCCGATACAGCAACCCGCCGCCGAGCGTGCCGCTCACCAAGGATGCAGCGACGATCCCCACCTTCGCGTCAGCCAGCAGAGCGTTCTGAAACGACAAGTCCGCGACAAAGAGTGAGACCGTGAAGCCGATTCCTGCCACGCACCCGACGCCCAGCACATGGCGCGTCGACACACCCTCGGGAAGTCGACCGAGCCGCATCCGCAGGCCGATCACGGTTGCAAGCAGGATTCCGATTGGCTTGCCGACGACGAGTCCCACGAAGACACCCAACGTGATCTTGCTCGTCCACGCACCTTGGAGAGCTGCCGAATCGAGATGCACGCCTGCGTTCGCCACCGCGAACACCGGGATCACCAACAAGCTGGACCACGGGTGGAGCCGATGTTCGAGACTCTCGATCACGTCACGCCCACCAAAGGGTCGCGCCGGCGTGAGAAGACCGAGCACGACTCCGGCGATCGTTGCATGCACCCCCGACCGTTGCATACACACCCACAGCATGACCGCCGGTACCAGATAGATAATCGGATGTCCGAGCCCGAGACGCTGCATGGCCACGATTATCAACACGATCACGGCGGCGCCGACCAGCCATGCCCATGCGATGCCCGTCGAGTAGAAGAACGCGATCACGAGGATCGCACCGATGTCGTCAACGATCGCGAGCGTCAACAAGAACAGCTTCAAGTGGTGTGGCACCCGCGAGCCGAGGACCACCATCACGACCAGCGCGAAAGCGATGTCGGTCGCCATCGGGATTGCCCATCCACGACTCCCGACTCCGCCCGCATTGAGAGCGGCGTAAAGCAGCGCGGGGACGATCATCCCACCGAGCGCGGCGAGCACCGGAAGGCTCGCCGTGCGGCGGTCGCGGAGATCGCCCCTCACCAGCTCGCGCTTGATCTCCAAGCCAACGACGAAGAAGAAGACTGTCATCAGACCGTTGTTGATCCAATGATGAAGATCCAGGGAGAGCGTGAGCTCTCCCCACCCAAGTGTCAGGCGGCGGGCCCAGAGGTCGCCGTACGACGCGCCCGCCGTGTTGGCCCACGCGAACGCGGCCAGGGTCGCGATGCACAGGACAACCCCGCCGAGCGTTTCGACATTGACGAACTCCGTGCCTCGCGGCGACAACGCGCTGGCCCACGACCGGGAGACGTACATGACGAGCCATGGTGCAGCCTTTGGGGACAGCGGAGAACCACCGCCGACCAGACTTCCCGGCACACCAGTCAATCATCGTACCCCGGCCCACGAGCGGTGCGTTCGCCGTAGGTGCCGACTCGCTCTCGCACGTCGCGTTCCGAATCGGACAATGTGTGGGGCGTGTCGGACACGGCCGGAGTAGGTCAGGGACCGCTGCCGGTGGGGTTTGAGAGCTTCCACCGCAAGCGGTTCTTCAACTATCAGTTGAACCGGCTGCACGCGCTCGGCTTCACGCGGAAAAACGAGATCGAGTATGCCGCGAGGCGTGTGCGGACCGCGGATGACTGGCTGCGCGAGTTCGACCTGCTGTGCGCGTGTGCCGACGGAGAAGGTCGCGTCGCCAACGCCGCCTTCTATGCCCGCGTGGCCGAGTTCTTCACTCCGCCGCGATCACCGGGCAAGCGTGAGCGGTACGAGCGGTTCATCGACCTCTTCGACCGCGCGTTCGAAGACCAGCCCATGACCCGCCATCTTGTGCCGTACGCCGAAAGCGTGCTGCCCGCCCGTCACCTCGCCGTGCCGCCCGGCGAGAAACTCGGCACGGTCGTATTCTTCGGCGGCTTCGACTCGATCGTCGAGGAGTTCTTCGGCATCTGGCGACGATTCGCGGAGACCGGGTTCGACGTGATCGCGTTCGACGGACCCGGTCAAGGCGGCGCCAGGCTGTTGTCCGGGCTGACGTTCGAACACGACTGGGAACGACCGGTCGGAGCCGTGCTCGACTATTTCGGCCTCGACCATGTGGCGCTCGTCGGCATGTCGATGGGCGGCTACTGGGCGATCCGGGCCGCAGCGTACGAACCGCGTGTGAGCAGTGTCGTGAGCTGGCCGCCCGTGTACGACTGGCTCGAGCGTGTGCCGTGGTCCGTCCGTCCAATCATCAGCCCAATGCTTCGGTGGCGCCGATACATGAATTGGAATGTACGGCTGCGGATGCGGCTCAGCCCGGTTCTGCGCCAGATCGTCGCCCAGGCGACCTACATCGTTGACGGCACCGAGCCCATGGACGCGGTGTCGTGGTTCCTCGGCATGAACGCCGACCATCTCAGCTCCGAGCGCGTCACTCAGCACGTCGCGCTCGTCGGCGGCGAACACGATGCCTTTCAACCGGTCAAGCTTCTCCACCGTCAAGCGGACGCGCTCACGACAGCGGCGAGCGTGACAACCCGCGTCTTCACAAGAACCGAGCAGGCTGACCAGCACTGCCAAATGGGGAACCTGCCGCTCGCGACCGAGTGGGTTGCCCGTTGGCTGACCGGCCATGCCACAACAACCTGACAACGCGTGCGGACACCTCCGTGTACCTATGTGCGGTATTTGTCAGGAGTTGACATGGAATTGACGATTTGTCCGGTCTAGTCTCTCCTGGAACCAAGTGGAGAGGCCGCCACAGGCGTTGCGCGTGTGCGGTCGTGGTGGGCGGGGCGTGGGTGTCGACAATGCGAAGCCGCGTGTATCGCGGCGTACGTAGGCCCGGGCGGGCGCTGTTCGGACCGGTGGAGCGGGGAATGACGTCGTTCCGCGTCCGTGTTCCGCGATTCCTGGCAGGTCTTGTTGCGCTGGTGTTGGTGGCTGCGAACCTCGCGTTCGTCGTCGTGGGCGTGGCCAGCACGTCTGCCGCAGCGGACACTGTGCCGGTGGACCCGTCGACGCCGGAGACGGTGTCGGCGGCGGCATTGCCCACCGTGCAGATCAATGGTGTGGTGTGGGGGCAGGTGATCGTCGGGAACCGGGTGTATGCCACAGGGCAGTTCTCGCAGGCGCGACCGGCCGGCGCGGCGCTCGGGACCAGCGAGACGCCACGTTCGAACATCTTGGCGTATGACCTCACGACGGGCGCGCTGATCACCTCGTGGGCTCCGACGTTGAACGCGCAGGGTTTGCGGCTCGCGGCATCGGCGGATGGCTCGAGGATCTATGTCGGCGGCGACTTCGATCAGGTCAATGGGCAGTCGCGGAGCCGGATCGCGGCGATCGACGCGCAGACCGGCGCGGTGCTGCCGTTCAATCCGGGTGCGAACGCGACCGTCGAGGCTCTGGCGCTGAACGGCAACACGTTGTATTTCGGGGGTGACTTCACTTCGGTTGGCACGAACACGTCTGGATTCAGTGCACGGTCGCGGCTGGCGGCGGTGGATGCGACGACGGGCGTGTTGTTGCCTTGGGCGCCGGCGGCCGATGGTCTGGTTCGCACGATGGTGGTCCATCCTGCGAGTGGTCGCGTCATCGTCGGTGGCTCATTCGAGACGCTCAGTGGGTCTCTCCAACGGGGAATGGGTTCGTTGGATGGCGTGACCGGCACCGTGCAGCCGTGGGCGGCGAACACGGTGATCCAAAACTCTGGTGGCAGCGCGGCGATCAACGCGCTGACGACCGATGGCGAGAAGATCTACGGGGTGGGTTGGGCGTTCTTCGGCGGAGGCGCAACCGCGAATTTCGAAGGGGTGTTTGCCGCGGATCCGCTGACCGGCGTGATCGATTGGGTCGACGGTGGCCGGGGCGACAACTACAGCATCGCGGTGACCGGCGATGTGGTGTACTCGGTTGGGCATCCTCACGATTGGGGGATGTTGGGCTGGAACCCGCAATATCCGGATCCGTGGCAGTTCCAGCGCGCGATGGCGATCAGCAAGTACCGCTCACCCACGCTGACGAACGCGGTCGGCACGAACCCCAACTGGGCGCCATTCGCAGGGAGGTCCGCCGCGCAGCCGTTGCACTGGTTGCCGACACTGACCGGCGGCACCTATACGGGCCAGGGCCAAGCCGCGTGGAGTGTGGCCACCAATGGCAACTACACGGTGTTGGGCGGCGAGTTCCCGCGCGTGAACGGCACCGCACAGCAAGGGCTGGCCCGGTTCGCCAAGCGCGCGATCTCCCCGCTCGTCGACCCGGTGCAGAACTACACCGAGTTGACGCCGACCCTGACGCCGTTGGGGTCGGGCACGGTGCGAGTCGGATGGAAAGCGGCATGGGACCGCGACAACGCTCGACTGAAAGTTGAAGTGCTGCGCGGTGACACCACCGCGACCGCGACAGTGCTGAAGACTTTCCAGACCGACACCACGTGGTGGAACCGCCCGCCGCTCGGCTACGTCGACCGCAGCGCCCCACCGGGCTCGACCCAGACCTATCGGATCCGCGTGACCGACCCGTTCGGCAACGGCTTCGCCGGACCACCCGCCAGCGTCACCATCCCTGCCGGCACGCCGAGCTCGTCGACATATGCCGCCACCGTGCTGGCCGACACGCCCGACTCCCAATGGCGCCTCGGCGAAACCAGCGGCACCACCGGATACGACCAATCCGGCTCCAACGACCTCACACTCGACAGCGCCAACAATCGCAACGTTGCGGGCGCGCTGCTCAACGACACCGACCCCGCGACGAACTTCCCCGGCACTTCCTCCACCACGACCGTCCAGGGCGTCTCGCCGTATTGGCAGTCGGGACCCCAGACGTTCTCGCTCGAGGTCTGGCTACGCACCTCCACGACGACGGGTGGCAAGATCATCGGTTTCGGTGACTCCAATACCGGCCGCAGCAACATCGACAACACCGACCGCCTGCTGTACATGAACAACGCCGGACAGATCTACTTCGGCGTTCGGCCCGACATGGGCACGCGCGTCACGATCAACAGTCCCGGCAACTATCGGGACAACCAGTGGCACCACGTCGTCGCCACCCTCGCGGGCGACGGCATGAAGCTCTACATCGACGGCAACCAGGTCGCGACCAACAGCGCGGTCACCAAAGCGCAGGTTTACCGCGGCTACTGGCGGATCGGCGGCGACCGGCTCACGAACTGGCCATCGACCCCGACACGGGAAGCAATCACGGCGAACATCGACGAAGTGGCCGTCTACCCCAAGGCGCTGACCGTTGGTCACATCCGCACCCACTACCTGGCCAGCGGACGCTCGACGGTGTTCCCGAACATCGCGCCGACCGCGTCGTTCAGCTCATCGGCGCACTATCGCACCGGAAATTTCGACGGCACCGGATCCACCGACGATGACGGCGCCATCGCGTCGTACGTGTGGAACTTCGGTGACGGCACGACCGGCACCGGCCCGACCCCGCAACACCTCTACACGACCGCCGGCACGTACACCGTCACGCTCACCGTCACCGACAACCGGGGCGCCACCGCCGCCGTGACCGGCACGATCACCGTGACCAACCCGCCGCCGAACATCACCCCGCACGCGTCGTTCACCGTCAGCGTCACCTACCACACTGCCGCGCTTGCCTCCACGTCGAGCGACGAAGACGGCACCGTCGCGTCCTACGCATGGGACTTCGGTGACGGCACCACGGGCACCGGGCCGACGCCACAACACACCTACGCGACCGCCGGCGCCTACACCGTTTCGCTCACCGTCACGGACAATGGTGGCGCGACCGCGACCGCGATCGGCACGGCGACCATCACCGATCTCTATGCCGCCGATGCCTTTGAACGCGTGGTCGCGAATGGCTTGGGCACCGCCGACAACGGCGGTGCCTGGACGGCGTCGGCGCCGTCAGGCTTTTCGACCGGCAACGGCGTCGGCCGCATCACCGGTGCCGTCGCCGCCAATCGCGCCGCCTACCTGACCTCGGTTCGACAGACCGACGTCAACATCAGGACCCAGCTCTCGCTCGACACGGCCGCGACCGGCGGTGGCGCGTACGTGTCGGTGATCGGCCGGCGTGTGTCCAACGGCAATGACTACCGCCTCAAGTTGCGCTACCAGCCCGACGGCTCGGTCATCGTGTACCTGACCCGCACCGTTGCCGGTACCGAAACCATTCTCGCCAACACGACCGTCGCCGGCCTCAACGCCAAGCCCGGCGACCTGCTCCGCACCAGATTCCTCGTGAGTGGCACGACCGCCACGACGCTCCGGGCAAAGGTCTGGCGCAAAGGCACGATGGAACCCCAATCGTGGCTGCTCACGGCAGCCGAAAACACGCCTACGGTGTTGCAAGCACCGGGCGACATCGGCGTGTTGGTCTACCTGTCGGGCACGTGGACCGGCGCGTCCCCGATCGTCTCGATCGACAACCTCAAGGTGGACGCCGATTTCGGACCGCCCCTCAACACGCCGCCCACCGCATCGTTCACCTCGGCGAGCCAGTACCTCAAAGCGTGGTTCGACGCCGGTGCATCTATCGACGCCGACGAGGATGGTCAGGTCGTCTCCTACGCCTGGAACTTCGGCGACGGCACCACTGGCACCGGCGCCACACCGCAACACACCTATATGGCGGCCGGCAACTACAACGTCGTACTGACCGTCATTGACAACGGCGGTGCAACCGCCAGCGTCACGTCACTGGTCGTCATTGACAACCCGCCGCCACCGACCGCCTTCTTCGTGACCAACGTGAGCTTCCAGACCGCGTCGTTCGACGGCGGAGGCTCCAGCGCCTACGGCGGGACGATCGCCTCCTACGCCTGGAACTTCGGCGACGGCACCACCGGCACCGGCGACACGGCACAACACACCTACGCGACGGCCGGTACCTACACCGTCACGCTCAACGTGACCGACAGCGTGGGCAACACCGGCACCGCCAGCGAAGATCTCGAGGTTCAAGACGCGCCGCCGCCGACCGCAGTCTTCACCTCCACCACGACCCACCTCAGCGCCTCATTCGACGGCACCGGATCCAGCGCCAACGGCGGCACGATCGTTTCCTACGCCTGGAACTTCGGCGACGGCACCACCGGCACCGGACCGACACCCCAACACACCTACACCGCGGCCGGCACGTACACCGTGACGCTTGCGGTCACCGACAACAGCAGCCATACCGACACAACCAGCGCGCCCGTGACCGTCGTCGACGATGCACCACCCCCCACCGCGGCCTTCACCTCCAGTGCGACATACCTGACCGCATCGTTCAACGGCACCGGATCGAGCGACGTCGACGGCACCATCGTTTCCTACGCGTGGAACTTCGGCGACGGGACCACCGGCACCGGCGCGACCCCTACAACAGAAATACGCGGCCGCCGGGACCTACACCGTCACCCTCACAGTCACCGACAACGACGGTCATACCGGCACCACCAGCGCGCCGCTCACGGTCACCGATGCGCCGCCCCCCACCGCTGCCTTCGCGTCGACCACGACGAACCTGACCGCGGCGTTCAATGCCGGCGGATCGAGCGACGTCGATGGCACCATCGTCTCGTACGCATGGACCTTCGGGGACAGCGCCACCGGCGCCGGCCCGACCCCACAACACACCTATCCCGCACCCGGGACCTACACCGTCACCCTCACGGTCACCGACAACGACGGCCATACCGGCACCGCCACCGGACAGGTGACCTTCACGAACGGCGCACTTCAGTACGCGTCAGACACCTTCACTCGGACGGTCGCCAACGGATTCGGCGCCGCGGACGTCGGCGGTGCGTGGACCGTCTCCGCCACCTCGGGCTTCTCCGTTGCCAACGGCGCCGGTCGCATCACGGGCGCGCTTGCCGCCAACCGCGCCGCCTACCTCACCGCCGTCCGCCAGACCGACCTCGACATCGCGACCGACGTCGCACTCGACACGGCATCGACCGGCGGTGGCGCGTACCTCTCGGTGATCGGCCGGCGCGTCTCCAACGGCAACGACTACCGCCTCAAGTTGCGCTACATGCCCGACGGCTCCGTGATCGTGTACCTCGCCCGCACCGTCGCCGGCACCGAAACGATCCTCACCACCGTCCCCATCGCCGGCCTCACGGTCGGCCCCGGCGACATCTTGCGCACACGATTCGTCATCAGCGGCACGAACACGACCACGCTCCGAGCCAAAGTCTGGCGCCAGAGCGCACAGGAGCCGCAGAACTGGCTCACCACCAACACCAGCGCCACGCCCGCCGCGCTCCAAATTGCCGGTGACGTCGGCCTCCTCTTGTACGTCTCCGGTTCATGGACCGGTCCCACCCCCGCAAGCATTATCGACACCTTCACCGCGGCGATCCCAACCGGATAGCACCCGAGCACGACAATGATCTCGCGCAATCACCGCGCGCTCGAGTGGATGTCATCCGGGGTCGGGTCCGACATGAGGCGCCGGATGGCGGTCGGTCGTACTGTTCACTGGTCGATGGCACTGTGCAGCGGCCTTTGCGGAATGAGCGCGAGTCGATGCAGTTCACGCAGCGCGGAGGTCGAACCAGCCGGTCCAGGGGTCGCGTGTACTAAGGGTTGAGGTCCCCCCTCCGACACTGAGTCTGCGCAGGTCGCGGACGTCACCAACGCGAGCTGAGCGAGGACACGCGTGTCGTCGCATCACGTGTGGACGCGGATCCGCACATATGGCAACGCCCGGTCTCGCTATTGCGCTCGCGCGTCTCGCCCGCAGTTTTGGTCGAGTCCCGACCGGATGAGCGACGCGAGCCTTGCCTCGCCGGCGGCCGATGGGTGCACATGGTCTGCCACGAGCAACTGGGTGCCGTCACCCGTGTGCACGGCCGCGTTCCAGTCGAGGATGTGAAACCGTGCACGAGTCGCGGCCGTCTCCGCGATGGCGCGGTTGATTTGCTCGGCGATCGCGGGGATCGCGTCCCATCCGGTGACGCGTGTGCTGATCGTCGTGATCAGAACGCACGGTTGATCGGCCAGGTCAGCAATCATGCGATCGAAGCTGCTGTGCCAGTGCGTGTCGCCTTGTAGCACGTCATTGGTACCGAGGTTGACGACCACGGCGTTCGGGCGTTCGGCGAGCGCGCCGTGCAGGGCGACGAGCATCTGATCAATGCGCTGACCCGGTCGTGCGCGGATGTCAGTCCTATATCGCCCTTCCAACGCGTGCTTGATCTGCGGCGCTGACGACACCGTGATCGAGTCGCCGACGATCGCGACCCGCTGCGGGTCCGGGTCGCCGGCGAGCGCGACCCGTTTTAGGTCCGGGTTTCCGCACCCAACGAGCGCGATGACGATCGCGCAAAACACCCCGCCCAGCCGCCGCATTGGCCCCCAGCGTATTACGTCCGCGCTTCGCTTGCGCGTTCGCTTGCGAGCTGCCGGTCCGGCCGGCAGAGCTCACGATGAGATCGAGGAGAGCATTGCGATCAATAGGCGGGGCGAGGCATGGATCTTCTCCGTCTGCGGCGCCGGAGAGATCGGACTCAGTGCATGGAGAATTTGCGCCGATGTCAGTGTCACCGCGTTGAGCAGCTCGTGGTGGCAACGAGCTGACGGATGAACCATTGCGCGGCCCAGGCCGCGCCTTTGGGCGAGAAGTGGGTGCTGTCGGGCCGTGGATGATGGCCGTCTACCGTCGGTGCGCATGGCGTCCCGTTCGGGCAGACGAGGTGGGCGAGATCGATGAGCATCGTGCGGCGCGGGTCGGGACGCGACGAAGCGCCGAAGTAAGTCGTCGAGGTGAAGGATGCCTCGCTCGGTCTCACGACTTGGAGTGAAATGCATTCCAAGGGCGGAGCCTTCGGTTGCTGGTGGGATCGTGACGATCGCAAGGCGGGCACCGTGGGCGGTAAGTCGTGGTAGCGCGGCGTCCATGCGAGCGAGGATGATGTTGTCGCCGGTGGGGGTGTTCGCCGCGATCGTGGTTCCGTCGATGTCGAGGTTGAACCGTTCCCAGTTGCTCAACCACACGACCACGTCGGGATCGGACCGGGCGAGCGCGCCGATCACGGTACGTTCGACGAGCCCATGGCAGATCTCGTCGCCGATCATGGCCCGTTCCTCGCCGGTGGCTTCTACTTGGTCGCTGACGATCCCGCATCCGATGACCGATCCTTGGTCGACGACGATGCCGGCGTCGTGTCCGACTGCCCGCAATCCCGTATAGAAGCTGCAGGCGATCGAGTCGCCGAGGATCAGGATGCGGTGGACGGCCCCGCGTGGCAGGACGCGGTCGCCTCGTTCCTGTCGGACGGTGTCGAGAGCCTGTTGCGCTTCAGCGGCCGACGGGCCGCCGCATGTTGAGGGATGCCCGAAGCCGCCGACATATCCGGGCGGCTCGGCCGCGCCTGCTGCGGAGGCAACGAGGGCGCCTGATACCAAAGGAACCACGGCGAGGAACGCCCATGTCCGCCGGCGGGAGTGCGCGGCCCCGTGACGGATTGGGCGTTCGACGAGGTAGTACGACGCGGTGGCCAGCAGGAAGGTGAGTGCGAGGCGAAGCAGGTTGAGCTGCGTAGCACCGATGTGGAGTCGGGAGGGGACGAGCCACACATTGACCGGCCAATGCCACAGATACAGGCCGTAGGAGATGCGACCGATCCAGGCGAGGGATTGCCAGGAGAGGACTCTCTGCAGGGGTCCCGGTTGCAGCGCGGCGGTGATGACGACCGCGACCGTGACGGCGTAGAGCGCCGAGCCGCCTCGGTAGTAGCTCTCGCCGGTGCCGGAAACCTGCGTCCAGGAGATGACGACAGCCAACGCCGCCAACACGCCGAGTACCGCAATCACGCGACGGGCGGTAGCCCGGGGTGTCCAGACGATGAGGAGGACGCCGAGAAGCGCGCCGATCAAGAGGCTGTGGGCGCGGGTGTCGGTGCCGTAGTAGGCCCGTGATGGATCGTGCGGGTTGAACGTGCTCGCCATCACGATGGTCGACGCGCCAATGCCACACGCGCATAATGCGGCGAGGAGGCGGACCGAACCGCGTGCAAGCTTCAGGCACAAGACCGTGACGAGCGGCCAGACGAGGTAAAACTGTTCCTCGATCGCGAGCGACCACATGTGGCGTAGCGGTGATGGCGATGCGAACAGCTCAAAGTATGAATGCCCGGTCGCGATGAACCGCCAGTTCGCTACATAGAGCAGGCTCGCGAGCCCGTCGTTGCGGAGCGAGACTCGATTCCACGATGCGACGTCGAGATGTACATACGCCGCGACGACGACCAAGACGATGACGAGCGGGGGAAGGAGACGACGCGCCCGTCGGGACCAGAACCGGGCGAGAGAGATGCCTGCGTGTCGGCGATAATCGAGTACGAGCAGGGTCGTGATCAGAAAACCCGACAGCACGAAGAAGGCATCAACACCGAGGAAGCCACCACGTGCGATCGGATAGTCGTCGTGGTATGCGATGACCGCCAGCACCGAAAGCGCGCGAATGCCGTCGAGCGCCGGTTGATAACGCAGTGCACCCCCGTCCACTGCGCAGAACTTTGCCCACGAACGTCCCGCGTCATGCCTGCATTTCGCGGCATGGCGTCGTCTGTGGTCATCAACCTATTTGACCCATCGATCGAGAGATTGCCGCAATGGACCAAAACTTGGGAGATGCGCCCGGCCTCGCAGAGGGAATACGAATCGTGTGACCTGTCCGGGTGCGCTCATCGTTCACGCGGACGGCACGATTGTGGGCTGCACGTTCGACGAAGACGAGGACAAAGACGAAGACGGTTGCCGCGGTCGCGAGCTACGCCACGAAGGTGACCCGGTGCCGTGCATCGTCTGGACACCATCGGGCTGCAACTACTGCGGCGTGCAATGAGGGCCGCCGCATCGCGGCTTCCGATCGAGCAATAAGCAGTAAGGCAGACCCTGACCAGCGTCTCGAAGGCAGACTGGGGAGCTCAGTGTCGGAGAACAACCTGCTCGCAAACTTCGACCAGTGGCTCGACATCGCACGAATGCACGAGTGGACCCTCGACCGCCTGTTCTGCGAGTTCGGGCTTGCCTTCTAGCCACAATCCGCTCGCACCGACGTCGCGACCTCGTGTGGCAGGATCACTGACGTGCCGATGCCGTTCCAACCGATGCTCGCCTGATCAGCGTGCGTGTGATCATCGTGCAGTCGGCAGTTGCTTCGCGCCGGCACGATTCCGAGCCGTCGAGGTGAACATGATGAGGGCGATCGTCCAGGACGCGTACGGGACCGAGCCCGAAGCCGTGCTCCGGCTGGCTGAGATCGCCCGGCCGGCGATCGGAGACGACGAGGTTCTGATACGTGTGCGTGCGGCCAGCGTGGATCGCGGCACGTGGCATGTGATGACCGGCCGCCCCTACCTCATCCGAGCAGTGGGCTTCGGGCTCCGCCGCGCCGAAAGCTCAGAACCCGGGCCGGAGTCTCGCGGGAACGGTCGACTCGGTCGGAACGAACGTGAATGGGTTCCGGCCGGGCGATGAGGTGTACGGGAGTTGTGATGGCTCCTTCGCCGAGTACGCCGCGCGCCGAGGCGAGCAAGCTCGCTCCCAAGCCCGCGAATCTCTCCTTCGAGCAGGCGGCGGCCTGCCCCATCTCTGCGGTCACTGCGTTGCAGGCCGTGCGCGACGTTGCACGCGTGCGGGCAGGGGAGAAGGTGTTGATCATCGGCGCGTCGGGTGGCGTCGGTTCGTTCGCCGTGCAGATCGTCAAGGCGTTCGGCGCTGACGTCACGGGTGTATCCAGCACTGTGAAGGCGGACATGGTCCGGACCCTTGGCGCTGACCACGTCGTTGATTACACCCGCGAGGACTTTACCGACGGGAGCCATCGTTACGACGTCATTCTCGACATCGGCGGGAACACGAAGTTGTCGCGGCTCCGCCGAGTCCTGACTACAACAGGTCGGCTCGTCATCGTCGGGGGCGAGACCGACGGTCGGTGGCTCGGTGGACTCGACCGTCAGATCCGGGCGCACGCGCTGTCGCTGGTAGTGAGCCAGAAGCTCGGCACGTTCGTGACGTCCGAGAACTCTGCAGACCTGGTGGCGCTCGCAGAGCTCATCGAGTCCGGCAAGGTCACGCCGGTCATCGACAAGACGTATCCCCTCGGCGATGTCCCAGCGGCGATCCGGTACCTGATCGAGGGCCACGCGCGCGGCAAGGTCGCCATCGCCATTTGAGCGACAACGGCACATCAGCAGCGGCCAGCACTTCACCCCGGCGGAGGAGCACCAATCTGGGGCGGCGCCGGTCTTAGTCAGCCATCTCCATTTCTGGTCTGGCGAGCGGGCTTGCGAGCCGAAATCCCTTCAAGGCGCAGTAGATGCCGAGGTACAACTCCCACGCGGCCTCCGGGAGTGTGAAGAGGGCCGAAGGTCCCTCTCCATTCTTGTAGACGCCGATCAGCATCATCGCGAAGGAGACGATGATCAAGGAACCACCGACGAGACCCAGCAGCGCCATGCGAGGCGGTACGAGCGCCGATCGGTACATCAGGTAGCCGAGCATGATGCCGTTCCCGATGCCGGCGACGAGTCCGGGTCCCCACAGGAAGGCCCAGTCGTAGTTGTGGGCGAGGGAGTTGCCTTGAACGGCGAGCGCCGTGGCTGAGACGCCACTCGCGCCCTGCAAGGCATCCGCGACGTTCAGGATCGAGATGATGCTGATGATGCCGATCGCGGCGAAGACAGACTCCATGACTCGCGCGGTGACGTACCCGAGCGAGATGGTTTCGCTCTGGCGTCGGACGAGCGGGTAGATGACGACTGCGGTTCCGATTTGGGTGACGATCAGCCCGAACTCGAGGACCGCGCCCCACTTCAAGGCCGCGTGCGAAGTGTCCCCCGGTACGAAGCGCATGTCGCTCCAGCTTGCGCCGACCCCGTGAATGAAGAGCAGCCGCGCCGGGATGCTCGTGACGAATGTGCCGATGAACAACCAGCCGAAGATCCGTCCCGTTCGCTGAACGTCCACCGTCTTCCCCCTGCTCGTCCACCGGAAATGAACGGCACCCCTTGAGGGCGCCGTTCGGCACATCTAAATCGGCGGTCGGAGGACGCTGCAAGGTCATGGTTCCGAGGTGAACTCTCCGCGCCGGCCGGGTGAACGCCCATCCAGTCCCGTAGGTTGTGCGAATGACGCCGCCCCGCCTGGTTGTCGTTGACGACGATCGCACGAGCCTGGATCTCTTGGGTCGCGAGCTCGAGGCCCGGTACGGCAGGGACTATTCGGTGATTCTCGAGTGGTCGCCGCATGATGCGCTCATACGACTGCGCGGACTCTCGGATGCGAACGAGGAAGTGGCCCTGATCCTGGCGGACCAGTGGATGCCCGAGACGACGGGACCACAGTTCCTCGCTGCTGCGCACAAGATCCATCCTCGGGCGCGACGTGGTCTGCTGATCAACTTCGGGGAGGATCGCTCGGTGCGTGAACCGATCATGAAGGCGGTCGCGCTCGGGTACGCCGACTACTACCTCGCGAAGCCGGTGCATACTCCCGACGAGAGGTTCCACCGGGGGATCACGGAGTTTCTCGACGAGTGGTGGCGCCGGCGGGGCGGCTGGTTCGAGCTGGTCCGTGTGATCGGAGACGAGCGATCGGCACGATCGCATGAGGTCCGTGATCTGCTCACCCGCAATGACATTCCCTACGGCTTCTACGCCAGCGATTCGGCGGAAGGGTGCCGCGCGCTTGCGGACGCGGGCGTCGGCGCCGATCGCTTGCCGGTCATTGTGTTGTCCGATGGACGGGCGCTGATCGATCCGGTGAATCGCGATGTCGGTGCCGCGCTCGGCGCCACCGTGCGGCCGGGGACCGAGATCTACGACGTCACGATCGTCGGTGGCGGCCCGGCCGGTTTGGCGGCCGCGGTCTACGCGGGGTCGGAAGGGTTGCGTACCGCGCTTGTCGAGCCAGAGGCGTTGGGGGGTCAGGCGGGCACGAGCTCGTTGATCCGGAACTATCTCGGGTTCCCACGTGGGATCAGCGGCAGCGAGCTCGCCGCACGCGCGTTCGAGCAGGTGCGTCTGTTCGGGACTGACGTCATCTACGGAAGTGCGGCGACGTCCCTGCGCGCCGAAGGTCATCGTCGGTTCGTCGGTCTCTCGGACGGCAGCGAGGTGACGTCTCGTGCGGTCGTCATCGCGACCGGCGCCGCCTATCGTCGACTCGGCGTGCCAGACCTGGACGCGTTGACCGGACGCGGGGTGTTCTACGGCGCGGTTGCGGAGGCGCAAGCGCTCGCGGGGGAGCGGGTATTCGTGGTCGGTGGCGGCAACTCTGCGGGCCAAGCCGCGGTGCACCTCGCAAGGCACGGCGCACACGTCACGATGCTCGTGCGGTCGAAGTCGCTTGGCCGAGAGCATGTCGGCATACCTGATCAACGAGATTGAGCAGATTGCAAATGTCGATGTGCGGTACAGCCTCGAGATCGTCGGCGGTGGTGGAGACGGACATCTGGAATGGCTGGAGCTCAAAGATCGGCATTCCGGTGCCGTGCAGACCGTGGCCGCGGCCGCATTGTTCGTTCTCATCGGCGCTCGGCCATTCACCGATTGGCTTCCTGGCACCGTCGCACGCGATCAGTGGGGCTACGTCCTCACAGGCGCGCGGTGCGGCATCGCCACGTGCGCAGCGCCTGGCGACTTCGCGAACGTCGACGCCACGACTGAGGAGCCGCGGCCGCCGCTGCCGCTCGAGACGAGTCTGTCCGGCGTGTTCGCGGTGGGTGACGTGCGGCAGGGCTCGGTGAAGCGTGTCGCGTCGGCAGTCGGCGAGGGGTCGGTATGCGTCGGCCTCACCCACGAGTTTCTTTCAATGCCATCCGCCGCGGACGTCGACGCGAGCTGATCACGCACGGATCATCGCTGCGCGGACTCGTCGTCTGCTGACGCTTTGCATCGAACGGCCAACAAGGTTGAATATCGCGCGTGCTGCGCGGGGTTTGATCAGGGCTGGGTCACGCCGTCTTCGGCGGCATTCGTCGACCGCGGCCGGGTGCTGTCGCGTTCAGCGCGTCAATGTCTCCGGGCTCAAAAGGGGGAACGTATGCAGATCGCGTTGGTGCTGTATCCGAAGTTCACGATGCTCGACATCGTTGGTCCGTTCCAGGTTCTCGCCGACATACCCGAACACGACGTGGTCTTCGTCGCGTCAAAGGCGGCCTTCGTCGCGGACCACACCGGTCGCAGTGGCTTGGTCGCCTCGGCAGCGCTTGATGAGGTGCCGCATCCGGACGTCGTCGTGGTTCCGGGCGGGCTCGGTGAGACGGAACTCGACGGGGCTGTCGTACGGTGGCTGCGGCAAGTTCACCCGACGACGACTTGGACTACGAGTGCGTGTACCGGCTCGATCTATCTTGCAGCGGCCGGCATTCTGGATGGGGTAGATGCGACCACGCACTGGGCACGCAAGGACCGGCTGGAACAGCTGGGCGCTCGCTATACCGAACAGCGGGTCGTCGAGCGCGGAAAGATCATCACCGCCGCCGGTGTCTCGAGCGGCATCGACATGGCACTCACGCTCCTCGGTCGCATGTACGGTCCGGAGAGGGCACAAGCGATCCAACTCGCAATCGAGTACGACCCGCAACCGCCGTTCGATGCTGGTTCGCCCACCAAGGCACCGGCCGAGATCGTGGAGTTCGTCCGCGCCGTGCTCGCGGACACGCTCTCGGACGAGGCGGTCAAAGAAGTTGTAGGGAGTAACCCATGAAACAACACCAGCCTGACCATGACGCCCGGTTGCGCGCCGCCTGGTCGGATGAGATGACCGCCGCGCGCTCGGCACGCGGCCGGAAGGATACCGGCGCGGAGTGGTCACACCTGGAACGCGCGCACATCTTGAGCCAGCCGCTGGCTGCCCCGCACGTCCGGACGCACGTCGCGATGTTCGGTGCGGCGGTACGGAAACGCGAACCTCGCGAGATCGTCGGGCAGGCGTTCCGTTTGGTTGTTGCGGGCCCCGGATCACTCACCGGGCGCTATCCGGTCGGCAACACGGGTGGCGCGGACGTCAGCGCGTTCAAGCCGATGACGATTCCGGATGACCTTCGCGCCCTTCTCGAAGACACATCTCAGGGCGCAGCATGAATCCCAAGGTTGGTCAACAAGAGAGCGAAGAGCCGGCGACGTTTTCCACCGACATCGCCGGCCTGGACGAGGCCGTTTCCGCGAGTGTCGTCGAGCTTGGCGACGGCGACACGTTCGAGCTCCGGATCGTGCCCGTTGCGAAGATGCTCGGCGAAGACCGCGTTCGGATGTTGTCGTACAACGGTTCGATCCCGGGGCCGACCCTGCGTGTCCAGCAGGGTTCGGAGATCACCGTGGATGTCCGCAACGACGGTGACGTCGAGGCGACCGTCCACTGGCACGGATTGCGGCTCGACAACAAGTACGACGGCGTGCCCTTCGAGACTCAAGCGCCGATCCCGGTCGGCGGCGGGCAGTTCACGTACCGGCTGACGTTCCCTGACGCCGGCCTGTACTGGTACCACCCGCACATCCGCGAGGATTACGGCCTCGACATGGGCCTGTACGGCAACATCGTTGTTGCGCCCGCAGACGCTGATTACTGGCCGCCTGTGAATCGAGACGTCGTCGTCACACTCGACGATGTGCTCGTGGAAGACGGCAGCATCGTCGCGTTCAACCAGTCGGGCCCCACGCACGTGGCGATGGGCCGTTTCGGCAACGTCATGCTCACCGGCGGTGAGGCCAACCTCGAGCTCATCGCCCGTACCGGTGAAGTCGTCCGCTTCTATTTCACCAACACCGCGAACACGCGTCTCTTCAACGTTGCGCTTCCCGGCGGTCGAATGAAGCTCGTCGGCAGTGACAGCGGACGCTACGAGCACGAGACGATCGTCGAGGAAGTCCTGCTCGCACCGTCGGAACGAGCGATCATCGACGTACTCTTCGACACGCCAGGCTCGTTCGCGATCCAGCACCGAACGCCGGACCACACCTACGTCCTCGGGAACGTCGTCGTCGAAGACGAGGCGGTCGCACCGTCCTTGGTCGACAAGTTCGAGCGCCTGCGTACCAGCGAGGAACTCTCCGCCCAACGTGCCCGTCTCGACGTTGACCTGGAGCGAGCTCCGGACAAGACATTGGCGTTCAAGTCGCTCATGCCGTTGCTCTACGGGGGCGACTCGCCCACGACCGTGACGTCATGGACCTGTCCGATGCACCCCGAGATCGTTCGTAATGAACCGGGGAAGTGTCCGATCTGCGGGATGAAGCTCGTGCCCGTGGTGCCGGCACCGACCGCGTACGCGTGCCCGATGCATCCCGAGGTGACGGGCACCGAACCCGGAACGTGCCCGAAATGCGGAATGAAGCTCGTGCCTCTCAGCGAAGCAGCGGCCGCGGCGCAACCGCACGACACCGCTGACGGACACACCCATGAGCACACGCCGGACGGGCTCGAGTGGGAAGACCTGATGCCGGAGATCAACGCGGCATCGGACGCGACGAACATGATCTGGAAGCTCGTCGATCTCGACACCCGCAAGGAGAACTGGGAGATCGAGTGGGCGTTCCGCGTCGGTGACCGGGTGAAGATCCGGCTCGTCAACGACATGGATCAAGATCACCCGATGCACCACCCGTTCCACATCCATGGCGCCGGTCGGTTCCTTGTTCTCGCGCGCGATGGCGTGGTCGAAGCGAACCTTGCATGGAAGGACACCGTGCTCATTCGCTCCGGCGAAACCGTCGACATCGTCCTCGATGTGACCAACCCCGGACTCTGGATGGCGCATTGTCACATTGCGGAGCACAACCAGAGCGGGATGATGTTCAGCTTCCCCGTTACCGAATAGCGCCGGACTCCGACCGAAGGGGAGACCCGTGACGCCCACCGGTATGTGGGAGCGATTCAGGTGACACACCGGCGGCGTCGGCGGTTACGGTGACCTCGAGAGAAGTTCGACTTCAGCCGCAATGCGACACTCTCGACGTCGTGGAGCCAGCTTCGCGGCACCAGCCCGCGAAATCGGCACCCGTGTAGTCGAAGCGTCGCCGAACTCGATCACGCCGGAATCGCCTACAAGTAGGTCTCGTCGCCGAGAATTTCGGGCAGCTCGCCCGTGGACGAGGAGCGTTTCGGCCGTTCACCCTTGTCGATGCCGCGTGGGTCGACGGCGCATGCACTGCCGACTCCGCGGGTACCTACGACCGGTGCCGCTCCGACGCGCCTCGAACGGCTCGACCGCGATGTCCCGACAACTCATGATCCCGACCGCGGACACGCAGCTCTACACGGTCGATACTCCGGGTGGCTCTCCGCCGCTGTTGTTTCTCAGCGGCGGCTTCGGCACCGTCCAGAACTGGAAGCGCGTCATCCAGCGTCTCGCGGGCAGAAACCGCGCGGTCCGATTCGACGCGCGGGCGCGCGGGAAGTCCCGTACGTCAGCCGACTACTCCGTGCAGGCAGCGGTCGACGACGTCGGACGCGTCATTGACGCGACCGGCATCGAACGCCCGATCCTGGTCGGATGGTCCTACGGCGCCACGATCGCGGTGCGCTACGCGGCACACCGCTCCGTGCAGGTCGGTGGGTTGGTGCTCGTCGACGGCGCGTACCCGATCGCCATGTTCGATGAGGCCGGCAAGGAGAAGGTCCGCGCGCAGTTCCGCCGGCTGGGGTGGATCATGCGGATTCTCGCCGCGCTCGGACGCTCGGCGCGGATGACTCCAGCCGAATCCGCGGACGTCGTGATCGAGATGGACGAGGTCAACGGCGAGCTCAGGCCAGACTTCGCGGCGTTGGAATGCCCGACGGTGTTCGTCGTCGGCACCGGCGGGCACTCGGGTGCTACCGAGGAGGAGATGCGCACGGTACGCGCTTCCGTCACCGAGGCCGAAGCGAGCAACCCGCGCGTGACCGTCTTCGCGACGACGCCCCACAAGCACACGCAGATCCTCAACAAGGCCTCCGACACTGTGGTCGCCGCGATCGAGGATGTCATTCAGCAGTCTTCGTGACCGCCGGGGTGTTGCCGGGGCACGCACGACGATGATGGGTACCCACGTGCAGTGATCGGATTCATCACGACGATCGCGCTGTTCAGCGTCTGCGGGCTCATCGCGTGGCGCCCTCCGATGCCGCGTCACTCGAGTCCGTGGAACCTCCAATTCGCTCTTGGCAATGTGATCAACGAACAACCGTTCCTCGGCCTCTACTTCCTCGCGGCCGGCGCCGTGCCAACGCCGGCCACGAGCGATGGCGGCACGCCGATTTGGTGGCTCTCGGTGTGTGCGGTGACCGTGCCCGCGACCGTCCTGGTCGTGCTGGCTGTCCGGCGCGCACCGCACGTCCCGCCTTGATGGCGGCGTTCCGCCGGGGACTCGGCGATGACTTCGTTCAGGCCGCGCTTCTGCATCGCTCGCGCATTCCGTGGATCCGCGTGCTGTTCCTCCCGTTGATCTCGTACCGCGCGGACGTGCGACGGTTCCGCAACCTCCGCTACGGCGAGGCCCGGCACGGTCACCTCCTCGACGTGTACGCGAGTCGACGCGCGCCGCAGGGCGCGCCCGTGCTGATCTATCTCCACGGCGGCGGATTCCGCATCGGCAGCAAGATGCTCGGTGCGCGGCCGCTGCTGTACCGGCTCGCGAGCCGCGGGTGGGTGTGTGTGAGCGCGAACTACCGCCTTTCGCTACGCGTCTCGTATGGCGGCCGCGTGATCGACGTCAAGCGTTTGATCGCTTGGGTCCGCGAGCACGGAACCGAGTACGGCGCCGACCCGTCGACGCTCATCCTCGCGGGTGGCTCGGCCGGCGCGCACTTGGCTGCGACCGCTGCGCTCACCGCCGGCGACGCGAGGTTCCAGCCCGGCTTCGAAACGGTCGATACGTCGATCTCTGCGGTCGTCGCGATGTACGGCTACTACGGCTCCGCCGGCAGCGAGGGCGACGCTCCGAGCTCCCCGCTCGCGTACGTCCACGCCGAGGCACCACCGTTCCTCATCATCCATGGGACGCTCGACACGCTCGTGCTCGTCGAGGACGCGCGCCACTTCGCCGACAAGCTGGCGAGAGCATCCGACCAGCCCGTTGTGTACGCCGAGCTGCCGGGCACCCAGCACAACTTCGACTACTTCCACTCGTTGCGCTTTCTCGCGGTCACCGATGCAGTCGAGTCGTTCGTGACCTGTGTGCGCGCGCGGACGTGACCACGGCTCTGTCTTCACACCGATCGCTGACTCGGGTGGAACTGAGCGGTGTGCCCTATCGCAGCGGGGCGAACATGGCACGCATCTCTTCGGAGAAGATCTGCGGCTCTTCCCAGGCTGCGAAGTGTCCTCCCTTGTTCACCTCGTTGAAGTAGATGACGTTGGGGTACGCCCTCTCGACCCAGCTACGCGGAGTCCGCCAGATCTCGCCGGGGAACGTGGTAAAGCCGACCGGAATCGAGACCGGCGTGGGAGCCTGGCCGGCCGCACGAGCATTCTCCTGTCCTTCCTCCCAGTACGAGCGCGCAGCCGATGCCCCGGTGCCTGTCAGCCAATACAGCGTGATGTTGTCGAGGATGTGGTCGCGGGTGAGATTGCCGGTCGGCTCCTTGTCGACGAACGTGTGCGCGATCTTCTGGTAGCTGTCCGTGTCGTGATCGATCATCCAGGCCGCCAGGGCGATGGGTGAATCCAACAGGGCATAGCCAATCGTCTCCGGCCGCGTCGCCTGCTCCACGAAGTAGCCCGTGCCGGTGGCGTGGAATGCGTCGAGCTGGTCGAGCGCAGCGCGCTCTTCTTCGGTCGGTGGCGACGCGCTCAGGGCATCGACGTCGCCCAACGCCGGCGTCAGCAGGTTGGTGTGGATGCCGAGCAAACCGTCGAGCGCAAGGCGGCCCATCGCGTCGGTGACCTGGGAGCCCACGTCGCCGCCCTGCGCGACGTACCGGCTGTAACCGAGGCGCCGCATCAGCTCCGCCCAGGCCAGTCCGATGCGGATGGGGCCCCAGCCGAGCTCGGTCGGCTCGTCGGAGAAGCCGTAGCCGGGGATGGACGGCAGCACGAGATGGAACGCGTCTTCGGCGCGGCCGCCGTGCGCGGTCGGGTCGGTGAGCGGGCCGATGGTCTCGAGAAGTTCGATGACCGAGCCGGGCCAGCCGTGCGTCATGATCAGGGGCAACGCGTTCTCGTGCCGCGACTTCACGTGGATGAAGTGAACGTCCACGCCATCGATCTTCGTCTTGAACTGCGGCAGCGCGTTGAGGCGCTCCTCACAGCGCCGCCAGTCATAGTCGTTCACCCAGCAGCGGGCGAGCTCCTGCATCGTCGCCAGCTGCACACCCTGCGACCGGTCAGCGACCAACTCCTTGCCCGGCAAGCGCGCTGCCGAGATGCGTCGGCGGAGGTCATCGAGTGCCTCTTCGGGAAAAGCGACGCGGAACGGCCGGATCGCTGTCTCCCCGCTGGTCGAACCGGAGGTCATGGTGGTCCCCTTCTCCTCGCGTTCGGAACGTCGAGAGAGATCATGAGGTGCACGAACACCACTCGCATCCCCCGCTTGGGGTAGTCCGACTAGTGCTCGCGCAAGAAACGACGGATCGCGTCGTCGTCCGGATGCCCCCACCCGAGGCAAAACGGGTGGCCTGCCGGGTCGGCGTAGACCTGGTGCCCTCGGGAGGCGGTCAGATCGTCGGCCACTTTCAACAAACGCGTGCCCGAGCGCGATGGCGTCGGCGTGGGCTCTTACCGGATCGTCGATGTGCAAATCGAGATGGACCTGCTGCGGGTTTCCATCCGGCCATACAGGCGGGACGTGGTCGGGCGCGAGTTGCACTCCGATCACCCATCGACCGTCGGCGTCGAAAACGCTGTGCCATCCCTCGTCCCCGAGGACGCGGCCATTCAGCATTCCCGCCCAGAACGCGCTCTCCGCGGCCAGATTCGCAGCGTCGAACACGACCACTTGTCGCACGATCTCCATTCAGGTTCCAACTGTTCCGGCTGCGACGTAGAACATCATCACGGCGAAGAACGTACCGTCCCGATCGCGTTCCATCTGTGCAAGCGATGCTGCAACCCCCTCAGGACGAGTTCCCGAGATATTTTGCGGTGCGTGGCGCCAGCGTCAGTGGCGCCGGCGTTGCCGGTAGGCGCGAGCGTTGTGTCGTCCGCCGCACACGTTCATCGAGCACCATCGGCCGCTTTGGTTCTTGGAAGAGTCGTAGATCGTCCACTCGCAGTTGACGCACGACTTGAGGCGTCGCAGCGTTCCGTCGTTCTGGGCGCGGCGGCAGATCAAGGCGAGCTCTCCGAGGAACGCAGCGGTCGCCGACCGCGATTTCGCGACGAGATCAAGTCCGTCGCGCCGGGCGCGCACCGAGAAGGTGACGTCGGCGATCGGATCGGCGAGCTGTGCCCACCCGACGATCGTGGACTCATGGTGCGAGTTGGCGACCGTGATTGCGTGCAATGCCTCGCGGAACGCAACGATCCGAGCGAGATCGGCGACGCTGGGCTTGGTCGCGGGACGTCCCTCACTCCGCAACCACCGATCGAATCCCTCAGCAGTCGCGAAGCGGTCGGCGCCGTTCTCCCGCACGAACGAGTTGCAGAACCGGCGCACGAGCTCGAGGTCGCCTGGTGCCGCGCGCTCGAAGGGCCAGCCGGCATTGGGCAAGATCCGTCCCTGCGCGTCGATGGGATGTCCGCCGCGGGTGCGGTTTTCCGTCATGGGCGAAAGGGTAATGCCAGTGACGGCCCAAGGAGGAGCGTCGCAACAGCGCGCTGCCGCGGTCGAACTTCTCGGGATCGACAAGTCGGAGAGGAAACGCTGATGCCGGAACTACTCGTCGATTTCATCACTTCGCTCGACGGCTACGGCGCCGCTGACGGTTGGCCGGGCTGGTGGGGACTCGAGGGACCCGAGTACCTCACGTGGCTCGGCGAATCGCCGGACGCCGACTCCACCGTTCTCATGGGCGCGAACACCTACCGAGTCATGTCGGGTTTCGCAGCCGACGGCGAACCCGGCACCGAGGTTCTCGCAGGAATGAACAAGGTGGTGTTCTCGAACACGTTGACCGAGCCCCTCGGGTGGCCAAACACGCAACTCGTAGCGGGAGACGCGGTCGCGGCAGTGCGGGAGATGAAGAGCGAGGGTTCAGACTCGATGCGTACGATGGGCAGCGTCTCCCTGTGCCGCTCTCTTCTCGAGGCCGGCCTGGTGGATCGCTTCCGCGTCGTCGTCTTTCCCGTCATCACGGGAAGCACGGGTCAGGAACGCATCTACGACGGCTATCCGGATGTTGCGCTCGAAATGATAAGCAGCCGCACCTTCGACGGCCGCACCCAACTGCTCGAGTACGCGCCGACGGTGCTGTCCGGTCCACCCGCCGCCGACAGGGGTGTCGAGGGATGACCGTCGCCGCGTCCGCCCGTCGTCAGCCAGAGCGAGTGGGACGAGGCACTCGCGGCCATGACCGAGCGTGAAAAGACCGCCGCCGCCGCGATGCACGAGGTCGCCGATGCCCGCAAGCGCATGCCGATGGTGCGGGTCCAAGACGATTACCGCTTCGACGGGCCCGACGGGCGGCGGTCGCTGCCGGAGCTCTTCGATGGGCGAAGCCAGCTCATCCTCTACCGGTTCTACTTCGAGAAAGGCGTCGGCGGCTGGCCCGACGCCGGGTGCGTCGGCTGCTCGTCCGTCGCCGACGGCATTCCCCAACTCGGCCTCCTGCATGCTCGCGACATCACCTTCGCCATGGCATCGCCGGCGCCACAAGCGAACCTACGCCGCTACGCCGAGCGCATGAGCTGGACCCACGTGCCTTGGTACACGATCTGCACCGAGCACTTCTCCGCCGACTTCGGGGTCGACGAGTGGTTCGGCCTCAACGTCTTCCTACGCGACGGCGACGACGTCTACCGCACCTACTTCCTCCAGCACGGGCCGATGGTCCAGACCATCGGCAGCATCTGGAGTGTGATGTCCCTCACGCCATACGGCGGGCAGTCCGACGACGAGGACGCGCCGGAGGGCTGGCCGCAGGCGCCGCAGTCGTTCTGGTACCGACGCCATGACGAGTTCGACGAACCGCCGCCGTCGGCCGGCGGATGACGACAACGCCGAAGGAGCACCAATCATGTCGCTCGCCCGCGTTCAATTCTTCTCCATCTCACTCGACGGTTTCGGCACCGGCGAAGGGCTGAGCCACGACGAACCGTTCGGCCACGCCGGCCATCGGTTGCACGAGTGGATGTTCGTTACCCGGTGGTGGCACGAGACGGTCGGCCAACCCGGCGGCACCGGCGGCATCGACGACGCGTTCGTACGGCTGCACGATCCTGGCGTCGGTGCCGAGATCATGGGCGCCGGAAAATTCGGTCCGCCCGGATGGCACGATGATCCGGAGTGGAAGGGCTGGTGGGGATCCAACCCGCCGTTCCACACCCCGACGTTCATCCTCACGCATCACCCGCGCCCGTCGATCGAGCTGGAGGGCGGCACGACGTTCCACTTCGTCGACGCGTCGCCTGCCGAGGCGCTCGAGACGGCCCGCGACGCGGCGGGCGACCAGGACGTACGCATCGGCGGTGGTGTCACCACGATCCGGGATTTCCTTGCAGCCGGGCTCATCGATCACATGCACATCGTCGTGGTCCCGATCCTGCTCGGCCGAGGCGTACGTCTCTGGGACGGATTAGAGGGCCTCGAGAACGACTACGAGGTCGAGGTCACCTCCTCGCCCAGCGGAGTCACGCACGTCACGTTTGCGCGTGCAGGTGGCGCGGACACATGACGTGGCTCGCATTCGGATCGATGAGTCTCGGTACGGTGCGTCGTCTCAGTTGACGGGCGGCCCAGCGGCGAGCGCACGAGACGCGACAGTGGAGGCACGATGACGACCACGCCCGGCAACGCGAGCGGCAACCTCCCCGGCAAGCCGCCCGTCGTCGACCTGGCCACCTGGCAGGCGGCGCGCGACGAGCTGCTGGTCCGCGAGAAGGCGCACACCCATGAGGGCGACGCGATCGCCGCGGCCCGGCGGCGGCTGCCGATGGTCGAGATCGACGGCGCGGTCGAGGTCACCGGCGCTGACGGGCCGGTCCCGTTCCTCGACCTGTTCCAGGGTCGCGACGAGCTCGTCGTCTACCAACACATGTGGTACGACGGCGCGCCGCACCAGGGGCAGTGCGAGGGCTGCACCACCACGGTCTGGCACATGAACGACGCCGTGTACCTCAACGCTCGGGGCGTCTCGTTCGCGGTCCTGACCTCGGGCCCGTGGGACGAAGTCGCGCGCTACGTCGCGTTCATGGGTTACACCGAGCCCTGGTACTCGGTGCTGGGCGTGGACGCGCCGGTCGGCGGAGACATGGGCCACATCGTCTGCTTCCTGCGCGACGGCGACCGCGTGTTCCTCACCTACTCCACGACCGGCCGGGGCAACGAGCCGGTGAACGGGTCGCTCGGCCTGCTCGACATGACGCCTTACGGCCGACGCGAGGCGTGGGAGGACAACCCCGAGGGCTGGCCCGAGGCTCCTCAGGCCGGTTCGCCGGTCGGTGGGCATGGCGCGCCGATCTGCTGGTACTGGCGCTCGGACGCCGACGGCGTCGCGACCTGGGGCCCGACGAGCCGGCCCGTGCCGCAGTGGACCCGCCCCGGCGCGACCCCCGTGGAGACGCTCGGCCGCCAGGGCGAACACCACTGACGCGGGCGCATGCGCCGGACCAGCGGCGTCACTGCCCGCACTGTTCGTGCGGTGCCGGTCGAATGAGCTGCCGATCGACAGACGTCTGCACGAAGCCGGCGCCGAGGTAGAGGTTGCGGGCGGCGACGGTCTCGAAGCCGACCTTCAGGCGGCGTGCGCCTTCGCGTGCGAGCCGATCGAGGCCGTTCGTCAGCAACATGCGGGCGAGGCCGCGTCGCTGGTATTCGTCCTCGACGCGCATCGGTTCGAGGAGTCCCACCAGCGTCGTATGGTCGAACCAGAACAACGCGTAGCCGGCAACCCTGCCATCCGCGTCCTCGACCGCGAGATCGAGCGCCGGATCGTACAGCGAGCACTGTCGCAGCCGTTGCTCGACGAGCTCACCGTTGCGAGCGATCATCGGGTGCGGACGATCCGCGCGTGTCACGCGATCGACAATCGCGAAGCCGTCGACCTGCGCGACCGGCGGGCGATGGTCGGCGTCCATCCATGAAGTGCCCGACAACTCGTCGGTCATCGCGAATCCACTCTGGATGGCGAGGTCCGCCAGCAGCGTGTCGTCCTCGCGCACGAGCACCTCGCCCCGATGTCCGGCGGCGGCTTCCAACGTCGCGGCCCAGACGTCTTCCTCCTTGACAATCGACGGCACGGCGAAGATGTCTGCTTGCCAACGGTCGTCCCAGGCCGTCAGCCCTGCAGCTGCCACGGGCCCGACCTCGTCGAACCAGACCGGCAGCGGCAGCTCGTCGGTCGCCCGGGGGCGGCGCCACCACCACTGCACATCGGCGGCCTCCCACATGCCGCCGAGCGGATCTGCCAAGCGAGCGCGCTGCAGAACCGTGGTCGTCGCGTGCAGCCGCCCGAGACCCCGCAGCAGCTCGCGTCGCACGACCACGTTCGTCAAGCGTATTGGCCCCACCGTAGATTCCGCCGACGTGACTCCACGCGACCGGCTCGAGCCGGAGGTCGTCGAGGCGATCGAGCAGCTTCCCTTCGACGACATCAACGCCGACATCCTTCCCGCGCTGCGCGACTTGGGCTGGGCGGGGCTGCCGCTGTCCGACGCCGTCGCGCGGATCGACCACGTCGTGCCGGGCGACCCCCCTGTGCCGGTCCGTGTGCACCGCGCCCGGGCGGCCGACGACGTGCTGCCGTGCGTGTACTCGATCCACGGTGGCGGTTACGTCATCGGCTCCAACGCCATGGACGACCTGTTCTTCGACGAGATGTGCCCGAAGCTCGGTTGCGTCGGCGTGTCGGTCGACTACCGACTCGCGCCCGACACTCCGTACCCCGGGCCGCTCGAAGACTGCTACCGGGGATTGCAATGGACATACGAACACGCCGGCGAGCTCGGTATCGACTCGGACTGCATCGGCGTGATGGGCGTGAGCGCCGGTGGTGGTCTGGCCGCGGCCCTGACCCTGTTGGCGCGCGACCGCGGCGAGGTTCCGTTGGCGTTCCAGCTCCTCGACTCGCCCATGCTCGACGACCGGCAGATCACGCCATCGAGCCGGCAGGACCGGCTCCCGGTTTGGAGCCGAAACTCCAACACGTTCGGATGGAGGTCATACCTCGGTGATCTCTACGGCCGCGACGACGTGCCGTCGACTGCGGCGCCGGCCCGGGCCACCAACCTCTCGGGTTTGCCTCCCGCGTTCGTGTCGGTCGGCGTGGTCGACGGGTTCCGCGACGAGGACGTCGACTACGCGGTGCGTCTGAACCAGGCGGGCGTGCCGACCGAGCTGCACGTGTATCCGGGCGCGTGTCACGGATTCACGCTCATGGCACCCGATGCTCCCGTCGCCAAGCAGGCCATGCGCAACCTCGAGGACTGGCTGGCCAAGCAACTCCGCCGGCGCGGGTCGCGCGCGCTCGCGCTACCTCCGCCGGCGCGGTAGCGCGCTCGCGCTACGCGCGCCCGCTCATGTCGAGCTGGCCGGTCGCCATGGCCGCGTTGAAGCCGCCGTCGATGTCGAGATTCACACCGTTGACGTAGGAAGCCGCGGGCGATCCGAGGAACGCGAGCACCATCGCGACCTCGCGCGGGCTGATCGCCCGCCCGCTCATCTCGCGGATGTTCCAGTCGACGATCTGGTCGCTGGTCGCCTTCCGGAACTCGGGCAACAGCGGCGTGTCGATCGGCCCCGGGCACACCGCGTTCGTGCGCACGCCGCGCCGCAACGTGGGCCGAGAGGATCGCATCGTGTACACCTCGACGAGCTCCTTCGAGAAGTTGTACGGCGTCTGGCCGAGTGAGGGCAGGTTCGCGTCGAACCATTGCAGCGGGCCGGCCCACCCGTCCGCGGGGTCGATGTCGAGCAGCGCGTTGATCGGGTCCTTGCGCTTACGCCACAAGTTGCCCGCGGTCGACGCGGTGTTGACGATGGCGCCGCCCTCCGGGATGCGGTCGAGCAGGCCCTCCGACAGCGTGCGCAGCGCGAGGTAGTTGACCGCGAGCACGGTGGGCGGCGGCGGGGTGTCGGCCACGCCCGCGTTGTTGAACAGCGCGTGCACCGGGCCGTCGAGGTGCGCGACGGCATCGCGCACGGCGTGCTCGTCGGACAGATCGGTCGCGAGAAAGGTGTCGTGGGGCCCGATCGGCGGAGGCCTCGATAGCTGAACGGGTGTGTCACGGCTCGTCTCCCATGTCTCGTCGGTGCGTCGTTTCCGAGACCCGGCCCAGGACCTTGGTCAGCAGGCGGTATTGCGTGTTGCCATAGGGCCACTGTGTCACGACCCTGCCCGTCGGCGTCGTGAAGTAGTTGTTGCTCATTGTCCACGACGTGCCGCGCATCCTGGACTGGAGCCAGCGATTCCACCGGGCGTCGAAGCTCGGCTTCACGTCCAGGGCGGTGACCCGTTCGCGGATCATGCGCTTCGTCGTGCGGACGGCGTACTCGGCCTGGCTCTCGAGCATCATCACGATCTCGCCGCCATTGGTTCCCGGTCCGTACAGCATGAAGAAGTTCGGGAAGCTCGGCACGGTGATGCCGAGGTAGGCGTGCGGCTCGCCCGCCCAGTAGTCCTGCAGCGATCGGCTCCCGCGGCCGACGACGCGGACACGGGACAGGTAGCTCGTCGGCTGGAACCCCGTGGCCATCACGATCACGTCGACCGCGCGCTCCGTGCCGTCGACGTCGACGAGGCCGGTGCGCGTCACCGAGGCCACCGCGCGGGGGACCAGCTCGACGTTGTCCTTCTTGAGCGCGGAATAGAAGGTGCTGGCGAAGACCGGCCGTTTGCCGGGATACGGATAGGTCGGCGTGACGGCGGCGCGCAGGTCGGGCCGGTCGGCGAACTTGCGATCGATGTAGTCGAGGCAGAACTGCCGGCGCGCCTCGTTGATCTTGGTGCCGGGCCGGTAGAGATGCCCGCGCCGACAGGCTGCGTTCGACGAGGTACCGCTGCCGCCAGCGCTCGCGCCGGCGCGGCCACGGCTTCGCGAAGGTCGTGCGGTCCTCGTCGCTGAGGTCGCGTTCACCCTTGGGCATGATCCACCCGGGCTCGCGCTGGAACACGTAGCAGCGCTTCACGATCGGTTGGATCGCGGGCACGATCTGCGTGGCCGACGATCCAGTGCCGACAACGGCGACGACCTTGCCGGTCAAGTCGTGTTCGTGCTCCCAGCGCGGCGGTGTGGAACCGCGGTCCTGCGAAGTCGTCGAGCCCGGGCCAGGTCGGGTAGCGGGGGACATTGAGGAAACCGACGGCGCTCACCAGCACGTGGCACTCGTCGACGGTTCCGTTGCCGAGCCGCACGGTCCAGACGTGACGGTCGTCGTCCCACGTCGCCGATTCGACGCTGATGCCCAGCCGCAGGTGTGCGCGGAGACCGAACTCGTCGACGGCCTCCTCCAGATACTTCTGCAATTCGGGCTGCTGTGCGTGCGTGCGCGACCAGTCGTGGGGCTTGAACGAGAAGGCGTAGAGGTGCGAGCCGACGTCGACCTCCGCGCCGGGGTACGTGTTGTCCCACCACGTGCCGCCGATACCAAGCGACGACTCGTAGATCGTGAACGTGTCGACGCCCGCTTGCTTCAGCTTCACGCCCGCCGCGATCCCGCCGAAGCCGGCGCCCACCACGACGACGCGCGGGGTCCCTTCCGGACCGAACAGCGCCTCCGCCGGGGGCCTCACCGGAGGTGCGTCGGTCCCGCGTTCGCGTGCGACAGCCATGTGCGGAACCCTAGACGTGCGGGTTCTCAGCATCGACCATTTCGGGAGGTAGTCAGGTGGGCAGGGGCGCGCTCAGGTCACCGACGATTCGGTCCACCTGTACCACCAACGCGGCGTAGCCGAGCCACTCGCCCTCGAGCTGGTCGTCGTCAAGGTCTTCGTCGTGCTCGAGCGCCAATCGAGCGCGCCGCACCGCGCCACGTGCGGCAGCGGTCCCGTTTCACTCGTACCTCGTCGAGGGCGCGAACGACTTCACCGGCGTCCGCGTCGCCGAGTACCTCGCGCACCAACGCGCGGACCGCGTTCCCCAGAGCAATCATGAGCGCGCCCATCGCGGGCATGGCTCGGTGTGTTGTGCCGCTGAGGTGTGCGTGATCATCGAGGCCGCGCGAGATGACCGACACGCCGATGGCGGTCCGCTCGAGGCGTGGCATCACCTCTTCATAGCGACCGAGGGCATCGATGTGACGCCGATCGCGTACGTTCCAACGTGCGGACTCCCGGCCGTTGCCGACCGCCTCGGATGCTTGGCGGACGAGCCGATCGCGGGTGGTGCGAGCCCGCCGGCGCCAGTCCTGGGTCTGGTCGGTCGACCACGCCGCTTGCAACCCGGCGCCCATCGCGTCGAGCACATCACCCAGGCTGAGTGCCAGCCGTTCCAGGGTTTGGTGGGCATCGACCAACCGTGACGCGGGCAACACCAGTGACACGACGACACCGACGGCTGCGCCGAGCAGGGTGTCGAGTGCGCGTTCGCCGGCAAAGCTCACGGGATCCGAGGCGACGGTCGCAAGCACCACGAGAATGCTGATCGGCACCTGCCTCGCCGCAGCATCGGGGAGCCGGAGAAGCAGCTGCGCGACGCCGAGCGACACCGCGACGAGCACGCCGACGGTGAGGCCGTTCAACTGGAGCGCGTCGCCGATGACCAGCGCGAGGAGGACACCGAGAACCACTGCCGCGCTGCGTTGGAGCGCCGTGAAGAAGGACGCGCGCACCGAGAACTGCACGACAGCTAGCGCGGTGAGCGGAGCCAGAACCGGTCCGGGAACATCGGTCACGACTGTCGCGATCCACCACGACAGCCCCGCCGCCAATCCGGACTTCGCGACGGTGGCCATCTCGGTCGACGTCGGCGGGGTCCACGAGACCGCGTCCGCCACGCGTTGCCACCGCTTCCGGACACGACTGCGCAGGCCACGATCGGGTTGATTCGCCACCGTTTCTGTGCGCCTTCCCGCGACGAGATCTGTTCAGGTCGCTCACGTGTCGGCACCCGCCGTCACCAGACCGAGCTGCTCGAACACCGCGAGCTCGTCCCAGTACTGCCGCAGCGAGCAGATCCGCTCGCCGCGGAACTCGGCGACCGTCACACCCTGGATGGTGATGCGCAGTCCGGTGGGTTCGATGACAGCGGCGTCGCGGACCTCGAAGGTGCCGGTGTGTGTCATGCTCACGCGCCATTCCGCGCCGGCGAAGTCGCCACCGACATCGAGCGGCGCGACGTCGAGCTCGATGTCGGAGAAGGCGTCGTCGCGCCGATCGAGCTCCGCGAGGAGCTCGACCGCCGAGGACACCGAACGCGCCGGTGTCCATGCCCGAACGTCGTCGGTGTAGAGGAGCGCGAGCGTGCTGCGATCGCCCTCGATCGTCGCCCGCAGCGCGTGCGCCAGCACATCGGCCCGAGCCGCGTTCGACGTCACGGCGTGTCGACTTCGCCGCCGAGCACTTTGGCCTTCGCGGCGGCGAACTCCTTTTCGCTGAGCGCACCCGAAGCGCGGAGCGCCGCGAGGTCTTTCAGCGCGGCGATGGGATCGTGCGGCGCGGCGCCGACCGCACCGGCGGGCGGTCGGTGAGGAACGCGCCGCGTGGCGTCGAACTGCTGCTGGAGGCGCCGGTTGTAGGCGCCCTGTTGCGTCGCGGGTCGGGGGACGCCGAACGGCATCCACGTTTGCCGCGGTCGATACAGGAACAGCACACGCCCTCCGATCCGGATCAGCCGGCGAGGATCTTCGCCTTCTGTGCGTCGAACTCGGCGTCGGTCAGGATGCCCTGCGACTTCAACTCCGCGAGCTCCTTCAACTGCGTGACCACGTCGGTCGCCGGCGCGGGCGGCGGTGCGGGCTGCGCGTACTGCTGCTGTTGCGCGTACTGCTGTTCTTCTTGTTGCGCCCACCGATTGGACTGACGGCGAGAAACACGATTCGACACGGCGGTCGCAGTGCCGGCGACGACCGCCGTCCGGGCGACGCCACGAAGCAATCCAGGCATTTGCTCGTCCCTTCCTCTCGGTTTGCTCGGGATTCGGTCGCGTCGAGCGACGCCCATCGTGGCGCGCGGCGGCCTTGGGATCACCACCCTCTGGGGGTGATTCGGGACGTGTCATCCAGCACGCGTCGGTTCAACCGTTCGCGTCGGGGTCACGTCCCGCGGCCACGGCGACGAGGCGACCAACGCGGACGTCGTCGCGGCACGGCGCCGTCCGGCGGCTTCCAGGTTGCCCATGGGGACGAGGAGCGCGAGGCCACGGTGGTGGATGCGAAAATGCAACGGCGTCGGGAGCTCGAGCGCTTCACCGTCGATGCCGGCCTGGGCGGTGCCGGACCGCGAACGGACCTCGAACTCGGGCGTGGTGAACTCCGTCCAGAACCGGCTACGCGTCCGCGCGCCGATCGCGGTTGCGGCGAGCAGCCGGGCGGCCTCCGAGCCAGTGCTCGTTGTCACCGCGAACACGCCCAGCACGCCGCTGTCGAGGCGTCGCCGCTGCGCGTTGTCGATTGACGTCCCGATCACGTAGGGATTGTTGGAGACCATCACAATGATCGCGCCGTCCACATCCTCGCCGTCGGGCGTCGAGAACTGGAGGTCGAACGGCTTGGACTGCCGGCCGAGCATTTCCGGGAGGAGCGTTGTGGTGGTCTCGAGCTTCGCGTCGCGGTACGAGTCCGCTTGCACGATCTCCGCGTAGACGCCGAGCGACACGTTGTTGACGAAGAGTCGACCGTTCGCGGTGGCGTAGTCGACCCTCCGCTCGACGGCGTCGCGGAATGCGTACATCGACTCGCGGGGTCGGCGCGGTTGAGGCCGAGGTCGAGCGCGAAGTGGTTCCGAGTCCCTGCGCTCACGCACACGAACGGGAGGTCGTGCTCCACCGCGATCGACGCGACGAGGGCTTGCGAGCCGTCGCCGCCGGCCATGCCAAGGCAGTCCGCGCCGCGGGCCACTGCGTCGCGCGCGAGCTGCTCGAGGTCGAGGCCGTCGTCGAGCATGACGGTCTCGACGCCGAGGTCGCGGGCGAGGTCGACGAGCTCGAAGCGCGCGACCTTGCCGCCGCCGGACCATGGGTTGCACAGCAACACCGGATGGCGAGGTCGCCCGGCTGGACGAGTTCCCACGGTCAAGTGGTGGAAATCTTCGCGCATTGCGGCTCGCGCGGAACCGTGGGCGATCGTGATGAGCGCAACGACGAGTGCGGTCCGGAACACGATGCGATCGGCGCCGTCGATTGTCATGGCAACGGCCAGGACGATGAGCACGAGGCCGATCACGCCACCGACGACGCCGACGGCGCGGAGCGGCACCTGCTGCGTGATCGTCCACCAGACCCCGACGACAGCGACGAAGAGGCCGACGAGCCCGATCACGACGCTCGCCGGATTGCGGAACAACATCAACACGACGGCCACGATCGAAGCCGCGACTGCCAGCAGCGCCACGATCGCGGCGACTCGCCGGCGGGGCGAGACCTGCGCCCGCGCGGTCGCTCATTGCTGCTCCTCCTCCTCTCGGATCGCGGCCAGCGCGGCGTTGATGCTGGGATAGAAGTGATCGCGGTCGAGCGTCTCGAACAGCCCGTAGCGCTGGACGAGCTCCTGCAGCCGGGTCCGCAGCTCGACGAACGCCACGTGCGTACCTTGCGCGTTCAGCTCCTTGTCGAGCTGCTCGAGCATCCCGGCCGCGGTGATGTCGACATCGGTGATGGCCTCGCACTGCACGACGACCCATCGTAGGTTGCCGTTCGCGGACGAAGTCGCGGATCTGGCCCCGGAACGCGCCGGCGTTGGCGAAGAACAGCGGCGCCTCCCAACGGAACACGACGATGCTCGTCCTGCTCGCGCGCGCCGTCGTGCATATCGACGCTGTGCCACCCGTCGAGCTCGTCGACCTCCCCGAGCACGGCACCGTGCGGCCACCAGTTGCGGCGAAAGAACATCAACACCGCGAGGAGGATCGCGACGACGATCCCTTCCAGCACTCCGACGAGGATGACACCGAGCGACGCGACGAGCGAAAGCACGACGGCCGACCGGCGGACGGACCAGTAGCGGCGCAGCGCACCGATATTGACCAGCGAGAGCGCGGCGGCGATCACGACCGCGGCGAGCGCCGACTGCGGGAGGTCCGACGAGCACCTCGTTGAGGAACAGCAACAGCACCGCGACGATGCCGGCACCGACGATACCCGTGAGCTGGCTCTTGGCGCCCGACTGCTCGGCCACCGCCGTGCGCGAGCTGCTCGTGGAAACCGCGAAGCCCTGCACCAGCCCGGCCGCGATGTTCGCGGCGCCGATCCCGACCATCTCCTGGTTCGGGTCGACCTCGTCGCCGCGTCGCGGCCGCGAATGCAGACGATGTGGCGATCGTGTCAGTGAGGGAGACGAGCGTGATCCCGAGCGCCGCGATGAGCAGCGGACCGACGTCGCTCGAGCTTCGTCCACGGAACCTCCGGGACAGGAAATCCGCTTCGGCAACGAACCGACGGTCGCGATGTCGTCGGAGAGGCCGAACATGGCCGAGACGACCGTTGCCGCGACGACCGCGACGAGTACGGCGGGGATGCTTCGGGTCAGCTTGGGGAGCACGAGCAGGACGACGAGCACGCCCGACGCCCACGAGCAGGGCCGTCGGCCTTCGTGCTCGTCGAGGTGCTCGGAAGAACTCGCGGAGCTCCTCGAAGAAGCCATCGGCGTCGGTGGAGAAGCCGAAGAGCTTGGGCAGTTGGCCCACGATGATCGTGACTGCCAGACCGTTCATGTAGCCGACCTGCACCTCGTTCGACAGCAGGTCGGCGACGAACCCGAGCTTGCCGATCGCGAGCCCGATCTCGATGAGCCCGACCATCAGTGCGAGCATCCCCGCGAGTGCGATCGCGGTTTCGGGGTCCTTTGTCGTCGTGAGGGGCAGGATGGCCGCGAAGATCAGCGGCGACACCGACGAATCAGGTCCGAGCACGAGGACGCGCGACGGACCGAAGACCGCGTAGCCCACGAGGCAGCCGATCGTGGTGTAGAGGCCCGTGACCGGAGGCAGCCCCGCGAGCTCCGCGTAGGCCATGCCCTGCGGGACGAGTATCGCCGCGAGCACAAGGCCGGCAACAAGATCCGAGCGCAACCACGGCTGCCGGTACGTGCGGGCGGCGCGCAATCCGGGAACCCAGTGCTCGAAAACAGGCCCGCGTGTGACGTCGCTCATTGGGGGACCTCGCCGGTTGCGTTCGGGCGCCCGCGGTCACCGGCAATCGAGCGCGTTCGGAGCGCGGGCGTCTCCGCGTGTTCCGGTAGATGGGCCTGCAGGCCGGCGGTGTGGCGTCCGTATCGGGCAGCGAGGGGCGCGGCGGTGATGCCGTGCGCGATCACGCTGAGGACGACGGTGGCCGTGACGACAGTAAGCACACGGTCCCCGTCGGCCGGTTCGAGGCTGTCGAACGCGATCAGCGCGAACACAACGGACGCCAGGCCGCGTGGGCCGAACCAACCAATGAACGCGACCGTCGCCCGATCGAGACCCGCGCCCGCGAGCGCGATGCCGACAGGCACCATGCGCACGATGGTGAGGGCAAGCAGCGCGAACACGGCGTCTTGCCACACCAGGTGTTCGAACGCAGGCACGATCATCGCCGCGCCGAACACGAACCACACGAGCAGCGAGAGCATCTCGCCGGCGTTGTCGGTGAAGCCGACGATGTCGTTCGTCCGCGGCAGGCGTGATGGTGCCGAACGCGAGGCCCCCGACGAACGCGCCGACGAAGCCGTTCCCGCTCGCCTCGATCGTCACCGCGTAGGCGTCAGAAGCGCCACCCCGAGTACCGCGAATTTGACGGAACGCGGGTGCGCTCCAGCCCCATCGTCGGGTCGCACGCAGCAGCGTCGCGCCGATCAGCCCGACGCCCAGGCCGACACCGACACCGATGACGAGATCGACCGCCGCCCCTCCGATGCCTTGGGAGTGGGCGACCTCCGCGGCGACGGCGCCCGCGATGAAGAGGTTGACGAACGGTGTCGCGATGCCGTCGTTCAATCCACTCTCGACGTTCAGCACGCGCCGAACGCGCGCCGGGACTCGCTCGTCTTGCATGATCGACGCGCCAAGTGCGGCGTCGGTCGGGGCGACAATCGCACCGACGAGCGCCGCGACCCACAGGTCGACGCCTCCGAACAGCACGGCCGCGCAGGCGGCGCCCGTTGCGATCGAAAGCGGCAGACCGATCCCGAGCAGACGGACGGGCAGGGCGACGTCGGCCCGCAGCGCACGCACGTTGACGCGTGACGCGTCACTGAAAAGCACGAGCGCGAGGGTGACTTCGACGATACTTCGCAATGTCGACGAGTGGGTTCGGGCGTCGAGTAGCGAGAGCGGTCCGTGCGCGAGCAAGTAGGCCGAACAGAACGAACGCGATCGGCGCGCTCACGTTCAGTCGCTCCAACCGCGCCCGAGACGAGACCCCACAGCGCGAAGCAGCCTGCGACAACCGCGAGCACGCCGGTATCGAGGCCGTGTTCCACGCCGAACCAGACGCCTACCGGCGCGCGATCGCGATCTGCCGGCGTTCCTCGGGAGTGATGAGGTGATCGAGGCCACTGTTGGCTGGATCCATCACATACTTTCTCGACGCGAGCAGTTTGCGGTGACCGTAGGTATCGCTCGACGAGTCGGCATCACCCGATTCGGGGGGAGTCATCCCGTCGTCGCCCGGGTTACGTTCGTCAGACCCCGGTCTAGGAAGTGCGAATGCCGACTGACAGCAATGCTCCACGTGTGCCTCGATCTCAGAGTCCGGCACGGATGGAGGCATACAGCGACGGCGTGTTCTCCATTGCGTCGACCTTGCTCGTGCTGGAGATCGCACTGCATCCACCGGGTACGGCGTTGGAGCAACTGCGGCACGCGTGGCCTGCCTATCTCGGGTACCTGATCAGCTTTTTGACGATCGGGGCCTCTTGGCTCGAGCACGGAGCGATCACCGACCGACTGACCCGAGTGGACGGCGTGCTTCTCCGGATCAATCTGCTGCTGCTCCTCGTCATCGGGTTCCTGCCATTCCCGACGAAGCTGATCGCCGAAGCAATCAACCAACGCAACGAGGAGCGCGTTTCGTCACCGTGTACGGCCTCACTCTTGCTCGCGATCCGGCTGCTCGGATCCGCGCTCGACATGTACGCCCGGCGCGAACGGCTCTACGCGGACGAGGAGGCCGACGAGGAGCTGCGGACCGATCGGCGCACGTTCCTACCCGCCGTGATCAGCTACGTGGTCGCGATCCTCATCGGACTCGTATTCCCCACCGTCGCAGTGGTGCTGTATCTCGTTCTCGCCACAATCCTGATCGTGCCGTTCCGAGAGATCGGCAACTTGTTCTCTCGCCGATGACACTGTCGCATCGCGGAGTGTTTTCGAGGCCGTACGTTCGATCAAGATCGGGAGGTATTGGCGTATGCGGACAGCATTGAAGGCTTGGACGGCGTCGTCGATGCTGCGTTGGATCATCGCAAGTGGGGCCGAAGGATGTCGCTCCTGCAGGCGAAACGCGAGAACCTCGAGCGCCTTCAGCAACTGCGCGTCGGCGACGCCGGATTCGTCAGCGCTCGTGCTCGATGCCTCGGCGGCTGCCCCACGAGCGCCGTCATCGGTTGAGCCGGCGGAGGTGGATGGCCTTGTCGATCGCGGTGAATGCCGGCGCGACGAGCGACAGTGCGATGACGAGGACCCACTGGGCGCCGGTGAGCGAAACCGTGTCGAGGAGGCGTTGCAGCATGTTCAGCTCGACGGCGGCCCAGGTGAGCACCCACCCGAGGATGATCCATCCCAGGTAGGGGAAGATCGGCGCCGACCACCACGGTTCGCGCTCGCGGCGCATCACGAGGCCGTTGTTGACGGCGCTGAGCGCGACGACCGCGAAGGCCATCGTCATCGACACCGACGGATCGGTCGTGCTCGGCTCGCCGGGTCCCCACGCCAGCACCATCAGGCCAAGCGTGGCGATGATGAAGCCGGTGATCGCCCAGCGCACCGTCTGGGCGCGGGTGGCGATCCTCGATCCGGGCGTGCGCGGGGGCCGCTGCATGACGCCGGGGTCGGGGACGTCGACGATGAACCCGATGACCACCGTGACGACGACGAAGAACTTGGCGAACAGCAGTTGCATCGGGAACAGGGCCACGCCGCCGTTGATGTTCAGGATGGTGGCGTACAGCATCAGCTGCAGCACCGACGACAGGATCGTCAGCTGCAGCTTCACGTACGACGAGATCCGGCGGTAGATGTCGCGCCCGAGGTCGACGGCGTGCACCAGAGTGGCGAAGTTGTCGTCGGTGAGCACGAGCTTGCCGGCCTGCTTGGTGACCTCCGAGCCGCTGCCCATGGCGACGCCGACGTCGGCCTGCTTCAACGCGGCGGCGTCGTTGACGGCGTCGCCGGTCATCGCCACGACCTCGCCGGCCTCCTGCATCAGCCGGGCGAGGCGAACCTTGTCCTCGGGGGCGACGCGGCCGAAGACGTGCAGCTGCGGAAGCTGTTCCTTCACCTCGTCGTCGCTGAGGTGGGAGAGATCGGTGCCGGTGATCACGCCCGGCCCGAGGCCGAGCTCGTCGGCGATCGCCCGGGCGGTCACGGTGTGGTCACCGGTGATCATCCGGACGTCGATCCCGGCCGTGCGGGCGACGCGGACGGCGTCGACGGCCTCGGCGCGCAACGGGTCGATGATGCCGACGAGCGAGACCAGGATGAGGTCGTGCACCTCGCCCATCGGGTCCCCGAGCGCGTCGTTCATGGCGTCGGACGGGAGGTCGCGGACGGCGAACCCGAGGACGCGCAGCCCGCGCTCGGAGAGTTGCCGGTTGGCGTCGAGCAGCTCGTCGCGGACCTGCGCGATCGGGACCTGCTCGCCGTGCCACAGCGCCGTCGCGCACCGATCGATGATGACGTCCGGCGCACCCTTCACGCTGATGAAGTGGGGTTCGTGGAGGACGCCTCCGGCGATCCAGTCGGGGCGGTCGTGGAACGTCGCCATGAACTTGTACTCGGAGTCGAACGGCACCGTCGTCGCGCCGGGGCAGGGTGCGGCGGGTCTCCTCGGCGTCGACACCGACCTTGGCGGCCAGCACCACCAGCGCTGCCTCGGTCGGGTCGCCGATGATCGACTCGTCGTCGGCGACGGTGGCGTCGCTGCACAGCACGAGCCCGAGCGCCCAGCCGGGTGAAGTCCGGCGTCGGCGCGCCCGCGGCGCCGAGAATGGCGCCCGACTTCTTGTAGCCGCCGCCTTCGATCTTGTACCAGTCGCCGCCGGTCAACATCGTCGTCGCGGTCATGGCGTTCATCGTCAGGGTGCCGGTCTTGTCGCTGTTGATCACCGTCGTGCCGCCGAGCGTCTCGACGTCGGTGAGCGACTTGACGACCGCCTTGTCCTCGGCGAGCCGCTGCGCCCCTGACGACAGCATCAGCTGCACGAACGTCGGCAAGCCCGTCGGGATGGCCGAGATCGCCGTCGACACGCACAGCAGGACGAGCGTCTCGGCGTCCTGGCCGCGGGCGATCCCGAAGATGGCGATGACGGCCACCGCCGACCAGGCGAGGATGCCGAAGAGCTTCGTCAGGCCGTCGAGCTCGCGCTGGAGCGGCGACTTCGTGCGCTTCGTCGCCGTGACCATGTCGGCGATGTGACCCATCTGGGTCGCCGCGCCCGTGGCGACGACGACGACGGTTGCCGAGCCCCTGGTCACCTGCGTGTTCTGGAAGACGAGATTCGTCCGGTCGCCGAGCGCCGTCTCTCCTTCGGGGAGCGTCGTGGCGTCCTTGGCGATCGGCGCGCTCTCACCGGTCAGCGACGCCTCCTGGACCTCCAACGAGGCCGCGGTGACGATGCGCGCATCCGCCGGGACGAGGTCACCGGCTTCGATCAGCACGACGTCGCCCGGCACGAGACCGGTCGAGTCGACCTCCTCGACGCTGCCCGACCGGCGAACCCGGGCCTTGGGAACCTGGAGCTGCGCCAGCGCCTCGACGCTGGCCATCGCCTTGCGCTCCTGGTTCGTCCCCATGATCACGTTGAACGACACCAACGCCAACACGATCACACCGGTCGCCACCTGGCCGATGGCGAGGCTGGCGACGCTGACGATCAGCAGCATGATGTTCATCGGGTTCGCCAGTTGACCCTTGGCCACCGTCCCACAGCGTCGGTGGCGGTTCGGTGGCGATCTCGTTGCGCCCGAACTCCGCGAGCCGCCGCTGCACCTCGTCGGGATCGAGCCCGCGCTCGGCGTCGACCCCCACACGGGCGACGACGTCGTCCGCCGACAACGCGTACCAGTCCGCGCTCGGCCGTGACCCGTTCGGTGATTGCCATCTCAACGCCCCCGCTTCGTCGGGGAGGCCCCGATCTCGACGATGCCGCCGAGCCTCGCGTGCGTACGGGTGAGCGCGCATCACCTCAATTGGGGGATGTGGTTCAACCGTTCGGTCCGTAGGTTTCGCCTCCAGTACGGCGGGCGTTTCCGCGAAATGGGGTACTCATGGTCACGAAGTCCGCACCCGTGCTCTCCGCCGAACAGGTCTCGGAGTTGCTGGGGCTGCTCAAGGGAGCCGACAGCGTCGAGCTGAAGTTGACCGTGCCCCACGCCGATCACCGAGCGGCCATCTCCGCGCTCGGCATGGATGTGCTCGATTCTCAGGTCCGCCAAGTCGCCTTCTTCGACACGCCCGATCTGACGCTCAACGACCACGGCGTCGTGGTGCGGGCGCGGCGGGTCCAGGGCAAGCCGGGTGATTCTGTCGTCAAGCTGCGGCCGATCGTCCCTGACGACATTCCGCCCGCGGTCCGCAAGTCGCCGAGCTTCGGCATCGAGGTCGACGCCATGCCGGGTGGTTTCGTGTGTTCCGGATCGATGAAGGCGGAGCTGGATCCGGCAAAGGTGAAAGCAGCGTTCGCCGGCGAGCGCCGGATATCCAAGCTGTTCACGAAGGAACAACGCGCTTTCTATGCCGACCACGCGCCGGAAGGGATCGTGCTCGACGAGCTCTCGATGCTCGGACCGGTCAACATCATGAAGCTCAAGTTCACGCCCGGCGACTTCGGCCGCCGGCTCGTGGCCGAGCTGTGGTTCTACCCCGACGGATCGCGCATCCTCGAGCTCTCGTCCAAATGTGCCCCCGCCGTAGCTTTCGACTTCGCAGCCGAGATGAAGACCTTCCTCGGCGAACACGGCGTCGATCTCGCTGGGAAGCAGCAGACGAAGACCAAGACGGCGCTGGATTTCTTCGCCGGCGAGCTCCATGCGGCGGCGCCGCAAACGTCGTGACGAAGAAGTGCTCGAGCCTCAGGAGGAAGGCATGACCGAGATCATCAGCCCCGAGGCGCGAACCGATCAGCGACGCCAGATCAACGACGAGTTGCGAGTGATGCCCGGCACAGCCGCCAACCTCGAGGCACGTGCCACCCTTTGGGCGGGAGTCGGCGACTATGCCGAGCTGTCGGCGGAGGAGCTCGACGCAACCGCGAAGGCGGTGCTCGCCCGGGGCATCGACGAGCTGAAGGATGCCCAGGAGCTGCTCTGGGCGAGCGATACATACTCTTTGCTGCTCGTGTTCCAGGCGATGGACGCGGCCGGCAAGGACTCGACGATCGAGCACGTCATGTCCGGCGTCAATCCCCAAGGGGTGCAGGTCGTCTCGTTCAAGCAGCCTTCGAGCGAGGAGCTCGACCACGACTTTCTCTGGCGGATCTCGCACCACGCGCCCGAGCGCGGGCGGATCGGGATCTTCAACCGATCCCAATACGAGGAAGTCGTGGCGCTCAAGGTTCATCCGACGTGGCTCGACAAGCAGAAGCTGCCGCCCGGTGATCGTGGGCCGGGGTTCTGGGCCGACCGCTACGAGGACTTGAACGCGTTCGAGCTGCACTTGGCTCGCAACGGCACGAAGGTCGTCAAGTTCTTCCTCCATGTCTCCAAGGCCGAGCAGAAGCGGCGGTTCATTGCGCGACTCGACAATGCCAACAAGCAATGGAAGTTCAAGGCCGGCGATGTTGCGGTTCGCGCCCATTGGGATCAGTACATGCAGGCCTATGAAGATGCGATCACGGCGACATCGACCGCATGGGCACCGTGGTACGTCCTTCCGGCCGACAACAAGCACGTGATGCAGGCGATGACCGTGACGATCATCGTCGACACGATCACGTCGCTCGGCCTCGAATGGCCGACCGTCTCGGACAAGGATCGAGAGGACAACGCCAAGGCACGCCAGGTGCTCGAGGCCGAGCGGGGATGATGCACCCTTCACATCGAAAAGCGCACACAAAGGGGGTACGTACATGACGACTATCGGTATCACGCAGCCGCGTGAGCCCGCTGTCGGCAGGTGGTGGTGGGTGTTCCTCGTGACCGGGATCTTGTGGATCCTGCTCGGGTTCTACGTGCTCCAAGCGGACTTCGACTCGGCGGTTTTGATCGGCTACCTGGTCGCGTTCTGGCTCATCTTCGGCGGCATCGCCGAGATCATGGAGGTAAGCGCGTCGCCGGGATGGAAGTGGGTGCACGTCGCGCTCGGGATCGTGTTCGTGATCGGCGGGATCGCCGCGCTGATGTCGCCGTTCCAGACCTTCACGGTGCTTGCCGCGCTGTTGGGACTCTTCCTGATCCTCAAGGGGACGTTCGACTTCGTGATCGGAATTGCCGCGCGGCACGAGTTCGACCTGTGGTGGATGACGATGATCGCCGGGATCCTCCAGGTGATCCTCGGCATCTGGGCCACGGGGTACCCCGGCCGCTCCGCGGCGCTCCTGATTCTGTGGATCGGCATCGGCGCCATCATCCGTGGCATCGTCGAAATCGGGTTGGCGTTCCAAGTCCGGAAGCTCCCCCAGGAGGTGATGGCATGAGGATTCGCATCTTCGCTGTCATCGCAGTGATCGGGGTTTCCGCGTTCGCCCTCACCAGTTGCTCGACCGCGGCCCGCGCCGAACGCAAAGGCAAGGAGGCCGCCGATCAGATCTGCAAGGCGAAGGAAGCTGACAATGCCAACGAGGCGGAACGTCACCTTCGCAAGGCGGACGACAAGCTCGACGACCTGGCCCGCTTCACGGGCACGGATGTCCGCGAGGATTTCGCGCGACCTCGACCGAAACCTCGACCAGATGGCTCGGGGTAACGCATCGGACCAGGACGTGAACGCGATCGTCCGCAGCGTCGAGGGAGTCCGATCGTCACTCAGCGGCAACGCCGAGGCGGCCTACGACGGAATACTCGAGGGGCTCGCTGACTGCGACTGACTCATCTCCACGTGAACGAACGGCCCGCCACGACTTGAGTGGCGGGCCGTTTTGGATGTCCGACAGGTGAGGTCGAGCAAACTACGGTTTGATCTCCGCTGGAGGTGGGTCTTCCTGTGACCGACGAAACGACGACCGGTGTTGCGGCAACGGGCGGTCAACGGCTCGCACTCCTGCTGTCGATGGCGATGTTCGTGCTCGTCGTCGACACGTCGTTGATGAATGTTTCGATCGCAGCGGTCGTCGAAGATCTTGATACGACGGTGAGCGGCGTGCAGTCGGCGATCGCGCTCGAAGCGTTGGTATCCGGCGGCGTTCATCTTGATCGGCAGCAAGGTCGGCGACCTCATCGGGCGCAAGAAGGCCTACATCCTGGGTTTGCTCGGCTACGCCGTCGGCGCGCTCTCGATGGCGCTTGCACAGAGCCTGACGCCCATCATCATCTTCTGGGCGATCATCGGAGGGCTCGGCGCGTCGCTCCTGTTGCCCGCGATGCAGTCCCTCATCCACGGCAACTTCGAGGGAACCGCACGGACCAAGGTGTACGCCCAAGTGGGAGCGGCCGCGGCGATTGCCGCAGCAGTCGGACCACTGATCGGCGGATTCATCACTACCTACCTGTCGTGGCGCATCGCGTTTCTCCTCGAAGTCGTCGTGATCGCGATCGTGCTCTCCGGGATCAAACTCGTCCACGACGTTCCCTATACCGGACCTCGGCGCGATCGACCCGATCGGCGCGCTCCTGTCCGTACTGGGCGATGGGCGGCATGGTGCTGGGCATCCTCGTGTGGCAGGAAGGCGGCGACGCCGTCGCCGCGCTCCTGACTGCTTGGTGCGATCGCGATGGCGGGCCTCGTCTACTGGCTCGTGCGGCGCAAGCGTCAGGGCAAGGCGACGCTGCTCGACCCAGATCTGTTCACGTCAAAACTGTTCAGACTCGGGATCTCCGGCCAGATGCTCCAGCAGATCGCCCTCGGCGGCTCGATGATCGCCTTGCCCATCTTCTTGCAGATGGTCCTGGAGTACGACGCGATGCAGGCGGGTCTGTCGCTCGCGCCGCTCTCGCTCAGCATGTTCGGCGTCGCGCTGCTCGCCGGAAGGAAGGCAGGCGGGCACCGACCGAGCGCGATCATCCAGTTGGGCTTCGCGCTCTACACCGTCGGGATGCTGATCCTCATCCCGCTCCTGCCCCGGGCCGATTCCGGCTGGTACTTCGTGATCCCGCTCGTGATTGCCGGATCGGGACTCGGTTTGCTGGTGTCGCAACTCAACAACTACACGCTGTCCCCGATCTCCGACGAGCGCGCGAGCGAAGCAGCCGGGGTGAACTCGGCGGCGGGCTCGTTCGGCCTGTCGTTCGGGCTGGCGTTCGGCGGGGCGATCATGCTCGCGACGCTGTCGTTCGCTTTCACCCACCTCGCCGAGAACAGCAAGGTGCTCGCCCCGGCCGAGCAACAGCAGGTTGCGAGCGCGCTCGAGGATGACGCCGAAGTGATGACCAACACGCACCTCGAAGAGTTGCTCGTCGGCCAACCCAAAGACGTTCAGGCCGAGATCATCCGCATCAACACCGACGCCCGGCCGCGTGCCCTGCAGGTCGCACTCCTCGTTCCCATCATCGCGGGGCTCACCGGGCTCTTCGTCTCGTTCCGCATGAGGCGCCTTCCCGACCCGACACCGTCGGGCACCGCCGAAGGTATGGTCCTTGGCTGCGGGCCGCGTCGGTCGCTCGCGCTCAATGCACCAACAACGACTTGATCGCTGCGACCGGCGTCGCCTCGTCGACGGCACTCACGTTCTCGCCAACAGCTGACGGATCCAGTCACTGGAGGCCGCAGCTGCGACGGTCTTGCCGCGGGTCGGTGTCCGTGGGCCGCGCGCCGTGTGCCGCGCTCGAGGAGCAAGCTGATGAGGCGGCGCTGTTCGTCCTTCGCGGCGTCGGTACGAGAGCCGCTTCGGCCGGTGTTCTGCACCGCGAGGTGCAGCGGCGTCGAGCCGCTCTTGTTCATGCCCTTCGGGTCCGCGCCGTGCTCTATGAGCACACGCGCCGCGGCCGAGGAACGACAGCGAACTGCTCGATGCAGGGGACCGACGCCACTCTTGTCGCAGCGCGTTGGGATCTCCTCCGGCCGCGATCAAGTATTCGATCGTCCGACTCTGTGCGACGGGATCCCAGTAATCCGCATCGGGACTCCCGTCGGCGGCGTAGTGAAGCGGCTCAGCCCCGCGACGGTTGCGAACTCGAGTATCGGCGCCCCGTGCGACGAGTGACTCGGCGAGTTTCCATGCATACGCCGCCGCGGCGACGTGCAATGCTGTGTCGCCGGCATAGACGTAGTGCTGGATAGGCCGTAGGAAGTACTGCTCAGCGTCCTGGCGGCTCGCTGCGATGCGCATTGCGCGTTGCGCGAGGCCGGGCTGACGCGTCGAGGCGCGCCAAGATGTCGCCGGGCTCTCGTGACGCGATCGCTCGGAACATCGCCAGCAGCGCCTCGTCGTCAGCGCCGTTGCTGCCTCTACCGATCTTCGCCATGTGTACAGATTGCCGCACTCAGTGACGGCATGAACGGAGCCAATGAATCTCGTCAGGAAATGTGGTTGTCGCGAAGTCATCCTTGTTGGAAGCATCAAGCGCCATGACCTCGGATGAGTTGCCGGGATGCGTGATCGTGTCGGGTATGCCGGGTGCGGGAAAGTCGACCGTGACTGGGCTTGCCGCCGGCTTGCTGCCGCGAGGCGCGCAGGTGAAGGGCGATGACGTGAACCAGATGATCCGCAGTGGTCGCGTGTGGTTCATGGGTGAGCCCAAAGAAGAGGCGCTGCGGCAGGATGAGCTCTGCAACCGCAACATGTGCTCGCTGGCGAACAATTTCGTTGACTTCGGCTTCACCGTGCTCATGGACACCGTGGTAGCGGACCGAGCGGAGCTGGACTTCCTTCACGCTCTGTTGTCGCCGCGCCCCGTAAGGCTCGTCACCCTCGCGCCGGGCATTGCGGTCTGCGAGCATCGAAACGCGAACCGACACCCCGATGAGCGGTTCCAGTTCGACGACTATCACCAACTCGACACCGACATGAGACGCGAGCTCGGCGATGTCGGCTGGTGGTTCGACACCTCGAAGCTCACGCCCTCCGAAACCGCCGAGCAGCTCGGCCGCGAGGCCACTGTTCGTACCACTCCGTTGCAAGGCGGTTGGCGCACTCGACTCGAGCGACTGCATGACAGATAGGCGGGGGGCTGCACCGCGAGGAACCCGCATCGTCGAGCGTGAACCTTCGCCGCCGATCACGGCCAGAACCCATGGGGAGTGGCGATGACCGAACATGCGGTGGTGATTGCAGGAGGTGGTCCGACCGGGCTGATGTTGGCGGGCGAGTTGGCGTTGGCGGGGATCGACGTCGTCATCGTCGAACGACGCGCGAGCCAGGAGCTCGACAGCTCGCGCTCGGGCGGTCTGCACTCGCGCACCATCGAGGTGCTCGATCAGCGCGGCATCGCGCAGCGGTTCCTCTCGGCGGGCCAAGTTGCCCAAGTTGGCTTGGACATCAGCGACTTCCCCACCCGCCACAACTACGGGCTTGCGCTCTGGCAGCGCGACTTCGAGCCCATCCTTGCCGACTGGGTCGGTGAGCTCGGGGTTCCGATCCTTCGCGGCCGCGAGGTGGTGGGCCTCGCTCAAGACGACACCGGCGTCGATGTCGAGGTGTTCGGCGACGCGTCACTCCGAGCGCAGTATCTCGTCGGGTGCGACGGAGGACGCAGCCTGATCCGCAAGGCAGCCGGCATCGACTTCCCCGGGTTGGATCCCTCGACCAGCTGGATGATCGCCGAGGTCGAGATGGACGAGGAGCCGCAGATCGGCGTGCGTCCCGAGGGCGGTGGCATCGGTCCTGTCAACCGGGTGGAGGGCGGTGGGCCGTTCGGTGTCGTGCTGAGGGAACAGCAGATCGAACACGCCGGCGAACCCACCTTGCAGGACCTGAGGGACGCACTCGTCGTCGCTTACGGGACCGACTTCGGGGTGCACAGCCCCAACTGGATCTCCAGATTCACCGACATGACGCGCCAGGCAGCCTCCTACCGCCGCGGCCGTGTGCTGCTGGCGGGGGACGCGGCACACGTGCATCCCCCGCAGGGCGGCCAGGGCCTCAACATCGGCGTGCAGGATGCGGTGAACCTGGGATGGAAGTTGGCCCAGGTGGTCAACAGGACATCACCCGAGAGCCTCCTCGACACTTACCACGCGGAACGACATCCGGTCGGGGCCCGGGTGTTGCGCTACACCAACGCGCGGGTCGCACTCGACAGCCCCGACGAACGTCACCAGGCGCTCCGCGACACCATGACCGAACTGCTGAGCATGGACGAGCCGCGGCGGCGCACCGCCGGGATGCTCTCGGGTCTCGACATCCACTACGACCTCGGAGAGGGACACCCGGTGCTCGGGCGGCGCATGCCTGACCTCGACGTGCAGACCGCGGACGGTCCCACGCCGCGTCTTCACCCTGTTGCACGACGCCCGGCCCGTGCTCCTCAACCTCGGTGCACCCGGCGGCTTCGACATTTCTCCCTGGGCGCATCGAGTCCGGTTGGTCGACGCCAGGCACGATGGGGTGTGGGAGCTCCCGGTGCTTGGTGAGATCGCTGCGCCCTCCGCCGTGTTGATTCGACCCGACGGGTATGTCGCCTGGGCGGGAGACCTCACGGACCAAGCGCTGCCCCGAGCACTTGCGACCTGGTTCGGAGCGGGTTAAGGAAGTGCAAACACTGCACCGATACTGCGGGAACCCTCGTTCGGTCGTTGCAATGACGAAGGTCGAGCACTAGCCAGTTGTGGCGCCGTTGTGTTCCGAGGACGTCGAGTCGGCGCGGGCAGGGAGGCCGGGTGGTCGACCAAGAGAGCAAGTACGTCCCTGATCGAAAGGCATACCTCGAGATGCTGGGGCTCATGACGTTCTGGCGCAACCGTGACATGCGAACCCAACTCGGGAGCCCGACCTGGGACATAGACCTGTCGCGCTTGCCGGTCCTGCTCGCCGCGAGCGTGCACATGCTCAACACGTTCGCCGACATCACTACGCAATCTCTCGGCATCGACCGCGAGAAGTTCTTGCGGGACACCGCGCTCGAGCTGGCAGCCTGGGACGACGGCACCTCGCGTCCCGAACGAGGTGGTGCTTCAGGGCGCGGCCCTCCACTGCGCCCGCCACTCGGGCGCATTGAACGGTTCGCCGACGTAGACCGTCTCGCGTGTGATCTTGCCGTTCCTGATCTCGAGGACGTCCACTCCGTAGCGTGGCTCGCTCCCGTCGTAGCCGACGGTCATCTCCGCGACCCAGATGTCGTCCGCGCCTCTGATGCGGCGGATGTCATAGGTCACCGATCCCGGATAGCGGCTGCGCCACTCACGGATGTTCACGACGCTTTCGAAGCGTTCTCCCGACTGCGGAAACTCGAGCACCGCGTCATCGTCGTACATGTCGTGCGAGCCAACGGGATCATCCGCGGCCCGTCCGAGGTTTCGCAGCAACATCGCCCTGACCGTCTCCGCATCCATGCCGAACAGGTTGTCCCATGTGCTGCTGCCGGTCGAGGGTGCGGGCCGACGACCTCAAGACGGGGGTCGCTGGAAGAGGTAGTTGGCGACGAAGCCATCCTGGGAGTAGTCGGCGTCGCGTATACGTAGGCCGACGCGAGCGGCCATGGGCTCGAGGACCCAGGTGTAGGTGGAGTGCTCGTCGCGAATGTGCTCCTCGAGCTCGTCGCGAAGCCATTCGGAGGCGATGTTCTCTCCGCCCGTCGCACACCATGCCTCGACACACGCTGGTACGTCGGCAGGGTCGAAGTTGTAGACGACGTCGCAGAGTCGGAAGTGCCCACCGGGTCTGAGTACGTCGTAAATCCGCTGGAGTGCGACGGCTTTCCAGAAGTCGGGGAGGTGGTGAAGACGCGTACCTCGAGTAGACGAGATCGGCCGGGGGCGCGCGGTGCACGTACGTCAGGAAGCCGGCCTCCACAACCTCGATGTTGGCGATCCCTGGGTCGGCCACCTTCGCCCGTAGCACTTCGAGCATTACCGGTGACACGTCGGCGGCGACGACGCGCCGCGCATCGCGGAGCAGCTGCGAGCGTGAACTGCCCCGTTCCTGCGCCGAGGTCGACGACAGTTGCCGACACGTCCAGACCGAAAGCCGTCAGGTACTCCACTTCGGCCACGACGTCAGCCGGCTCCTTGGAGTCGTAGCGAGCGACGTGTTCGGGGTCGAGGTTCTCACGTCCGGCCGTCGAGATCTCGCGCAGCAGCCAACCCGGCGTTTTCTCCTCGTGCACCTCCTCATTATCGCTCGACGGCGTAGATCACCTCGACGTCTTCGCCATGGTCGATCTCGCGGTGCATTGAAAGTCCCGCCTTCTCCAGCACTCGTCGTGACGCGGTGTTGGTCGACAGGACCGACGCGTGGAGCTGGCGGACGCCGAGGACGTCGAACGCGTGAGCCACTGACGCGATAGCGATCTCCGTGGCGTAGCCATGGCCCCACTGCTGCGGTGCGATGACGTATCCAACAGTGAGGCAATCGCCGATGCCGATGATGGAGTGCTGCAGGCCGCCCCATCCGACCGGCTGTCGCAGCGTCGGATCGTGGAACAAGGTGGCACCGAAACCGTGATGCTTCCAGTGACGGTCCCAGTGCTCGATCCGCTCGGTCAGCTGCTGGTCGGTGCGCGTGCCGCCGATGGTTGGTGCCACCCGCTCGTCGTTCCACGCCCGACGGACGAACTCGAGGTCGTCCGCGACAAGTTGTCGCCCCGTGAGGTTGACGGTGTCCATCGGGTGCGCAGGACCTCCTTAGCCCGCCGCGGCGTTTCGTCGAGAAATCGCGGCGTGCAGTTCAGCGCTGAGCTCCGAGATCGGGTGGCCGACGGGAGCATCACGGTCTCCTACCGGCTCTGGTCGAGACCACAGGTGAAGGTCGGAGGCGCCTACCGGAGCGGTTCCGTGACGATCGAGATCGACGACATCGATCTGCTGCCGTTCTCGTCGATCACCGACGCCGATCTCGCTCGCACGGGCGAGGCCGACCTCGAGGCCCTTCGTCGACGCGCGGCACACGCCGGCCCGATCCACGATGACACCATCGTCTATCGCGTGGAGTTCCATGTCGTGAGGCACTAATTTCGCGAGCGCGTCCGAACCTCAGCGGGAGTCCGACCCCGTGGTTGCGTTGCCCGGCGTGTACGACTGCGCGCCCGTACCGGCCAGCCCACCGCCATCGACAATGAGGTACTCGTCGCGGATCGGCCGGCCCTCGAAGAAGCACTCCAGAATCTCACGGGTGCCTGCCGCGTAGCGGGCCTGCGCCGAGAGCGAAGAGCCGGAGATGTGCGGGGTCATGCCGTGATGCGCCATCGCCCGCCACGGGTGGTCGACCGGTGCGGGCTGCGGGAACCAGACGTCGCCCGCATACCCGGCGAGCTGACCGCTCTCCAGCGCAGCGACCACCGCGTCGCGATCGCAGATCTTCCCGCGAGCCGTGTTGATCAAATACGCACCGCGCTTCATCTTCGCGATCAGGTCCGCGCCGAACAGACCCTCAGTTTCCGGGTGAAGTGGCGCGTTGATCGTCACCACATCGCACACCTCCACCAGCGAATCCGCCGTCGGGTGGTAGACGAGGCCGAGCTCGCGCTCGACACTCTCGTCAAGGCGGCGTCGGTCGGTGTAGTGCAAGTGGACGTCGAACGGATGCAGGCGGCGCAACACCGCGAGACCGATCCGGCCGGCCGCGACCGTGCCGACCGTCATGCCCTCGAGATCGTACGAACGCTCGACGCAATCCGCGATGTTCCATCCGCCTTTCACCACCCATTGGTACGACGGTATGTAGTTGCGTACGAGCGAGAGAATCATCATCACTACGTGCTCCGACACACTGATGCTGTTGGAGTACGTGACCTCCGCAACCGTGATCCCGCGGTCGATCGCAGCTTGTAAATCGACGTGATCCGATCCGATGCCGGCCGTGATGGCGAGCTTGAGTTTCGGTGCTGCGGCAATCCGCGCGCCGGTCAGGTATGCCGGCCAGAAGGGTTGCGAGATGACCACATCGGCATCTACGAGCTCGCGCTCGAAGACGGAACCCGGCCCCTCCTTGTCGGACGTCACCACGAACGTGTGACCGAGCGCCTCGAGATATGCACGCAAGCCCAGCTCGCCCGACACGCTCCCGAGGAGCTGCCCGGGCGTGAAGTCGATCGCCTTGGGAGAAGGAACGGTCTGGCCGCCCGGGTAGCCGTCGATCCTCGGCAGGTCGTCGCGAGCGTAGACCTTCGGATATCCGTCCACCGGGTCGTCATAGAGGACGCACAAGACCTTCGCCATCATTCGCTCCTGTTTCGCAGCCGTTCGATGCAGATTACGAGCGAATCAACCTATGACCACGCGACCGCAATCGGACGGGTCAGCGGGCGGCCGGTTGGAAGAGTTCGACCACGTTTCCAGACGGGTCTTGGAGGAGGATCTGCTTTCCGCCGGGTCCTTCCACGATGTCGTTGCGGAACGTGCGCGCCCGCGACGCGCAGCCGAGCAACTTCGGTGTCGATGTCATCGACGATGAAGTGGATCCGGTTCCAGCCCCCCGGTCCCGGTTGGGCCCCGTCGGGCATCGGCCGCCCTGCGGAGCTCCTCGGTCCCGCGAGCAACAGGCGCAGGTTGCCGCGCTTGACGTCAGCGAACGCGGGCGCCACGCTGGTCAACACCTCGAAGCCGAGCTGCTTGGTGTAGAACGCGATCGACGCGTCGACGTCATCGACCATGTAGCGCACGTTGACTGTCTCATCGTTCAGCATCTGTTGATCCCCTCATCGATGATTCCTCCAACAGATCGAGCAGGAACCCGATGCGGGTCTCGAGCTCGGTCACCAGGCGTGCGAAGGCGGGCAAGGTGGCCCGATGATTCTGCCCCTCGACGTCGCGGATCCGGGACGCTCCAATGCACGAGATCCGGGTGCGACGGAAACTCCGGACACACCTCTCTCACCCGATCGCACAACGTGATCACCACGTCGAAGCGCTGCGCGAGGAGCTCATCCACATGCTTGACCCGGTTCCGGCTGATGTCGATCCCGCGCTTCTTCATCACCCGCACTGCGTTGGGATGCAAGGGCTTCGGATGACTCCCGGCTGACGCAGCTGCGACTTCCCCTTCCGACATCGCCTCGACCAGCGCTTCCGCGATCTGCGAGCGTGCGCTGTTCCCGGTGCACAAGAACAAGATCCGCGGCCGTCGACGACGCCGTGCTTTCCGCCGCGCTCTTGGCGGTGGTGCCGCTGCGAGCCAAAGCCCGGGATGCAGCGAACCGCCCGCGGCTTGGAGCTGTTCCCGGCAGCCGGCGAGATCGACCGTGTAGTAGCTATCCCGTCGGTCCGCCGAACTGCGACGCGTCGCGCACAAGCCCGCCGGCGCGCAGCTGACCCAGGTGGTACGACACCAAGCTCTGCCGCTCTCCGAGGAGCTCGGTCAACTCGCGAACCGCGCGGTCGCTGTGCACGAGCTCGCGCAGCACCTGCCACCGCAGGGGATGCGCGAGAAGTCGCACGAACCGCGGTGGATCATCAGCGGTGCGGTGTGACACGCCGGTCGGTTGCACGGGCCGAAGCTACTCACAGATCCACTACTACATCAAATGAGATTGATATATAAGGCAGGGCGCGTCGCCCGCCGTTCGGGGTAAGGAGGAGGGATGTCGCAACTGCTGCCGGCCGGAGCAATGGTGACCATCGACGACGCCCGCGCGGTGGCGTCGACGTTGCCACGTTCGTACGAGGCCGTGGTACGAGATCGCGTGAAGTTCCGCGTGGGACGAATCGTGTTCGTCGCGTTCTCGCGGGACGAGTCGATCATGGGCTTCGCCTTTCCGAAAGACGAGCGGGAGGCACTGGTAGATGCCGAGCCCGGCAAGTTCCTCATGCCCGAACCATCGGACCTCCGATACAACTGGGTCACCGTCCGGCTCGACGCCATCGACCGCGACGAGCTTCGAGAGCTCGTCGTCGAGGCATGGCGCATGTGCGTGCCGAAGAGTGTGGGTGCCGCCTACGGCTGTTTACCCAGGATTCTGGGATGGCGCGGCCGCGTCACCTGCCGCACTGTGGAGGAACCGCTCGCCCCTTCACGGAGCCTCATGCTCGAGACCACCACCGTGGAACCTTCCGTCGCACCGGCCCGTCCGGCGCGACGCAGACTTCCGCTCAACGCACGTCACGCGATCCTCACCGCCCACTACGACGTCGTCGCGTTGACGATCGCGACATCCCTCAGCGTCTTCAAGCCGGGACGCGCGTTCCGAGGCAACACCCGCGGACGAAAAGAGAGGAGACCGTCATCGTGAACACACCGCCATCGCATCACCCTGCTCCGAATCGGGTAGCGCGGTGGCATGCACGCTGACGGCGGGCACGACCGACACGACAGGAGAACCCGATGGCCACGATCAAGGCCAGTCTCTTCATGGCACTCGACGGTGTTGTCGACCCGATGGTCGGTAACTGGCACTTCCCGTACTTCAACGACGAGATGGGCGAGGCGGTAGGCAAGACGCACGAAGCCGATCTCATGCTCTTCGGCCGCGTCACCTACGACAGCTTCGCGGGCGCGTGGCCCGATCGCGAGGCTGCAGGCGGGGAGGACGCGGTGTTCGCGAAGGTACTGGGCGACATGCGCAAGATCGTCGCGTCACATCGTCCGTTGGAGTTTTCGTGGCGCAACTCCGAGCAACTGCAGGGCGACCTCACTGAAGCGGTCGCGGCACTCAAGCGCGACCCGGCGGTCCGCCTGATCGCGTTGAGCGGTTCGGTGTCGATCGTGCGGCAACTCCTCGACGCAGGTTTGCTCGACGAGGTCCACCTGTTCGTCCACCCCGCGACGGCCGGCTCGGGAGTGAAGCTGTTCGCAGACGGCGAACCTGCCCGAAATCTCAGGCTGATCTCGTCGCAGGCATTCAAGACCGGCGTGCTGTACCTCGTGTACGGCCCGGATCCGAATCCGCCGACGGGCGGATACGACGAGGCGAAGGCGACGCTGGAGCAGGAGTGATCTGACTACCCTTTCGCTCGCGTGACGACCACACCCTCCGTTCTGTACGCCGAGAGCGGGGGAGTGCACATCGCGTATCAGGTGAGTGGCGAAGGTGACGTCGATCTGGTCTTGGTGCAGGGCTTCGCCAGCCATCTCGACATTGAGTGGGACAACCCCGCAATCGCACGCTTCTATCGCGGGTTGGGATCGTTCGGCCGGCTGATCCGCTTCGACAAGCGCGGGCTCGGTCTCTCCGATCGCAACGTTGCACCGGTCCCGCTCGAGGAACGCATGGACGACGTGCGCGCGGTCATGGACGCGGTCGGCTCCGAGCGCGCCGTGCTCATGGGCTTCTCGGAAGGCGTCCCGATGTCGGTGCTCTTCGCGGCGACGTACCCCGAACGCACGCAGGCACTGGTGCTGTACGGCGGTATGGCACGCGCGACCGAGGCACCCGGATACCCCTGGGGGCCGAGCGCCGAGGGCTTCCTCGAAGCCTCGGAGGAGCTGGTCATGCCGGTCGTCTACACCGGCGCCGACATCGACATCTGGGCCCCGTCGCTCGACGAGGATCCCGCCGCCCGTGAATGGCTCGGCCGGTATCGCCGCGCGGCCATGAGCCCAGACGGCATCGAAGCAGTGATCAGAATGTTCCTCGACATCGACGTGCGGCACGTGCTGCAGACGTTGCACGTGCCGACGCTGGTGCTCCACCGGCATGGCGATCGCGTCGTCAACTGGCGCGCCTCGGAGTGGATGGCGGACCAGATCCCCGGGGCCCGCCGGGTGGAGCTTCCCGGTCGCGATCACTTTCCGTGGGCCGGTGACGCAGACGCGATCGTGGAAGAAGTGCGCGCGTTTCTGACCGGCACGCGGGTCGCCGACGAGCCGGACCGCGTCCTTGCCACCGTGATGTTCACCGACGTCGTGAGCTCGACCGAGCGGGCGGCGGCTCTCGGCGACCGCCGGTGGACTGAACTGCTCGACGCGCACGACGCGGTTGTCCGCCGCGAGCTCACAGCGTTTCGCGGTCGTGAGATCAAGACCATGGGCGATGGTTTTCTCGCGACGTTCGATGGACCCGCGCGCGCCATTCGTTGCGCGGGTGCGATTCGCGCGGCCGCGAGCGATCTCGACATCGACGTGCGCGTCGGGTTGCACACCGGTGAGATCGAGTTGCGGGGCGACGACATCGGCGGGCTCGCGGTGCACATCGGGCAGCGGCTGTCCGCGGCCGCGCAACCTGCCGAGATCATCGTGTCGAGCACCGTCAAGGATCTCGTCGCCGGCTCCGGAATCGAGTTCGAGGACCGCGGCGAGCGCGAGCTGAAGGGCGTTCCCGGGAGCTGGCGGCTTTTCGCCGTCACCAACTGACGACGTGGACGCGCTTCGAGGTCGATCAGCCTTCCGCGGCGAGCCGGCGACGCCGTGCGAATTCCTCGTCCGTCGGTTGGTCGAACTCGAAGGAGCCGCGGTCGACCTCGCCCGCGCGGCGGTAGGTGGCCATCACGACGCCGGTGCTCGACGTCTTCGCCTCGACGAGTTGCATGCCGCCGGGAGTTGTGCCGGGCCCGAACAACCGCTTGCCGGGACCGACGACGACGGGGAACGTCCAGATCCGGAACTCGTCGACCAGATCGTGGTCGAGCAGCGTCTGGATGAGATCGCTGCTTCCCTGGGTGAGGATGTCGGGCCCATCTTCGGTCTTCAGCGTGGCGATCGCGTCGGCAGTGTCGCCTCGGAGCAGGACGGAGTTGTTCCAAGTCACCGCGTCGAGGGTTCGTGACGCGACGTATTTCCTGGCTGAGTTGAGCGCGGCGGCGGCGGGGTCGTCGACGTCGCTCGCGGTCCCGCCTCGTTCTTCGCGTTCCCCCTCGCCCACGTGCGGCCAGTGTGCCGCGAAGATCTCGTAGGTTCTGCGGCCGAGCAACAGGTCGAAAGGCCGGGCGAGCATCTCGCCCATCGCCCCGTACATCGTGTCGTCCCAGCCGTTCACGCCCCAGCCGCCTTGCGTGAAGCCGCCGCTGGGATCCTCGTCAGGACCGCCCGGCGCCTGCATGACGCCGTCGATGGTCACGAACGCCGAAACAACGAGTTCTCTCACGGAAGGCTCCTTCGGTGTGGGACGAGTCGTCGCGGTGTAGACGGCGGTGTCGGGCGGAACTCATCGCCGAGATGAGGCCGGCGGGATGTTGGGGTTCATCCGAAAGAGGTTGTCTGGATCGTGGTGTCGCTTGATCGCGGCGAGCCGGGTGTAGCTCGCCGGCGAGTAGGCCGCGCGGACCCGGGCTTCGCCCTCGTCTTCCAAGAAGTTGGTGGAGGCGCCGTCCGTGTGCGGTGCCGCTGCCCGCCAGAATGCTTCGGTCCAGGCGATGTGCCGCTCCGGGCGCGGGTCGTCCTCCCAGGAGTTGTCGGCCGCGAGGTAGAACGCCTTGTCGCGGTGCGCGAAGGCGGTGGCGTCGATGGGGACGCGCGCCATCGCGCCGCCCAGTTCGCGGAGCGCGACCATGCCAAAGGGAGACGTCGCGCGGTTGACGAAGTCGAGGATGATATCGATCGTCTCATCCTCGAGCTCGCGCAGGAAGGCGTTCCGCATGGCGTGAGGTCGGCTGACCGCGCTCCACCTATCCGCCTACACCGTGCAGGACCATTTGAAGAGGATCTTCGAGAAGTCGGGCACGGGTTCACGCGGGGAGCTCGTCGCACGACTGTTCTTCGACCACTACGCCCCGCGGCTCCGATGACCCTCGCTCGTTGAAGTGGTCACGTTCTCGATGTGTCGAGGTAGACGAGCAGTTTGTGCGCGGCGAGCATGATTTCGGTGTGCTCCCACTCGGCGGCCCGGTAATAGCAGGCGATCAAACCCATGCGGTGCAGCCGATGGAAGTCTCCGAACACGAAGCCATAGCGGGCCTTCGTCTCATCGGCTGCGCCGTCAGTGAGCGCGAGGTGCCAGGAGGCGTACTCCTTCCACCCGTTGGCCTTGAGAAACCTGTTCTGCTCGGCCGCGCGTGGCTGGACGTCGGCCCACCGGCTGCGCACCCGGTACTGACGGGCGTCGATCAGTTCCCGAGCCTTGGCGACACCCCGCTTGTTCACCCGGTACTTGGCCATGCAGTCAAGTATGCCCAAGCCGGCCGGGGTGTCCGGTTAGACGCGGCCCATCTTCTCGGTGAGGAAGCCGGCCGGTCCGGCGCCGACGATCACGACGTCGTACAAGTCCTTGTCGGGGCGCGTGTGCAGACCGATGCGCTCGGCCAGTTGGGCGCGGGCGAGGCTGTAGGCGGTTTCGTCGTCGTCACCGGCCGGCCACTCGCTGACCGAGCCATCGGCGTACACGAAGACCGGAAGGTGAAGGCCGTCGGGAACCCGTGCGCCGAGCGCGCGCACGAGCGGGTCATGATCGAGATCGACCCATCCGAACGCGACCCGGTTCCGACTGAGGAAGTCGCGCAAGTCCTGCACGTGCGGTGAGTGCCGTCGACCGACGAGATATACGTCGCACTCGCGGTCGGCGGTCAGGTCGATCACGCTCGCCTCCAGAGGCTTGACGGCCAACGGTTGGTCAGGGTGTCAGCACGACCTTGCCCGGAAGGTGCTTGGTGGACTTCGCCATGAACGCCTCGCGCGCGTCCGCCAGGGGAAAGACCGCGCTGACGTCGGGGCGCAGCGTTCCCTCGTCGACGAGCCGAGCAATCTCGCGGAGCTGGACGCCGCTCGGGTCCCGTACGAACGCCAACGTGCGGATGTCTTTTCGATCGGTTTGCGGCGGAGCCACGATCGAGACGAGCGCGCCACCGGGCTTGACGAGCGCCGCAGAGCGAGCGAGCACCTCGCCGCCGATGATGTCGTAGACCAGGTCGACCTGGCCGACGGCGGTCTCCCAGCCGTCGCGCTCGACGTCGACGAATTTCTCGGCGCCCGTGTCGAGCACGCGTTGGCGCGCGCCGGCTCGACCGGTGCCGATGACGTCGGCGCCGGCCCAGCGGGCGAGCGACACCGCCATCGACCCGACCCCGCCGCCCGCACCGTGGATGACCACCGTCTGTCCGCGCTCGAGATGGCCGTGGTCGAACAGCGCCTGCCACGAAGTGAGCGCGGCCTGCGGGATGGCGGCGGCCTCGACGAAATCGAGCGTCGTCGGCTTCGGAGCCAAGCTGCGAACCTCGATGGCCACGTACTCGGCCGCCCAGCCGTCGCGGTAGCCGTCGATGAGGCCGTACACCTCGTCGCCCACCGACACGCCGGCGGCGCCGAAGCCGAGCGCGACCACGATGCCCGACCCCTCGTGGGCCGGGATCCGCCGCCCCCGCTCATGTCCGGCGCGATCGGTCGAGAGCGGCCACATCAGCTCGGTCGGGGTGAAGCTGGCGGCGCGCACCTGCACGAGTGCATCGCCGATCGCTGGCTGGGGATCGGGGGCGTCCTCGTAGACGAGGCCATCGATGCCCTCGAAGCCCTTCGGTTCCTGGAAGCGAATGGCCTTCATGGAAGTCTCCTCTCACATCGGGGGGATGTACCCAGGCGACGAACAGCACACCGCGGGATCGACACTCTCCGACCGAAAACGTCGAGCACGCGACAGTGCGTCTGCCCAATCGGTGCGGTGAACGACCGTCACACCGAGATGTGGAACAGCTCCCGTGCGTTGTCACCGAGGAACCTGCGGCGGTCGGTCGCCTCGGTGAAGGCGGCCGCGAGCTCGTCGAGGTCGTTGATGTATTCGGGCGTGTGGTCGGCGTGCGGGAAATCGGACGCCCACATGAACCGGTCGGCGCCGAAGCGCTCGGCGAGCGCGGGAATCGTGCGCTCGTCGGGATCGCACGAGATCCACACTCGCTCGCGGAAGTAGTCGCTCGGCTTGTTCGCGAGCGGCACCCGTTGCCCGATGTACGTGTGCCCGTACACCGCGTCGATGCGGTCGAGCCAGTAGCCGATCCATCCACCACCCGACTCGAGCACGATGACCTTGAGGCGCGGGAAGCGATCGAACACGCCGTAGTCGAACAGCGTCGTGAACTGCTGGCGTACGCCGTCGGAGGCCATCACCGACGTCGTGAGCCGCAACTGCTTCACGTGTTCCCACGTTCCCATGCGCATGCCCTTCGTCCATTGCGGCTCGAAGGTGGGATGGATCGCGAACGGCACATCGAGATCCTGCGCCGCCGCGAACACGGGGTCGTTCGACGGATGACCGAGCGGCCGCGCGTCGTGCGTGAACGGCGCAACGTACCCACCCCGCGCGCCGTCGGCGACCGCGCGCTCGAGCTCCGCGGCTGCCGCAGCCGGATCGCTCAGCGAGAGATGTGCGGTCGGCACCAACCGTGGGTTGCCCGCACAGAACTCGCAGATCCAGCGGTTGTACGCGCGCGTGTACGCCTGGCTGAGCTCGGCGTCATCGAGCTCCGACTCCCACAGCAACCCGATCGTCGTGTAGAGCACGACCGCGTCGATGCCTTCGGCGTCCAGCACGTCGAGCCGTTCGGCCGGGTCCATGCTCCCGTACGGCGCCTCGTGAAGGTACGTGCGCGCGGGGTCGAGCTGCATCGACCTCAAGTCCGGGTCGCCCATCGCGCCGAGCGTCGACGGGAATCCCTTGCGGCTCAGCTTCGAACGCTCACCGCCGATCTCGAGCTCTTCGAGACGGTTCTCGTCCTGCACGATCCGTAAGGCCCGGTCGCGATACTTCGGCTCGAGGTATGTCTCCCAGAGATCAGGTGGTTCGAGAATGTGTCCGTCGGCGTCGACCGCGCCGGTCACCGACAGCCGCTTCGTCTGGTGAATCGACTTGGGCATCGCCAGAATTGGAAGATGCACGGGAACGAGATGTCAACCGGGAGCGTTCGATGAGGTCGTTTGCAGGTCGTTTGGCCGTCGTCACCGGCGGTGGAAGCGGCATGGGTGCCGAGCTCGTGGCGCAGCTGGCGTCCGAGGGATGTTCGGTCGCCACGTGCGACATCCGCCGGGAGGCGGTCGAGGACACGGTGCGCCGGGCTGCGATGGACGCCCCGGGCGGGACGTCAGTGACCGCGCACAGCTGTGACGTCGCCGACGAGGCGTCCGTCGAACGCTTCCGAGACGAGGTGCTCGCCCAACACGGGCGCGATCACATCAACCTGCTGTTCAACAACGCAGGCGTCGGAGGCGGCGGCAGCTTCCTGCTCGCCAAGCGAGAGGAGTGGGACCGCACGTTCGCGATCGACTGGGGCGGCGTGTACCACTGCAGCCGCGTCTTCGTGCCTCTGCTCGTCCGGAGCGACGAGGGCTATCTCGTGAACACGAGCAGTGTGAACGGGTTCTGGGCATCGCTCGGCCCGGGCATGCCGCACACGGCGTACAGCGCCGCGAAGTTCGCGGTCAAAGGCTTCTCGGAAGCGTTGCTCGAGGACTTTCGCATCAACGCGCCCCACGTCAAGGTCGCGGTCGTGATGCCCGGCCACATCGGCACCGACATCGTGATCAACTCGCGCATCGCGCACGGCATTGCGCACCCCGACGCGATGACGGCCGACGACATCGCCGCGTATCGCGAGGAGCTGAAGACGCTCGGCTACCCGATGGACCAGGTCGACGACGACGCGCTGCGCTCGATCATCAAGGGCATGGGCGAGCAGTTCCGCACGGCGGCGCCGCTCACGGCCGCACAGGCGGCGACGATCATCCTCGACGGCGTGCGGGCAGGGAAGTGGCGCATCCTCGTCGGCGACGACGCGCACCTCCTCGACGAGAAGGTGCGCGCCGATCCCGAGAATGCGTACGGGCCGGAGGGAATCTCGCTTGCGTCCATTGTGGGTTCGGCCGCCGTCCGCAACAGTTGACGCGATACCGCCCGCACTCGCAACGAGCGGCGATTCGGTCAGTCGGCTTCACCGCCGGTCGCGGTCGGGTCCGAGGTGCGCGCGGCGTCCGTGCGCTCCTGATCGTTCTGCATCGCGCGCACAACCGCCTCGAAGATCTTCAGCGCGTCGGCATCGAGATGGTTGCGGGCCAGGAACAAGATCCACGCGCCGACGTACACCGGCGGTGAGACGATGAGGAATGCCACCCGCAGGTTCCATACGTCGGCCAGCGCGCCGACGATGATCGGCGCGGCGGCCGCGCCGAACAGGATCGATACGAGATTGAACGCGCCGAAGCCCGCGCCGCGTAAGTGCGCGGGGACCGCGTCGGCCATGCCCGCTCGGAGGGCTGGGATCGCGGTGGTGATCGCGAAGATCCCGACGAGCTGCAACAACACCGACACGGCCGCGGGCACCGGCAGGTACGAGACGATGAGAAAGGTGTTCCCGACGAAGATGCAGTAGGCGGGGATCGCGACCCGGGCGCCCTTCACTCGTGTCGCGAGGCGATCGGCAAGGCGCCCACCGAACAGCACGCCGGGGATGCCCCCGAAGATGATCAACGCGCCGACCATGCCGGTCGCCTGTTTCTCCGTCATGCCCGAGAAGCGTTCGTGGAATTGCGGGAGCCAGGCGCCGATTCCCGCGACCGTGAACATCAGCGCACTGACACCGACGAGCGCGTAGCGCAACGTCGTGATCTGCCAGATCGTACGGAAGTCGTCTCGCAGCCCTCGGGCCATGTCTCGTACGAACTGTCGGAAGCCGGCCTCGAACAGCTTGACGTGCTCGACTTCGGCGTCCTCGTCCCCGGTGCTCGCGTCGACATGCATGCGATCGCCCGCGCCCCGCTTCGGCTCCTTCAACGTGTACGCGAGGAACGCGACGACGAGGCTCGGCGGACCGACGACCAGGAACGCGGCCCGCCATCCGAACTCCGAGCCGATCGCACCCCCGAGCGCGATGCCGAGCCCGAACCCGATGAACACCATCACTTGTTGGTTCGAGAAGACGCGGCCCCGGCGGCTGGTGGGGTAGTAGTCGGAGAGCAGACTCGCGGACGACGGTTCCGTGATTGCCTGCCCGAAGCCGAGCAGCGCTCGCATCCCGACGAGCACGCCGAAGGTCGGCGCGGCCGCGGTCAACATCGTGATGAGGCTCCAGCCCACCACGGTGTGACCGATGGTGCGGCTGCGGTTCCAGCGGTCGGCGAGATACCCCGCAGGCACCGTGACGAGCCCGTTCACGAGGACGAACGCCGACAGCAGCACACCGATCTGCGCGTCGTTGACGTGGAAGTCGTCCTGGATCTGGCTGATGACGCCGCGCACGACGTTCTGGTCGATCTGGTCGACCATGATGACCATGCCGAGGACCCACATCGGCCAACTCGAGATGTGCGTTTCGTCGCTCGCGCCCGGAGTACCCACCTGTCCGGCAGTCTCGCACGAGAAGCGCATCGCCCGACCGGAGGAGCCTCCCGGCGATCGAGGACTTCGGGGCCGGCCGGGCTCGGTACAGTCCCTGAGGACCATCCCGCGCCCAGGAACTTCGCATGACTTCGTGCAATCACCTCGACCAGGTTCGCGCCGTCGCACCCAGCAGCAACGGATGCGAGGACTGCTTGCGCATCGGCGGTCAATGGGTCCACTTGCGATTGTGCATGACGTGTGGACACGTCGGCTGCTGCGACAACTCGCCGAACCGGCACGCGACCCGCGCACTTCGGCTTCGAACACCATCCGCTGATCCAGTCCTACGAGCCGGGCGAGGACTGGTGGTACTGCTACGTCGATGACCTCGCGTTCGAGGTCGACGGCGCTCCGTCGTTCGCCCACCGATGAGTGCCGGGCCTGCCTCTGCACCCGGCGCATCCGCCACACGCACGCCGCAGATCGCCGGCTCCGCAGTCGTCATCGGCACTGCCCGTTTCGGTGAGGAGTCGCTGCTCGCCGAGGGCGCGGTCGTTCGTGCGTTCGGGGGCGTCGAAGTCGGCACAGGTTCGGCGGTGCTCGAGAACTCGGTGGTTGTCGGCAACTCGAGGGTCCCGACGAGGATCGGCCGGCGAACGGTATTCGGCCACCGCTGCATGGTCGTCGGCGCAGCCGTGGGAGACCTCTGCGAGATCGGGAACGCGTCGATCCTCATGCCCGGCGCCCGCGTCGGCGATCGCGTGTTCCTCGGCGAGGGCACGCTGGTGCCCGCCGGAATGACCCTGCCCAGCGATGCCGTCGCCGTGGGACGGCCTGCACACGTCGTGCGCACCGCGTCGGCAGCCGACCTGGACCGGCTCGCAGGACTACGCGGTGGTGACCTGTCGATTCCAGCGCATACCGCGATCACCGTCGAAGGCAGACAGGAGGTCGGCGCGATGGGCCAGCTCCATGCGTACCGCGGCATCGTGCCGCGTGTCGCCGCATCGGCGACGCTCTTCCCAACGGCCGAGGTCACGGGCGACGTCGTGGTCGGCGAACGCACGATCATCGGCGCCGGCGTCAAGATCATCGGCGATTCGCACGGACCCGTGCGCATCGGCAATGACGTCCAGATCCTCGAGAACACCGTCCTGCATCTGCTCCCGGACACAGACCTCGTCATCGACGACGGAGTCATCGTCGGTCCCGGCGCGATGATCCACGGCTGTCACATCGGCACGGGATCTGTGATCGAGCCCGGCGCGATCGTCTGCGACCACAGCGTGGTCGGCGCCGGATGCGTCGTGGGTGCCGGCGCGGTCGTCAAACAGCGCTCGCAGTTCGGCGAGGGGATCGAGATCGACGGCTTCCCGGCCGTCGAGGTCGGTCGCACGTCCGCGCCGCCGCAGGTGCCGTCGTGGGCGTGGCAACGCGACGACCTTCCGGTTCCGACCACACCCACCACCGTTGTACATCCATGAAATCGCGAACAAGGGGGAGCGAACGCATGCCCACCTACCGAATGGTCTACGGAGATAACGAGCAGGTTGTGCGCGAGACCTTCAACGATGTCGAGGTGCAACGAGAAGACGGCTGGGTCGTGCTGTTCAGGGGGCGGGACGCCATCCTCCGGGTGAAAGAAGACCATGTGCAGTCACTCGATCTCGTCGAGGGCGAGGGGTAGGCAACCTCGCGAGAGTGATGCGGAGAGCGACGCGCCCGGTCGGATGCACGTCAGTCGGTGGTGGCGAGCACGCTCTCAGCTGCGTCATGGTCGCTCTCTCGGATCATCACCCGAGCGCCATCCGACAGCTGAAACGGATACGCGCCTCCGGCGTCGTCCGTCGAAACCCACGCAGGGATCCCCGCCGACTCGAGCAAGCCGCGAGCGAGCTCTGCCTCGATCCGCGTCGCGACCGTGCGGATCACGATCTGCCGATCTTTGGTCGCGGGATCGTCGTTGCTCATGCTCGCTACCTTCATGTCGGCCCGTCTCGTCGAGCACAAACACAGGTTCCCTTGCCAGTCATCCCGCCCGGCAGTGCCGGTGCGGCCGCGGCCGTCTGAACCTCATCCGTCGGTGTCGAGCAGCGAGTTGCCGAGTGTCTCGTTCAACCATTGCTCGTAGCGCTTGGGAGACCAACTGCGGTCCGAGACAAGGAGCCTGTAGATCTCGGGTGACATGAGCGCATGGATGATGTCGGCGGCCGCGCGCTCTCCCAGGCCCTGTCGGAGCGCGCCGGCGCGTGCGAGGGAGCGGGCGATCTCCCCCTGGCCGTTGTCTCGTTGCCGGGTCAGCTCGGCGAGCAGCGCTGACGCGTCGGGATCGGATCCTGCCGCGCTGACGAGGATGCGGTAGATGGGCAGCGTCCGATCGTTCACCTCGCGGCAGAGATGCACGAACCCCGACAGCATCGTCCGCGCATCGGCGTCCTCGAACAGGGCGCGGACGGTCGGCCGATCTTGCACGCGGACGGCCTCGTCGTCTCCGCCTATTGAAACGTCGATCATTGCCTTGAGGATCCCGAGCTTCGACGAGAACAGCCGGTACACGGTCGCCGGCGGGACATCCGACAGGTCGCTGATGGCCTCGATCGTCGTTGACGGGTAGCCGCGTTCGAGAAAGAGGGTTCTCGCGGCCTCGACGACGGCTCGACGTGCCAGTCGCGTGCGTGCCTGGCGGCCCGCGCCGCCGCCCGGCCGGTCGCTCGTCCTGGCTGCCACGATTTGATACTAGCCCTCTCGAAATGAGAGGGCTACTATCACAACTACCACACCCGGACGATAGGAGTGACCGTGACCGACTCTTCCACAAAGGGAATCAAGACCGTGCTGCATCCCGTTTCGGATGTGACGAAAGCCAAAGAGGTGTACGCCGCGCTCCTCGGCGTACGGCCGATGGTCGACGACTCGTACTACGTCGGCTTCGAGGTCGGCGGCCAGCACATCGGGTTGTTGCCGGGTGGTGGGCCCCAGGGCATGACCTGCCCGGTGGCCTACTGGGAGGTGCCGGACATCGAAGCCAAGCTGGCCGAGGTGACCGCCGCGGGTGCCACCGTCACGGAGGCCGCGCACGAAGTCGGTGGCGGCCGACGCGTTGCTACCGTCACCGATCTCGATGGCAACGTCCTTGGGCTGCTTCAGGACAAATGAGTAAGGACGCGTCTGCCGCGGCACATTGCCGACCGCCACGATCTGATCCGCGTGCACGGCGCGCGGGTGAACAACCTCAAGGACGTCAGTATCGAGATCCCGAAGCGCCGGCTGACGGTGTTCACCGGCGTTTCGGGCTCGGGCAAGAGCTCGCTGGTGTTCGGCACGATCGCCGCGGAGTCACAGCGCCTGATCAACGAGACCTACAGCGCGTTCGTGCAGGGTTTCATGCCGACGCTGGCGCGTCCCGAGGTCGACGTGCTCGAAGGGCTGACGACCGCGATCCTCGTCGACCAGCAGCGGATGGGTGCCGACGCCCGGTCCACCGTCGGCACCGCGACCGACGCGAACGCGATGTTGCGCATCCTCTTCAGCCGGCTCGGGAAGCCGCACATCGGCTCGCCCAACGCGTTCTCCTTCAACGTCGCGTCGGTCCGCGGGGCCGGTTCGATCACGATCGAGAAGGGCGCCGGGCGCAAGACCGAGAAGCGCGTGTTCACGCGCGCCGGCGGCATGTGCCCGCGGTGCGAGGGCATGGGATCGGTGACCGACTTCGACGTGTCGCAGCTCTACGACGAAAGCAAGTCGCTCAACGAGGGTGCGCTCACGATCCCCGGCTACAGCATGGACGGCTGGTACGGCCGCATCTTCAAGGGCTGCGGCTTCTTCGACCCGGACAAGCCGATCCGCAAGTACACCAAGAAGGAGCTCCACGACCTGCTCCACAAGGAGCCGACGAAGATCAAGGTCGACGGCATCAACCTCACCTACGAGGGGCTGATCCCGAAAATTCAGAAGTCGTTCCTGTCCAAGGACGTCGATTCGCAGCAGCCGCACATCCGGGCGTTCGTCGAGCGGGCGGTGACGTTCACCACCTGCCCCGACTGCGGCGGCACGCGGCTCAACGAGGGCGCCCGATCCTCGAAGATCAAGCGGATCAACATCGCCGACGCGTGTGCCATGCAGATCAGCGACCTGGCGGAGTGGGTGCGGGGTCTGGACGAGCCGTCGGTGGCGCCGCTGCTCGAGGCACTGCAGCAGACCCTCGACTCGTTCGTCGAGATCGGGCTCGGCTACCTCTCGCTCGACCGGACGTCGGGCACGTTGTCGGGCGGCGAGGCCCAACGCACGAAGATGATCCGCCAACTCGGGTCGTCGCTCACCGACACGACCTACGTGTTCGACGAACCGACGGTCGGGCTGCACCCGCACGACATCCAACGGATGAACGATCTGCTGCTGCGGCTGCGCGACAAGGGCAACACGGTGCTGGTCGTCGAGCACAAGCCGGAGACGATCGACATCGCCGACCACGTCGTCGACCTCGGCCCGGGCGCGGGGACCGCGGGCGGCGAGGTGGTGTTCGAGGGCACCGTCGACGGGCTGCGAGCCGGCAAGACGCTGACCGGGCGGCACCTGGACGACCGGGCTTCCTTGAAACCGTCGGTGCGGACCCCGTCGGGAGTGCTTCCGGTGCGCGGCGCCGGCCTCCACAACCTGCAAGACGCCGATGTCGACATCCCGCTCGGCGTGCTCGTGGTGGTGACGGGCGTGGCGGGATCGGGAAAGAGCTCACTGATCCACGGCTCGGTGTCGGGACAGGACGGAGTGGTGGCGGTCGACCAAACCCCGATCCGTGGTTCGCGGCGGAGCAACCCGGCGACGTACACCGGACTGCTCGACCCGATCCGCAAGGCGTTCGCGAAGGCGACCGGTGTGAAGCCGGCGCTGTTCAGCGCCAACTCCGAGGGCGCATGCCCGCACTGCAACGGCGTCGGCGTCATCTACACCGATCTGGCGATGATGGCCGGCGTCGCCACGATCTGCGACGAGTGCGAAGGGAAGCGGTTCCAGGCTGCGGTGCTGGACTACCGGCTCGGCGGGCGCAACATCGCCGAGGTGCTCGCGATGTCGGTGACCGAGGCCGAAGCATTCTTCGGCGCGGGCGAGGCGGCCGTGCCCGCCGCGCACGCGATCCTGGACCGCTTGGTCGACGTCGGGCTTGGCTACCTCGGCATCGGCCAACCGCTCACCACGCTCTCCGGCGGCGAGCAGCAGCGGCTGAAGCTGGCCACTCACATGGCCGAGAAGGGTGCCGTGTACGTCCTCGACGAGCCGACCACCGGGCTCCACCTCGCCGACGTCGCGCAGCTGCTCGGCCTGCTCGACCGGCTCGTGGACTCCGGCAAGTCGGCCATCGTCATCGCGCACCACCAGGCGGTGATGGCGCACGCCGACTGGATCATCGACCTCGGGCCCGGCGCCGGCCACGACGGCGGCCGGATCGTCTTCGAGGGCACACCTGCCGACCTCGTCGCCGCCCGCTCTACCGTCACCGGCGAGCACCTCGCGGCCTACGTCGGCACGTCTCAGCGAAGCGCGAGGAGCGCGCCGAGCGCGGCGATGACCACGAGCACGGCGATGACCATGGCCGCGGTCCGAAGCCAGGGGGGCGAGTGACCGAGCCCGAGGTTGTCGGCGACGGCCTCACGCTCCGCCCGCTGGTCGTTCGTGTGCGGGCCGACCTTCGCGAGGTGCCGGCGCTTCTTGCCCTTGCGCGACTTCTGTCCTTGGTTGCCCATCGCCCCTGAGTCTGGAACACGGGAGCCCTCGACCGCACACTCGAGATCAGGCGAGACGAAAAACAACCGATGTCGTCCCGTCAGCGGCCGCTGTGGGTACGAGTCCGGGACGGAACGCAGCCACGGCGTGCTCGGGAGGTGCGGAACGTGGACCTCGATGCCATCGTGCGCCAGGTCATCGATGACAACCGGTACATGACGCTCGCGACTGCCGATGCGAACGGCGACCCTTGGGCGTCCCCGGTGTATTTCGCGGCCGACGACTACCGCGACTTCTATTGGATGTCTTCACCAGAGGTCACCCATTCGCGCAACATCGCGACACGTCCACAGGTCAGCATCGTCCTGTTCGACACACGCGCGTGCACCGACGCGGTACCCGCTCGCACGACCTACATGAAGGCAACCGCGGCGCAGGTGCACGACAACGAGGTCGAGCACTCGCTGACGATCTACCCCGGCCCGGTCGAGCGCGGCGGAATCGTCACGGCGGACGAGCTTCGAGCGCCGGCGCCGTACCGCCTCTACCGCGCGACCGTCACTGAGTACTTCGTCCTCTGTCCACGACACGAGGGTGACACGTGTCGCGAACATGGCTTGGCGCACGACCACCGGACGCAGGTGCAGCAGGTCCGACCAAACCGGAGCACGTCATGACACCGATGATCGCGGCCGCACCGAACTGGGCCGAGATCGTGACTGCGGTCGCCACCGCGCTTGGCGCACTCGGTCTGCTCGGCACGATCGGTTGAGTGATTTTCGGCGCGCAGCAGGTACGCGAGGCCCGGCACACGCGACAGGCCGGGATGGCCGCCGACTTCCTCCGGCGCTGGGACGAACCGGAGCTCGTGGAGACCCGCCGTCTCATGAGCGAGTACGACACGCCGCAAGCCCTCAGCGTCGCGTTCCAGGGTTTCATCGCAACGAACTCCGTCAACGCGTACATCTTGTATCGCGAGCTCGACTACTTCGAGCAATTGGCGGCGCTCGAACGTGTGGGCGCATTCAGCTTCGAGCTCATCACGTTGCTCCTGGGACGCCGGCTCATCGACCGTTGGGAGCTGTGGAAGCCGTCGATCGACGCGCTTGGTCACGACACGTACCCCCTGTTCGAAGAGTTGGTAGACCGCATGCGGAGAACCCTCGATGACTCGGGCCGGGCGACGAAGAGCCGATCTGCGTGAGAGCGATCAGACCGACGCTTCCTTGATCCGGCGGACGAGGTCGTCGTCGGGGAACTCGGCGAGATGGTCGGACGCCAGGCCGTACGCACGGGCCCGTTCGCCCGCGACGGCGAGGCAAACGACCTCGACTTCTTGGCGTTCCCGGCGCGAGCACGACACGGCGACGCTCGACGCACGCGACGCCAGCCGCGCTGGCCTCGGCGAGCTGGCTACGGGTACACGCTTCCCAAGCGAGAGAGGCGAGCTCATGGGCGGCGAGCTGGTCGTCATCGGTCACACGCACACCCTCCTCGCGATGGCTGTGCGGGTGCTTGCAAACCGCTGACACCCGTGACCTACGGTGGATCTCGTGGAGCTGCGGATCCTCGGCCCACTCGAGGTGCTCGACGACGAGGGGTCTCCGGTCGACGTCGGCGGCGCGCGTCCGCGGACGCTGCTCATCGACCTCGCGTTGGCGCAGGGTCACCCGGTGCCCGCCGACCGGCTGCTCGAAGATGTCTGGAGTGGCGAGCGCATCCCGGCGCGCAACAACCTGCAAGTGCACGTCTCGCGCCTGCGCCGGGCACTGGGTGAGGAGCGCATCGCGACGAGGGGAGGCGGCTACGCGCTGGAGCTGCCGCGCGACGCGCTCGACGCGGCCCGGTTCGACCGCCTGGCGGCGGAGGGCCGCGCCGCGCTCAACGCGGGCGACGCCGAGCGCGGCGGCAGGAGTTCTGCGTGACGCACTCTCGCTTTGGCGCGGCGCCGCGTTGGCTGACTTCGCCGACGACGCGTTTGCTCGTCCTGTCATCACGCGGCTCGAAGAATCGCGGTCGACGGCCGTTGAGGATCGGGTCGACGCCGACCTCCTGCTCGGCCGCCACACCGAGTTGATCGGCGAGCTCGAAGCCCTGGTGCAGGAACACCCCCTGCGCGAGCGCCTGTGGGCTCAGCTCATGACCGCGCTGTACCGCGCGGGTCGTCAGGCCGACGCGTTGCGCGCCTACCAACGCGCCCGCACCGTGTTGGCCGAGCAGCTCGGAATCGATCCGGGGCCGGCGCTGAAGCAGCTCGAAGAAGCGGTACTCGTCCAGGATTCGACGCTCGCGTCGCCGCCGTTACGGGTGCCGCCGCGTGAGCCACCTCAGACTTCGAGCAATCTGCCCTCGGCCGCGACGGCGCTGATCGGACGGACGACCGAGATCGACGCGACGACGACACTGGTTCGCCGTCATCGTGTCACGACAATCGTCGGCCCCGGCGGGGTCGGCAAGACGCGCCTGGCGATCGAGGTTGGCCGCAGCCTGCTTCCCGACTTCGATCATGGTGTCTACCTGGCTGACTTCGCGCCGGTGGGGGATGCGGCCGGCGTCTCGATGGCGATCGCGACCGCCCTGGGTGTCGAGGCCGAGTTCGGCGCGGGCGCGGCCACCTCGATGCTCGAACGGTCGAGCGAATTCTTGCTGGATCGAGAGACACTGTTGATCTTCGACAACTGCGAGCACGTGATCGGCGCCGCCGCGCACATCGTCGAGCACCTTTTGGGCCGATGCCGCGGGCTGCGCGTGATCACGACGAGTCGCGAGCCGCTCATGATCCCCGGCGAGGTGCTCTGGCCGCTCGCGCCGCTCGAGCTGGACGACGCCGTCGCATTGTTCGTGGAACGCGCACAGGCCGCGGCGCCGTCGTTCGAAGCCTCCGACGTGCCGACCGCCGTGATGCGCACGATCTGTGAGCGGCTCGATTGTCTTCCGCTCGCGCTCGAGCTGGGCGCCGCACGCATGCGCGCATTCGCACCACAGGATCTGTTGCACCGGCTCGACGACCGCTTCCGGCTCTTGACCACCGGAATGCGGACGGCGTTCCCGCGCCAACAGACGCTGCGCGCCGTCATCGACTGGAGCTACGACCTCCTCTTCGACGACGAGCGCCGGGTATTCGAGCGCCTGTCGCTCTTTGCCGGGCACTTCGGCATCCCGGCCGCGGAAACGGTCTGCGCCGGCGGCACGATCGCCAAGGACGACGTCGCGGCGCTGTTGATCAGGCTGGTCGACAAGTCGCTGGTGAGCGCGTCGCAGACCGGGCGCGGCGTCGAGTTCCGGCTCTTGCAGACGCTCGCGGAGTACGGCCGCGATCGCCTCGAGCGGTCGGGCGACGCGGAGGCGGCGCGCGCCCGGCACGCCCGCTACGTCGTGTCGCTGCTCGAGATTCCCGACGGCGAACACGGCGTGGCCGAGGGAAACTGGTTCGGCACCGTCGATGAGCTGCTCGATGACGTCCGGGTTGCCATGGAGTGGGCGGTCCGTACGGGCGACGCCGACGTGGCGTGCGCGATTGCGGGCGGGCTCGGATGGTTCTGGAACATGGGCGGCCGCATCGACGACACCTGGCGATGGATCACCTCGGCGCTCTCACTCGGGGAGCCGACGCAGCCGAGCCGGCGGGTGCGCGCGCTCGGGTGGGCGGGTCTCGTCGGCATCGTGCACGACAGTGAGCGGGCGATCGTGTACGGCGCCGAAGCCGTCGAACGGGCCCGTGAGGTCGGTGATCACTCGGCCATCGCACTGGCGACGCTGCTGCACGGGTCGGCCGTCTCCGACTTCTTTCATCGCACCGGTGACGCGACGGCCTTGTTCGAAGAGTCGATCGGCGCGTTCGAGGCGGTCGACGACGGCTGGGGTCGGGCGATGGCCACCCTCATCCGGGGCGCGATCTCGCTCATCAACACCGACTACGACGCGGCACTGCCCGCACTCCGAGAAGGCGCCGAGCAGTTCGGGGAGATCGGAAACGCCTGGGGTCGTGGCCTCGCATTGCGTCACCTCGCCGACATCGCGACGACGCACGGCCACTACGACGAAGCCGAGCTCGCCGTGCGCCAAGCGCTCGAAGGTTGGCAGGCCGTTGGAGTGCGTGGTGTCTCGAGCAACCTGATGCTGCGCCTCGCGAAGGTCTGTGCGCTCGAAGGCCGGGACGATGAGGCGGATCTGTGGTTCGACCAGGCGACGGCGACCGCGGAGCGGCAACGCTACGTGCCGACGCTGGCGTTGGCCTACAACCTGCGGGGCATCGCGTTGAGGCGCCGCAACCGGCTCGACGAAGCCGAGCTGTGCCACCGCGAACGCGCTTTCGCTCTACGTCGGTCGTGCGGCTCCCGGAGGTCTGAGCCTGAGCCTCGCCTCGCTCGGCTACATCGCGGAGCTGCGGGGAGATGGGGCGGGCGCGGAGAGATACCACGGCGACAGCCTCGACGCCGCTTGTGAGGCCGTCGACCGTCGGGCCCAGGCGCTGGCGCTCGAGGGACTCGCGGGCGCGGCGTCGCTGCGTGGCGTGGACGCGATGGTCGGCCGCTATCTCGGTGCCGCGAACGTGTTGCGGGAAGCCACGGGTGGACCGTTGGTCCGCGCCGAGCGAATCGATGTCGAGCGGGCAATCGACCGTGTCACCGATCTCGTGGCGATGGAGGGGGCGCAGGCCGATGGCAGCGCCAACACCCGGACTGTGATCGCCGAGGCCCGTGCCGCGGATCGCACGTCGGCGCCCTGAGGCCGTCAGCCGACTGCAAGCGTCCGTTCAGAGCGTCCGACGAGGTTGGCAACTGCGGCACGAGAGCGCTCGTGCCGTGATTCCGTCGCCCGACCTCGAGGACACGTCATGTTGCATCGCATCGCGTGTAGCTCATTCCACCACCGGCGCCTGGTCGTCGCGTCGTGGCTTCTTGCGTTCGTCGCCGCCGTCGTCGTGGGGCCCGCACTCGTGGGCAGCTATGCCAACAGTGGCCGGCTGCCGCACACCGACTCGCAGGCCGCGTACGACTCGTTGGCCCGTGATTTCCCCCAGCGTCATGGCGACGAAGCCCGGATCGTCTTCGCCGACATCAGCCACGACCGCCCTGCGATCGACGCGTACCTCGAGCAGGTCGCACACACGAGCGGCGTGATCTCCGTCGAGCCTCCGGTGATCTCCAAGGGGGGTCGCATCGCGATCGTCCCGATCACCACAGCCAACGGCGACAACGATCACCCGAAGCGCACCGCAAACCGGATCACCGAGCTCGCGCAACCGCTGCGCGGCGGAAGGTGTCGACGTGGAGTTTTCCGGCGGCTGGTTCGCGGAAGCCTCGATGCCCGCGAGCGAGCTCGTCGGGGTCGTCGCCGCGATCGTCGTGCTGCTGGTCGCGTTCGGATCGGTCATCGCGATGGGCGTCCCGATCCTGACTGCGCTCATCGGCGTCGCCTTGTCGCTCGCCGGGGTCGGTGTGCTTGCGAACGTGCTGACGACGCCGAGCTTTGTGCCGCAGGTCGCGGCGATGATCGGCATTGGAGTCGGCATCGACTACGCACTGTTCGTCGTCACCCGCTATCGCACTGCACTGCATCGCACCGGATCACCGGAGACCGCGGTGCTCGAAGCGATGGCCACGTCGGGCCGGGCCGTCGTCTTCGCGGGGCTGACGGTCATGATCTCGGTGCTCGGCATGCTGCTGATCGGTTTGAACTTCCTGCACGGACTCGCCGTCGGCGCGTCGCTCGCGGTCGTCGTGGCCGTGCTGGCCGCAATCACGCTGCTTCCCGCGTTGCTCGGATTCGTCGGCTTCACGATCGATCGACTGCGCATTGGTCGGGGCACGGTGAGCGGCAAGGAGACGATGTGGCACCGCTGGGCCCGCTTCGTGCAGCGCCGACCCGGTGCGGTCGCGGCGGCCGGTCTCGCGGTGCTCGTGGTCGCGGCGGTGCCGGCGTTCCGGCTGCGGCTCGGACTTGCCGACGCGAGCAATGATCCGAGGGCGAGCACGACACACCAGGCCTACGACCTGATCGCGAAGGGTTTCGGAGCCGGTGCCAACGGACCGATCCTCGTCGTGGCCGACACGGCCGCGCCGGGAAGTGGCGACGCCCTCCCGCGGCTCGTCGCATCGCTGCGCGCCGCTCCCGACGTGCAGAACGTGAGCGACGTGCAGCGCAACGCTTCCGGCACGGCCGCGCTGGCAACGCTGACGCCACGTTCGGAGCCGCAGGACAAGGCCACGAAGGCACTCGTCCAGGATCTGCGCGATCACGTCGTGCCGGAGGCCGTGGCCGGGACCGGATTGAAGGTGCACGTCGGAGGTGACACCGCGAGCGGCGTCGACTTCACCGACGTCATGGGAAACCGGATGCCCATCTTCTTCGCCGGCGTATTGGGCCTCAGCTTCTTGCTCTTGCTCATCGTGTTCCGGTCGGTCCTCGTGCCGCTCAAGGCCGTGCTGATGAACCTGCTCTCCATCGGCGCCGCCTACGGGGTCGTCGTCGCGATCTTCCAGTGGGGCTGGGGCGCGGGGCTCTTCGGTGTGAGCAAGGCGCCGATCGAGCCGTGGGTACCGATGATGCTGTTCGCGATCGTGTTCGGTCTCTCGATGGACTACGAGGTGTTCCTGCTGAGCGCGGTGAGAGAGCACTACGACCGGACTCACGACAACGGCAGTGCGGTCGCCGAGGGGCTTGCGAGCACGGCCCGCGTCATCACCGCCGCGGCACTGATCATGGTCTTCGTGTTCGGCAGCTTCGTCGTCTCCGATGTGCGTGCCTTGAAACTCATCGGGCTCGGGCTTGCGGTCGCCGTCGCAGTTGACGCGTCGATCGTGCGAATCGTCTTGGTGCCCGCGACGATGGAATTGCTCGGTGACGCCAACTGGTGGTTCCCGCGCTGGCTCGCCCGCATCGTCCCGCGGATGCGCGTCGAGGCGCCGACGGTTCCCGAGGTCGACGACCTGGACCGCGAGCGCGAGCTCGTCGGAGCCGACCGGTGAGCGGTGACGAGCGGTAACGGTCAGTACGGAGTGTGGGACATCGCCCGCACGCTGCGAACTGTTCACCTGACCAGTATTTCGTCAGCGCGGCCGGCGCCATGCTGCACAGCGGCAAGCAAGAAAAGAAGGGCTCGCACTGGGTGTGGGTGAGGTCGTTATGCTGTCCGCTGCAGGATGGCGCTTTCGATCTATCTAGTGCGAGAAGGGCCGGTCCCGCTCCGCATGGGGGCCGGCCTCCCTTCGTTGGACACGTTCTCCAACTACACCGAACGGCCGCAGTTGCAAGCCTGGCGAGGGGAGGGGCCACATGGCCAGCAGCCGCTGGAGAAAGGACCGTCACGGGTCATCCGCGCCGCCGGATTCGGAGACAACGTCCGCGAGCACGAACGGAGAACCCGAGCGCGTCGACGGCGCGCCGGACGTGACAAGCGACGCCGCGCCACCGTGTCCGGAAGAAACATCCGTCCAGAGTCGACTGGGAGATGCCGGCGACCCCGAGGGTGAGCCGACCGGTGCGGAGCCCATGAGCAAGAGGGCGCGGGCTCGGGCCCGGCGGGCAAGGGAGGAAGCCGCCCGTGCGAGGCGGGCGCGTCGGGGCACCTACCGATCCCCCGGTACTGCGACAGGCTCATCGGCCGAGTCGGGGTTGCCGTTGGTGGACGCGGCCGAGTGTGAGGTTGCGCGCCGCGGAGATGAGCTGATGGACGCGATCGGGCAAGCGCAACGCACGACGAACGAGTTGCAGCGAACACATCAGGCGGTGACCGAGGCGGAGGACCATGCCCGCACGGCGGCCCAACGTGACGTCGAGTTGCGCGCGTGGCTCGCCGAAGAACGCTTGGCCGCCGACCAGGAAGCCGAACGTCGACGTCGCGCCGAAGCCGCGGCACTCGAGCGGCGCGCCCGCGAGCTCGACGAGGCGGAAGCGGCGCGGAAGCGGCTGCGTTTGGAGTCCTACCGGTCCGCCTTGTCGGCCGCCGCGGAGGCGCGCGCTGATGCACAACGTGTGGCGGGCGAGCGTGCGACGGAGGCCCGGCGAGCGGCCGACGAAGCGGAAGCCCTGGCGCGCGCCCTCGAGGCCGCCGTCGGTGAGGTTGCCGCGGCGTCGGACGCCGACGAGAAGGAGGCCGTCGCCGAGGCCGAGATGCGCGCTCGCGTCGATACCGAGGCCGCCGCCGCAGAACGCGAGCTGGAGAACAGCCGGACGGCGGCGCGGGTCGAAGCGTTCAAGCAAGCTGAGCGCGAGAAGCAGGAGCAGCGCGAGCGTTCCGAACAACAAGCGCTCGCCGCGGCGGCCGACCACCTCGCCCGCTTCGAAGCGACCATACGTGACCTCTTGGGAAACGTGCTCATCTTGGAGGAGCAGCAGGCAGAGGCCGCTCGGGTGGTCGCGGCTCGCGAGGCGTCGGTCGCCGAGGCCGAGCGACTCGCCGACGCCGCCCGGAATGCCGAAGTCCGCTCGCGAGAAGCACGGAGGGCCGAAGAGGCCGCACGCGAAGGAGCGCGTGTGGCGGAGCATCGGGCCGCGGCCGCGGAGGCAGAGATAGAGCGCGCGACCGCCCAAGCCGAGGAAGCGAGCACGCAAGCCGCCGCGCTCATTCGTCAAGCCGAGCAGCTGTCCGCCGAAGCTCGCCACGCCGAACAACTGGCCGCGGCTTCGGCGCGGGCACTCGAGCTACCAGGATTGGGTCTCCTGGAAGAGCCAGAAGACCAGGACGAACGCGACGCCGTACAGCCCGCGCCGGAAATCGACCTCACCGCCGACGACGACGTCGACGCCGCAGACACCACGGGAGGGACGGACGTCACCACGGCAGATCCGGGGTGAGTATCAACACGGCGTACGGGTTCTCGGTTCGTACCGCGACGCCGTCTTGAACGTCCGCGGCGTCGCGACCTCTCGCAACCTTCTCCGTCTGTGTGCCGCAGTCCTCGCTGTGGTCGCCGTCGCGGCACTTGTATTCCCGTCTGCTCGGTTCCGCGCCGAGGCTCGCGTGAGGGTGGCGACGCCGTTGACGACAGGCGCCATGGTCCGCACGGTGCGCACGCTCGGAGAGGGCGCAGTTGTGCACGCCGACGGGTCTGACGTCCTCATCGCGTTGACCGCGTCGAGCCGGCGGACCGCGCGTGCGCGCGTCCTCGCACTCGCGCACGCCGGCCTCGAAGGCGGCGTGCGCGAGGTCACCGCCACCACCGACGCGCAGGCAGCGGCCGCGAGAGATTCTTGGGGACGAGCCGATGCCGAGCTCCAGGCGTTGGCAGGTCGTACAGGCGTCCCGGATCCGAGGCCCTTGCTCCAGAAGCTCGAGGCCGTCGTTCGCGACCTCGAGCGACAGAGCGAACGGGCGGCCGCGGCGGGAAGTTCTGAACACACGATCGATGTGCGTCTCGCCGACAACCAACAGGCCATGTTCGAACTTCGGGCGCAGGTCGCACGTCACGATCAGCTCATGCGCGCGCAGGTTCGGGCCCGTCAGCGGGAAATGATCGCGACCGCGACACGGGGGGAGGCAACAGTCGCAGCGCGCGCCGCGGCCGTTGACGCAACTGTTGACAAGATCGGTCACGGGCCCGCGTTGTGGCTGGCGGGTGTCCTCTTCGGACTCGTCCTGATAGCCCTCGTGGCCGGCCAGCTCGTCGGACGGCCGAAGCCCCGTTTCCGATGGCCGTTTCGGTTGCGAGATAGCGCGGAGTCTCCGGCGCCCGTTCAAGCCGCGGCCCGTCCGGTGCGTGCTCAACCCGTCGAACAACGGCGGGTCTATCTGCACTCCCTGCCCACCCGCGAGCGGGACTTCTACCTCGCGCTTGATCCTTCACCGCCGGAGGACGCAGACGTGGCTTCCTCGACGTCTGTCGATCTCACCGAGGAAGAAGATGTGTGCTACTCGAAGAGGTCGGGAAGCACGGCCTCGAAGCCGGCATCGCCGCCGCAGTGAACATGGAAGGTCGTGTGCGAGGATCTGTCGCATGAACGGGCCGCGCTTCGCGTGGGCACACACGACGATCGACACGTGCGATCCCGAGCGTGCGGCCGCCTTCTGGGGTCGGCTGCTGGACCTCGAACCCGTCCGGCGCGACGACGGCTGGTATGTCCTCGGCCCGACCGCGACCGGCGGTCCGATGCTCTATTTCCAACCGGTTCCCGAGCAAAAGGTCGGCAAGACGCGTGTACACATCGACCTTTGGGTGGACGATCTGGCCGAGGCCATCGACCTCGTCGAGGAACTTGGTGGCCGCGCCGGTGCGAGTCACGAGGTCAGGGGCGGAACCCTCGCGCTGATGGCTGACCCGGACGGCACGGAGTTCTGTCTCATCACGTTCCCGCGCTGAAGGCTTCGAGCGGTGGGCGACGACACCACTCGGCCGGGCGGGGAGACAAACCAAACGGCATCGCCACCCACCGACGCAACCGTACCGTCGCGTCAGTTCCCGACGGGCGTGGGCGGCCGCTCATCTTCACCCGCAAGTGCTTCGGCCGCGAGCGCCAGCGCCTCACGCACTGCTCGGGCGCGGTTCTCGAAGGGATCGCCATCGAGCACGTAGTGGCGACACGTGACGTGCCCGTGGACGGAGACGCCGACAAAGAGAGTGCCCACCGGCTGGTCCTCCATCGGCTCCGGGCCCGCGACGCCCGTCGTGGACACGCCGACGTCGGTGTCGAGCAAGCGAGCAACCGAGACGGCCATCTGCCGCGCGGCGGCCTCGCATACGACTGGCCCCTCGCGAACCCCGAGCAAGTCGTACTTGACTCGCGACATGTAGGCGATCACACCGCCCGCCAGCCACTCGCTCGCGCCCGGAACCGCAACGAGCGCCTCGGCGAGCGCGCCACCAGTCATGGACTCGGCGGTCGCGACGGTGAGTTGTGACCGCGCCAGGAGGTCACCGACTTCCGAAGCCTCCAAGGTTCCGGTCATTCACCACGCAATACCCGCGCGTCGCTGGTCGCACGCTCTCGCGGGATGGTTATGCCCGCCGTCCACGAAAGACGCTGTATCCGCCCGGTCCGACGAGGCACGCGACAACGAAGAGAACAATGGCCAGCAGGATCTGGCCCTGGAACAGCTGCACGACTCCGACAATCGCAATGATGACGGCAATGAGCCATAGAAACATGAGGTACCTCCGGTGTGCCCGGTTCTCCGGGAAGGCGCGCCTTCGGCGCTTACACAGTTCGACCGCGGAGGAACATGATCAACAACACGATGAGGAGAATGAGGACCACTGCGCCGACGCTTATATACATAGAGATCGGTTACCCGCAGATTGCACGTATCAATCCCGCGTTGCCCAAGCGACAGCCGGCGACCGCTTACGCCGCCTGGAACGGGGTAGTCCGAAGAAGATGGCTACTGGTCCGCACGACTCGACAGACGGCTCGTCCCTCACCGGAGGGTTCTTGTCCGAGCAGCCCGGCCGCCGGACCTTCGAGTCGGTTCTGGCGCGTCTCATTGCGACAGCAGGCATCGTCGGAATCGGGACTGCTCTCGGTGCGATTCTTGTCGCCGCCGACGTTGCCGGCTGGATTGCCGGCCTCGTGGTATCCATCGTTGTGGTGGCGCTCGCCGCGTTGCTCTGGCGCTCTCGTCAACTCTGACGCAACGCCTTTTCGCACGCGAACGAATCGCTACTTCGGATCGTCGGCACTCGAGAGCGTTGGACGGTGCTCATAGTCCCAGAGAGCGCGGAAGTCCTTGCGCGTGTAGGCGATACTGCGTTGATCCTGTACCAGTGTCCGCTCGTCATACGGACCGACGTAGTACTGGCCCAAGGGGATTCCCGTACCGGCGCCGTAGAGACCCGGCGGAGCCGCGTCGAAGTGTTTCTTCGGTACGTGCCCTTCGAACCCGGTCCGCCATCTCCACCTCTGTGGACCGATCGAGAATGGGCCCGGCAGTTGGGCGGGATCCTCGTCGTGGACTCACCGAGCGCCTTGTTCAATGTCGTTGAAGCGCTCGAGGCGGTGCGTATCCCGCAGGTTGTCGGCGAGTACCTCGGCGAAGCGCTCGCGGCTCTCGGCGAACAAATGCGTGCTCCGGCGGGTGTCGCCGGACGTGCGCGCGTCGTGGCACCAGGACGGGGCCTTCCTCGGCAGCGACATCCGAACCGTCGACGTATGGGTCGCGCTCTCTCGCATTGCGGTGGCGACACGGATGCCCCTGGCCTCGAGATCGTGCCGCGGCGACTCGAACGTGTGGTCGGAACCGACGAGCCCGATCGGGAAGTCGCGTACCGCGGTCACCAGCGCGGAGCTTGCACGTGCGCTCGATGGCCTCGAACCACAGACGCCGACATTCGCGCCCGGCGACGCGATGCTCTTCGACCACCTCATGCTCCACACCACGGCGTCACGACCGGGCCTCAAACGAGAGCGGTACGCGCTCGAGACCTGGATCTTCACGCCGTCAACGTTTCCCGCCGGGTACGTGCCGCTCGCGCTCTAGCGCCCGCGTCGGGACCTATGTCGTGTTGGCTACGAGCGGTCGCACATCGTTCCAGAAGCGCTCGAGCTGGTGTGCCTCGTCGGCGACCGGCCAGATGAAGACGCGTTGCACGCCTGCGTTCGCGAATGCGGTCAACTTCTCGGCGAACAGTTCCGGGGGACCGATCGGGAGGCGTTCGCGCAGCATGTCTTCGGGTCGATGCACGGTGGGAATGACCCGCTCCTCGAGGATGCGGTCGGCCTCGTTGCGGTCGTCGGTGATGTAGCACCACATCGTCGCAAGCGCGTTCGGGAACGTCTCGGCGGCCTTCCCGTGATCCGGGAGCTTCGTGCGAAGGGTTTGCCACGCTTCGCCGAACACCTGGGGCGTGGTGTTGTAGGCGGACGCCAACCAGCCGTCGGCGAGACGGGCGACACGACGCATCCCGGCTTCAGAGCCCCAGCTCCCCACCCAGATCGGTGGTCCGAACGGTTGTGCGGGCCGGGGCTCCAGGGAAATGCCCTCGGTCGAGTAGAAGCGACCCACGAACGGCGCCCCGTCCTTGCGCCACAGCGCGCGGCAGCGCGCCGATCGCCTCGTCGAACCGTGGCCAGCGTTCTGCGAAATCGAGACCGACCGCTGCGTAGTCCTCGTGCGACGAGCCCGGACCGACTGCCACGACAAGCCGGCCACCCGAGAGACGATCGATCGCACCCAACGTCTTCGCGACCGGCACCGGGTCCTCGCACCACTGCGAGCGCGACCGTCGTTGCCAGCGTCATCTCTCCTAAGTGCTCCATCACCGCGGCAAGCGCGACCGGACCGTCCAGCCAGGGGACCGAAAAGACCATGTGGTCGTTCGTAGAAAGAGCACTGAAGCCGAGTTGCGCAGCGGTCTTTGTGTACGCGACGAGATGCTCGAGGGTGTACGGATGCCCCCCGAAGTCCATCAGCGGGAGATGCACCCCGAAATCCATCGCGCGCTTCTCCCAACTTCGCGATCATCACGACGGACCAGCAACCTAATCGCCCGGATATAGCGTGTCGTCAGGACAACGAGCGAGGGCGGAGAGATACCGAGTGTCCAGCGGTCCCGAGTTCCGTTCTGATCTCTACCGAGGGACCGCTCCCTTCTACGACGCGTTCAGAGTCGCTTACTCCCAGCCTCTGCTCGACACTTGCGCGTGCGAGCGCGGATCACGGGCGCGGGCAGGCCGCTGGATCTCGCTGGCGGCACCGGCCAGATCGCCTTTGGCCTCGGGTCGAGCTTCGCCGAGGTCTGGGCCGTCGATCAGGAACCCGAGGCGGTCGAGCTCGCTCGTGCGAAAGCGCTGCGGCACGGAGTCGACAACGTTCGCTGGATCGCGGGGCGCGCCGAAGACGTCGACGCCGACGGCTCCTTCGAGCTCGTGGCCATCGGGAACGCGTTTCACCGCTTGCCGCGGCGCGTCATCGCCGAGTCGGCGATGCGCTGGCTCGCGGCCGGTGGGCACGTCGCGCTGCTCTGGAGCAACCGCCTTGGGACGGGAGCCTGGCCTGGCAACGGGTGATGGCGGACGCGCTGCGCCACTGGACGCGACGAAGGGGTCGCGACCGAAAGGGTTCCCGCGAACCTCTCCCGGCACCTGGCGGAGGAACCAGAAACGAAGGTCCTCGCGTCCGCGGGCTTCGCGATCGTCGGCGAATTCGAGTTCCGGACTCCGCACGAGTGGAGCGTCGAGACGCTGACGGGGTTCATGTACTCGACGTCGGTCTTGTCGCATCAGGCGCTCGGGCAAGACGTTCAGGCGTTTGCCGCGACCTCCGCGAACGGCTGCTGGCTGTGGAACCCGAAGGGGTCTTTCGCGAGGAGATCAGCTTCAGCTACACGCTCGCAAGAAGGCCGTAGGCAGCCCGGAAACGTGTTGTGCGGCAAATGCCGCAGACACGGTTGCCCGACCCGATTAGCTTCGGCCCATGACGGCGACGAAGCTCGAGACCGACTATCTCGTCGTGGGTGCCGGCGCGCTCGGGATGGCGTTCGTCGACTCGTTGCTCGAGCACAGCAACGCTGACGTCGTGATGGTCGAGCGGCGCCATCGTGCGGGCGGCCATTGGTTGGACTCGTACCCGTTCGTGCAGCTCCACCAGCCCTCCCGGTACTACGGGGTCAACTCGACGGCGCTCGGACAGGACCGCCTCGAGCCCGACGGCTTCTCCGAACGAGCGAGCGGCGCGGAGATCTGCGGCTACTTCGACGAGATCATGCGCCACCGGTTCTTGGCGTCCGGACGAGTCCGCTTCTTTCCGATGTGCGATTACCTGGGCGGCCGTCGCTTCCACTCGCGGGTGACCGATCAGGTGACCGATGTGACGGTCCGGAGCCACGTTGTCGACGCGACCTACATGGCGTCACGTGTGCCCGCGACCGAGCCGCCGCCGTTCGATGTGGCGGACGGGGTTCGCTGCATCCCGGTCGGCGAGCTCACCAGGCTCGGCGACCCCGGCTGCGGGGTACGTGATCGTCGGTGGGGGCAAGACCGCGTTGGATGCCATCTGCTGGCTGCTCGATCGAGGGACCGATCCCGACGACATCACGTGGATCCGTCCACGTGACTCATGGATCCTCAATCGGGCGTTCTTTCAGCCAGGAGAGGCGCGGACGTTCGCGGGCGTCGTGCTCGACCTCGAGGCGATGGTCGCATCGGCGTCGGTGGAGGAGGTCTTCGAACGCCTCGAAGAGCACGAGATGATGCTCCGCACCGATCGATCCGTCGTGCCGACCATGATGAAGGGCGGGACGGTGAGCGTCGGTGAGCTCGAGCAACTCCGTCGCATACAACACGTCGTCCGGCTCGGGCACGTGCAGCGCATCGAGCCAGACCAGATCGTCCTCGACCAGGGCTCGATCGCAACCACGCCCGAACATCTGCATGTGCATTGCGCTGCGTCCGGGCTGAGCGACAACCCACCTCGCGGATCTTCACCGACGACACGATCACCCTCCAGCTCGTGACGCGTGTCGGCCTGACATTGTCGGGCGCGCTGCAGGGCTTCGTCGAAACCACCGGTCGAACGACGGAGGAGAAGAACCGGCTCTGCCCGCCGACCGTCATGCCCCATACGCCGTTCGACTACCTGCGCGCCATCCTGGCCGGCATCACCACGGAGATGCAGTGGCAAGACGCACCTGATCTGCAGCAGTGGCTCGATAGCTCACGCCTGAACCTCATGCGTGGCTTGGGCGAGCACGATGGCGCAACCGTGCGAGAGCTGCAGGGCCGCTTCTTCACCGCGCTGTTCCCCGCACTCGACAAGCTGCAGGTGTTCGCGGCACAGGCCACACCTCGAGAACGAGCGCGGATGTTCGAAGCGGTGACTGCAGGCACCTGAAGTCCAGCGCGTCTACCTCGCTCGGTCGCCGCTACTGCGCGTACGTCCGCACGAGGCGGAGGACCTCCGCGGCGTCCGGGCCGTTGCCGACCAGATCGGTTGCGTCGGGCCCGATGCGGCGGGCCGCGACGTCGCAGAACTCGGCTGCGGAGCCTCGGATGGTCGTGAGCGCCGGTGCCTCGGGATCGAAGCGCCACTTGTCGCCGTTCGGTCCGACCAGTTCGAGCGCGACCGGGCCGTGCATCTCTTTGTCGGCGCGCCGGAACGCGTAAGGGAGCGTCCGCCACGCGAGTCGTACGATGTGACGAAGCCGATCGGTGGGCTCGAGCTCGATGCCGAACGCGGATGCGATGTCGCCCGTGTGGATCCAACATTCCGAGAGTCGTGTCGCCGCGAGGGTATGCAGCGAGAGTCTGCCGCTGACCCACGTCACGCGCCGGTGAGGATCCCCTGCGGCGAACGCGGCGCGCATGGCCTGCGACGCGTCGTGCCACCGTTGTCGTATCGCTTCGCCCCCTGCCGCTCGGTCGACATCGACTTGCGCGGCGGCGGCATCGTCGACCGACACCTTCTGTTGTTCACCTTCGCCGAGCAGCCCGTGAGGGTGATGATCGAACTCTCCGCGGGCACTTGCAATCGCGAACTCGTCGGTTTGCGCGAGGTGCACGAGCACCGCGGCGACGTCCCACCCCTCACAGCGAGTCGGGCGTTCCCAGTCCTCGTTCGCGCATCCATCGACGAGCTCACCGAGCTCGGCGTGTTGTGAAGCCAGCGCGCTCAGGATGTCATCCACGGGCCCACGCTACGAGTCCGGCCCCGCCAAGTCATGTCCTGCGCCGGGCCTGCTCAGCCGGTGGTGCACCCACGGGCGCGCATGTGGTTCGTTCGCACACGGCCCGCCTGTAGCCAATACGCCGAGTCGTAGTAGAAGGAGAGGAGATTCGCCGCGCACTTGCCGGCGATCCCGTACGGCAGGTTGCCGGCGAATGGGTTCGTCGGATCGTTCGCCGCCTTCTGCGCGTCGTAGGTGCCTGCACCGATCGAGTGGCGGTCCGAGGACGAGTCGAAGGCGAGCCTCGTGAGACGCGTCGTTCCGGATGGGTCGCCCTTGAGATAGCGATCGAACCACGCCAGCGAGTAGTAGAACGCCACGCGTTCGCCGTAGCGACTCGACGGGAGATCGGCGGGATAGGGCTGGTACCCGAACTCGTAGTGGTCGCTCGCGCGTGTCGTGATCGACATGGTGTCAACACCAGCCGCCTTCAGCTGGTTGAACGCGCCGAGGTGCTGGTTCGGGTCGGGTGGAGCCTGCTTCGGTGTGCCGGTCGCCGGGAACGCGTAGTCCGTTGAGAAGTAGAGCGTCGGCGTGCGCCTCGGCACCGATGCGCCCAACGTTGCGTCGAGGTTGTCGTAGGACACCACGGCGTCGACACGCGAGTCCTGTTGACCGAGGGGCGTGACCGCGATCGCGCCCAACGAGTGGCCCGCGATCCCGAGGTGTGCGCCGTCGACGTTCTTCCACCACGGGTTGAATTTCGGCGTGCCCACGGCGTTGCTTCCCTGCGCCCACGCGTACGGACGGGAGGGGGTCGAGAGCATGAAGTCGATCGCCGATCGCGTGTCGACCGGCTGATCGGTCGTGGGGCACGACGTCTGTGTTCCGTCGGGCGTGTGACCGCAGTTCTCGCTGTCGCCCTGCCCTTGCGGGTCGATGATGAGCACGACGTAGCCGGCTTCCGCCATACCCTGCGCGAACCAGGAGTTGACCTCGTTGTACGACTGGAGCCCGGGCGTGAAGGTGATCGCGGGATAGCGATTCGTGACATTGCGCGGCGCGTACAGCCGCGCCCGCAGTTTGGCGCCATTGCGATTGATGAACGAGAATTTCACCTGGCGACCGCGTCCTGCGCTCGCCCATTCCTCGGGGCTACGAAACGGATCACCGACCTTCGACTCCGGGCTTGTACAGCAGTTTGCGTGCAACCTGTTCGGCTCCGCTGCCCACTCGGGTGCTGTGACCGTCGCGAACTCGGTGTTCTCGATCGCGATCTGCTCTGCCTGCTTCGCGAGAAACGCGGGACTGGTCTGCGCGTCGACGTGTCGCTGATACGAGCACGCGACATTCGTGAGGTCGCGTGCAGTCCATGCGGGCGTGCCGGGCGCGGGATCGCCCGCGTATTTGCCGCAGACCACGGGAGCGACCGTGGGTGAGGATGTCGGCACCGCGGCGCTCGCGGGCAGGATCGCCGTCCCGAGCCAAGCGCACGTGATCGCCGCGGCCAGGCCGCGACAGGATGCTGTTCGAGCTCGCATGGACGCACCTCCCGCATGTCGTTTCCCCGAACCGGCGAGCGCCATGCCACGACGGCGCGATTCCGGCGACAAAGAGGAACCGGTCAGGCGAACAACGAGCGTCCGAAGTAGTCGTTGCCGTCTTGCACGCCGGGGAGCACGAAGAAGTATCCACCGCCCGTCGGGCTGATGTAGTCGACGAGCGGTTCGTCGACGAGTCGCATCTGCACGGCCTCGAACTGGCGCTGGATGTGCCGCTGGTAGCACGTGAACAGGAGGCCCATGTCGAGGTTGCCGTTGAGGTCGATGCCGTGGTTGTAGTTGTACCCGCGCCGCAGGATCCGTGCGTCGTCGGTTGCTGCGGCGCGGGGATTCGCGAGGCGAATGTGTGCGTCGGTCCGGATCACTCGGCCGTGCGGGTCGGGGCCGATCATCGTCGGCGCGGACGGAGTGCCCGCCGCGGAACCGGTCACGGTGAACGCGGCAGCCGGACTCCACGGGCCGGTCACCAGCCCGACATTCGGATCCGACGCGTCCTGCGCGGCGTCGACCCGCCAGAAGTACGAGCCGTTCGCCAGCCCACTCACCGCGGCCTGCAGGGGGACGGGACCGCCGACGCTGGATGCGGACGTACTGCCCGTCATGAGGAGCGTCGTGAACGTCGAGTTGCTCGCGACCTGCCAGTTGTACGCCACGATCGGCGTCCTCCCGTGGCTCGCGGCCCACCGCAACTGGACCGGCTGTACGACCGAAGCCCGCCGGTCGGGGCCACCACCGCGGGCGCCGGCGGACCCGCGGGAGGCATGGGGCAAGTCCTTGTCCCGGGCCACCAGGAACGCACTGGTCTTTGCTGCACTGAACCTTGGACCACGGGGCGGACGCGGCAACACGGAGGCAGTCAGCACGTCGCCTCCCCGGACCGGCAGGATCTACGACGGCCGCAAGCCGCGGGTTCCACGCCGAGACGCCCACCGGACGAACCCCGAGCCCGGGGTCGCGGACGAATAGCGTCTGTCCGAGCACCCGACGTAGCCCGAGGAGACTGTGAGTGAGCGACTACGACATCCCGAAGCCCGAGCCGAAGGAGATCGACGAGAAGAACTGGCTCGAGCTGCAGCACTTCATGGAGCGTGCGGTTCTCCGGGGGCAGCCGAACGGGGAAGAGAAGTGCCTCAACTGCCTCTACTACCTCAACCCCGACGACTCGATCTCGTACTGCTGGCATCCGCAGCTGCGGATCCTCGTCGGCGCCGAATGGTGGTGCCAGTGGTGGGAGAAGGTCGAGGAGTGACAGCCCGGTACTCGCGCTGCGTGAGCGAAAGGGGAGGGCTGCACAAACACGGGGCGGGTGTTGTGTATGCGCAGCCCCTCAGAGGTTCTTCCCACCTTGATCGCGAACCAACGGTGGTTATCTTTGGCCGACATCGGCACGATCCGTGCAAGGGTGGAGCGTGAAGCGCACGTTGCTCGTGTGGCTCGTCGTGATCGGCTGCGTGCTCGCCGGTTGCTCGAGCTCGTCGAAGAGCTCCAATCCCAAGATCGAGCTCACCGACGCACGTGGCAAGACGTCGGTTGCGGTCACGGTGAAGGACAACGTGTTCGAACCGCGTGGCATCCGAATCGATCCGGGCACGCGAGTCACGTTCGTCAACGACGGCCGTTCGGCGCACAACATCCTGCTCAGTGATCCCAATCTCGCGTACGACACGGCCCTCGGCGTCAACGCGGACAAGTTCGCGGCGGGCTCGTCGTACTCGTACACGTTCACGAAGTCAGGCGTGTTTCCGATCTACTGCTCGTTGCACGGCACACCCACGGCCGGGATGATCGGTGTGGTCGTGGTCGGCGACGTACCGTTCGACGGTCACATCGGCGCGGTGCAGAGCACCGGCACGAAGAGTGGCACATTCCGCGTTCCCGCCGACTACCCGACGATCCAAGCGGCGGTGAACGCGGCCAAGCCCGGCAGCCTCGTGCTGGTGGCATCCGGTGTCTATCGGGAAGCCGTGACGGTCTCGAATCCTCGCATCGTGATCCGCGGCGAGGAACGTGCCGGCACGATCCTCGACGGCGAATTCACGCGTGACAACGGCTTCAAGGTCATCGCCGACGGGGTCGCCATCGAGAACATGACCGCGCGCAATTACACCAAGAACGGCTTCTTCTGGACGGGGATCAAGGGGTACCGCGGCTCGTACCTCACTGCGATCCGCAATGGCGACTACGGCATCTACGCGTTCGACGCGGTCAACGGCCAGTTCGACCACGACTACGGCGCCGGCAGTCCGGACGCCGGCTTCTACATCGGCCAGTGCTACCCGTGCAACACGGTGATCACCGATTCGATCGCCGAGTGGAACGGCATCGGCTACAGCGGCACGAACGCGGGCGGCAACCTGCTCATCGTCAATTCCATCTGGCGCCACAACCGGGTCGGCATCGTCCCGAATAGTGGCACCGAGGAAGCGAACCCGCCTGAACGGGAGACGACCATCGTCGGGAACATCGTGTACGACAACAACAATGCGAAGTCGGCGGCGATCGACATCGCCCAGACCGCGATCGGCAATGGCATTCTCCTCGCGGGCGGGATCGACAACACGGTCGAACGGAATCTCGTCTACGACCACGACATCGCCGGCATCGGCGTCATCACACTCCCCGAAAAGGTGCTGTCACCCGACGACAAGAAGGCGCAGAACTTCGACGCCCGGCGGAACACCGTTCGCGAAAACGTCACACAGCGACAGCCGTGTCGCCGATCTTCTGCTCGTGACGACCATCGAGGACCCGAAGGACGCCGGCGGGAACTGCTTCTCCGGGAACACCTTCCGCACATCTTCGCCTCCGAAGCTCGAGCAGCTGGTGCCGTGCGGGTCGCCACCCTCGCCGTCGTACACCGCCGACATCCCCCGGTTCGCGGCGGCGTTCACCGCCGAGAAGCCGAAGGGCGCGGACTACAAGGTCGTCCACCTGCCGGCGCCACCGGCGCTCGAAGACATGCCGAACGCGACGAACGACCCGGCGCACGCGGCCGACGAGAACGTGCCGATGCACATCGACCTCTCCACGATCCGCGTCCCCGTGAAGTGAGCGAGCCGCGAACCGCACTCTCGCTCAGGTGCCGCAGCCGTAGAGGAAGGTCTCGCCGACTCGACGCACCGTCACCCGCCAGCCGAGCGAGCCAAGCCGGCTCTGGAGCTCCGCCGGATCCCAAAACAACTTGACGACGTCGGACCGTCGCCCGTCGCGGAGGGTTCGTGTTGCGACGGGAACGTTCTCGACGAGGTGGATGTCGTCGTTCGTTGCGCCCCGATCGTCTTCGTCGACGAAGGCCACGCGGCCGCCGACCCGCAGTGATGCCCGCACGAGCGCCCAGAACTCGTCGAAGGTGACCGGCGGCACGTGCGACAGCCAGAAGCCGAAGAAGACGGCGTCGTACCGACGTTCGGGCCGCCAGTCGAAGAGGTCGGCGTTGACGTAGGTCACCCTGCTGTCGCCCACCTCCTTGCTGTTGCGTTCCAGCATCTGAGGAGATGCATCGACGGCGGTCACCGTTCTTGCATGGCGGACGAGCTCGCGGGTGAACGTTCCGCTCCCGCATGCGAGCTCGAGCACGTCACCGGTGGGCGCGAACTCGTCGACGAGGCCACGGACCAGCCCGCTCGCCGGCACGCCGAAGACTCTTCGGTCAGGCACGGTTTCGTCGCCGAAGTCGGGTGCCCGGAGGTCGTAGAACGAGCGCTGCGACTCGAGGAGGTCTGCAACCCGGTCGCGTTCGTCCATCCGCAGCCTCCCGACTCGCCGGCCACTCACTGCCCCCGCGACAATGTTTCGCGGGGCTACGTCAGAACCGCAACGGCCGCGGCCTGGATCGCGGTCGTGGCTTCAGCCGCGGTACACCGGCCTCGCAACGCGTCACGTATCGCCGACCAGCCCGCGTCCTCGATCTCGGGGAAGCGCGCGAGCGGCGGGTAGGTGATCATCGCGTCGTCGATCATCTGGCGGGTGATCTCGAGGCGGCGACGATCGAGCTCGCCCCTCGGTTCGACAGCTGCCAGCGCGTCGCGGTGCGCGCACATGTTGCCGCCGGCCGCGTCGACGCCTTGCAGCTCCGCGCCGAGCAGGCGGTTGACCAAGCGCGACCGCGCCGTCGAGGTCGCCGCACGTGCGCGGGATCGCCCACGCGTGGCACCCGGAGTACGACACGCGACGTACGGGCCCGGCGGGGTAGAGGTGGGGTTGCAGGTGCTCGGCCAGCGGCGACGCGCGGATCGCGCCGAAGCCGCCCGGCCACGCCGCGGCCGCGTCGACGCGGCCGTCGAGCAACGCGGCGTCGACCTCGTCGTAGTGCCAGTCGACGAGCTCGGCGGGTGCGCGGGCACGCCAGCACGCACAGTGTCTCGATCGGCGTGCTCGGCTTCGGGTGTGGCCATCGTCGGACGGAGCTCGTCGTCGAACAGGCGCCCACCGCGCCCGACGACCAGCTCGAAGAACGTCGCCGAACAAGCCCGACTCGCGGCCGGGGAACCCGAAGACCACGTCGGAGTCGACCAGCGCCGTCCCACGTGTCGGGCACCGTCTCGACGCGATCGGTACGCGCCCACAGCACGCGGACGTCGATCAGGCGAGGTAGGCACAACTGCACGCCGTCGAAGCGGCACAGCTCCACCGCACGCGGCGCGAGCGGCGCGACCGCGGCCGCGTCGACGAGGTCGTCGAGCGGCCGCAGCCACTGCGCCTGCGACGGCGCGTACTTGGAGTGGGTCGCGAGCACGTCGATGCGCTCGCCCGCGCGCGAGCATGCGCCGCGACCCGCCGGTTGAGCGTCGGATGGTCGGCGTGGACGACGACCTCGACCTCGCCGGGCGCGAACAGCTCGTAGAGGTGGTCGTACATCGGGCCGCCGACGAGCGCGACCCGCAGGGTCATGACCCGGCGATGTCGGTCTCGGGTCGACACGAGCGACCGGCCGCCGTCCCTCGATCGGCTCGGGTGCGAGGTCGATGGCGAGCACGGTGGCGAACGGGTCGAGGTCGCGTTCGGGCACGGTGATCGTGACTTCGCCGTCGGGATCGGCTGCGAGCTGCTCGATGACGCCGGTGCGGGTGCTGAACGCGAGCGCGGCGCCGCTGCCGAGCACTCGCGACGCGCTCGATCGCGGCGGACCGGCAGGCCGCGCACGGTGACCGTCTCGTACGGGCGGCTCAAGAGGAACACGATTGATGCGCGGTCGCCGCGGCGCGTGGACGGGCCGTAGAACTGCCATGGTTCGAGACCGGCTTCGGTGCTCGTGGATCGCGTCGTGGTGCTGCGGCCATCCATTGCGCCACCGTGTCGAGCCGTTCGATCTGCTCCGGCGGCAGCGATCCGTCACCGCGCGGGCTCACGTTGAGCAACAGGTTCCCGCCCCGACCCGCGGTCTCGCACAACGCGTGCACGATCGCGCGCGGGCTCTTGTAGTTCGTGTCGTCGGGGTTCCATCCCCAGCTGTCGTTCATCGTGAAGCACGTCTCCCAGCGCTCGCCGGGCGCCGTCGGCGGGACGAACTGCTCGGGCGTGAGGAAGTCGCCGTGACCGGGGAGCCGGTCGTTGATCAGGATTCCGGGCTGCAGTTCGCCGCGCGAGCGCCGGCGATCTCGTTCGACGTGCCACCAGTCGGCCGAGCGCTCCCACTGGCCGTCGAACCAGAGCACGTCGATCTGGCCGTAGCCCGTCAACAGCTCGCGCAGCTGCCCGAACAGGTACGCGCGGAAGCGATCGGCCTGCTCGTCGAGTCGGGCGCGGCGGTGAGACGACCGGGGAAGTACGGCTTGTGTTCCTCGCGAAACGGCGGGTAGTCGGGGTGATGCCAGTCCGAGAGCGAGTAGTAGAAGCCGATGCGCAGCCCCTCGGCGCGGAACGCGTCGGCGACTTCGCGCACGATGTCGCGCCCGTACGGCGTGTGCATCACGTTGTGGTCGCTCCACGCGGTGTCGAACATCGAGAACCCGTTGTGATGACGGGTCGTGAACACCACGTAGCGCATGCCCGCTTCGCGTGCGCGCCGGGCGAGGTCAGCGGGATCCCACGCGTCCGGGTCGAGAACGTGGCGGCGAGGCCGTGGTACTCGTCGGGCGTCACCGATTGGCAGCGGGGAGGCGTGAACATGCCGCCGACCATCGGCCACGACACCTCGAGGCCACGCTGGCTGGCGTGATCCCAGTGGATGAACATGCCGAAGCGGGCGTCGTCGAACCAGGTGCGTTGTCACGTCAGTCGACCAGCCGCATGCCGGTGATGCCGCCGTCGAGCAGGAAGTCGGCGCCGGTGGTGAACGTCGTGTCGTCGGCGAGGTACGACGACCGCGGCCGCGACCTCCTCGCACGAGACCATGCGGCCGAGCGGTTGGCGACGGCGCAGCGCCTCGAAGCGCGGCGTCGGGATCGGCCTGCGCGGCGACGAGTTCGCTCGACCCACGGGCTCGACAACGGTGCCCGGCGACACGCAGTTGACGCGGATGCCGTACGGGACCTCGTCGGCGGCCATCGCGCGCGTCAGCGCGAGCACCGCGCCCTTCGACGCCGAGTACACCGCGCGGTCGACGAGGCCGACCGACGCGACGACCGAGCACGTGTTGACGACCGCACCGCGACCGGCGGCGCGCATCACGGGCAGCACGGCGCGCGACATGTTGGCCACGCCGAAGACGTTGACCGCGAAGACGCGCTGCCCAGTCTTCGGGTGTGGCGGCGACCGACGTCGCCGACCGCGCCGATGCCCGCGTTGTTGCAGAGCACGTCGATGCGGCCGTGCTCGGCCACGATGATCCTCGTCGTCGGCCGCGCACGTCTTCGGGTCGGTGACGTCGAAGCCGTCGAGCAGGTCGAGGCCGACGACGATGTCGCCGTTCGCGGTGAACCGATCGACGATGGCGGCGCCGATCCCGCCGCGCGAACCGGTGACGATGACGACCCGTTCCGACATCGGCGCATCATGACGCACTGCCGGAACGCGTGTCTAAGATCCGATCGATGTCCGCGGTGTTGCACGCCTTCTGATGACCCGCATCACCGGCGGCCGCACGCTCGACGTGCGCGCACCCACGTCGCGCACGCTCGCCGGCTCCGACGCCGTACACCAGGACCCCGACTACTCGGGCGCGTACGTGTTCCTCGCCACCGACGGGCCGCACGAGGGCGTCGGCATGACGTTCACGATCGGGCGCGGCAACGACCTGTGCTGCGCGGCCATCGAGCAGCTCGCGCCGCTCGTCGTCGGCCGCGACCTCGAAGAGCTCGTCGCCGACGGCGCCGCGTTCTGGCGCCGGCTCACCAACGACGGGCAGCTGCGCTGGCTCGGCCCGGAGAAGGGCGTCATCCACCTGGCGACCGCGGCGCTCGTGAACGCGGTCTGGGACCTGTGGGCGAAGGTCGAGGGCAAGCCGCTGTGGCGGCTGGTCTGCGACCTGACGCCCGAGCAGTTCGTCGCCGCGGTCGACTTCCGCTACCTCACCGACGTGCTCGACCGCGACCAGGCGCTCGACCTGCTGCGCGCGCTCGCACCGACGCGCGCGCGACGGATCGCCGAGCTCGAGCGCGACGGCTATCCCGCGTACATCACGTCGGCGGGTTGGCTCGGCTACGACGACGACAACGGTGCGCGCACCTGTGCCGCGCCGCGCTGGCCGACGGGTGGCGGTGCTTCAAGACGAAGGTCGGCCTCGACGTCGCCGCCGACGTGCGCCGCTGCGAGTTGATGCGCGAGGAGATCGGCGACCTCCCGCTGATGGCCGACGCCAACCAGGTGTGGGACGTCGGCGAGGCGATCGAGTGGATGCGGCACCTCGAGCCGTTCGCGCTCCGCTGGATCGAGGAGCCCACCAGCCCCGACGACGTGCTCGGCCACGCCGCGATCCGCCGCGCCGTCGCGCCGGTCGGCGTCGCGACCGGCGAGCACGCCGCCAACCGGGTGGTGTTCAAGCAGCTGCTGCAGGCCGGCGCGATCGACTACTGCCAGATCGACGCGTGCCGGCTCGGCGGCGTGAACGAGGTGCTCGCCGTGCTGCTGCTCGCCGCCGAGTTCGGCGTGCCGGTGTGCCCGCACGCCGGCGGCCTCGGCCTGTGCGAGTACGTGCAGCACCTTGCGGCGATCGACTACGTCTGCGTGAGCGGCACCCTCGACGACCGCACGGCCGAGTTCGCCGACCACCTGCACGAGCACTTCGTGCACCCGGCCGTGATCCGCGACGCGCACTACGTCATGCCCACCGCGCCCGGCTACTCGATCGACATGCACCCGGAGTCGTACGCCGAGCTCGCGTTTCCCGGCGGGTCCGCGTGGCGACCGTGAGCGCGGCATGAGCGACGCGGTGCCGTCGTGGCGCTCGCGCCGGGCGCTCGGCCGACGCGGCCCTGCCGTCACCGGTCTCGGGCTGGGTGCGCGCCGATCGGCAACATGTTCGCGGCGGTGACCGACGACGACGCTCGCGCCGCCGTCGACGCGGCATGGGACGCGGGGATCCGCTACTTCGACACCGCGCCGCTCTACGGGCACGGCCTCTCGGAGCGCCGGCTCGGGCAGGCACTCGCGGCACGGCCGCGCAGCGAGTACGTGCTGTCGACCAAGGTCGGCCGGTTGCTCGATCCTCCGAACGGCGCGCCGCCGCCGACGATCTTCACCGATGTCGGCGAGCTCGCGCCGCATTTCGACTACTCGCGCGACGGCGTCCTGCGCTCGATCGACGAGAGCCTGGACCGGCTGCGGCACCGACCGGATCGACGTCGTGCTCGTGCACGACCCCGACGACCACGAAGACGTCGCGCGCCAGGAGGCGTTCCCGACGCTGCTGCGACTGCGCGACGAGGGAGTCGTTGGCGCGGTCGGCTGCGGCATGAACCAGGCGCCGATGCTCGAGCGGTTCGTCGCGGACATCGACCTCGACTGCGTGCTGCTCGCCGGCCGCTATTCGTTGCTCGACCGGAGCGGCACGGATTTACTGGCGACGTGTGCGGCGCGCGGCATCGGGGTGATCCTCGGCGGCGTGTTCAACAGCGGTGTCCTTGCCGATCCCGACGGCCACGCGTCCTACGACTACGCCCCGGCCACGGATGACGTCGTCGCCGGCGCCCGGAAGCTGCGGGCTCGCTGCGCCGCGCACGGGGTCGCGCTGCCCGCCGCCGCGTTGCAGTTCGCGCGCCGCCACCCTGCCGTCACCACCGTGGTGGTCGGTGCGCGCTCAGCCGCCGAGGTCGAGCTCGACGTCGGGTACGCATCCGCTCCCGTCCCACCAGCTCTTTGGCCCGAGCTCGACGGCGCGTGACGACCGTGCGAACGCGGGACGCGCGGTCACGCGCACCGGCACGGCACGGTTTGGTCGAGCACCTGCCACCGGAACTGCACCGGTGGTGATGCTTCGCCGCAACCGGTGCAGCTGATGCGCCACGCGGGCCCGATGCGTGCGATCTCGAGGGGCTGCTGCCCGGTTGACAGGCGCTTGGGCTTGACCCTCGGCTTGGTGATGCGCGGCAGCTCGCCGAGCTCCAGCTCGAGGTACGCCGACGTGTCACTCCGCTGCGGCAGTCGCTCCGCGAGATGCGCGATCGCGGGTTCGTACGGAGAGGACGCGCGCTCGCCGCGGGCGAACGTCAGGAGCGCGTAGGCCACCTCGACGCCGAGCGCGCGAGCCAGCGACTCGACCGACTCGTCGTCAATGGTGGAGCCGTTCTGCACACCGGCCGCGGCGGCCGCGCCCGCGTAGTGCTCGAGATGCTCGGGTTCGGGAACCGTCGCCGGGCCGGGCTCGGCGAGAAACGCGTCGAGCTCCTTGAAACGTGCGCTGTCGAAGATACCGGTCGCGTCTGCGATGCGCTCGATCTCGTCGAGAAATCCGTCACGCTCGATGCGTTGCGCAGGGTCTTCCAAGGTGTCCTTGGCGAACATGATCACGAAGCGGGCGGCGACTCCCGTACGCTTTCGGCGCAGGATGCGGCCCATGCGTTGGATCATCTGGCGCCGGGTGCGGCTCGCGCTCATGACGACGCCGAGGTTGGCGTCCGGGACGTCGATGCCTTCGTCGAGCACCCTCGGAGCTGCCACCGCATCGAGCCTCCGATCCCGGAGATCGTCGAGGATCTCGCGCCGGTGGCCCCGAGCCGTCGAGCCAGTGATCACGTCGATCGACACCAGCGGATCCAGCCGGTTGATCGCATGGTTCGCGGCCCGCACGGTCTCGGTGAACACCAATGCGCCGTCCGCCGCCTCGATGGCCGGCGCAAGACTGCCGAGGAGCTCGTATTTGCCACTCGTCTGGGCCACGATCTGGCGTCGCTTGGAAAAGGCGTCGAGGTAGTCGCGAGCCGCGCGGCCGTCCGCGCCGGCGTCCCGTTCGGCGAGATGCGCAACCGCGGCGAGAAAGTCGCCGAACGGTTCGAGCGGCATGTCTCGCACGAGACGGAGGTGATGGCGCGCGTTGACGAGCCGCTGCTCGACCGCGGTGTATTCGGCCTGTTCCTCGACGGAGAGCGGCACCCCGACGAAGGCCACGCGCGGGGGTGCGCATACCCCATCGGCAATGGCCTGCTCGAAGCCGTAGCGAAAGCACACACCACCGAAGTAGGGGAGGAGCAGCTCGGCCACCGCATCGTCGGTGCGTTCCAGCGTCGCCGTCAGGCCGAGTCGTTCCTCGTACTGCGGGAGCAACGCGCGTCGCAGGGTCTTGCCGCCGAGACCGTGGCACTCGTCGGCGATGAGCAGGCCGCCGGCCGCGCCGTGCGGCACCGGCTTGTGCGCCGCCGCGGAGTGGCGGGTCGCGACGAGCACGTCACAGTCGGTCGGGACGTCACGCCCGTCATCGCCCAGGCGCCCGATCCGGCGTTCGGGCATCGCAGCAGTCAGCCGGCCGTGCCACTGCTGCATGAGCACACGCGAGGGAACGAGGACGAGGACGAAGCGACCCCTGCGCAAGGCGTCGGCGGCGGCCGCGATCGCGACGTCGGTTTTCCCCGAGCCGGTGACCGCTTCGACGACCCCGCGGCGGCCACAGCGCAACCAGGCGATCAGCGCATCGAGCTGCCAGCGGTAGAGCTCGGGCTCTGCCGGATCCGGGCCGTTCAGCACCGTGAAAGACGCAGGCGTGCAGACATGGAGGGTCCACGGTATCGGCCCACAGCGCGCCCACTTGACGTCCCCGGGCCGCGACGGCCGGGTCGGCCGGCATCCTCGCCGCGATATCGTCCGCGTGCACGGGGGGAGCCGGCGCCGGACCGGTTGCTCGAGATGGAGGCTCGATGCGCGCGTCGTCGCGCGTGCTCGCACTGGCGGTGCTCACCGGCGGCCTGTACGCGCTGGGCGCGCTCCTCACGTTCTGGTACTTCAATGCTCCCGAGGCCGGCGTGGCGTTCTTCCCGCCGGCCGGGATCACGCTCGCGATCCTCGTCTCAACCCCTCGCCGCTACTGGCCGTGGTGGTTGGCGGCTGCTGCCATCGCCGAGATCTCCGTCGATCTCGTGCACGGGCAGACGGTGTTCATGGCCCTCGGCTTTGCGACCGCGAATGTCGTCGAGCCGCTGGTCGGTGCGAGCCTGAGCCTCAGCCTGTTCGTCACCGCCCGCGGCCGCACGACACCGCGTGGGTTGCTCTGGCGATATGTCCTGTGCGCGGTGATCGCCGGCCCGTTCGTAGGGGGCGCGATCGGCGGGACCGTGGCGACGATCGCGGGAACCGGCAGTCTCCTCTCGACGTCCGCCAAGTGGTGGCTCGGCGACGCGCTCGGTGTGCTCGTGGTTGCGACGCCCGTGCTCGCATGGTCGCGTCGCCAGTACTACGAGGTCCCGGCGAAGATTCCCGAGATCGTCGGGATTGCCTGCATTGCCGTCGTCGTGACGATCGTCCCGTCGCTCTACTTCGACGAATCGTTCGCGTACGCCGTGCTGCCGATCCTGATGGTGGCGGCGGTGCGGGGCGGCCCGCTCGGCGTCGCAGTGTCCGGGTTCGGTGTGGGATTCGAGCGCGAGCTGGGTCGTCGCGAGCGGTCACGCGAATGCCCTGCTCACCGTCCGGAACAGCGACGACGTCCTCGTCGACATCCAGCTCTTCCTCGCGGTGACACTGCTCGCGGCGCTGACGCTCGCCGTCGAGGTCGCCGAGCGGGCGCGGACCGAGCGGGTGCTGCGGCAGGCGGAGACGGGCCGAGTCCGCGCGGAGCTCACGGCGATGGAGGCAGCTGCAACCGAACGGCGCCGGATCGCGCGAGAGACGCACGACATCATGGGCCACGCGCTGAATGTGATGATCCTCTCGGGGGCGGCGGCTCGCCGCGTCCTCGACTGTGACGTGGCGCAGGCGAGAGCGCTCCTGACGACTGTCGAGGACGTCGGCCGAGACGCGTTCCGCGATCTCGATGTCGCACTCGGGCTCGCCGACCAGTCGGCCGACTTCGCGCCGCTGAAGGGGCTGGCGGACCTGGACGAGCTCGTCGATCGGCTCGTTCGAGCCGGCATGGAGGTCGAGTACGAGGTTGAGGGTTCGCCCCGGCCCTTGCCGCGGCTCGTCGACGGTTCGGCGTACCGCATCATTCAGGAATCGTTGACGAACGTCGCCAAGCACGCGGTGCACAACCGCACGTCGGTGCACGTGCGGTTCGCACCGGGCGCGCTGCTGCTCGAGGTGTCGGACCACGGGTGGTCCGGCGATGTGCGGAACGGCAGCAACGGCCGCGGGTTGGTCGGCATGCGCGAACGCGTTGCAGTTCTCGGTGGCCGCCTCGATGCCGGCCCAATTCCTGGTGGTGGCTACTCGGTGATGGCCGAGCTGCCGCTCGATCAGGTCTAAGTCTTCGTTACTTCGGTGCGATCGAGAGGCCGTCGTAGAAGACGCCCTCGTTGAACGAGATCTTGGTCGCGCTGTTTTCCCGCCGCGTTCTCCTTGCCGACGGTCGCCGAGCTGCCGGTCTCGATGGTGTTCGCGTCAATATCGCGGTACTGGAAGACCGGGCGTTTCTGCCGGTCCTCGTACAGCAGGATCTCGAAGCTGAAGCGGCGCGTCGGCTCCGCGACCAGCGCCACGTTCCACCACTCGATCACGAATCTGCGGTCGGCGCCCGAGCCGTGCGTTTGGGTGCGAACCTCCGAGAGGCTGTCGACCAGGAGGTCGTCCCAGAAGCCGTAGAGCGCCGCGTTCGGGGCGGACGCGTTCGGCAGGTTGACGTTGCTCGGTGAGGTGTTCGCACCGGCAAAGTTCACGACGCCGTTCGTCGAGACGTACGCGGTCGAGTAGTCGACTCCGTAGTGGCGGTACACGAAGGGGAGCGTCACCGTCGCGGATGCGTCGTTCCCCGTCAGCGGCAGCACATTCGCCGCCGCGTCCCAGGCGTGCGGCCGGATCTCGCAGACGCTCGAGTTCGCGGCGAGTGTGAAGTCGGCGGTGGTCGCGCCGTTCACGGTCACCGTTCGGGACTGCGCGGTTTTGCACACTGCGGCGGCACGGACGTTGTAAGTATCCGCGGGAATGTCGGGGAAGGAGTAGGAGCCGTCGGGCGCGGTATTCACCGGCGAAACCGTTGAACCCACGAGCGAGATCGCTGCACCCCGGACGGGGTTGCCGCCGGCATCTCGCACGGTGCCGCTGAGCGAGTGAATCGTGATGTCGTCGTCGACGATCGTGCCGGCACCGCTCCCGTCGGCGATGACGGCACCCGTGGCCGCGAACAGGCGCAATGTCAACGTCTCGTTGGGCTCGTCGATCTCGTCGTCGCGGATCGCCACATCGACCGGTTTCGTCGTCTGCCCGGGTGCGAAGGTGAGTGACTGCGCGATTGCGGTGTAGTCGATCGAACCGCTTGCCGTACCGTCGACGGTCGCGACATCGACCTCCACCGGCTCGGATGCCGGGCGCGAGAGCGACACCGTGAAGTGCAACGGTGCGGCACCAGCTTCGGCCTGGTTGCCGGCGTCACTGACCGAGAGTTGTACCGGCTCGGGTGGGGCCACCAGATTGCGGCCCTTGTCGTTGATGACGGTGACGTTTCCGGCGCCGTCGACGGCCTGCAGGATCCATGCGACGTCGGAGGTTGCCGCGGGGACGCCGGTCGTCGCGCTCCACGTGCTGCCACCGGCGGGGCCGGTGAGCTCTACGCGCCGCCAACCGCTGCCGTCGTCGACGAGCGCGAAGACGCGCTTGACGCTCGACGGGTCCGACACGTCGGCCGAGAACGAGACCGTGTCGGCGTCGACATCGACGACACCGACCGCGTCGGCGACGCCGGGCGGGTCGTAGTCGTTGCTCGTCGAGTAGTAGACGGTTCCGGCGACGTGGTCGTAGAGCGACTGCACGCCGGTGCCGTCGGGCCCGGCGAGGAACCGGCCGGGCACGACGACGAGGCGCTGGCGTTGGGCCGCGCCGCTCGGGCTGGGCACGCCGTTCGGATCGGTGAACGTCGTGATCGTCGCGTTGCGCGCCGGGTAGCCGAGGTTCACCGCGCTCGACCTCCGGTTCGTCGCCCCGCTCGTCGAGCGTCGCGCGCGACCACGCGGCATCGAAGCCAGGGTGCGCCGTACCCTCGGTGAGGGCGGTGACGGCCGCGCCGTGGGCGGGGAGGAGCGAGCCGCTGCCGGTCGCGGTGACGTCGAGATCGAGACGAGGCTGTACGGGCCGGCCGGCGACGACGAGCGGGCTCGCGCCGTTCGCTTCGAACCAGCCGCCGTTGGCGTCGCTCTTTTGCTCGAACGTCGGGTCGACCGAGAAACCGGCCGTGGACAGGCCACCGCCCGCGGCCTGGGGCGGGCCGATGTCGGTCGTCGCGCTGCGGGTCGTGTTCGTGGTCCCGACCGAGTACGTGGGGATTCCGTACAGCGTGGTGGTGACCAAGGCCTTCTCGTCGTAGGACCCGTAGAGGCCCTGCGTCGCGAAGTACCTCTGCTTCGCGAAGCTCGACCGCGCCGCCGAGACTGACCGCGCCGTCGAGCTGCTGGGCGAAGAGCACCATCAAGCGCTCGTGGAGCCCGACCGAGACCTGGTCGCCGTAGCCGTAACCGGTCGTGGTGACGAACGCGCCTCCGCCGCTCGCGACCGCCTGCGCGAAGTCGGCGACGCCGCTCTCGCCGCTCACCGCATTCGACACGTTGAGCCCCGAGTGACAGCCCATGGAGAACACGACGCGCGCACCATCCGGCAACGCGGCCGCGAGTTGCGCCGGCGTGAGCCGGTCGGGCTGACCGCCGGTGAACTCGGCGGCCGACTGGCCTTCCCGGTGGCTGAAGTCCGCGTACACGCCACCGACGTCGGGCGCGGTCGTGGCGAGGTCGTTCTGCAACTGCGTGGACGTCCACGCGGGGTCGAGGCGGGTCGTCACGGTGGGCGCGGTACCGCCGGCCTGGGCGAGCGACGTCGAGAGCGCGCCCGCCATCTGCTGTGAGCCGTCGACCATGAAGTCGTAGCCGGCCACGTAGGCGGCGTCGGTGCCGAGCACGCCCTCGCTGTCGAGGTACTTCTGGATCGTCGTGCTGATCTCGTCGGGCGACTCGACCAGGCGCCCGACCGCGAGGTCGGGGACGTAGAGCCGGCGGTTGAGCCAGGGGATCGGGTCGACATCGCCGTACGGGTCGTCGGAGAGCACGTGCGACGTTGCCAGCGCTCCGTGGTACTCGTTGCCGCCACCGAGCTCCGGCGCGTACTCGGTCTCGTTGCCGAGTCGCGTCGTGTCGGCGAGTCGCGCCATCGGCACGATGTCATCGGCGCCGACGACGATGACGTTGCGAAGTTGCGTGGCCGGCGGTGTCGTACCGTCGCCGCGGCGGACGCGATCCACGAGCGCGACGATTTGCTGCACCACGTCGTTGGCGCGTACCGGGTCGCACGGGTTCGTATTCCACTGTTGGTACGCAGCCGCGACCGCGGGATCGCCCTCGACCGAGACGACCGCGCCGTTCACCGTCGGGTGCGCGGCGAGGGCCGCCAGCTGGAGCTTCAAGGTCGCGATGCCGGCCGCGCCGCCGAACGTGTCGCCGAGCCGCTGCTCGTTGAGCAGTATCAACGTTTCGACGGTCGGCGAGATCGGCGCGAGGACGCCGGGCGTGCCGCCGCTCCGCGAATACGCCGCGCATGCCGGAAGGGCGGTCGGAGTCGTCTCGCGGACGCGCAGCACATAGGGCAGCTTCTCGGTGGCGCCCTTGTACGACGAGACCTGCACGAGGTCGGCATTCGTCGCCTCGGCACCCTCGAGCGCGACGCCGTCGCCACCCAGGGACCGTGCCGCGACGTGCTCCCCGGGAACCGTGTGCAGGTTCGCCGGTTGCTCGGGCAGCGCTTCGGGGACGTCGACGGCCGCGGCCCCGTCGTCGTCCTCGAGCGGCTCGACGTCGGGACCGTCGGCGCGTGTCGGCACCGGGCTCGGTCCGTCGGCGGCGGTATCGGAGGGCGGTCCGTACAACACGAGGTCGGCGTCGCCCACGACATGGCTGAGCCGCACCCCGACCTGGGCGCCGGGCGACGGTGAGTACCGGTAGAGGTCGACGTCGTCGGCCGCGCTGATGTACGAGAGGTACAGCGTGTTCCCGCTGATCTGCGGTGCGGTGCCCGGGGTGCCGGGCGTGTCGGGCGGCTCGACGACGGTGATCGGCACGGTTCCGGAGGTGCCGGTGATCCCGGTGAGCGTGGCCGACGCGGTTGCCGCGCCTGTCCCGAGCCGCAGGCTCGCGAAGGCGGGGAAGCTCAACTCGTACTCGGTGCCGGCGGCGAGGCCGCTCACCGTCCAGGTGACGACGGTCGCGTCCACGGTCGTCACGATCGCGGGCGGGCCGAGCGGGCCGGCCGGCGGTGTGAGTGTCGTCTCGTCGCCGGCGACGCCGGGATCCTCGTCGGCGTCGTAGACGAAGCCGGCGGGGAGCGACACGCTGATCGTGCCGCTGTGATCCGCGCCGCCGAGCGGCCGGACCGTCGCCGTGTAGCGGACACGCGCCGGCGAAGTTGCGAACTGTTGGACCCCCACGCTCGAGAAGATCGATGTTCTCCCACGGGTAGTCGGTCGCCTCGAGCAGACCGACGACGAGCTCGTTCACGTCGACGTCGGGAGCGATGAGGCCGGCGACGTCGTCGACCGTGACATTGGCGCCGAAGGCGCCCGCCAGGTCGGCGAGCTGGGCACGTGGCACGACGACGTTCGCGGTCTTTGCCTGCCCCAGCGTCTTGCCCGCGCAGTTGAAGCCGGCGTCGCAGACGACGACACCCGCGAGGGTGCCGCGCCGCTCTGGATCGCCGCGAGCGTCACCGCCGCGACGCCGGGCGCGCCGTCAGCGGCCGCGGCCGCCGAGACGTCGCCGACGCGAGTCACTGAGAGCCCGACGTCGGAGAGCGGCGCGCGCAGGAGCAGGGCGTTGGCCGCGCGCAACGCGGTGAGGTTCGGTCGCAGGGGGATTCGCCTGAGCGCGCCGTGACGGTCGAGCACCTGACGCGCGGCCGGGTCGAGGTCGAGGTCTAGCAGGGTCGTGGACGCGCCGACGCCGAGGGTCGCGCACGTGGCGGGTGGGGCGTCGTTGGCGGCGACCGCCGCGAGCCGGTTGCACCACGTGGCACCGTTCGCGAACACGAGTCCCTGAAGCGCGGTGGCGCCGAGCTGGTACGCCGCCGGCGTCGCATGACCGAGCGGGACCCGCTGGAGATCGATGTCGCCGAGGGTCAGATCGCGCAGCGGGTGGTTCGCCGGCAACGGGGTCGGTACACCGGCGAGGAGATCGAGGAGTTGCCCCAGGTCGACCGACTGCACCGGCACGCCCTCGTACGCGGTGCCGTCGAGCAAGGCGCTCCACCCGCCGGGGTAGTCGACGTCCACATGGCTGAGCGGCATGCGCTTGCCGCCCGGGGCCTGACAAGCGTATGTCGCGAACTGGGTGAGCGGCATCCGCTTCCCGCCGGGCATCCGCTTCCCGCCCGGCGCGTCCACGGCGTTCGGCATCCGCTTGCCGCCGGGCGCGGTGGACACGTCGAGGTCGAGTGCCTTCACGTGGTCGGGCGAGATGTTCCCGATCGGCACCGCGGCCGCGCCCGGTGGCGTGGTCGCGGGTGCTCGCGTCGAGGGTCACCTCAACGCTTGCCGGGGGGTCACCGAACTCGGTGAGGAAGACGTCGAAGGCGCCGTTCGTGTCGCCGGTCACCAGGCCGGCGACCTCGGTCGAGTAGGTGACGAAGTGGCCGGACGCGTCGATCTCGAGGGGGAGTACAGCCGATGGGGCGGCGACAGTGCCGTTGGTCTGACGGGTGACGAGCAGAGTCGGGCCGCCCGGCGGCCGGAAGAACGCCTGGCCCCCGAAGGTCGCCGGCGACACGAGATCGCTTGCGAACGAATGGAACGCCACGGTGCCGTTATCGGCAACGGCCACTCTGTCGGTCGCGCCATCCGTGGCACCGCTTATCGCGACGCTCACGAGCGTGGTCGACACCGCGCCGGGTTCGTCCATCTGACTGTCGGCATCGGTGTCACGGTCGCGGAGGAAGGCGTCGCGGGCTGGATTGGCGTCGTTGGCGGCGAGGTTGTCGGCGTTCGACACGAACGCCATGTAGCGGCCGTTCGGGCTGATCGCTGCCGTGACGGCACCCTTGTTGCCAACGGTGCCATCGGTCGCGAGATGAATGATGCGCGTCGAAACGTCGCCGACCTCACCGAAGTTCCCGTCGCCGTCCGCGTCGCCGTCGTGCACGAAGATATCGGCGTCGTTGCCGGTCGGGCTCGGATGTGTATCGGCGGCATCGAGGTTGTCGGCCGCCGAGGTGAAGATGACCCATCGTCCGTTGGCGCTGATCGAACGAGCGTCCGAGATGCGCCCACTGGTGGTTTGGGCGCCGGCGGTCGAGATGCTGACCCGGGCGGTACCTTCGGCGCCGGGCTCGTCGAATATGCCGTCGCGGTCGGTGTCGCGGACGCGTACGAAGGCGTCACGATTGCCGTTCGTGTCGCCGGGGAAGATGTCAGTGGCGTCGGAGTTGAACAGCACGACGTTGCCGTCGCCCGAGATGTCGACGAGCGTGGAGTTGCCGTTGCCGGTCGCGAGGTTGGCCGGCGAACCGGGGATCGCGAGGCGGTTCATGATCGTGGTCGACACTGCGCCAGGCTCGTCGAATATGCCGTCGGCGTCGGTGTCGCGATCGCGCACGAACACGTCGGGCCGAGCGTTCACATCGCCGACGACGAGGTTCGTCGCATCGGACTGGAACGCGACGTGGCGGCCGTTGTCGCTCACGGCGGCGACCGTGCTACGGCCGTTCGCCTGAGCACCACCGGTCGAGAGGCTGACGCGCGCGGTCACGCCCAAGACGGTGTCGCGCACGAACGCATCCATGACGCCGTTCGTGTCGTCCGGGACGAGACCCGTGTCGGGAGAGGCGAAGCTGACGTAGCGGCCGTCGCCCGAGATGCGCGGAAAGAAACCTGCAATGAGGTTGCCGTCTACGACACCAGGGCGCTGGCTGCCATCTGGTGCGACGCTCAGCCGCTTGGTCGTCCGTAGCTGCGGGTCCGCGTAGGCCGCGTCCGGGTCGGTGACATCGAGCCCGGCCGGCAGCACCGCGGCGAACATGAGCGCGACAAGTCCGAAAGCCGTCGTTTTCCCCCGCAAAACGGTTTCCCCCCTCGCAACAACCGCACCGCACCGGTCGCCCGATCCCGGCGACCGTACGACGTCGACAGGCAGTATTCCACCCTCGTGCCCGCGTCGGCACGCTTTCGCCAGATCAAAGGTCCGGCGAAAGCGGCCCGAGCTTGCGGACCTCGGCGCCACCCGGGTGCCGCCCCAGAGGTCCCGGCACTGGCGGCGGCAGCGTCGGCGAGGCGACCACGCCGAGCCGGTCGAGGATCGCGACCGGCTCGGCAAGGTCGACGTCGGGGTCACCGGCCGCCAACAACGCCTCCAGACAACGCGCGACCTCGTAGTCGGCTTGCGCGTGGCGAGCGTGGGCGAGCGCCTCCCGCAGCTGCATCACCGCCCCGCTGCGATCTCCGATCTGCAGGAGCGCGAGCCCGTGGAACCGCGCCACGGTCGCGGGGAGCAGCGGCACCGCGGCCGACGCGAGCTCCCGATCGACCTGGGTCGCGAGCGCGATGGCTTCGTCGGGACGGCCGGCATAGAGCAGGCACTCGACTTGGCGCACGCGCGTATCGAGCACATATGTCGTCGCACCGAGCGCGGTGAACTCGTCGAGTGCCTGGGCCAGCATCGCGTCAGCCTCGGTGAGGCGACCCTCGCGCAGCTCGAGCCGGCTGAGGCCACTGGTCGTCATCACGACGCCGAGCCGGTATCCGGCGGCCCGCATCGCACGCCGGGCGTCTTCGAGGTGGGCGCGCGCGTCGTCATATTGGCCTTGGTCGGTGAGCAGCTCCGCCTCGTTGTTGTGGGCCATCGCCGCGCCGACGACGTCGCCGGCCCGCTGGTAGGCGGCGCTGCTGTCGGCATAGCGGGCGAGCGCCGTCGGCCAATCCGATTGCTGGAACGCGTTCATGCCGAGATTCAGCAGCAAGTGGCCGAGCCCCAGATCGTCGCCGACCTCGCGGAAGAGCACAAGCGCCGCTTCGCCGTGCTCGCCCGCGTCCGGGGAGCCCAAGTCGGTGAGCATGAGCTCGAGCTGCAGATGCGCCTGCGCGAGCAGCCGCCGATCGCGCAACACAGTGGCCGCATCGAGCCCTTCCGCGGTGAGTGCTACAGCGTCGCGGACACGCCCTTGGTAATAGCGGGTCTTCCCGTAGGCGAGCAGCACCCGTGTCCCCTCGCGGGCTGCCCCGTCCTCGCCACCCAACTGCTCGAGCTCACCGCGCACGGCGTGTGTAGCGGCGCAGGGAAGAGGAGTACCGCGCCGCAAGCTCGTCGACATCGCCCTGCTTGCGGAGCGCGCGCGCTCGGGTGACGCCGACGCTTGCGTACCGGCGAACAAGGGCGAATGCCGCGTTCGCCTCGTGGTAGCGGCCGAGAAGTGTCGCGGCGTCCCCGAGGCGCTCTGCGACCTCGGCGATGTCAACCGCCGCGGCGTCGCAGTGCCGCGCCGCGTGCAGCGCCCGGCGGTAGAGGTCGAACGCCTCGACGAGCGCGCTCTTTTCGCGCGCGTCGTCCGCGGCGCGGCGTGACCACTCCCATGCCTTGTCGTGGTGTTGCGCCTCGCAGTAGTGCAATGCGACGACGGCCACGTCGGCGTCGTCGCGGGCCTCGAGCAGCGCACCGACGCGTGCGTGGAGCTCGCGCCGGCGCCGGTACGACAACCCCTCGTACGACGCGAGCCGGAACAAGTCGTGGCGGAACCGGGCAACACCGTTGGCGCGCTCGACGTATTCCTCCAACGGTCGCCACCGGTCCCCGACGGCAATGGCGTCGTCGCCGAGCACCTCACCGAGGAGTGCGAGGTCGACGGTCCTGCCCAGGACGGCAGCATCGCGCAGGAGACGTCGCGCCGGCGCAGGGAGAAGGTCGATGCGCGAGGCGATGACGCGCTCAACCGTGTCCGGCAGCTCGTCGACGCCGGCGGCCGCGCTCGCGACGAGCTCGCGCAGATAGAGGGGGTTTCCGGCCGCACGCGTTGCGAGTCGGGCGATTGCGTCGTCTGTGAACGCAACGTCACCGGCGGCCTGGAGCACGAGCTCGCCGATCGATGCATCAGGTAGCGGGCCGAGGGTGATGACCTCGTGGTGTGGCGCGTCGACGTCGAGCGCCGCGCCGTCGGGCCGGCGCGTGACGAGCACGAGCCACGGCCGGTCGCCGCCGGCGCGGGTGACGTGCGCAAGGAGCTCGCTCGACGCGTCGTCGAGCCAGTGCGCGTCCTCGACGAGGAGTAAAGTCGGCCGCGCGAGCGCACCGATGAGCACGGCGGTGATGGCGGCGTGGCGACGGTCGCGCAAGAAGGCCGGGTCGAGTCGCTCGACCTCGGACGTCGACGGGACGTCGACGCCCACGGCATCGGCGATGAGCGGCACCCACGGCGCCTGTGCAGGGGCGACGGTTGCAATCCAGCGGCCGAGTTGCGCGGCGTCGTCGTCAGACGCGGCACCGTCAAGGCCGGCGAGATCGCGCAGCAGCGCGCGCGCCACGGCCCGTACGCGGTCTGCGCGCCGTACGGGTCGCCCGCCATGTCCAGCCGGTCGATGTCACCCGCGGACGCTTTCAGCTCCTCGACCAACCTCGTCTTGCCGATCCCGGGCTCGGCGACGAGCTCCACAACCCTTCCGACGCTGCCACGCGCCGAGTCGACGGCGGTGCGCAGTGCGGCCAGCTCGGCGTCGCGGCCGACGAGCGGCAGCCTGCTGTCGGTGCTCTCGGCGCGTCCGGCGCTCGGCCCGACGTCGTACGCCGCGACCGGGGCGGTTTTGCCCTTGGCGGCGAACGGCTCGACCGGGTGAAGCGGGAAGTGCACGCGGGTGCGGTCGGTGACTGCGGGCGTCGCGAGCAGCTGGCCAGGTCGCGCGTGCGCCATGACGCGGGCGGCGAGGTTCACCACGTCACCGGTGATGCTGAGCGCTCGGCGGCGAGGGTGTCCGATGTCCGCGACAAACGCGCTGGCCGCGGTTCACGCCCGCCGCGACGTCGAGCCCGAGGTCCATCTCGACGAGCCGGCGACACGCGAGAAGCATTCGGTCCTCGTCGTCTTCATGCATTGCAGGCGCGCCCGCGACGAGGAAGAAGTCGCACGCGCCGGGAAGCGCGTCGACACCGGTCCAGGTGATCTCGAGCTCGCGCTGTATGGCCTCCACCGCGCGGGCGAGCACGTTCAGCTGCTCGGCACACTCCTCCGGACTCGCGGTCACGCGCGCGTCGAGGTCGCGTACGCCGACGAAGGCACACGTGAGCTGGCGGTGCTCGCCCACGCCCACGCCTTCGCGCAGCATCGGTCGGAACGGGACCTGCACGAGGCGGGTCACATCGATGTCCGTAGCGGTCGGGTCGCCGGCGGTGCTCGCGTCGGGAGAGGACATGTCGACCCGGCCGGCGCGACCGATGCGTAGCAGTCGGCTGCCATCTCGACCATCTGCGAACCATCGCGAGTCGGCGCGCTCGGCGGTCGCTTCGCCGACGAGTACCTCGCCCGCATTGGCGCCCTTCTCGAGGAGGAAGGTGCGCGTGGCGGCCGGTCCGACCGCCAGGAGGTGGCGCTGCTCTTCACCGAGCGCGAGGAACGTGAAGGTGTCGGAGTGCATGCCCGCGGACATGCGAAGCCGGGTTCGCCCAAGGTCCGTGTCGATCCGGCCCACGTCGCCGAGCGCGCGCTGCATCTGCGCCGCCGCGACGCACGCGTGCGGCGCGTGTTGGTCACCACGGAACAACACGAGAATCGCGTCGCCGCTGAATTGCAGGAGATCGCCTCCATGCTCCAGCGCGATGCCGAGGAGCCTGCCGAAGATGCGATCGACGATCGCGGTGATCTCCTCGCCGCCCAGCTTGCCGAGGCGGGTGAGCCGCTCGGAGAGCCGCGTGAACCCCGACACGTCGAAGAATGCGAGCGTGCCCTCGACCTCGCGCACGGGCGCGTCCGGCAGCTCTCGCAGCCATTCGACGCCGAGTCGCGACGCGTACGGCGCGAGCATGTTGCCGATGATGGCACGTGGTGGAGGTGCGTCGGTACTCGATATGGTCACGGCCTCGTGCGTGATTGGTGCGATCCGTGTCCCGCTCGGATGATGGCTGGGGAGTTGCGCGATGACTCACGCGATCCGGTTCCTCTCGCCGGAATGGTTCGCGCAAGCGCGTTCGCTCGCAAAAGACGTGAGCATCTCGCAGGGTGAACCGTGTCGCCTGCAGTTCCAGGCGTCCGAGACCCGCTGGTTCATGAAGCTTGCCGATGGGTGCATTCGAGACTGGGATCTCGGCTCAGTGGACGAGCCCGACGTCGAGCTGCACTGGCAGCCTGACGACGCGTGGCGTGTCTTGGCGCGGGAGCTTCGCGGCGACGCCGCGCTCGAAGCGACGACAGTCGTCGCTGCAGTCGCAGGCGGGACCTACGTCGGGCCTCCTGCGCCGCTGAACCTGGGCGGTCGAGACGAGCTTGCCTCGCTGCCGGTGGTGCCGGGCGCGACCGTCGGGGTGCAGTATCGCTATCGGAACGGACCGTTCGGCGACGTCAACCACGTGTTGCGCTTCGACGACGGTCGGCTCACGGATGAGCGGCTGGGAACGCTCGAAGGCGCCGACGCGGTCGTCGAGGTGACGTACCGGGCGATGGCACTCGTCCGAGCCGGTGAGCTCAGCATCCTCGAGGCACTCGAAGACGGCTCGGTGACCGGCGAGCTCGGCCCCTTGGCGGCGCTGGCCGGGATCTTGGAGAGCCCGGAGTTTCGTGCTGCGGAACAGGCGACCGGCCGGCACGCGCTCGCGCTTGCGGCGCTGGGCGAGGTCGACGCCGACCCGGTCTTCGCGGCCGCGATGGAGCGACTCGCGTCGGCGAGCGGACAATGACGTCGTCGTTCGAACGCACTCGGGCACGGTTGCAGCAGCAGGTCGACGACGGTCTCTTCACACGCGGTGCCCAGATGACGGTCGAGATCGCCGGGGAGCAGGTCTTGGACCTTGCGGTCGGTGAGACGGGCTTGGGCACGCCGATGTCGTCCGCGCATCTGTTTCGCGTGTACTGCACGATCAAACCCGTGACGACGCTCGCGGTGGCGCAGCTCGTCGAAGCCGGAAGCGTTCTCCTCGACGAACCCCTCGAGACCCGGCTGCCCGACCTGCGCGTCCTGGCCGGCGGTGTCACCTTGCGGCACATCCTCACGCACACCGCGGGTCTGCACCGGCCGATGGCGGTCGAGATGGAGCTGCGCGCGCCCGCAACGCGACGCGCGTTCATCGCCCGCACCACCCGGCCGCCCGGGTGGCGGCTCGGCATCGACGCCGCGTACAGCGAGTATGGGGGTTGGCACGTGCTCGGCTGGCTGATCGAGTCCCTTGCCGGTGAACCGCTACGCGAGCATCTGCGACGCGCCGTCCTCGATCCGCTCGAGCTGCAATCGACATGGGTCGGGATGACCCCGGACGAGTACCGGGAAGTGCTTCCGCGCATCGGCGTGAACGTCGACCTGCGCAATCTCGGCGGCTTCCCGATGCTGTTCGAGCGCACGGAACGTATCTGTACCGAGACCAACCCCGCCCACGGCGGCTATACCAACGCGCGAGACCTCGCCCACTTCTACAGCGCGCTTGTCGCGCCTTTCGACAGCCGTCCCGCGCCTCGCGTGGTGTCGTCATCCACGTTGCAGGTGTTCTGCTCGCCGGCGCGCCCGATCACATACGACCAGGTGCTCGCGCGGGAGTGTTCGTACGGGCTGGGCTTCATGACCGACCTCCGCCAGCACGCCTTCGGTCCTCACTGTGGGCCGTCATCTTTTGGTCACTCCGGCAATGTCGGCGCGTCGTTCGCGTTTGCCGACCCCGCACGCGCCCTGGCAGTCGGCGTCATCTTCAACGGCATCGTCGGGCACGAAACCGCTTTCATGCGTCGCGAAGCCCTCGTCAACGCGCTCTACGCGGACCTCGACGCACATCCCAAACCGGAAGAAGAGATGGCCGCCGCACGCGATGATCCGGCCGCGCGACCGCGAATGCGATGGGGTCGTCGCAGCCGGCGATGACCGCGGGCTCGCGGCGGGCGCGCGATGAGTTCCGGGCGGTCAGTGCGTCGTACTCATCGAATCCGATGTGCCGCAGACACCAACACGAAGGAGCGACGACCATGCGCCGCGCAGGCCTGAGCGAGGACGGACTGGCCCGTCTCCACGATGCGATGGTCAGTCACGTCGAGCGGGGGGCTATGCCCGGCCTCATCACGCTCGTTGCCGGTCACGGGACTACGCACGTCGACGTGATCGGCGCGGGTGCATTCGGCGACCGCAAGCCGCTGTCGCGTGACGCCATCTTTCGGATCGCCTCGCTGAGCAAGCCGATCGCGGCGGTGGCCGCGATGATGCTCGTCGAAGATGGCGTGTTGCGCCTCGAAGACTCGGTGAACGAGCTCCTGCCCGAGCTCGCGAATCCCAAGGTGCTGAGGACCGTCGATGCGGAGCTCGACGACACCGTGCCGGCAATTCGTCCGATCACGGTCGATGACCTGCTCACGTTCCGTCTCGGCCTGGGCCACCCCATGGCGGCGCCGGGCACGTACCCGATCCAGCGCGCCGAAGAAGAGCTGCAGCTGAAGGCGTTCGGTCCGCCGTGGCCACCGACGCCCTACACGCCGGATGCGTGGATACACCATCTCGGGTCGCTTCCGCTCATGTACCAGCCCGGTGAGCAATGGCTGTACGACACCGGGGCGCGGGTGCTGGGTGTCCTGATCGAGCGCGCCGCCGAGAAGCCGCTCGAAGCCTTTCTGCGGGAACGCATCTTCGGGCCGCTGGGCATGGACGACACGGGGTTCAGTGTCTCGCCGCGACAGCTCGACCGGCTGACAACTGCATACGAACCGGATCCCGAGACGGGAGCGCTCGACATCCTCGACGGCGTGGAAGACAGCTACTGGAGCGTCCCGCCTGCATTCCCGAACGCGGCCGGCTGGCTGGTGTCGACGATCGACGATTACTGGACGTTCGTCCGGATGATGCGCGACCGGGGGCTGCACGACCGCGTGCGCATCATCTCCGAGGCATCGGTCGAGTTGATGACCACCGATCGGCTCACGAGCCCGCAACGAGAGTCGGCGCGCCTCTTCCTCGGGGAACACGGGGGCTGGGGACTCGGGCTCCTGACTCCCGCGGCCGATTCCGACGGCCGCGGAGTTCCCGGCGGCTACGGGTGGGACGGCGGCACCGGAACCACGTGGCGCACGGACATCGACCGCGACATCACCGGCATCCTGTTCACCCAGCGCGCCCTGACGTCACCGGAACCGCCCGAGGTGTTCAGCGACTTCTGGAACGCCGCGTATCAAGCGATCGAAGACTGAGCCGGTGTCCTAGGTCCCGATCTGGTTGGCGTGAGCTACTCGCGCCGGGCACGGGCGCGACGCTTGCCTTCGTGCATGGCCTGCACCCGAGCGACCGGGATGGCGTGGCCCTCCACGATGAGGTCTTCGTGCAGGTGCTGCGGATCGGGCATCTGCGCGGACCACGGGTCGCGGTCCCCGAGCTGTCGCGACGCGCTGTGCACGGTGAAGTCCGCCGCGCGATGCCGTCGAGGTCGTCCCAGCCCACCGGGAAGGAGACGGGAACGCCCGGGCGGATCCGCGGGCTGTAGGCCGCGATCACCGTGGCCCCACCGACGCGGGTCGAATCGACGAACACCTTGCCGCCACGGTCTTCCTTCATGAAGGCGGTCGTGGCGATCTCGGGATCGAGACGCTCGGCGCGAGCCGCGATGGCTCGCGTCGCGGCGGCCGCGTCCTCCGGTGGTGCCTCGTCGTCGATCGGGACGAACACGTGCAGACCCTTGGCGCCGCTGGTCTTGACCGCACCAACGAGGCCGAGATCGGCGAGCGCGGCCCGGACCACGTGCGCGGCCCGGACCGCCATCGAGAAAGCGTCAGTGTCAGGTGGGTCGAGGTCGAGCACGAGATGCGTGATGCGATCCGGGCGTTCGGTGCGCGCGAGCGACGGGTGGTATTCGACGGCGCGCTGGTTCGCGAACCAGAGCAGCGTGCGACGGTCATTGCACAACGCGTAGGAAACCTTTCGCTTCGAGGTCTCCGCCCAGAGATCGACCGTGCGCACCCATGACGGTGTGTATTTCGGAACATTCTTCTGCATGAAGGCTTCTTGTCCGCGATGGACTCTGATCACCGACAGCGGCCGGTCCTCCAATACCGGAATGATCCGGTCGTGCACCGCGTCCAGGTACTCCACCAGGTCCCGCTTGTTCGCGTCCGCGCCGTCGAACAGCGGTTGGTCGAGGTTGGTCAGCGACACCCCGTCCCGTGATTCGTCACCGCTCTTCGCGCTCATCACGACAGACGCTACCCACGAGTACGCGTCGCGATCACGGCGTGCGGAGTGCCGCATGGAGGCGGAGTCGCCGGCCGGTGTGCACGATGCCGCGCCTGAAGATCGCGGCGCCCAGCCGGACGACGATGACCACGGTCACCATGCCGACGACGAGCGAGGCAACGATCTCCGCTGTCGATGCGACGCCGAGCGCGATGCGTGACGGCATGACGATGGGTGACGTCAACGGGAAGATCGCGAGCACGGTGCCGACGCTGCTGTCGGCGGCACTCGTCGCGAGGAGATAGGCGCTGACGAGCAGGAGACTCAACGGCGCCTGCACCGACCCGGCTTCTTCCTGTCGCTCGATGAGCGCGCCGAGCCCTCCGCCGATCGTCAGATACAACACGAGCCCCATCACGATCCACGCGGCCCCTCCGGCGAGCGCCGGACCGAGCCCGGCGGGGAGGTCGCCACCGGCTACCACCTTCACGACGATCGGGAGCGCGCCGACCGCGAGTCCGGCGAGCCCGACGATTCCCACCCCGACGACCTTTCCGAACAGCAGCGAGCCGGGCCGGACGATGGCGAGAAGTACCTCGCTGATGCGGTTCGCCTTTTCGATGGCGACACCATTCGTCGCCTGGATCGTGAGGACGAGCAGGACCAGGTAGAGGACGAGCGAAAGGATCCGCGGCCGCGGCTTGCCGGTCGGAGCTGTCGACGGAGCGTTCCTGCACGCGTGCCGGCGGCGTGCGAAGGACACTGTCCGCGGAAGCGGGCGTCAGGCCCGCCGCGCGGAGGTTGGCCTCCTGTGCGCTGACGGCAAGCGCTTGACGCACGAACGCCACCAGTGTCTCGTGCTCTCCCGACCGGACGATCACGAGCGGTTCCTTCGCGGTGTTGACCGCGACATCGACCGTGTCGTGGTCGACGAGCGTTCGCCGCGCGAGCGATGTCCGCGACCGTCGTGAACCGGATGTCGGCGTCGAGGGCATCGGACGATGCGCGCAAAGCGTCCTCGAACGCCGTCGAGCCCGCCGCGGCCGCGCCTCCCGGTGCCGGCACGACCGCAACGTCGTAATGGGTCGTGCCGCCATCCAGGATCTCGGGGAGGATCATCGCGAGACTCGAAGCGACGAACATGACCGCGAGAATGATCCAGAACGTACGGCGCCGGAACGACTCCCGAAGCTCGCGGCCCGCGACGAGGGCCATCTCGTGCACGCTGCTCATGCCGCTTCTCCGATCTCGGTTGCTTCGAGAAAGAGCTCCGAGAGGCTCGGCGCAACAACGCCGAAGTCCCTGACGAGCGCGTGGCGGCGGATGCTGTCGAGCACGAGTCCGGGATCGGCGTTCGGCGCCAGCCGCACACGAGTGCCGCTCGCGTCGCGCGAGCCGATCGCCGCCACGCGCGGATCGAGCCATGACGGATCGACGGCAACGTCGACGCGCAACCAGCGATGCGGGCTCTCGGCCTTGAGCTTGCGCACGTCGCCGTGCAGCACGACCCGCCCGCGGTCGAGCAGCGTGATCGTCTCGCAGAGGTCCTCGACCAAGTCGAGCTGATGGCTGGAGAACAGGAGATTGCCACCCGCACGGGTGTGCTCGGTGATGACGTCGGAGAGGAATTGCACCGCCCCCGGATCCAGCCCGGAGAACGGCTCGTCGAGCACGAGCAGGTCGGGGCCGTGCACCATCGCCGCCGCGAGCTGGACACGTTGGGCCATGCCGCCCGAGAGACTGGAGATCTTGTCGCGCTCGCGGTCGGCGAGGCCGAGCTTCTGCAACAGCTCACGGGCGCGTCGCCGCGCCGGTCGTGCGGTCGAGTCCGTGCAGTCGCGCGATCCACACGAGGAGGTCCAGCACGCGCATGTCGCGGTACAGGCCCCGCTCCTGCGGCATGTAGCCCCAGCTGCGACGATCAGCGGCGGTCACGCGCCGACCTCGCCATTCGAGTGCACCGGCGTCGGGTTGGAGCACGCCGAAGACGATTCGCATGAGCGTGCTCTTGCCCGCGCCGTTCGGACCGAGCAATCCGATCACCTTCCCGGCGGGAACGTCGAGATCGACATCCTCCAACACGGCGCGGGGTCCGAAGCGCTGCGAGATGCCATGAGCGGCCAGGACGGGTTGCATTTGGGCCTCGCGTTTCCTCGTCAAGGGAGCGTCAAGACGCTCGTCCGACGTCTTGTCCGGCGTGCGGTCCGACCACGGACCATGCGTCGAAGCATGCCGGTGCGCGCTTTTCACGCGCTGTCGAAACGCTGACGGGGGCCGCCCGTCAGTTGACCGCACACGATCGGGTCTTCGCGCGCCCCTGTCCAGTGCCGGTGGAGGTGCGGCGCGAGCGCGTCGGCGCGTTCGTGGGGGAAGAACAGCTTGGCATTCGGGATCAGCACGACCTCGGTGACGCCCGGGATCGTGTCGCGTAGCCAGTACGCCCAGCGCACATCGAAGAACATGTCGTTGTCGCCCCACACGACGAGCGTCGGAACGTTGAGCTGTGCAAGGTCCCCCTCCACGCGGAGCAGGTCGCGTGCATCCAGCGAGCTCAGGAGCCGCTCGAAATTGGCGCGCCCGCACGGGTGTCCCGATGACCGGTTCGAGGAACGCGCGAACGATCTCGGTGTCGAGACGGCTCGGGTCTTCGTAGCCGGATCCGAACACCGCGTCGCGGGCGAGCTCGAGGTTCCCGAGCAGGGCGGGAGCCGTCGGCGCCAGCGCACCCGCTTTCGCGAGCTCGACCGTCGGGCGGAACGCTTCGGGCGGGACATTGTCATGGACTTCGCAGTTCGTGAGCGTCAACGTCGAGAGGCGTTCCGGGTGGCAAGCGGCGAAGACTTGCGCCACCGCACCGCCCGTGTCGTGCGCGACGAGATCGACCGCGTCGAGGGCCGCCGCGTCACAGAAGGCGAGCACCGTGTCGGCAAGACCGGCCAAGGAAAAGTCCTGGTCGGCGCGCGCCGGGCTGTGACCGTGCAGGGGAAGATCGAGCGCAATGTAACGGCGGTCGCGCGGAAGCTGGTCGATCACGTTCCGCCAGAGGTAGGCATTCGTGGCGACGCCATGCACGAACAGGGTCGGAGGGCCTTCGCCAATGTCGACGCAGCTGACGTCACCAGTCGCGGTCGGCACGAGCAACCGGTGTGCTTCGAAGCTCTCATAGGTCATTTCCAGGTCTCCTCGGTCGGCGATAGCAGGAAGCCAGCATCCGCGCGGCGGCTGAACAGGCGCTGACGTTCGGTCTTCAGGCAGCTGCAAGGAGCCGAGCCCGTTACCGGGATGTCCCGGCGCTTCTCCGGGCGCGAGCCGTCAGCTCTCCGGACGAACGAGCTGCGGGCGGTCGAAGTCGGTGTTGTCGACGATGACCTCGACCAACGCGCGGGGATCGACTTCGGTCATGTACAGCAGCTCGGAAGCCAGGTACCGGTCTCGGTGCAGCGTCTCCGCCTGCTGTGCGCTGCCTTCCTTCTCCGCGTCCCGTTCCGTGCCCCGGACGATCGAAAGTTCCGCGTCGATGTCGATCCATACGCGGAGGTCCCAGTACGCGTTGAGCTCAGGGCGGCACGCGAAGACGCCGTCGACAAGAAGTACGCCGTTGCGTGGCATCGCGGTCTTGACGGCCGAGTGATCGACCTGCGTGAGCGGATCGATGCTGCACAGCGCCACGAGGCCATCTCCGGTGGGATCCGACGGGTCGAGGAGCACTCTGCGGACGGCGCGGTAGTCGAACGCGTTCCGGTAGTAGCCCTTACCGGAGAGCCGGTCGTAGCGGTGTGCCTCGTTCCACGGTCGCTTGAAGTCATCGAGCGAAGCTCGCAAGGCCGTGCGTCCACGCCGGACAAGACCGCGCGCCAGCTCGTGACCGAGCGTTGTCTTGCCCGCCGCGGTCAGGCCGTCGAGCGCAATTCGCAGCCGACGGTCGCCGAGCGAATCGATCATCCCGACGAGCCGCTCGAGCAGAGGAGCTCGTCCGGGGCCGGGGTCCGGCGGCATCGGCTGCTGCCACGTCGACACCGAGAACTCGACGTGCGCGTCGCTCATCGTCGCACGGGGAGTCGACCCATCTCTTACGGCGCCTCGCCCACGAGGAGCGCGAACCCTCGCCATCGCCACAGGCAGTCGACGTTGGTCATGCCGGCACTGCGCATCCATGCGAGCTGGTCCTCGATGGTCGCGAGCCGGTCTTCGGGATCGTCGTCCGTGCGCCCGATTGCGGCGAGGAAGTCGGAATGACGCTGTGGCGTTGCCGACGCGACGACCTCGAGGTTGATGAACACGCCATCTGGGTTCAGCTGACTCGTTGCCTCTGCGAACAGCGCTTGCTTTCTCGCTGTCATCGAGATGGTGGAGCGCGAAGCCCGTCACGATGAGGTCGAACGTTCCCAACGGCGTCAGGTGATCTCGCAGGTCCCACGCATTGACCTTGACCCGTGGTTCGCCCGCGAAGCGCTCGCGAGCACGCTCCAACATCGGAGGTGAACAGTCGACCGCGACGACCTCTTCGACCGATGGCCGCTCGGCGAGGACCAGCGCCGCGAGACGCCCGTCACCGCATCCAAGGTCCAGCACCCGTCGGGGCGCGGGCGGCAGCAGCTCGGCAACCATCCGCTCACCCGCCTGTCGGGCTTCGAGCTTGCCGATCCGATTGACGTACCACTCGACCTGCGCGTCATCCGACCAACCGGTCGTCGGTGTGGGCGGCGGGCGCGTCGGTCATGCCCGCATCATGCCAAACGGCCGGCGCGCGCCTGTGGTTACGAGCGACGGGCGAGTGCGAGGAATTCGGCGGCGGGTTCGGACGTCGCTGCGCCCCAGGCCGTGCAACGACGACGTGACGGTACGGGCGCCGCGGGCCTGGACGCCGCGGAGCGTCATGCAGAGGTGCTCGGCTTCGATGACGACACCGACACCCTTGGGGCGGAGCTGTTCGTCGAGCCACGTGCCGATCTGGGTGGTGAGTCGCTCTTGCACTTGCAAGCCGCGTGCGAACATCTCCACCGTTCGTGCGAGCTTGGAGAGCCCGAGGATTCGCTCGTCGGGGAGATAGGCGACGTGCGCCAGTCCCGTGAACGGCAAGAGATGATGCGCGCAGAGCGAGCGGACGGGAATTCGCGCGCGATCACGGAGCTCGTCATATCCCTCGTCGTTCGCAAAGGTGGTGAGCTGGAACGGCGCCGGCGTGAGCAGCTCCTCGAGCGCGGCGACCACGCGACGCGGGGTCTGCGCCAGCTCCGGGTCGGTCGGGTCCTGCCCGAGGGCGGCCAGCAGCTCGCGCACGGCTTTGCGTGCGGCGTCGCGATCGATCGCGGGAGGCGCCGGGTCGGTGACGACATTGAGGGCGGTCATCACGCGGCCGATCGCAATGCGTGGATGGGCACGTCGACATCGGCGAGGCGCGACGCGTCGACGGGTTGCCGGGCGGCGATCAGCGATTGGAGTGGTTCGACAACATCCCAGACGTTGGCGTTCATCGCAGCAACGACTCGTTCCTCGGCGATCCAGAATGCGGTGAACGCACGCCGCTCGTCCATGTCGAACCACACGCGGCGTGGGCCGCGATCGAGTCCGACGAACGACGCTGGCGAACGTGGACCCAAGCGGTCGAGTCGGAGCTTCCCTTTCGCGATGCCGTCGCGCGGAGCTTGCTCACGCTGCGGCTGCTCACCTATTCGCCCTCCGGCTCGCCGTCGCGGCCCGCGACCACGTCCTTGCCCGAGGCACTGGGCGGCGCACGCAACTGGGACTACCGCTTCGCCTGGCCGCGAGACGCGAGCATCGGCATCGGTGCGTTCCTCGGCGTCGGCAAGCAGGACGAGGCCCGGATGTTCCTCGGCTGGCTGCTGCACGCGAGCCGGCTCGATCGTCCGCGCCTGCCGGTCCTGCTCACGCTGCACGGCAAGCATCCCCCTGCCGAGCGCACGCTCGACGAATGGCCCGGCTACGCGGGCAGCCGACCCGTCCGGATCGGGAACGGCGCCGCCGACCAGCATCAACTCGACACCTACGGCTGGGTGCTCGACGCCGCGTGCCTCATCACCGCGTCGGGTTATCAACTGCCCTCCGAGATGTGGCGGGCGATGCGCGGGTTCGCCGATCGCGTCGCGCAGCGTTGGCGCGAACCGGACGCCGGTATCTGGGAGATCCGGGGGGACGCCCAACGCGCAGCTACGGGTCGAAGGAGCTCGACGCATCCCTGCTCGTGCTTCCGCTTCTCGGAATCGATGCACCAGACGGCCCACGCGTTCGCGGCACGATCGCGGCAATCGAGCACCAGCTCGACGCGGGCCGGCCGTTGCTCTACCGCTACCCTCCCGGACGCGACGGCCTCCCTGGCACAGAAGGCGCATTCCTTCCGTGCGCGTTCTGTGCGTGCAGGCACTTGCGAAGAGCGGTCGGGTTGCCGAGGCGACGGATCGCTTCGCTGAGCTCGTGGAGCTTGCGACACCGCTCGGTCTCTATGCCGAGGAGATGGACCCCACCTCGCACGCGCACATCGGCAACTTTCCCCAAGCGCTCACCCACGCCGGGCTCGTCCAAGCCGCACTCGCTCTGCGGGATGCCGCGGTTCACGCGTATCACCCTCTGGGGTGAGAGATCTCCGACACGCACAGTCGGGGGTTATCGTTCGTACACCCTCGGTGGAGTGTGATTGCGCGCATGAGCGTTCCCATACGCGTCCTTGTCGTTGATGACGATGTCCCGACGCGCGTAGGACTGCGTGCGATTCTCGAGGCGGACGAGGACATCGTCGTGGTCGAGGAGAGTGCCGACGCCGACGATGCGTGCGCAAAGTCGCGAGCGCTTCAACCCGACATCGTCCTCATGGACGTGCAGCTGGGCGGTACGGACGGCATTACCGCGACCGAACGGATTCTCGGAGAGCGGGACGGCGCACCTCGTGTCATTGTCCTGACAACCTTCGAGCTGGATGAGTACGCGTACCGATCGATGCGCGCCGGTGCCAGCGGGTTCTTGTTGAAGCGCACTCGGGCCGAAGACATCGTCAACGCGGTGCGCATCGTTGCAGATGGTTCGGCGCTGCCCTTTCCGACGATGGCGCGCGGACTCATCGATCATTACACCACCACGACACGTCGTCCCTCGGCGGCTGACTACCTGACCGAGCGCGAATGCGAGGTGCTCGTGCTCATCGCGCGTGGACTCTCGAACCAGGAGATCGGCGAGCGCCTGACGATTCGTCTCGATACGGTCAAGACGCACGTCAAGCATGTCTTCAACAAGCTGGGTGTGCGCGACCGAGCCCAGGCAGTGATCGTCGCATACGAAAGCGGCCTCGTGTCACCCGGCGACACCTAGTAGCGGGCGTCTTCTGAGCGATCAGGCGTGCTCGAGCGGCAGCTCGGCGAGCACCGAGTAGCCGCCCGCCTGGTTGGGCCCCGTTTCGATGCGACCGCCCAGCACCGCAACCCGCTCGCGCATGCCGAGCAATCCCCGTCCGCCGCCGCCGCCGTTCGGCCGGGCCGGTCGGCCGCCGTGATCCGACACTTCGAGGAAGAGCGCGCGCGGCGCAAAACGCACATTGACCCATGCGCGCGCATCCACCGCGTGTCTTGCGACGTTCGTCAGTGACTCCTGAATGATGCGATACGCGGATCCGTCGACGAGTCTCGGGAGCGCCCGGGGTGTGCCCTCGACCTTGTACTCGACGTGCATGCCCGCCTGCACGAGACGCGCGACGAGCTCCTCGAGGTCGGACAACCCCTTGAGCGGCGCGAAGTCCGGGGATCGGTCGGTGAGACCCAGGGCGACGTCGAGATCACGGAAGGCGTCGCGGCCGACCTCCTCGACGGTCGCGAGGAGCTCGGTCGCCTTGCGCGAGTCGCGGTCCACGACGTGCCGGGCGGCCGCGCTCGAAAGGATCATCACATTGAGGGCGTGTCCGACGACATCGTGTGTTTCCCGCACGATTCGGCGGCGCTCGTTGACCGCGGCCTGCAGTGCCGCGAGCTCGGCACGAACCCGGTCGGTCTCTGCTTGGCGCGATGCACGTTCGGCTCGTGTCCGTTCGGAGACCTCGACCGCGAGCGTGAGCGCGGCGAGGAGCGTCACCGCGATGAACAGCTGGGTGTCGACGAGGGCGTTGTCCATGCCCCGAACGGTGAGCATGTCGCTTGCGTGTCCGCTGGCGACCACCCAGCTGGCACTGAACCCTGCCGCGACTCCGGAGATCCCGACGCCGAGGGGACCGCCTCGCAGGGCCGCCCACATGAGCACGGGCAGCACCGCATACGCCAGGGACTCGTGCGAGAGGAGCGCGGGTGCGATCGTGATCGCGAGCGCGACCGCGGCGATGCCGACCATTTCGAGAAGGGTCGCCGACGTTTCGTAGTAATGACGACGTCGCCACGCGAGCACCGGCGTCGCGACGACCAGCACGCCCAACGCATCGCCGAGCCACCATTTCGCCGTCGTCTCCACGATATTGCCGGTGCCTGCGATTGTCGCGACCGCGCCTCCGATGAATGCACCGACCAAGGGCCCCGCAATGACTGCGCAGACGACGTATCGCACCAGGAAACGCCGCGGCGTGATGCTCCGGTAGTGGGGGTCGGCGAGCATCAAGCTCGCGCCGACACACGGTTCGACGACATTCGCGATTGCGAAGCCGACCGCCATGAACAGGGTCTGCTCGTGTAGGAGGTCGACGGAGATCTCGGCAACCGCGACGGCCGCGAGCCACAACGGCCAGGTCCGGCGCGGCATCACCAGGAGCACGGCGAGCGTGAGGCCGGCCGGCGGGAAGAACGCGGCGCCCGACTCGGGCGCATTGAAGTACCAGAACGTCAGGAACGCGCCCAGCGCGTAGAGGCCACCGATGACAACCGCCAACCCAAGCCGGCGCGGCATGCTCATCGGCGTGGACTCGCCCGAAGCGTTGGGACGTGCGACCGCATCTCGGAGATGCCCCGACGCTACCGGCGCGACTGGTGCGTGTCACGGGGGTCGACGACTCGAAGCCACTGGGATTTCGTGACACGATCGGGAACGCGTGATTGCCGAAGGGAATGCTGCCGTCTGTCGATGGCCAAGGAGATCTGATGCTCCCGCTGCATGTGCACCGCTCGAGCTCGGCGAGGTCCGGCCCGCCGAATGACCCGCCCAAGCCGGCACCGCCGAAGAAAGCGCCGCGCTGGCTGCACACAATGTGGCTCGCCGGCTTGGCCTTCACGGCACTGTTGCTGTTCCTGCCTTCGCCCAGCAAGAGCGTGACCTCGCTCAGCTATTCGGATTGGAAGACGTTGGTCGGCGCCAATCAAGTGAAGACGGCGACGATCGATCCCGACGGCAAGGTGACCGGCCAGTTCGTCGACAAGAAGGATTACGAGTCGCGAATTCCGACGGTGTTGAAGGACGACCCGTTGGCCGGCGAGCTCTCCGCGCACAATGTCACGGTCAAGGGCAAGGGAAGCTCCACGAGCTTCTGGAGCGTAATCGGCGGGCTCCTCCCGTTCGTCGTGCTGCTCGGGCTCTACCTCTTCATCAGCCGGCGCGCGACCCGCCAACTCAGCGGCGGGATCATGGGCTTCGGGTCGTCCCAGCGAGGGTGTACGACGAACAACGCCCGACGACGCGTTTCGAGGATGTCGCGGGCTACGAAGGCGCCAAGCGCGAGATCAGCGAGGTGGTCGACTTCTTGCGCCATCCCGAGCGCTACACGCGCGCCGGTGCGATGACGCCGCGCGGTGTGTTGATGGTCGGTCCGCCGGGCACCGGCAAGACGCTCCTCGCGCGTGCGGTCGCGGGAGAGGCGGACGTTCCGTTCTTCGCGCTGACCGGATCGAGCTTCGTCGAGCTGTTCGTCGGCGTCGGCGCCTCGCGTGTCCGTGACCTCTTCGCCGCCGCCCGCAAGGCTGCGCCGGCGATCATCTTCATCGACGAGATCGATGCGATCGGCCAGCGGCGCGGCGGCGCGTTCGTCTCGAACGACGAACGGGAACAGACGCTCAACCAGTTGCTTGCCGAGATGGACGGCTTCGATCCCGCGGCGGGTGTGGTGGTGATTGCGGCGACGAACCGACCCGAGACCCTCGACCCCGCGTTGCTGCGCCCCGGCCGTTTCGACCGTCAGGTCGAGATCCCACTTCCCAACCAGCGCGAGCGGACGGCGATCCTCGCGGTGCACGGGCGGGGGAAACGCTTCGGCGACGACGTCGACCTGGACGCCGTGGCGCGGGCGACACCGGGCTTCTCGGGCGCCGACCTCGCGAACCTCGTCAACGAGGCGGCGATCGTGGCCGTACGCGCCGGGCGCGACGTCGTCTCGGCAGCAGACTTCTCCGAAGCGCGCGACCGCATTCTGCTGGGCCGCCGTGAGGCGACCAACGCGCTCATGCCCGACGAGAAGCACGCCGTCGCGGTACATGAGTCCGGCCACGCGCTCGTTGCGGCGTTGTCACCCGGTGCCGATCCCGTCGCCAAGGTGACGATCTTGCCGGCGGGCCAAGCGCTCGGGGTCACCGAACAGCTTCCGGTCGAAGAGCGTCACTTGTACAGCGAGAGCTACCTCAAGGACTCCCTCGCCGTACGTCTGGGAGGCCGCGCGGCCGAGTTGCTGGTGCTCGGCGAGGCTTCGAGCGGGGCGGCGAGCGATCTGCACGGCGCCACTGATCTCGCAATCCGCATGGTGCGCGAGTACGGCATGAGCAAGAGACTGGGGCCCGTCGGCTTCGGCAGCAGCTCACCGATGTACCTCGGTTCCGAAGAGGTACACAGCCGCGAGCTATGCCGAGGCGACCCAGCGTGTCATCGACGAGGAAGTGGGGGATCTGTTGCGCCAAGCGGAGAGCGCGCGCGCTGTCGTTGCTCGGCGACCATCGCGACGCGCTCGACCGTCTGGTGGCCGACCTGCTCGCGCACGAGACGGTCGACGGCGACGCCGTGCGCGCGGCGCTCGAGGGAAGTGCCGGGCCGACCGGCCCCGCCGAGAGTGGCGGTCCAGTGCGCGAGCCCGCCTATCAAGCGCGTGGCAGCGAGACCCGCGGTACGGTGCGAGGATGACCACGAAACGCGCCATCATCACCGGGTGTTCCACGGGCATCGGCCGGGCAACTGCAATCGAGCTGACCGCGAGGGGCTACGAGGTCGTCGCAACCGCACGTCGTCGCGAGACGCTGGATGACCTCAAGGTTGCGCAGACCTTGGAGCTCGACGTCGACAGTGACGCGTCCGTCGCGTCGGCGCTCGCGGCTGCCGGCCCAATCGACGTCCTCGTCAACAACGCGGGGTTTGGTGTCGAGGGCGCAGTCGAAACCGTGCCGCTCGGCGAGGTCCGCCGAATGTTCGAGACCAATGTCCTCGGGGCCGCACGGATGATCCAGGCCTTCGTTCCCGCAATGCGGGAACGCGGGAGCGGCGCGGTGGTCAATGTGACATCGACCGCCGGAATCGCAACGTCCGCCGCTCGGTGGCTACTACGCCGCATCGAAGTTCGCGCTCGAGGCGTTGTCGGAGGCGCTCCACCTCGAACTCGGGCACTTCGGCGTACGGGTGCTCGTGATCGAGCCGGGCGTCATCGAGACGCACTTCGGCGCGAACGTGCTGGACCACCGCGACGAGCCCGGCCCGTACGAGGAGCTTGCCCGACTCTGGCAGGAGCGCGCAGACCAAGCTCGGCGGCGACCAGCCGGCTCCCGGGCCGGAACTGGTCGCCTCGGTGATTGCAGATGCGCTCGAGTCGAACCGCCGTCAGTTGCGGTGGCCGGTGGGCAACGACGCCGAGATGGTCGCGGCCGCTCGTCAAGGCATGAGCTACGACGAGTTCGAGGCAGCCATGCGGCAGGTGCTCGAGCTCGACTGGTAGTGCGTACGGCGACTCACGTCGACATGAAGACTTCGGCGCTGTACATGTAGTTGCCGACGATGGCGATGCCGACACCGACATACGTCATCTTGCTGTTCAACATGTTGGCTGCATGGGCCGGTGAGTTCACGTACGCATTGTGCATTCCCGAGACGTTGGTGCTCGGGCTGATCATGCCGACGTTCTCGGCAAGTCCCGTCCATTGCACGGTGATGCCATCGGTGAGTGTCGAGTGGCAGATGTTCGGAAGACCGTTGCCACCGCGACCGCAACCACCGTCCGCCATGAAGCGAGCCCAGCCTTCCGCCTTGCGCACGAGCTCGGCATGCATCGTGAGGCCCGACAGACCGTGCGAGGCTCGGAAGCTGTTGATCTCCGCGACGAGCTGACCTTCGGCGCCACTTGACGTGACCGCTGCGGGAGGCGCGGCGGGTGCGGGAACCGGCGCAGGTGTGGGAGCGGCGGCGAAGACGGGTCGGACAACCGGCGGCGCGCCATAGGGAACTGTCGTCGGCACCGCGGCCTTGAGCGCGGCCTGCCTGAACCAGGCCTTCTCGAGCGCGGCCTGCTCTCGTGCGCTGCCTTCTTGTGCGCGGCCTTCTTGAGCCGTGCACTCATTGTCGTCGCATCGACAGCGCGAACCGTGCTCGCGGTCGCTTCCTGTTGGAAGGCCGGCTTACGAGTGGTGGAGGAACTCGTAGTGCCCCCACAGCCGGCAAGAGCGATCAACGCGATCGATGAGGTGAGAATGCTCTTGCGCATGACGTCTCCTACTGCCGTGTTGGCGGCGAACCCCGCGTGTGTATGTGGAGGATCGACAGACGGCTGAGGCGCACGCAGGCGCGTACGGGGCATCTTCGGCTAGTGCATCTGGCCCAGCGGCGAGAGATAATCGCGGCCGCTCGAGAAGCCTCATCGGTGCAGCGCAAATGGGGAGCAAAGGGTGACCGACATTCGCAGCCATCCCGTCGACGTCCTCGTGATCGGCGCCGGAGGTGCGGGCCTTCGGGCCGCGATCGCGGCACACGAGGCCGGTTGTGAGGTCGCAGTTGTGAGCAAGCGGTCGCGCGTCGACGCGCACACCGTGCTCGCCTCGGGCGGGATCAACGCGGTGCTCGGTACCCGGGATCCGGAAGACTCCTGGGAGCAGCACTTCGCCGACACGATGCGCGAGGGCTACCTCCTCGGCAATCCCGACATCGTCGAGACAGTGGTGCGCGAGGCACCGCAGGCGATCGATGAGCTCGTCGAGTGGGGCTGCCCCTTCGCGCGCACCCCGGACGGTCGGATCGACCAGCGATTCTTCGGCGCGCACCGCTGGCGGCGCACGTGTTATGCCGGCGACTGGACGGGACGCGCGATCCTCAACACGCTTGCACGCCGGGTCCAGCAGTTGGGGATCCTGGTGGTCGAGAACCAGTACGTTGCCCAACTCCTCGTCGCGGGTGGGTGCTGCTTCGGCGCGCTCACCTTCGATCTGCACGACGGATCACGCACGGCACTGATCGCCGACGCGGTGGTGCTGTGCGGTGGGGGCCATACGCGGCTGTGGCGGCGGTCTTCCTCGCGGCGCGACGAGAACTTCGGCGATGGCATCGTGCTCGGCCTGCGCGCCGAGCGCGCGTGCAGGATCTCGAGCTCGTGCAGTTCCACCCGACCGGCATGGTCGCTCCCGAGGAGGCCGCGGGCACACTGGTGACCGAGGCGGTACGCGGTGAAGGCGGGCGGTTGCTCAATGCCGCCGGCGAGCGATTCATGTCGGCCTACGACGCGCAGCGAATGGAGCTGTCGACACGTGATCGCGTCGCGCTCGCCAACTACACCGAGATCATGGCCGGCCGCGGTGGGCCACATGGTGGCGTCTACCTCGACATCTCCCATCGCGACAAGGACTTCATCCTCGATCGGCTCCCGCGGATGTATCGGCAGTTCATCGAGTACCAGTTGCTGGACATCTCGACGACGCCCATGGAGGTCGCTCCCACCGCGCACTACACGATGGGCGGGCTCGTCGTGAATGCCGAAACGCACGGCACCGACGTCGAAGCGCTGTTCGCCGCAGGAGAATGTGCCGCCGGCCTCCACGGCGCGAACCGCCTGGGCGGCAACTCATTGACCGAGACCATCGTGTACGGACGCCGCGCGGGGTCGGCCGCGGCCGAGACCGCGACATCTGCGGACATCGGCATGCACCCGCGCGCGGCGATTCGCGCCGCCAATGACGAGTTGGATGGCCTGGTGCGTCGAGGCACCGAGCTCGCCCGCGCGCTCGCAACGCGAGCTGCGCGACATGATGTGGGAAGAATGTGGGGTCGTTCGCGACGCGACGTCCCTGACGAGAGGCCTCGCGCGGCTCACCGAGCTCCGCGCTCGAATCGAGGAGGTCGACGTTCGACCGAGCGAGGAGGGCTGGAACGACCTCGCGCACGTCCTCGACCTGCGCGCGGGGGTGACCATTGCGGAAGCCACATTGCTGGGCACGCTGGCCCGACGCGAGAGCCGCGGATGTCACAACCGTTCGGACTACCCGGAGCTCGATCCCGCGCTTCGGGTGAACTTCCGCATGCGTCTGGGCGAGGACGGCGCGCTCTCCGAGCCACAGCCGGAACCAGTGCCGGCAGTGCGCGCCGAGCTCGACGAGTGGATGCGCCGACCGTGGGACGCCGACGTCGAGGGACGATTGCTCGAGTAGCCCGGCGTCCCACGAAGCGCCATTGCCCGTGGTTCTCGCTCTCGCGTTGTGCTTGTAACCTCTTTGCGCACACTTGATCGGCACTCCGCTCAGACCCCGCGGCTGCACGTTGTCCGTTGTCGAAGGGGAGGCTCATGCCGAACAATCAGCGGCTCGAGATGACCGAAGCGGCGGCGCTGCTCGACCCGGTGCATCGGCTGGACAGCTTCGGCCGGCTCGCCATGGGCGTCGCGCACGATGTCAACAACCTTCTGACGGTGATCCGCAACCACGCGAGCCTCGCGGTCGAGGGGATCCCCGAGCACGAAGCCGCCCGGGCCGATGTCGAGCAAATTCTGATCGCGGCGCGATGTGCCGCCCGCCTGACCGGACAGATGCTGACCCTCGCGTGGGCGAGACGATGCGACACGAGCCTCTTGATCTCAACGCGACAGTTGTGGATGTGCAGACGCTGTTGTCACGAACGATCGGCGAGCACATCGAGATCGTCGTGCGCGCGGCATCCGACCTGCCGGCGGTGGATGCCGGCCGCGGACAGCTCGAACAGGTGCTCGTCAATCTGATGCTCAACGCACGCGATGCGATGCCCCGCGGAGGCGTTCTCGCCATCGAGACCGGCGTCATGGACAGGGACCGCGAGTCCGCCGGGAGCCGGCGCGAGCTCGGACCAGGCCGTTACGTGACGGTCTCCGTCAGCGATACCGGCGCCGGGATGAGTCCCGAGATCATCGCGCGCGCAGCCGAGCCGTTCTTCACCACGAAGGAGGGCGGCGCGGCGTCAGGTCTCGGTCTGGCGACAGTGTGTGCGATCGTCGGTGAGGTCGGGGGCATCGTCACGCTCGCTTCCGAAGAGGGACTTGGTACCACGGTGAAGGTCTGCCTGCCGGTCACGGACCCGTGCTGACCGTGAACGTCCATGTAGAGAGGTAATTGCCGGTGTAGGTGTTGGCGGGGATCGCCAGGCGGAACGTCGGCGTGATCGTCTGGCTTCCGATCCCAGTGTTCTGCGCCGCGCTGAAGATCTTCGTCGCGGTCGGCGCCGTCGAGCCCGCCGGGAGGCTGTAGGGGTAGGTGATCGCGTTCGTCGCGAGTGTGCACGTCGTCTGACACGTGATCGTCGGCGCCGACTGCACACTGACCGCGTCGGTCGTGAGCGTGCGGGCGCCCGTCGTGAACTGGGTCGACGTCGCCGTGACGCTCCAACCCGCGACGTCCGAGCTCGCGACGTCGAATGCCGGCGAGGCGACGGCCGTCTGGTCGTGACCGTCCAGCGTGTCGGCGAACGTCACCGTGGCCGGTGCGGTGAGCGAGAGGTCTGTCGCAACGGTCAGCCCTCGGGTGGTCGTCGCACTCGGTCCGCCGTTGCGGCTCATGGTCTGGCCGGTGAACACCCTGGTCGTCGACGTGCCGGCGGAGCTGGTCTCGGTGACGCGTGCGGTGAAGCCGCCGGTCGACGCATACGTGTGCGTGGTCGTCGCGTCGCGGTGTTGAAGACGCTCGTGCCGTCGCCGAAGTCCCAGGCGTAGTTCGCGATCGTGCCGTAGGCGACGGTTGACGCTGATGCGTCGAAGTTGACCGGCGAGCCGGTGGTGAGCGTTCCGCCGGTGGTGAACGACGCGACGGGTGCTTGGTCGGGGACGAAGGCGACGCCCTGCGGGCTCGCGTCGACCGGAATCGCGGCACCAGGCGTGTTGGTCGCGACGGCGATCGGTGTGACGGTGTCCGAACCGTTGTTCGCGACGTAGGCCGCCGAGCCGTCGGGGCTGAACGCGACCGCGTACGGGCTTCCGCCGACGGAGATTGCGGCGCCGGGCGTGTTGGTCGCCACGGTGATCGGCGTCACGGTGCTCGACGTCTGGTTGGTGACATAGGCCCGCGTGCCGTCGGGGCTGAATGCGACGGCGACCGGGGTAAAGCCGACCGTGATCCCAGCACCGGGCGTGTTCGTCGCCACGGTGATCGGCGTCACCTTGTTCGACGAGATGCTGGTGACGTATGCCTTGGCGCCGTCGGGGCTGAACGCCACGCCCCACGGGATCGCTCCCACTGTGATCGCAGTCCCCGCGATGCCGGTGGCGACGGTGATCGGCGTGACTGTGTTCGAGCCGATGTTGGTGACGTATGCCTTGGCGCCGTCGGGGCTGAACGCGACTCCTCGCGGAGTATTGCCGACGTTGATGGCGGCGCGCCGGGGTGTCGGTAGCGACGGTGATCGGAGTCACCGTGTTCGACCCGGCGTTCGCGACGTACGCGGTCGAGCCGTCGGGGCTGAACGCCACCCCGTACGGGCTCGTGCCCACGAGGATCTCCGTCCCCGCGGTGCCGGTGGCGACGGTGATCGGCGTGACGGTGTTCGAGCCGATGTTGGTGACGTAGGCCTTCGTGCCGTCGGGGCTGAACGCGACGGCATACGGGTCCGTTCCCACCGGAATCGCGGTCCCGGCATTCCCCGCCGTATCGATCGGTGTCACCGTGTCCGGCCCGTTGCTCACGACGTACGCGGTGTTCACGCCCGCGGCGAACGCGGGCGCGTGGAGGACCGGCACGTCGGCAACCATCGGCAAGACCGCGGCGACGATCACCATCGCGAGCAAGGTCACCGTGAATCCGAGCGCGAGACGCGCGCGGCGGGCGCCGTCCGGTCGGATCACGATCGGTGGAAACGCACGAAGGCCGGGCCGCCGCACGAGCACGATGCCCACGCCGACGAGGCCGAGCATGGCGACGATCGACCAGGGCATCCCGCTCGATCCGGCCTGCGAGCGTCGGGTCTCGCTTCCGAGCACGTCCGTTTCGACACCCCGCAACGCGGCGCCGAGCGTCACCGTCGTGTGGTAGTCCGCGGTCGTGCCGCCGCCGGTGAGCGACACCGTGATCGAGTACTTGCCGCTCGCGAGCGCATCGGGCCAGGCGTACTGATAGGAGATCACGTCGACAGGCAGGAGCGTGTCCAGCTGACGCGAGACGGTGCGGCTGTAGTGCTTCGGTCCGGTGAGGGCGATCCGCAAGAGCGGTTTGCCGAGCGCGCGTCCGTCATCGGCGATGCGTACCGACACCGACGCCACCTTGAGGCCGGGGAGCTTCGCGATGCCGGCGGAGAACACGTGCGGGTGGAAGGTTGCCGGGCCGGGCACGGTGACCAGCACGCCCAGCACTGTCCGGAGGATCTGCCTGATCTTGAAACCATTGCCGGACGTGGCCGGCTCGGTGTTCTGCACGGCGATGCCCGCGAGGTGGTCTCCCGCATGCGTGCCGGCCGGGACTTTCACGGTGAAGCCGATGGACAGGTTCGTGTGCGGCGCGACGGTGACTCGCCTGGTGAGCGGCGTCACCCACTTCCCTGCTCTGCGGAGCTTGTCCTTGCGGTTGGCGTAGACCGCCCCCGACGTCTGCGCGGTGCGGCCCTCGACGCCGTCGACCACCAGGCTGACCGAAGCGTCTGTCGGGTTCCCGACTTCCACGTGCTGCGTGGCTGTTTGGCCGGCACCGAGCGACAAGGTGAAGTACGGATGCACCGTCGCATCGGTCGGGTCCGCGTTCACCATTCTCACGGTGAACGTCCCCGCCGGTGCGACTGCGGCGCGGGCGGCCGAAGCGGTCCCGACGCTGACGCTTCCGATCGTCAGGATCGCAACGGTCAACCGCACGCGCACCGGCACTCTCCTGGGACGTGACATCGTGGCTGCACCTTTCGGGAATCGCTGGGTCAGCTTCGGATCGATCAGGGACCGCTGACGAGCGAGTAGGTCCACGTTGACGTGTAGGCACCGGCGAACGTGCTCGCCGGAACCGCGAGCTGCATCGTGTGCACCGACGTCTGTGCGCCCAAGCCGGTCGCGGCCGCCGCGCTGATGATCTTCGCCGCGGTCGGGGCGATCGTCGCGGCAGGCAGGACGAACGGGTAGCCGACCGCGTTGGTTGCCAGCGTGCAGGTCGTTGCCGCGTCACAGCTCTGGGTCGGCGCGACCGGCTCGGTCACGGCCGTTGCAGACAGCGTGTGCGCACCCGCCGTGAACGTCGTCGAGGTCGCCGTGACGTTCCAGCCGGTGCCCGCGCCGGTGCCGTCGAGCACGTCGAGCGATTGGGTTGCGGTGACCGTCTGGTCGGCGCCCGAGAGCGTTGCGGCGAAGGCAACGGTGGCCGGCGCCGTGAGCGACAACGACCCGGCCGTGATCGTCGCACTGCCGCTGGTGTCCACCGCATGAGCGACGGTTCCAAATGACAACCCGGCGAAGCCCGCGAGCCCGGCGAGCGTCGCAACCGCCCCCTTGGCAACGCGTGATCGTGAATGCATCGACATGAAGGACGACCTCTCAGCGGTGATCGTGCGAAGACGCACGTTGCTTCGTGGATTCACTACGGCGCACTCACGAGCGAGTACCGCCATGTCGACGTGTACACGCCGGCGAAGGTCGTTCGCGGAACGGCGAGATGCATCGTCGCGGTGGCGGTTTGGTGACCCATTCCCGAACCGGCCGTGGCGTTGAACAGCGGCGTCGCGGTCGGCGCGGTCGCGGCAGCCGGCAGCGCGTACGGGAAGCTGATGTTGGTCACCGCAGGTGTGCCGGTACCGGCGCCGGCGTCCAGACCCACCGTTGGGCTCGACGGAAGGGTCACCGCGGCGGTCGACAGCGTGTGCGATCCCGAAGTGAACGTCGTCGACGTCGCGGTGATGTTCCAGCCGGCGCCCGATCCGGTGTCGTCCCAGACATCGAGCGCCTGGAGCGCCGTCACGTCTTGGTCAGCGCCGTTCAACGTCGCGGTGAAAGTGACGATCGCCGGGGGAGTGAGTGTGAGTGTCCCACCGGTGATCGTGGCGGTGCCGCTCGTATCTGCATGCGCGGTCGCGGGCACGACGGCGACCAGCGCGGCCATGAACATTGCCATGCGCGTTGCACCTATGAGCGTTCGCCTGATCATGCGATCTGCACTTGATGTACCGCTCCGCATGGCACCGCTCCTTGACGCGACCTCTTGTGGTCGACGCGCGGTCATTGCTTCTGAGGAGACGCGTCACCTTCGCGAGACTTTGACGCGGATGCATCAGTCGGGAGCATGCATTCGCATGGCCCTTGATGATGCAAATGCATCACCGGCCGGTGCGTTCAATGCGGCTGCGGGATCACGCCTTCCCGAACGGCGATCGTGACGGCCTCGAGCTTCGAGTGAGCGCTCAGCTTGCGCAGGATCCGCTGCACATGATTGCGGACCGTGGTGACGCTCACGAACAGCTGCGCCGCGATCTTCGATGTCGCGGCCCCGGTCGCGAGCAGTTCGAGGACCTCGCGCTCGCGCGCCGACAGGTCCGTGCCGAGGTCCCGCCGCTTCGCACCGGCCCGGGGGAGCAGCATGGACAACAAGTGTGACGGGACGTACGACTCACCAGCAGCAAGTTGCCGCACGGCGGTGATCAGCTCCGCCGTCTCGGCGTCCTTGGTGAGGAACCCTGTGCATCCGGCGTCGACTGCGGACATCAGCAGCCGCTCGTCTTGCATCCCCGTGAGCATGAGGACATGTGTGCCGGGGGTGACGGCGAGGATCTCGATCGCCACGGAGGCACCGTCGCCGTCGGGTAGGCAGTAGTCGACGATCGCAACATCGGGGCGAGTGCGCTCGGCTTGTCGTACGCCGGTGCGGCCGTTGAACGCGCAACCGACGATCTCGAGATCGGGCTCGGCAACGAGTTGACGCTCGAGGCTGTTGGCGAACATCTTGTGATCGTCGACGATGAGGACGCGGATCGGCCGTGGAGGCATCTTGCCCGCCCGAGTTGTTGGCGAAGAAGCCTGGGTCCGGGGCTCGCACGCGTGGTTGCAGCGTCTCAGCGTATATCGCACGTATACGGCTGCCGTCATACCTCACTGTCCGTCAGCGATTCACTGCAATCCTCTGTACCAAGCACGAGAATTGATCACGGTGCGCTAGTGACAGGCGGGTGCCATGTGGCTGCGTTCGCGAGCGAGCGGTTGACCCGTGTAGTTGTTGCTCTCGCAGTACTTGGCGGATTCGTAATACCGCCTCGTGATCGACTGGGCGTTCACCGCCCGGTTGCCGGTGACGCGGGAGTTGCGAACTTTTGCCGCTTCCACGAGGTGCATGCAGCGGCCCTCGGGGAAGGGCTGCACGTTGTCTTTGATGATGAGCCCATTGATGCCCCAGAGCCGCATGGACCACATGCCGTCAGGACAGCCGCCGGTCGCGTTCTTGGCAGTGCTGTGGTTGCCGATGAACTGGTAGTTGCGCCGCCGGAATGTCGACGGGTCCTTGGCATTGATGCGCTCGACGTGCGCGACGACACTGTCGACTCTCAGCGGTGAACCGGTGAGCCGGTTCCTGCGGAAATAGATGCCATCGATGATGGGGTCCGCGTCACCGTAGGGATGGTTGGCGAAGAAGTTGTTCGCATGCTTCCCGAAGTGGTTGTCATCGAAGTAGATGCGTTTCAGTATCGACCCGTTGCTGACCGGCTCGATGTCGACTGCAGAACGACTCGAATACTGGATGGTGTTCTTCTTGACGTGGATGTTCACACCCTCGTTGATTGCAATCCCTTGCCGGCCGGAGCCCATGTAGGTGCGATCCCGGCCGAAGTGGCTGTTCTGGATCGTGATGTTCCGCGGCGTGATGATCTCGGTGCTCGTGCGGTGGGCGGCGATGTTGACGAAGTCGCCCCAGACGTGGTCGATCGTGACGTTGTCGAGCAGCACACCGTCGTCGCCGCCGGTGATGCGGATGCCGTGTTGAAACTCGTAGCCCGGGTCGTAGCCAGGCTTGGTCTTGCCGCCTTCGATTCGCAGATTCTTGACGGTGACGTTCTTGTTGCCCGCGATTCGGAGGTGATACCGGTCCCGCGGCCAGTCCTGCGCGGTACGCCGATCCGGTGACCGGAAGTGACAGTTCCTGAACCGCTTGTGCGCGACTCGTGTGCCCGCGCAACCATCGGTGAGCGACGCGAAGGTAGAGCCACGACCGTCGAAGAGCAGCTTCGTCTTCGCTCCGATCGTGACCGGCAGCTCCAAGCGATAGCACTGCTTCACGCCGAGCTCCGCGACCGAGTTGCGCGGAAGCGAATCCAGCCACTTCTGCATTTTTGCGCTGACGTCGGGTTGCGACCTCGAGCATCGGGCGCGGTGCGCGATCCCCGCGGGAATCGTGCGCACTCTCCGCTCGGGCGCGAAGGCCGGCGCCGCAGGCAGTCCGACCAACACGACGAGCACGGCCGAGAACACCAAAACGTATGCACGCGATCTCATGGGGCCCTTCCCACCGACCCAATGCGACCGTCCGGTACCCGACCGTTCGTGCCGCCGCGAATGTGGCTGCGGCGACAGTACGCGCGAGACCTCGCGGTTTGTGAAGCATTGAACCGCGCGGGAGCGAACGTGCGGTGAACGTCCGGGACGCGCAGTCACGTGGTCCGGCGACTCGTGCGTGAATCCGCGCAACGCGCGCTTGTGTCCCTTCGGTCAGCTGATTCCGTCTACGACGTACATCCGGGCACGCGCCGCACCTTCTCGGATCTTGCGGATCTCGGTGTACTCGTCGCTGCGGTACCAGTCGATCGCCGCTTGCCTCGTCGGAAACTCGAGCACCACGGTTCGCCCCGCCGGAGCATCACCTTCGAGTACCTCGACGTCGCCGCCACGCACGACGTACCGGCCGCCGGCCGCCACGATGCTTGCCGCGGCTTTGGTCTTGTACTCGTCGTAGCGCTCGGGGTCGAGCACCTCGCCTTGATAGATGACGTAAGCCGCCACGATCCCTCCAATCGACTCAGGCGACGCCGCGGCGGTGGGCTTCCGATACGGCTTCGACGCGGGACGTGGTACCAAGCTTGCGCATGATGCTCGAGACGTGCGCGGCGGCGGTGCGCCGGGTGATGAATAGCGCGCCGGCAATTTCGGGGTTGGTCCGTCCGTCGACCATCAGGTGCAGGACCTCGAGCTCTCGCGCTGACAACGGCTCGTCGCCGTCGATGGTCGTGCGTCCGACACCGAGCCGGAGCTGATATGTGCGGGCGAGGTGTGTGATCGCCGCGTCGAGGCCCGCGAATCCACGCGCACGCGTCTCGCCCCGTGCGTGTCGGAGGAGCTCCGTCGCAACCGGTATGCGGCCGCTCGCCAGCATTGCTTCTGCCTCGCGCCACCGGAAGTACGTCGCGTAGTAGGGCATCGAGATCTTGTCGAAGGCCGCGGCCGCGGCGCGGTTCCGGTCGATGACATCATCACCGGTCAGCCGTGCCATCTCGGCGTCGAGAGCGTCGGAGTACGCCTGCTCGAGCGGGAGAAGCGTGCGCAGGCCGGCGACGGCGGCCTTCCAGGTCCCGAGGATTGCTTCGGCCCGGGTATTGCTGAGCTCGATGAGATCGAGTCTCCGTGATTCGGATGCCAGCACCGCGGCATCGGCCTCGACACGCATGGCGACCATGGCGAGCCAGCCGTGCCAGTAGGTCTCGCGGTTGCGGGCGACGGCTGCTTCGCCCTTGTCGATCGCCTCACGTGCGCGTTCTATGTCGCCCATCCAGATGTGTGCGTCGGCCTGCAGCATCGCGAGATTGATGACGCGATCGGGGTCGTTCGGTGCAGCGACTCCCACCCCGGCGGGATCCAACACCGCGAGCGCGTCGTCGTACTCGCCGGTCAGGAGGTGGATGAGTGATCGAACGGTCGCTCGGAACCAGGCGTCGTAGCCTTCCGCAGGCAAGTGGTCGACACCCGCGATGATCGTGTTCGCTTCCTGGAGCTCACCCTGGAGGGCGGTGACGAGCGCGCGGAAGTAGCGCGTGGGCAGCAGATAGCGCCGCAGGCCGTATCGCTCGACGAGCTCGTCGACCTCGTCGAGACAGCTCACGCAGCTGCCGAAGTTCGGCACGGACTGGTAGAACGCAGCATGATTGAAGAGTGCGAGCGCGTGCATCGCGTGCTCGCCTCCGTCGCGTGCGATCGCTACCGCCTGTTCGGCCTCTGCTTCGACGAGATCGACCTCGCCGAGGAGCTCGTAGCAGTGCGACATGACCGAATGCGCGCGTGCCTCGAGCGCGGGATCCTCGATGCCCTGGATCGCTTCGAGCATGCGGTCTGCGGGCTCGCGCCATTCATCGGGAGAGGCGTGCGTCAAGAGATGTTCGACCGTGCTCACGAGGAAACGGGCACGGGCATGCGGGTTCACGTCATCGATGACAGGAAGCAGCGTGCGCGTCGCGAACTCGTGCAGCTCTGGAGCCCGGTCGGCGGTCCACATGATCCCGTAGACGCGGCTGGCCGCTTCGACGCCACGTTCCAGGTCGATGACGCACGCTTCTTCCAAGCCGGCACGTCCGAGATCTGCCGCGCGCTCGATGTGTCCCGGCGAAGCCGGCGGCGTCGGCTGCCGCGAGCACCAGTGCCGCGTGATCAATGCCGGCGACGGTGGATGCGGTGTCGGCTGCGTCCCACCAGAAGAGGGCGCGTTCGTAGGTTTCGAATGCGGCGTCGAACGCGTACCGGGATTCCGCCTGTTGCGCGGCCGCAACGAGCCACCGGAGTGCGTGGTTCGGTTCTTCGGCGGCGTCCCAATGACGCGCGAGCTCGGCGACCTGATCGATGTCGACCGCCCGCTCGGGATGGTCTGTCAGGCCAACGGCAATTGCGCGGTGCAGCGCGATGCGCTCGTCGGGCAGGATGTCCTCGAGGACCGCCTGACGCAACAGCTCGTGCCGGAACGCGTAGCCCCAGCTGCCGTTGTCGGCGAGCAGCACACCGGCGTCGACCGCGGCTCGTGCCGACGCGCGTGCTCGATCGGCGTCGAGTGTGGACGCGGCGACGAGCCAGGCACGCGGCGTCCGGGGCCCGATGAGCGCGGCGGTGCGTACGAGCTGGCGGGCGTCGGTGTCGAGCGAGTTGAAACGCACGGACATGAGGTCGCGCAGCGTCGGCGGGATGCGCCCGTCGTCGCGGGCCGCGACGAGCTCTTCGACGAAGAGGGGATTGCCGTCCGCGTCGCGAGCAATTCGTTCGATGTCGCTCCTGTCCACGTGGTCACCCGTGAGGAACGTGGCGAGCTCGGTCGTCGCATCCGGCGAGAGCGGCTCGAGCGGGACGCGATGGTCGGCGAAACGCCCGAGCTGGGCGACGAGCTCGCGATCGCACGCGGGATCCTCGGGCCGATACGCGACGACGACGAGCATCGGCACCCGCCGCAGGTTGCTCGTGAGGTAGCGCAAGAGCTCACGGCTCGCGGGGTCGATCCAATGCACGTCGTCGATGAGGAGGACGAGCTTCGTGCGCGACGGCGGCGTACGCCAACACGTCGAGGATCGCTTCGAACAGCAGGTGTTGACCATCGTCGGCGCCCGCGAGGGCGACGCCGAGTCGCGGCAGGAGGCGGGGGAGCTGGGACTGCACGCCGTCGGGAAGATCGTCGATCTTCGACCAGCCCGTCGCTGCGGAACAACCACGAGAGCGCATCGGTCCACGGCGCGTAGGGCACCCCCTCGGTGCACGCCCCCCGAGCGACGTCGGCCTGGTCGGCGCGGGCCGCGAACTCGTCGAGGAGGCGGGTCTTGCCGATGCCTGCCTCGCCGGTCACGAGCGCGAGGGTTCCCGCGCCGGCGTCCAACCCGTCGAGCGCGTCGAAGAGGGCGCGGAGCGGTTGCTCGCGTCCGATCAGATGCGGCGTGCGCTGACGGCCTCCCAAGGGCCCAATTGTGCCTGTTGCGGCGCGGCCCCGCCATCACGGCCGCCGATGCTCAGGCGCACCTCGTCGTCACGACTTCGCGTGGCTCCGACCTCTCCATGCGGACCGGCAGGTCGCCGGGCACCTCGGCCTCGGCAGCAGGCGGCCGTCGCCGGCGCCTCGCGAGCCGTGACCCGCAGACGCTGTGGATCGCGATGGCGGCGCCGAGCGCGATGCACACATCCCCGATGCTGAAGACGTTGTGCAGCGGCCAAGAGCTGGGGATCGCGAAGATGTCGCCGAACACGAGCAATCTCGGATGAGCGAGCCAGGTGGAATTCTCGAACCCATGCGCGCCCGGCGCCTCGCCTGCGAGCCGGAGTGCGCCCGCCGAGGCCGGCATCACCCCGTTGTTCGCGACGATCGCAATGGCGTTGCACAGCGCCCCGATGGCAACCATCAGCACGCCGGCCTCGCGGCGATTCACCCAGAGGAAGGCCGCGGCGAGGCCGTAGGAGGCGAGGTGAAGGAGGCGATGCCACCAATGATCTCCGCCCGGCGCCACCGAGACGATCACGACCTGGATGGCGAGCGCCGCCAGGATGACCGGCGTCCACCGCCACCGGATGTCGGAGAGCCTCGAGAGCCTGCCTCCGGCCAGGGGCACGGTGACCAGGCTGAGCACCACCACGGCGACGAGGAACACGGTCGGCGCATCTCCCTGAGCTCGCGGCGGATCGTCCCGAGAGGTATCGACCGGCGCTCGCCGCGCCTGATGTGACATTTGTCCGCCGGAGTTCAGCGCGTGGGCTTTACTCCCGAAACCTGGCATGCGGGGATTCGCCCCGTCTCAGCAGGCATGTGAAAGGACTGGGTCGTGAAACTTCGCTTTGTCAGGTGGACGGTCGCCGTCTCGTCTCTGGTCACGCTCGTCGCGGTGACCGGCGCGGGAAACAAGTGGCACTGAAGGCAGACCACGCGGTAGCTCCGGGCTGATCCCTGGGGCTCCGCTCCTCGCCGGGTCCGGAACAACCGGAGCTCGGCGAGCCGGGGGGTCACCAGACCCGTAGGAATGAATATGCGGCGTCGTGTGCCGCACAGCGTTGTGGCCCCCGGAAGGGGGCCACAAACACGTCTTGCTCCTTGCGCCGAATTTTGCGGACTCAGACGGATACGGGGATTCGCTCTTCGTCGAGTGTCCTCACCGCGTGCTTGATCTGACGCTCGTGCATCATGAATCCGAGCACGAGGGCGCCGAACACCGTGATCGCGCCGAGCAACGCCGCGATGCCGACCCAGTAGGCGATGGCGCCGACGGTGGCCCAACCCCAGACGTTGAGCAGCAGACCACGCAGCGTCTCACCGCGGAACAGTGTCTGCACCTGGCCCTCGAGCTCCTTGTCGTTCGGGTTGGCCCGTGACAGCGCACTCACCTCGGAGTAGGTCTTGCCGCCGGCGATCCCCTCGAGGTGGACCTTGATGAACTGGTCCGCGTAGGCCTTGGCCTTCGGTCCGTTGTCGACGGTTTGGCCGGCGTACTTCTGCAGACCGGGGAACTCTTTGGCATCAAGGGCGGGGCCCTTGGGCGGGAACGAGATCTTCTGCTCCGACAACTGGTTGTGCACCATGTTGTTCGCGAAGTTCGATCCCCAGAGCAGGAGCCCGCCACCGACCGCCAGGACGAGGAACAGCATCGACCCGATGATCACGAGCGCGGGCACCGTCTTCAACCAGTTCCTGACTCGCATGATGGCTCCTCTTGTGTCGTTCCGGTGCGGTGTGCATCGGACCTCCTGCATCGATCTGCGAGCGACGTCGGCGTCGGGAGTGCCGAGCTGCCCGGATCCCACGGGACTTTCGGCCCGCTGTGGCCTGGGCTTCGTCGGCACGTTGAGCGGCGGACAGGGACCTTTGGCCCTGACTGGCAGGCGCCCGACAAGTCACGATGAGCGCATGACCTGCGTGCTCGTCATCGCGTGATACGCAGGAAGGGCTTGTCCTTCCCCGGTGAAGAGAGGATGACGATGTCGATCCGAGTGTTCCTGGTCGACGACCACGAGGTTGTGCGGCGGGGTGTCCGCGATCTCCTCGAGCAATCGGATGACATCGAGGTCGTCGGTGAGGCCGGCACGGCCGAAGAGGCGCTGGCGCGGATCCCGCCCACGCGCCCGAACGTCGCCGTGATCGACATGCGGCTCCCCGACGGCAACGGGGTCGAGGTCTGCCGGGAGGTCCGCTCGACCGACGCGAGCATCCACTGCCTCATCCTGACGTCGTTCGCCGACGACGAAGCGCTGTTCGACGCCATCATGGCGGGCGCCGCCGGTTACCTTCTGAAGCAGGTCAAGGGTACGGACTTCGTCGACTCGGTCCGCCGTGTCGCCGCGGGTCAGTCGCTGCTCGCCCCGGAGGTGACCGCGCAGGTGCTCGAGCGATTGCGCAAGGGGCCCGAAGAGGACGCAGCGTCTGACTCGGCTGACCGAGCAGGAGCGCAAGATCCTCGACTTGATCGCGGAGGGTCTGACCAACCGTCAGATCGCCGAGCGCATGTTCCTCGCCGAGAAGACGGTGAAGAATTACGTGTCGCACCTGCTGGCGAAGCTCGGCATGGAACGCCGCACTGAAGCGGCGGTCTTCGCGAGCGCGCCTGCAGGCCGACAGGCCGCGCGCCTGACCCGGCAGGATGCGGGGCGTTTGCAAGGCCGGGCAGAGCCGTTCGACTCTCGTCGGCACTCTGCGTGATGTCGATGATCGGAGGATGCTGACCGACGAGGGTCTCGAGCCCCTCACCGAGGACGAATGCGTCGCACTCTTGCAACCGGGCGGGGTCGGGCGGGTCGGCATCACGATCGCCGGCCTCCCCGCGATCATGCCTGTCAACTATGCATACGTCGATGGCGACATCGTGTTCCGCACCGGTGAGGGCACGAAGCTGAATGTCGCGACGCAACGGGCCGTCGTCGCGTTCGAGGTCGACGCGTACGACGCGGAAGCTTCTTCGGGCTGGTCGGTGCTCGTCATCGGCCGCTCATCGGTTGTTGCGGACCCGAGAGAGCTGCGCGCGCTTCGACGGCTACGAGATCACACCGTGGGCACACACGGCACGGAGCAACTTCGTGCGGTTGCGGCCGGAGGTGATCAGCGGCCGTCGGATCACGGCGAGTTGATCGTGTCCAGGGTCACGGTGATCACACGCCGGCGTCAGGGAGCGACTTCAGCGGTACGCACCACTCGACCACCGTGCCACCACGGTCACCCGGTCGTAGTTCGCAGTGTCCACCGAGTGCCTGCGCCCGTTCGGTCATGTTTCCCAAACCGCGACCGCCGTGGGCACCCACTGCGAGCACCCCGACGCCGTCATCGACGACCTCGAGCGTCACCTCGTCGGCGGTGAGCCTGACCGAGACGGTCACGTGGGTCGCCGAGGAATGTTTCACGACGTTGGACAGCGCTTCGCGCAACGTCGGCACGAGTTGCTCCCGCACGGTGTCCGGCGTCGCCGAGTCGACCGGGCCGTCGAACATCACATGGGGCTCGAAGCCCAACGCGCGGCCCGATTCACGAGCGGTTCCGAGGACATCGTCTCGAACTCCGGCCATCGGCATGCGACGCGCATGCAAGCTGAAGATCGATGTTCGGATGTCACGAATGGTGCCGTCGATCTCGTTGATCGCCGTCTCGAGACGGTCGATGGTCTTGGCCTCCGAGATCCCGCCAATTGCTCCTTGGAGGGAGAGGCCAACCGCGAACAACCGCTGGATCACGGTGTCGTGCAGATCACGAGCGATCCGTTCGCGGTCGTCCACCAGCGCAAGCTGTTCGTGCGCGTGCATGAGCTCGTCCGCTACGGCTCGACGTTCGCCGACGTCGCGAACGATGGCGATGATGAACGTCCGCGTCCCCGCGTGCACGGGACTCAGCGCGATCTCGACCGGGAACTCCTCACCCGATTGGCGGCGGCCGCGCAGATCGAGCCCCGAACCCATCGTTCGTGTGCGCGGGTTGCTCGTGTACGCCTCGCGGCGCGCGACGTGGGCAGGCCCGAGCGACTCGTGAAGCAGGGTCTCCACGGGCCGGCCGACGAGGTCGCCGACCGGGTAGCCGAAGAGCTGCGCCGCCATCTGATTCGCAAACCCGATCGTGCCTTCGTCGTCGACGACGACCACACCGTCGGGGGCGGCATCGATGACGCTGATCAGCAGCTCGTCGGTCAGCTCGTGATGTCCCGCTACATGTGCCACCGCTGATCGAGGTTACTCGCCGCCCGGATGCTGCCCGACGATCACCCGCCAGGGTCTTTAGACCTCCGCCATGCAGGTTTTTCGGGCGCGGACCACCGAGAGTGATTGCTAGTAAAATACTTCCGGAAAGTTGGGGCCAAGCATTTCATGTGTCGAGTCGCGCGGTCGATACGACAGATACGGCTGAGACATCGTGCGTGTCTTCAATCGAAGCGACGATCAGACACGACCGCCGCACCGGCGGCCCTGCGACCCGATGAGCACCGTCACTCATTTCGAGAGGACAGGGTCTTCGCAGTGCGTCTCACAAAGTCGCAAGGGGATGTGCTCGAGCTCTCGCAAGCGCCGATCGAAGATCGCTTCGCGGGGGATGAGCCGAAACCGGCCGAGGATCACGTGCCTCGACGGCTCGGCGACGTCTTGGTCGGCCGGGCCGTGGTCACCGGCGAACAGCTCGGCGAAGCGCTCGTGGCACAGACGGCGACCGGCCGCCGGCTCGGCGAGGTCATGGTGGAGCTCGGTCTGCTCAGCCAGACCGACCTCGCGGAAGCGCTGGCGGAGCAGCTCGGGCTGCTGAGCATCGCGCTCGCCCGCACCGAGCTCGACACCGACATCACAGCCTTGTTGCCGGAGGGCACCGCGCGTGAGCTCTGCGCGATCCCGGTGCAACGAGACGGCGATCGTGTCGTGGTCGCGGTGGGCGACCCGCTACGCCCCGATCTCTCGTCGCGTTTGATCGCCGCCCTCGAGGCACCGGTGCGCCTGGTGGTCGCGGCGCGCAACGAGGTCGAGCACGCCATCGAGCAGTCCTACCTCAACGAGTCGGAGTTCACCGACGCCTTCCGCGATTTCGAGGCCCGGCAGGACTCCCGACGGCGGCCCGAGACGACGCAGCGCCTCGTCACCGTCGACGAGAACGCGCCGGTCGTCAGGGTCGTGACGCTCGTCCTCGAGCGGGCCGTGCGAGACCGCGCGTCGGACGTGCACATCGAGCCACAAGAGGACCACGTGCGGGTTCGCGTCCGTACCGACGGCGCGCTGCACGAGATCATGTCGCTGCCGCACTCGCTCGGCACTCCGCTCGTCAGCCGCATCAAGATCATGGCGGACATGAACATCGTCGAAAAGCGCCGCGCCCAGGACGGCCAGATGACGGTCGAGGTCTTGGGCCGCGAGCTCGATGTGCGTGTCTCCACCACGTCGACGGTATTCGGTGAGAAGTGCGTCCTCCGCCTCCTCGACAAGACGCGAGCCTTTCTCGATCTCCCGGGTCTCGGCATGGCCGACGACACCGCGACGGTCTACCGGAGCCTCATCCGCTCGCCGTACGGCATGGTCATCTGCGCGGGACCAACCGGCTCGGGCAAGACGACGACGCTCTACGCGACGCTCGCGGCGATCAACAACGACGAGATCAACATCATGACGATCGAGGATCCCGTTGAGTACATCGTCGCGAACATCAACCAGATCCAGATCAACGCGCAGGCCGGTACCACGTTCGCGAACGGCTTGCGCTCGATCTTGCGGCAGGATCCCGACTCGATCCTCGTCGGTGAGATTCGTGACGTCGAGACGGCGCGCATCGCCGTCCAGGCGGCGCTGACGGGCCACTTCGTGATGTCGTCGCTCCACGCAACGGACGCGACCTCGGCGCTGCACCGCTTCATGGACATGGGCATCGAGCCCTTCCTCATCGCGTCGTCCCTGCTCGGGGTCGTCGGCCAACGACTCGTGCGCAAGATCTGCACGCATTGCAAGGAGCCGTACGTGTTGACGCTCGAGGAACGCGCCTTCTACGAGGAGTCGGGCGGCAATCCCGACAAGACCGCGTTCGTGCACGGTGCGGGCTGCAACTTCTGCGGCCAAACCGGCTACTTCGAGCGGGTCGGCATCTACGAGGTCCTCCGCATCAGCGATCGTCTGAAAGAGCTGATCGTCACCAACGCCTCCCTCGCCGAACTGCGCGACGTCGCAGTCGCCGAAGGGATGCGGACCTTGCGCGACCAGGCCATCCGCTTCGTCGAGAACGACGGCACGACGGTCGCCGAAGTCCTCCGCACGGTCTATTACAACTGATCGAACGAAGGTCCGAGAGGATGGGACGCAGATGACCCCTGCCACACAATGGCCGGCCGCGTCGACGATCTTGGAGCTCGCGCCCGAGGGGATCCTCGTCAGCGACGACGATGGCCGGATCCTGATGGCCAACCATCAAATCGAGGAGTTATTCGGCTACGACCGGGACCGGCTCCTGGGCACACCGGTGGAGAGCCTCCTCCCGGCGCGGTTACGCGACGCGCATGAGACGGACCGTGTAACGCACGCGATCGCGCCTGCGCAGCGGACGATGGGGGTCGGGCTCGAGTTGCTCGGCCGTCACGCCGATGGTTCCGAGTTCCCGATCGAGGTGAGCCTGAGCCCGGCGGCGACCGACCGGGGCATCGCGACCGTCGCCGTCATCAGAGACGTGAGCCAACAACGAGCGCTCGAACAGACCGAGCGGCTCGCGTTGGCGCTCGATCAGGACGAGCGGATCGCGGCCGACCTGGACGATGCCGTCATCGGCCACCTGTTCGGGTCCGCACTCACCCTCGCGAGCGTGCTCGGGCGCGACGAGCTCGACGACGCGGTGGCGCAACGGCTCCACGATGTCATCGACGAGCTCGACACGGCTATCCGGCAGATCCGCAACACGGTCTTGGGTCGCTCCGGGGAGGACACCCGTGGTCGATCCGACAGGTGATCAAGCGACCGACACCGACCAGATTCGCGTCGTCGTCATCGACGATCACGAGATGTTCGCCGACAGTCTCGCCCGGGTCCTCACGCAGGTCGACGACATCGACGTGCTCGCGATCGCGCAGACCGGCGAGGATGGTTTCACTGCGTCGCGTCGTCATCAGCCGGACGTCGCAGTCGTCGACTACCACCTCCCTGACGGCGACGGCGTCACGCTCGCGACCCGCATCCGCACGGCCTCCCCCGAGACGCAGATCGTCATCCTCACCGCTCTTGCCGACGAACGGATCGCGCTCGCGGCCATTGAAGCGGGTTGTGCGGGCTTCCTGACCAAGGACAAGGCCGTGGACGAGCTGGTGCTGGCGGTACGCACCGTGCATGCCGGCGAGTCCTACGTGCCGCAATCGATGCTCTCCGAGCTGCTGCCGCGCCTCCGCTCGTCGTACCGAGGCGTCGGAACCGACCTCACGAAACGAGAGCGAGAAGTGCTGCAACTGCTCGCCGAGGGCAACAGCAACGAGGCCGTTGCGAGTGAGCTCGTCGTGAGCAAGCACACCGTTCGCAACCACGTGCAGAACATCCTCGGCAAGCTCAAAGCCCATTCGAGGCTCGAGGCGGTTGCGATCGCGGTACGCGAGGGCCTGGTGAGTCGCACCGGTTGACGCGTACGTCACCCGCCTCACCGCCATCTGAATTCGCGTCGCCGTTGCACGGTGAGAACGCGTGCCTGGGTCACATGCACTACTCGAAGATGCCTCGCCCGCGTCTGCCCGCCTGGGGGCCTGATTCCCGATGCCTTGTGTACACGCAGCGGCCACGCCGCAGTTCATGGCAGAGGGCACATCATGTCCAAGAACACGTTGCACAGATTCGTCAAGCTCGGCCTCACCACCGGCACGGTGTTCGCGCTCGCAATTGGTGTCGCGTCGCCGGCCGGAGCCACCGATCCGTCGATCGCCCACCGCTGGGGCCTCACCCGTACCACGGACGGACGCCTCCAGGTGGTGCGCGGCACAGCAGTCGCTGTCGCACAGGTGGACGCCGACCTCGGGCGCACCTCGACCGAAGTCATCTCCGTCGAGCAGGACGTCCCGGTAAGCGTCCTGGGCGATCCGATGCGATCGGATCAGTGGGCGCTCAACTGGGTGCCATTCGAGTCGACGTGGGGCACGAGCAATGGCACGGGCGTCATCGTCGCAGTCGTCGACACGGGCATCGCCGCGGCTCACCAGGATCTCTCCGGCTCGGTCATTGCCGGCACCGACCTCGCGTCGGACGCGGGAAGCGTCGATCCCAGCGGCAAGGGCATGCTCGATCCCGGTGCTCACGGGACTCACGTTGCGGGCATCATCGCCGCGCATGCGAACAACGGCATCGGCATCTCGGGCGCGGCACCGGGCGCGCGCCTGATGCCGGTACGTGTGCTCGACGCGGACGGCACCGGAGTCGCATCCGATGCCGCCGAGGGCGTCATCTGGGCGGCCGATCACGGCGCACGGGTCATCAACATGAGCCTTGGCGGCGGCCCGTCGCCCGGCATGCAAGAGGCGATCCAGTACGCGAGGTCGAAGCAGGCCGTCGTCGTGGCAGCCGCCGGCAACGCGAAGGAGCAGGGGAACGCCCCCACGTATCCCGCCGCGTATCCCGAGGCGATCGCAGTGGCGTCGGTGAACAGCTCGCTCGAGCACTCGGCGTTCTCGAACACCGGTGCCTACGTCGACATCGCCGCACCCGGCGAGATGATTCTCTCGACGTACGGCGGGTCGAAGCCGAACGACTACGCGTGGATGAGCGGAACGTCGATGGCGACACCGTACGTGTCAGCTGCCGCCGCGCTCGTGATAGGCGCGCACCCGTCGCTCTCGGCCGAAGGCGTCGGCCACATCCTCAACTCGACGGCAGCAGATCTCGGGAGTCCCGGCCGGGACCACACATACGGCAACGGATTGATCAACGTGCGCAGCGCCGTGGTCGGCGACGCGTCACCGCACATCAGCAGCCCGAAGGGTCACGGCTACTGGATCGTGAAGGCAGACGGCCGCGTGCAGAGTTTCGGCAGCGCCGGCTTCTACGGTGACCTTGGCAATACCCCGCACACGGGGATCATCGTCGCCGGAGCACGCACCCACAGTGGCCACGGCTATTGGCTCGCCGGCTCCGACGGCGCCGTCTACTCGTTCGGCGACGCGCGGTACCACGGCTCGATGTACGGCACTCGCCTGAATGGCTCCATCGTCGGGATGGCGGCAACGCCCAACGGCAAGGGTTACGTGCTCCTGGGCCAGGACGGTGGCATCTTCACCTTCGGCAGTGCGCACTTCTACGGGTCCACCGGCGGCATGCGTCTGAACGCACCGGTGCTCGACATGACGATGACATCGAACGGTCACGGGTACTGGTTCGTCGCGGCAGACGGCGGTGTGTTCTCGTTCGGCAACGCGTGATTCCACGGTTCCACGGGCAGCATGAAGCTCGCCGCCCCGATGCGGTCGATGACCGCGGCGGCGAACGGCAACGGCTACTGGCTGGTTGCCGCTGATGGCGGGATCTTCGCCTTCAACGTGCCGTTCAAGGGCAGCCTGCCTGCGGTGCGCGCCAAGCTCGGCATGGCGTACGTGCCGACGGTGCGCATGCGAGGCCTGCGGAGCAGCGACGGCTACTACCTCGTGACGGCCAACGGTGGGGTGTACGCGTTCGGTGCGGCGAAGTCCTTCGGATCTTCGTCGGGTCCCGCCGTGGACGCGATGCTCGCACGCTGATTTCCCCGGGGGGAGAGCAAGAACGCGATGACCGCGCCGGCGTGTGGCGCGGTCATCGCTAATTCGCATGTCCGATGGGACCGGATCCGGGTGCTCCGGGCAGACGATCGTTGGCTCATCCACGGTCGCGGGCAGTCGACCGGACAGGTCGAGGTGATGGAATCCAATGCCCAGGTTCTGCCGTACAGTGCTTGCGCGTGCACAATCCGTTGCGAGCCGCTGCAGTGCGCAGCTCCAGAGTTGCCACGGTCGGACCCACGGACAGGAGGCTGCTTGCCCTCCTCGATGCGGCGCCCGACGCAATGGTCGCGGCCGAGGCCGACCGAAGGCAAGATCGTCTGGGTGAACATGCGGGCCGGGCAGCTCTTCGGCTACTCCCGCGAAGAGCTCATCGGCCAGTCGATGGACATGCTGGTCCCCGAGACGTCCGCGCCGCACACCCCGAGTACCGCCGGGATACGTGACCGGAGCCGCGCCGCGGCCGATGGGCGCGGGCATGCAGCTCGCCGCCCGCCGCAAGGACGGCAGCGAGTTCCCCGCCGAGATCTCCCTGCGCGTCGATCGCCACGGACGAGGGCACGCTCGTCGTGCGCCGCGATCCGCGACGTGACCGAGTGGATGCGCGCCGAGGCGAAGTTCCGTGGCCTCCTCGAGGCGGCGCCTGACGCGATCGATCGGCGTCGGACGCGACGGCCGCATCAGTCTCGTGAACGCCCAGGCCGAGCTCGCTCTTCGGCTACTCGCGCGACGGAGCTGCTCGGGGACCCGGTCGAGTTCCTCGTGCCGAGTACGGCGCGTGCGATCCCACCCGATCGCCGCGACCGAGTACTTCGCCAGACCATCGACCGGCCGACGGGCGCCGGCATGCGAGCTCGCCGGCCGCCGCAAGGACGGCACCGAGTTCCCCGCCGAGATCTGCTTGGCAGCGTCGAGCACGATGCCGACGTCGATCGTGACGCGGCGCGATCCGCGACATCACCGACCGCATCGAGGCCGAACGCGAGCGCGAGCGCCTGCAGCGCGCGAGGCACGAGCAGGAACGCCTGCGAGCGCAGCGCAACCAGTCGCAGCGGCTGGAGAGCCTCGGCCAGCTCGCCGGCGGCGTCGCCCACGACTTCAACAACCTGCTGGCGGTGATCATCAACTACGCCGCGTTCGTGCGGCGAGGAGGTCGGCGACGCGGCGTCCGAACCCGGCGGCGAGACGCTGGGCGACCGTGCGCCACGACGTCGAGCAGTGATCCGGAGCCGCCGAGCGCGCCGCGTCGCTGACGCACCAGCTGCTCGCATTCGGCCGCCGCGAGGTCGTGCAACCGCGAGGTGCTCGACCTCAACGCCGTCGTCACCGAGATCGAGCAGTTGCTGCGGCGCACGCATCGGCGAGCACGTCGAGCTCGTCACGGACCTCGCGCCGGATCTCTGGTCGGTGCTCGCCGATCCGCGGTCAGATCGAGCAGGTGCTCGTGAACCTCGCGGTCAACGCGCGCGACGCGATGCCCGCGCGGCGGCACGCTCACGATCGACACCCGCGAACATCAACGTCGACGACGACTACGCCGCGCGCGCACCCGGACCTCGCGCCGGGCCGCTACGTGCGCCTGCGGGTCAGCGACACCGGCGTCGGGATGGACCCGAGGACGCGGCGCCGCGCCTTCGAGCCGTTCTTCACGCACCAAGCCCAAGGGCGAGGGCACGGGCCTCGGCCTCGCGACGGTCTACGGCATCGTCACCCAGAGCGGGCGGCGCGTTCGACGCTCTACTCGGAGCCGGGCTCGGCACCACCTTCACGTGCGCTGCTCCCGGCCACCGTCGTCGGAGACAGCGCCGAGCCACGAGGTCGAGCCCGAGAGCGGCGCACGCGCGGGCGGCGAGACCATCCTGGTCGCCGAGGACGACGACGCGATCCGCGAGGTCGCGCGCCGCATCCTCGCCCGCAACGGCCACGAGGTGCTGCTCGCCGCGGATGGCGTCCGGCGCCCTCGAGCTGCTCGACGCGTTCGACGGCGAGATCCACCTGCTGCTCACCGACGTCGTCATGCCCGGACTGCAAGGCACCGAGCTCGCAGCCGAGGCGCGCCGCCACCGCCCGGCGCTGCGCGTCCTCTACATGTCGGGATACGCACAACCACTGCTCGCGTCGCAGGGCACGCTGGGTGCCGGGGTAGTGCTCCTCGAGAAGCCATTCACCGAACGGTCGCTGCTCGCGCGTATCCGTGAAGTGCTCGACTCGTGATCGACCTGGCGAGGGCGGAGCGGCGCATCCGGGTGCTGCTCGTCGACGATCACGAGATCCTGTTGGAGAGTCTCATTCGGCTCATGAGTGAGCAGCCCGACATCGATGTGATCGCGGTTGCCGCAACAGCCGACACCGCAGTTCGGGCCGCAGCACTCGAAGCGCCCGACGTCGCCATCATCGACTACGGGTTGCCGGACGGCATCGGGACCGACGCGGCGCGCAAGATCATCGCAATGCGTCCGGAGATCAAGGTCATCGTCCTCAGCGGCTCCGACCCCGAGGTCGCGCGCGTCGAGGCCGGCGCGGGCCGGCTGCGTCGGATTCCTCGAGAAGACCAAGGCGTTCGGCGACCTGGCGGGCATGATCCGGGACGCCTTCGCGGGGCGCCTGTCGGAGCCCAGCGCGTCCGCCGCCCTTCCCTCCGCCGAACAGCTCACGGTGCACTACCAGCCGATCGTCAACCTTGCGACGACAGGTGTCGTCGGCTTCGAGGCGCTCGTGCGGTGGAACCACCCGCAGCGCGGCCTCGTCTTTCCCGACGAATTCATTCCACTCGCCGAGCAGACGAGCCTCATCACCGAGATCGACGATTGCGTCTGGATGCACGCGTGCCGTCAGGCCGCCACGTGGGCCAGGCGCTACCCCGACGAGCACGACCGCTTCGTCAGCGTGAACGTCACGGGCCGGGAGCTCGGACGCGCCAATCTCGCGGCTCGACTCGGCGCTGCGCTCGAGCACGGCGCGCTCGAGCCTCACCGCCTGGTCGTCGAGCTGACCGAGACCTTCCTCGTCCAGGACAACGACGCCGCGGCGCGCACGCTCGACGAGGTCCGCGCCCTCGGCGTGCGCATCGCGCTCGACGACTTCGGCGCCGGTTACTCTTCGCTCGACTACCTACGCCGTCTCCCGATCGACATCATCAAGCTCGACAAGTCGTTCACACAGGAGCTACCGGGAACGCGTGCGCGCCTTCTCGTGGCGGCAGTCGGGCATCTCGCGCAGGATCTTGGCGCGCTTGCCGAAGCCGAGGGCATCGAGACAATCGAGCAACTCGAATGTCTGCGATCCGCCGGATGGGATCTGGGGCAGGGCTATTACTTTGCGCGACCGCAGCCTGCGGATGCGATGGAAGCGCTCCTCGCACCGGTGTGAAACCGCTTCTCACGCCAGGGTGTGACCTCACACCGCGCTACGCATTAGTACGTCCCATTCGGTCGCGTACAGCGGGAATTGCGCGTGCCGCAGACGCGAAGACAACGGACACACAACCAGAATAGAAGGTCGTTACAAGTAAAATGATTCACGTATGCGTGGTAATGTCTTAGCTGGCATGTGAGGCGGCAAGCTGTGGGCGCCGCATTTATTTGGAGTCCCCGGTCCCTGGACTTCGTCATTGGAGCTCATTTCCACGAGTGAAATGAGCACCGCTTGCGACGTAGTGACGGTGAAGATGGGCACCCCGCAGGTTCCTTCGAAAGCATCGAGCGGCGCGTGGATGCAGGCGGTCATCGAGAGCCTGCGCGACGTGGTGTGGGTCCACGACGTCGACGGCACGGTCACCTATTGCAGCCCGGCCGCGGGCGCGGCCTTGGGCTACTCGCCCGCAGAGCTGCAGGACACGAACGAGGGCGACCTCATCCACCCGTTCGATCTTGCAGTTCGCAACGCGGTCCTGGAGCAGCTGGTCGCCACCAAGGAACCGCAGCCGCCGGTCGACCTGCGGCTGCGGAATCGTGACGGCTCGTTCGGCTGGTTCGAGGTCACCGACACCGACCTCCTGGACGATCCCGCCGTCCATGCGATCGTGACGACCGCACGCGATGTCAGCGTGCGCAAGGCGGCGGCCGAGGAGCTGATCGACCTCAGCATGCACGACGCGCTCACCGGTCTGCCGAATCGCCTGGTGCTGATGGACCGGCTCGAGATCGCCTTGGCACGCACGGCGCGGAGCAACTCGGTGCTGGCGGTGATGTTCTGCGACCTGGACGAGTTCAAGGTCGTCAACGACACGCTCGGGCACGAAACCGGGGATCAGATGCTGCGAGAAGTCGGCTCGCGCCTCAAGCGTCTGCGGCGCAAGTCCGACACGGTCGCCCGCAGTGGCGGCGACGAGTTCGTCGTCGTGTGTGACGGCCTGACCGGCGTGCAGGACGCGATCGACATCGCCGCGCAGATTCGTGACGCGGTCGAACAGCCGCTCGAGCTCGACGAGGTATCCACGTCCGTATCGGTCAGCATCGGCATCGTGACCGTCCAAGGCGTCGCGGCGAAGGGAATGGAGCCGTCGACGTTGCTCCGCAACGCGGACGCCGCGATGTACCGCGGCGAAGGTGCAAGGCAAGGCGCGCTGGCACGTGTTCGACGACTCGCTGATCGAGGAGGGTTCGCACCGGACTGAGCTCGAGTCCGAGCTGCGACCTGCGCTCGACCGGCGGGAGTTCGCGTTGCACTACCAGCCGATCTTCGACCTCGAGCACCGGACCATTGTCGGCGCCGAGGCACTCCTCCGCTGGAACCACCCGACCCGCGGGCTTCTGTTCCCCGGTCAGTTCATCGCCGTCGCCGAACAGACGCGGGCTGATCGTTTCTCTCGGCGAGTGGGTGCTCGGCGAGGCGTGCACGCAACTCCGGCGCTGGCAGCAGCAGCCCGGTGGACCGCAGTGGATCTCGTTGAACCTGTCGGTTCGACAAGTCGTCGAACCCGGGCTCGCAGCAATGGTGAGTGAGCGTCGTCTCCGCCGCGGGCGTCGAGCCGGATCGCGTGTGGCTCATTCTGGGCGAGACCGCGCTGATGCGCGCCGGGCACTCCGCATCGGTCGAGCTTGCAGCGGTTGCCGAGCTCGGCGTGCACCTCGGTCTGGACAACTTCGGTTCCGGCAACGCGTCACCGACGAATCTGCAACATCTGCCCATCGACTTTCTCAAGATCGGACAGAGCTTTGTGGCGAACCTGAACGGCGGGATCGCCTCGGATGAAGATGGCAACGCCATCGTGCATGCACTCACCGATCTCGGCCGCGGCCTGAAGCTGCACACGATCGCCGACGGCATCAGGCGTGACGAAGAGCTCTCGCTCATGCGCGAATTCGGCTGCCAATACGGCCAGGGCAACCTCTTCGCACGGCCCATGACGGGGGAGGACTTCACGCAGCTCCTCGAGAGCCCCAATAGCGGATCGGTGCCGCGACGGGATCACGCGAGAGCCAGCAGTTGACGCGGCGCGGCGCGGACCGCGACGTGCGTACCCATACCCACATCCGGTGCGCATCCGGACGCAGCGCCCCGGTGCGATGCGAGTCAAGATCATCTCATCGATCTACCGCCGCGTGCTGGAGGCATCAATGCATCACAATAAGCGGGCAAATCGTAAGTACATCGACAGCCTGGGACGGGTGGATTTCTTCTCGGAGTGCTCGCAGCGCGAGCTGCGCGCGATTGCTTCGTTCTGCACACCGATCGACGTCCGGGCCGGCCGAGTGCTCACCGTGCAAGGTGCGCATGGTCGGGAGTGCTTTGTCGTGCTCCACGGCCACGCGGTCGTCGAACGCGATGGCGTCATCGTCGGACACATTGTCGACGGTTCGATCATCGGAGAGATCGCGCTCCTCGGTGACGGCATCCGCACCGCCACTGTGACGGCGGCAACGAATATGACCTTGCTCGTCATGAGCCGGAGCGAGTTCGGTGCGCTCCGGGGGCTCGGTGTGGCCAACGCCGCCTGGCAGCGGCTCGACGCGCTCGTGGGTGAACGACTTGCACTCCTCGAACGGAGTCCGATCGCAACCGCTGCGTCCGCGACCCCGTTTGTGCTGGCCCGAAGTCAGTGATGCGCGGCGGCCTGCTGCCGAACGAGTGCGACGAGGTCGCCCAGCGCGATGTTGACGTCGTAGAGGTGCAGGCCCCAGGTTGGTCCCAGCGTCTGGGTGACGGTCGGTCGCTTGTCGCCGGGATTCGTGCTCGGAGTGACCTGGAGCCAGGTCGCGCCGTTCGCAGTCTGGCACCGCGCGGTGTACCGGTCTGGATACGCAACCCAGGGAGTCGGCGCGGACGGCGTCGAGCCCGACACCGCGCCGAGCGGACCGGGGAACTTCGCAGTCGTGAAGTACGCGTGCAACGCGCCTGGACCACCGGTGATAGCCGCAGGGTTCACGCACACCACTTCCAGGTTCGTGCCCCCGCCCTGACCCGCGCGGGGACCGGTGCCGGGCCGTCCGAACAGCGACCCGTCCGGCGGCGGATCCAGGAAGGTCGAGTACGCAACCACACACCCGTTCTGTGACGCAGACCGGCACACGGGGATGTGTGAGAAGTCGCCGCCAACGTCACGACCGGCCGGCACCGTGACGTTGCCGCCCAAGAGCAACGCGGACACGAGCCGCGCGCGCGCCGCGTCGTTCCCGTCGATCTCGGATTGCACGAGACGGGTCAACACTCCCGAGCCTTGGGAGTGGCCGATCAGCACCACGCCGCGGCCGTTGTTGTCGTGCGCGAGGTAGTCGCGCCACGCCTTGACGACGTCCTGGTAGCCCGCGTCTCTCGACACCTTGGGCCCGCTTCCCGCCTTGGCCGACCCGGTGATCGCGGCGATCGTCGCTTGGCGGTACATCGGTGCGAAGACGCGGCAGACCTGCGAGAACCGCGACGCCTGATTGACCGCGACCGCTTTTTCCTCGGGGTCGACGCGCAGCGTCGCGATCGGCGTCGTCTGCGCGCTCACGGTCGGATAGACGTAGAAGCAGTCGATCGGCGGATCCGGCGCGATCGACGGCGTGCTCGACGGTCGACGCGCCGTCGGCCGCAACCACCGTCGCGTCCTCGGGGCTCGTGCACGGGTCGTCGGCCAATCCCGGGCGGCACAGCCATACGGTGTTCGACCGGGGGATCGCGATCGGACGACGACGTCGATGGTCCGGCACTCGTCGCCGAAGGCGACGACGAGTGGGACGAGCTCGAGCACGCGCCGGAGATCACCAGGGCCAAACCGATCGTGAGCGTTGCGGCGATGCGTCGCACCTCTACGCCGCGCTCTCGCAGGCGTTCTTGAAGTTGCCGCTCAATGTCTGTCCCCAAGCCGTGTTGCAGAATCCGTACCATCGAGATGTCGGGGACCAGCCGGTGTTGCGAAAACGCAGGACGGTCACGTGCTGTGTGCCGCCGAGAAGGTCGACGCCACGGCGTGCGGCGAGCTCGAAGAGAAACGTCTGGCCGCCCCATTCCGATGCCGGATTGCTCGGATCGCTGAAGTCCGAGACGCACTTCCACGCAAGCCGTTCGTTCGGCACAAGGTCGGTGATCTCCATTCGCAGCGGGCCCCCGAGCCCATGGTCGAACTCCACCACCTCACCGATCCGCGGTTCTGCTTGCACGACCTTCCCCCACCAAGCGTCCAAGCCCTTCGCCGTGGTGAGCGTTTCGAAGACCTTCTCGGCCTCTGCGTCGAGCCACACCTCGTGCTCCATGGATTCCACCGTCGTCTCCCTCTTCAGTCGGCGGCCGTTGCCTCCAGCTCGACGAGGAGCTCGGGGAATGCGAGGCGTGCCACGCCAAGGAGCGTGCCGGGCGGCATCACGCCCGCGGGGCCGAGCCGCTGGCCGAGCACGCTCGCATTGGCCATGAACGCGTCGATGTCGGTGGTGTACATGTTGAGCCGCACGATGTTCGCCAGCGTCATGCCCGCGCCCGCGAGCACGGCCTCGAGGTTGTCGAGCGCGAGACCGAGCTGACGGGCCATGTCACCCGGGTACTGCGGCTTGCCCTCGGCGTCGACGGCGGTCTGGCCGGCGCAGATCAGCTCGCGCGTACGGCCTTCGAGCAGCTCGGCTTGGTTGAAGCCGAAGCTGACCGACCAGCTCCACGGGTTCACGGGTGTGCGCTTCACGAGTTGCTCCTCTCGAGGTGCGGATGCGGGCCGCGCCCGTGGCGTTCGAGGTGCTCGTCGTGGGTGTGGTGGTGCACCCGTCGCAAGCCGGAGAGATCACGCGCGACCACGGTGTTGCGGTCGGACACGCTGCTGCCGAGTGAGAACTGGGGCCAGAACCCCAGGATCTCCTGGCGGCTTCGCTCACTCCACTCCCGGGCGAGGTTGCTGCGCGTCTTGTAGAAGTTCAACGCATAGCCGCCGCTGTGCAGCCGCAGGAGTGAGAAGCCCCCGGGGTACTCCTTGCCCGCCGCGATCTCTTGATGCGTGACATTCGGCGCGGCGGGACTGATCGTGCGCTTGTTGCGGTGCGTATGCCCGGCATGGTGCAGGAACAGCCCGCGGTGACGCGAGTAGTCCTGCAGGATCGTCGCCACCTGCGACGCGTCGAGCGTGTTGCTGGGGGTGATGGGGAACGGCGAGTTCTGGACCACCAGCGGGTGATGGCCGAACACGAGCGTCGGCTGGTCGCGGTCCTTGGCGAGCTCGCCCCGAAACCAGGCGAACTGCTCGGTCGAGAGCGCACCCGCGTCGCCGCCGTTGCCGGGCTTGTCGTAGGTGTCGATGCCGATGACGCGCAGGCCGCGCAGCTCGCGTGCGAAGTACGTCGGCTCGTCGCCCGGGAAGAACTGGTCGTGGAAGCAGTCGTTGCCTTGCCACTGACCGATCCGGCACGACGCCCAGGCGTCGCCGGCGTGAGCCCGGTCGTGGTTCCCGCGGGTGACGAAGTAGTCGCGGCGGTACTTCCCGAACCGCTTGAGCAGCCGGCCGGCCTTGCTCAGATCGACGGGCACGGCTTCGGCCGAGATGTCGCCGGCCGCGAGCAGGAAATCCGCACCGAGCTTGCTCGCGTCGTGGACGAGCGATTCGAGCATCACCTCCGGGTACGGCGGCCGGCCGGGAAGCTGTTCGATCCCGATGAACTCCGGTATGCCGCCGACGAGACCCGCCTGCGTCTCGCCCATGTGCAGGTCGTTGCACAGCGCGATGGAGAACAAGTACCGGCCCGGGGGCGGCTGCGGCGTCGTGAAGCTGTACGGCCCGCCGGTTGTGAGCCCGAAGTCCGAGGTGCCGACGGCGTTCCCGGTGATGAGGGTGAACTCGGTCGGCGGGACCCGCTTCCCGTTCGACCATGCCTGGTAGTAGTACGTCTGTCCCGGCTCGAGACCCGTGAGCTCGACGTAGTGATACGGCGTGTCGCGGCACCAGCTCCCCGCCGACTCGCGTCAAGCGCTTCGGGTGGGTTCCCCAGTGCACCTCGCCGTCGGCGGGCGCGGGTTTCATGCGGCCCAGGCCGTCGTCGCTGCCGGTGTAGCCCGTGTACCAGGTGATGATGGCCTTGTCCTCGGTCACCGTCACGAGCTCGAGATTCACCGGCGACACGTCATCGCCACGCGTCGACGCGCCCGCGACTCCCGTGAGGAGTCGGCTGCGAAGAACGATCGGTGACGCCATCGCAACCGCGGACCAGCGCAACAGATCCCGACGGGTGAAGTCGCAACCAGGCACGCCGAGAAGTTATCCGGTCCGTCGCGGATGGTCCCGAGACCTTCCATAGGCGGCCCCATATCGGGGTAGTTGTGACTGTAACGACCACGCGGGGGCATCCTTATTGTCGTGCGCGGCACGGGAGGGCAATCTGTGCCGGTGCTTCGTGTCACGCGTCCCGGAGTTCGCGCACCGCGCGTGCCTACGTGCGCCCGGCCGGGATGACCACTGCGCCGGCCCACGGCGCGTCAGTGGGGGAGTCCGAGGCCGGCGCGTCGGGTATCGCGTCCTCGGCAAAATCGACGCGCTCGACGGCATCCGGGGCATGGCCGTGCTCCTCGTCGTCATTCACCACCTTCCGGTCGCGGTGCCGTGGCTGGCGTTCAACTATCGCCCGACAAAGGGTGGTGGCTTCGGCGTGGACGCGTTCTTCGTGCTGAGCGGCTTTCTCATCACGGCGATCCTGCTGCGGGACCAAGCTGTCGGCGGGAAGGTTCGGTTCGCCGAATTCTACCGGCGCCGTGCCATGCGCCTGCTTCCCGCGCTCGTCTTCTTCTCGCCATGTTTCTCTACTACGTGTGGGTGACGGACCTGCCCGGTGCGCACGAACCGTCGTCGACACTGTCAATTCTCTTCTACTACTCGAATACCGGTTTGCGGAAGCTCCCGATGTCACCGGGCCTGGGAAACTTCTGGTCGCTCGCGGTCGAAGAACAGTTCTACCTGCTCTGGCCGTTGGTTCTCGCGCTGTTCCTCGGCGCCCGTCGTCGCACGGGCACGGTCGTCATCTTGCTCGTCGGCGCGATCATCGCTATCGCGGTGCACCGCGCGGTCATGTGGAACCACGGCGTCGGCTGGATTGCGGTTGTACAGCCGCCTCGATACACGTGCAGATGCGCTGCTGGTGGGCTGCCTGCTCGCGCAGCTCTGGGTACGCGACAAGCTCCCGAAGCGTGGCGTCCAGACGGCGGGATGGCTCGGCCTCGCGTTCTTCCTGTATGTCGTCCGGTTCGGTGTAGGAAGCGACGACTTCCTGTACCGAGGCGGCTTCACGCTCGTCGCGCTTTCCGTTGCGCTGATCATGCTCGCGATGTTGGAATCACCATGGGCCCGTTTCGCGCGGTGTTTCGCCTCCCGCCGCTGCGCGGACTCGGGCGAGTTTCGTACGGGCTCTACATCTGGCACCTTGCGATCTTCAATGCGGTACTCCGCTACGGCAGATGGTGGGCACCTGTGGTGCAGATGACGGTGGCCCTTTCGCTGACAGCTGCCGCGACTGCGATCTCGTGGATAGTCATCGAGAAGCCATTCCTGCAATGGAAAGACCCGTTGAGCGGCCGCCGGCAGGAAATCCCCCGCGCAGCGCCGACAGACGCGCCGAGAGCTGCGCACGAGCACGGCGTCGTCGAAGCTCCGACATGACACTCGGCGCGGTGACGTTCTCCGCGACGAGTCGGCTCACGCGCCCGCGTAGGTGCTTGCCGAAGAACGACCAGATCTCCTTCCACCCGTCCTTCACTGCGTCGAGCCGGAAAGTAGGGCGGTCGACCGAGAAGAACGCGTGGCCGGCGTCCTGGTAGGAGTGGAAGTCAAACGGCTTGTGGTTCGTCTCGAGGGCGTTGGCGAGCGCGGCGACGTCTGCGGGTGAGGGATTCTGGTCGTCGGCGCCGAACAGCCCGAGCAGCGGGCAGCGCAGATCAGGGGCGAGCTCGATGTTCGCCCGCCCGCCGTAGCAATCGACGGCCGCGTCGACGTCGAGCGAGCACGCGACCAGGAATGACTGACGTCCGCCGGAGCAGTAGCCGATCACCCCGACCTTCCCGTTGGATTCGGATCGTGTCCTGAGGACGTCGATGGCGCCCTGCACGTCGCCGAGGCACTGCGCGTCGGGCACGCCGCCCGCTTCCCTCGCCGCGGCGGCCGCGTCGCCGGCCTTGGCCCCGGGTGCGTACCGATAGTGGAGGTTCGGCATCAGCGTCGCGTAGCCGTAGACCGCGAACGTGCGGGCGATCTCCTTTGTCGCGCGGTCGTAGCCGGGTATGTGGTGGAGCACCACGACGCTCGCTTGGCCCGTTCCTTCGACGGGGCGGGCGAAGTATGCCTCGATCGCGTCACCACCGTCTCCGGTGATCGTGGTCGTCTCGGCGATGATGCCGTCGGACATCGCCGGACAGTATCGTCGATTCTCGTTTGGTGCTCGGAGGCAACGTGCCCGTTCCGAACGTCCCTGGCAAGGACGCGTTCGCTTCCGCGTACAGCGCGGACGACTTCGTCGCGCATCTCCGGGCGAACCACTGGGATCCTGGCGACCTCCCGGAAGGTGTGATCTTCACCTACGGCGGCTTCGATCTGTTGTGCGCGGCGCAGCCCGACATCTATTCGATGAACCCGATGCTCGGGCCGGGTCCGGGTCGGTTCTTTCTCGTGAGCTCCACCGGCGGACGCGTCGGTGTGTGCTGCAATGGGCATCGGCGCACCGGCGGTGGTTGCGCAGTTGGAGGTGCTGGCATCGCTCGGTGTTCGCACCTTTCTCAGTCTGGGTACCGCCGGCGGCCTCGACCCCCGGCAGGCGCCGGGCGACGTCGTCGTTCTCACGGGCGCCATACGCGACGAGGGCACCTCGTACCACTACGTCGTCCCGGACGCGGATGCCAGGCCGGACCGCGATCTCACCCACACGTTGACCGAGGCACTCGCGCGCGCCGGTATCGCGCGCTCGTCGGGACGGACCTGGACGACCGATGCCCCATATCGACAGTCGGTCGAGGAGATCTCCGAGTTCCGTCGACGCGGCGTGCTCACGGTCGAGATGGAGGCCGCGGCGCTGTTCGCCGTCGCCCGCACACGAGGGCTGCGCATCGCGTCCGCGGTCGTGCTCGACAGTGTCTTCGGGAAGAGCCCGGCGAGCTGCGATGGATACCGCGACCGCGTTCGGAAAGCTCTACGACGTCTTCCAGATCGGCGTTGATGTGCTGGCCACATCTCCCGACGCGCAACAACCTCGATACCCTGCGTTCGCGCGCAACTCGCTCGAAGCACTTTTGGCGGCGGGCAGAGTGTTGCTCGCCGACGGCGCGACGGGCACGAACTACTTCCAGATGGGCCTCGAGACCACGCAGCGCGCAACCGCACCCGCAACCGCTCCCGCTGACCACGGTGTAGCGGGCGTGTTTGAGGTGCGGAAACCGCACCTCAAACACGCCCGCACAACGGCCGGGGGTTACTTGTCGCGGCGGTAGAAGGGGATGGGCTCGGGTGGGAGCGGTGTGTTGCCGAGGACGAGGTCGGCGCCCTTCTCGGCGAGCATCATCACCGGCGCGTAGATGTTGCCGTTCGTGATGTAGCGCATCGACGCGGCGTCGACGACCCGCAGCCCGTCGAGGCCGTGCACGCGCATCGTCGTGGGGTCGAGCACCGACAGCTCGTCGATTCCCATGCGGCACGTGCACGACGGGTGGAGCGCGGTCTCGGCGTCACGCGCGACCCAGTCGAGGATCTGCTCGTCGGTCTGCACCGCCGTACCGGGAGAGATCTCGCCACCGCTGAACGGCGCGAACGCGGATTGGTCGAGGATGTCGCGCGCCGGCGCGCACCGTCTCGACCCACTCCGTGCGGTCCTCGTCCGTCGACAAGTAGTTGAAGCGCAGCGCGGGCTTCGCCGCGGGATCGGGTGATTGGATCTTCACCGAGCCACGCGAGTTGGAGTACATCGGCCCGACGTGCACCTGATAGCCGTGCTCGAGCCCGCCCGCGGGCATCGAGCCGTCGTAGCGGATCGCGATCGGCAGGAAGTGGAACATCATGTTCGGGATAGACGCGCGCGTCGTTGCTCCGCGCGAAGCCGCCCGCCTCGAAGTGGTTCGTCGCGCCCGGCCCGCGTCGCGCGAGCCATTGCATCCCGATCCAGGGCCGTCGCCACTTGGCGAGCATCGGCGCCATCGACACGGGTTGCGTCGCAGCGGTGCTGGATGTACACCTCGAGGTGGTCCTGCATGTGCTCGCCGACGCCGGGGAGGTCGTGCACGACGTCGATGCCGAGCGCGGCGAGCTCGGACGCGTTGCCGACGCCCGACACCTGCAGGAGCTGCGGCGAGTTGAACGCCCCGCCGCAGCAGATGACTCTCGCCGCCGCAGCGCGCGCTCGACCCGGTGACCCCGTCGACGTCGTGTACTCGACGCCGACCGCGCGCGTGCCGTCGAAGATGATGCGGGTCGTGAACGCGCGGCGACGGATGTCGAGATTGGGCCGGTCGCCGCACGGGATGCAGGTACGCCGCCGGCGGCGCTGAGTCGCCGCCCGCGGCTGAATGTTGCGGTCGAAGCGCGCGAAGCCCTCCTGGCGATAGCCGTTGACGTCGTCAGTGAGCTCGTAGCCCGCCTGCTGGACGGCAGTCGAAGAACGCCCGGCACAGCGGATTGCGTCGCCGGGCCGCGCTCCACCACCAGCGGTCCCGTGCCGCCGCGGAACTCGTCGGCCCCGGCGACACAGGTCTCCATGCGCTTGAAGTACGGCAGGCAATCGCGCGTACGACCACTCGGCCATGCCGGCGTCGGCGGCCCAGCGCTCGTAGTCGAGCGGGTTGCCGCGCTGGAAGATCATCCCGTTGATGCTGCTCGAGCCGCCGAGCACCTTCCCGCGCGCGTGGTAGATGCGACGCCCGTGCATGTACGGCTCGGGCTCCGATTCGTACCGCCAGTCGTAGAAGCGGCTGCCGATCGGAAACGACAGCGCGGCCGGCATGTGGATGAACACGTCCCAGCGGTAGTCGGGCCGGCCGGCTTCGAGCACCAGCACCCGCGTCGAAGGATCCTCGCTCAGGCGATTGGCAAGCACGCAGCCGGCGGACCCGCCGCCGACGATGATGAAGTCGAATTGGGTCACCCGGTGGTCAGGTCAGCCACGCCTTCCACTTCGCCTCGTTGGCGTCGACCCACTTCTGCGCGGCGGCCTCGATCGTCAAGCCGTCCTGGTTCTTGTAGGTCGTGACGGCGTTCTGATCTTCCTCGGTCCAGTTGAACTGCTTGAGGAAGTCGAAGACCGCGGCGTTCTTGGTCTCGAGCTTGGCGCTGATCGGCGAGCAGCACCTCGGGCACGAACAGGATGCCGTCGCGGAAGTCGATCCCCACGATGCGCATGCCCTCGACGAGTGCCCGGTTCAGCGTGTCGTCGGCGCTCCAGCCGCGGCCGAGCAGGAGGTTGGTGCCCTCGGCGATCTCGTCGGCCAAGCCGTCGTAGAGATCGTCGTGCATCTGCGCCACGAGGTCGTCGTCGGAGAGGCTCGCGAGATCGATCTCGTCCGCATCGCCGGCCACGACGCACCAGGGTAATCCACGATGTGGGAAGGATCCACGACTCGGTAAGGCAGCGGCCCGGACCGACGGCCGGGCACGTGACCCGCGCCGGTCAGAGATCGAGCGTCCGAGCGAGCGCGTGTGCGATGGGCTCGAGTCGCGTCGCGTCGAAGGGGGCACGAAATCCGACGATGATGTGCTGGGCGCCCGCCTCGACGAGGGCCGCCGCCTCGTCCGCGATCGCAGCCGGCTCTCCGTTGCTGCGCACCTGGATGGAGACTTCGATGTCGTCGGGATTGCGTCCGACGTCGACGCAATGGGCGTGCAGCACATTGCGCTTGTGCTTCAAGACCTCGGGCGTCGCGCCGGGGATGTTCCACTGGTCGGCGAAGCGCGCCGCGATGCGCAACGTCCGCTTCTCGCCGCCACCGCCGATCACGATCGGCGGACGCGGTCGCTGGACCGGCTTCGGCTCACAGCGCGCGCCGGTGAGCCGGTAGTACCGGCCCGCGAACGTCGCCGTCTCACGCGTGAGAAGCGCGTCGATGACTTCGCAGGCTTCCTCGAGCCGGTCGAAGCGCTCGCGCAGCGGCGGGAGCTCGATCCCGTAGGCGTTGCTCTCTTCCTCGTTCCAACCGGCCCCGAGCCCGAGCTCGAGCCGGCCGCCGGAGATCACGTCGAGGCTCGCGGCCATGTTCGCGAGCACTGCGGGATGGCGGTACGGGTTGCCGGTGACCATCACGCCGAGACGCAAACGTCGAGTGATCGTGGCGAGGGCCGCGAGCATCGTCCAGCCCTCGAAGCACGGACCGGTGCGGTCCTCCTGGAGGATCGGATAGAAGTGGTCGAAGTTCCATCCGGCGCTGTAGAGCACGATGTCGTCGGCCGCAAGCCACATGTCGCGCATCGGCTCCCATGGGCTGTCCTGCGGAACGGTCTTGAACGAGAGGCGCATCGGCGCAAGCTATCCCCGACGCGAAAGGGTCGATGTCGAACGACCTTTGCACCGCGCAAACCGTGCTCTGGAACGCTCAGCTGTACGAGAGCGTCACCCGCCGTGGATCGTGTCGCAGAGACGTTCCTCGCCGGGAGGGATCTGACCGCCGCCAACGCCATCGAGCGCCGCGAACGGACCGCACTTGTTCGGCACGATCCACACGTGCAGCATCGGCGCCGCACCCGCCTTCGTGGAGCCGGGCGGGCAGGGCCCGTTGATCGTCGTTGCTCCCGACAACACCTTCTGCAGAGGGTCTCTCGGGTTGTCGGCGAGGCAGAGGTCGTTGTGGACGTGCCACTGCGTGAGCGGCCCACCCACGTCGGGTACATCGGTGAAGCGGCTCCCGAACGGCATCGAGAACATCGCCGCGACCAATGTCTTCTTCCCGTTGCGCATCTCGTAGACCAGCGACTCCGGGTGCTTCGTGTCGAGGATCCGGCCGTCGTTGGCGTACGCCCACTTCACGTAGTGCTCATCGCCTGTTACCGAGTCCCCGATCGATCGATACCCGTCCGCGAAGGCGACGTTCACATCCGCGTACTTCGGAAGGTCCCGCAGCGTGTCGCGCACCAACTTCTCGGCACGCGCTTGCTCTGCCGCCGTGACGCCGGGATAGCCACCCAGGTCGATCGGCTTCGAAGGGTCGTAGGGACGCGGTCGGTACACGGTGGTCGGCGGCCCGGCAGGTGAGGGCGATCCGCCGCCCGTTTGCCCGCCCGCCGGAACGATGACGACGCCCCCGGACGTCTCCGGTGACCACGTCGATCCCGATGACCCGGAAGACGACCCAGCACTTCCCTTCGCCTTCGCCTTGGCCTTGGCCTTGGCCTTGGTCTTCGACGACCGGGTCGTGGTCGGCGTGGAATGCTTGGTCGACCGCGCGCTCTGCGTTGCGACGGTCGAGGTGCTCGTCGACTCGGAGCTCACGCTCACGGGCTTGCCGCTTCCCGAGCACGCGGCGACGACCATCGCGCCGGCGACCGCCGCGCAGGCAATGAGGATCTTGCGGTTCCCCCGAGGTGGCATGCCCGCAGCGTACGCCGGTTCGCGCCAAAGCGCCTGCCAACTTTCGCCGTATGAATTCAGCCGGATCGGGGGCCGCTCATCCCAAGGCGAGCGTCGTTCGTCCCACGCCCAGTGCGACGTGTGCAACGCCACTCGCGTCGGCCCGGGCGAGGACAATCCCGCCTCGGGACACGGTCTCTCCCGCCGCCAGGTCGGTGAGCGTGAGGGCCGTCGATCCGTCGGTCTGTACCGTCACCATCGCCGGCTCGCCGAGATGCAAGCCGGCGCGCGCCGACTTCAACGTCGCCGCGGCGACATTGACGAGGCGCATGTCGACGCGCGCAACTCTCGGTGACGGGGGTCCCGTCTTCCACGCCTGCTGCTCGAAGGCGCCCGCCAGCGGTGGCGTGTCATGCGTGAGCACAGGTCCCTGGGTGTCGACCAATCCGGTGCGCGTCGACGGGATCGCGTCTGATGTCGCGTCGACCCGCGCGGTGACTCCCGCGCCCGAGTGTCGAGCGGTGAGCCCGCGGACCCAGTACGCACCGCTCGTTCCGATGCCGTAGTCGGCGCGGGCGAGCGCGGGATACCACGTGAGAGACACCGCGTGCGGCGAACGTGTGCGCGACAGCTGACTCATGTTGGCCGCCGGCGAAGCGAACAGGTCCGCCGCGGCCCACGCCAGGTGGTCCTGCGTCGGGAAGAGCTCGAAGCGCACGCGCAGGCCGAGCGCCATCATGTCGTGCGCTTGCTGGAGCGCACCCGACACCGGCACGAGCTCGTCGGCGCCGCCCTGGGCGATGTAGTACGGCAGGTTGGTCGCGTTCCCGAGCAACGGCGCGGTCTTGCCCTCGTCCGTGCACGGACCGGGGCCGCTGTACCCGGCGACCGTGCCTTCGATCCGGACGCCGCACACCTGCGGTCCGGCCATGACGACCGCCTTCGCGAACAGGTCCGGGTACGAGAGCCCGAGCTTGTAGGTCGCCCAGCCGCCCATGGAATAGCCGGAGAGCACCGTGCGGTCGGGATCGAGGTGATACGCAGTGGCGAGCGCGTGCCAGACCTGCCAGAAGTCGAGCTCCGCCGCGTCGTAGTACCAGCCGTCGGGCCCGCGCCCGAGAGTGGTCGCGCAGATCGACCCGCGCGCCTCGCAGGCTTGTTGCATGAACTTCGGGTTGAGCGCGACGTACTGGTTGTGCTGGACGCCGAGGGAATGCAGCACCCACGTGAGCGGCGTCGCCCGCGCAGGGTCGTAGCCGTGCGGAACGTAGACCGCGTAGGGCTGGACACGACCGAGGAAGTTCGGTCGAAGATCCTGGGCGGGGCTCTCGTCGGGCACGACACCCTTGCCCAACTCGATCGACGACACGTACCAGCGGTTGGACGGCCCGGTGACGAACGGCTCCGGCGTGTTCGCGCGACGGGAGAGCGCGCCCCAGTCGACGACCGCGGCGAACGCGCTCGCGTTGCCGGTTGCGAGCGCCTGCGCCTGGGTGTTCTCCATCCAGAAGTTCTGGGACGGCGGTTCGTTCGGCAGCGGGTCGAAGCCGAGGTCGTAGACCGCGGGCTGCACCGGGAGCGCACCGTTGGTGGCGGGCACCGGAGCGAAGGTGCGACCGTCGGCGGATGCGAGGCCCGCGGCGGCGCGGATCGTCCACCGGCCGGTCAACGGTCCCAGCGCGGTGACGGGCACACGCGCCACGAACGAACCCATCGCGCGACCGGGGTCGTGGGTGACCGAGATCGCGGCCGCGCCGATGGCCTTCGTCTGTTGCGTCACGGCGTCGGTGACCCAGGCGCCTCGGCTCGACACCACAAGCACGTGATCGATGCCCGCCGACGTCACACCGGTGCCCGCGCCCCACGACGACGCACCTGTCGCGGCGTTGCCGTCGCGGTCGATGGCAAACGCGATGACCGGGAGGTTCGGGTTGTCGAGTGTCGTCCAGTCGACACGCCACAGCGACCGGTTGCCGTCCGCAGCCACACCGATGCGGAAGATGTCCGCGCCGTTGTTGTGCGCGGCACCGGCGGGATAGACGTACGTTCCCCTCGGCGGTGCGAGTCCCGTGATCGGCGTGCCGACGACGGCACCGAGCGCGCCGTGGTCGTCGTAGAGGAAGTCGGTCCACTCGAACGCGCCTTGCGCGTAGCGGCCGGTGCCGGATGTGCGCGGGAACCGGTCGGGAAGCGGCCAGCCCGACGGGACCGGCAATCTCGGCTCCGCACGCAATGCCGCGGGCGGGACGCCGTCGGGGATGCCTTGGGGCGCGGGCGTGCTATTCGGCGCGGCGGCCGTTGGTCGCGCCTGCATGGGGATGGCAAGGCATACGAACGTCGCGGCGGCAGCGACGGTCGTGAGACGACGGAACGGCAAGGGCACTCCCGGGTCGAGACTGACAGCCGGACGTACCCCGTCGTCGCGGGCGTCAATCGCGACTCGTGGGCGACCAGCGCTCGTGGTGTGCCGACCTCGGTCGGCTACACGTCTTGGGAGTGCAGTCGCGCGTGCGCGCCGGGCGCCTCGCCACGACCGTCGGGGTGAAGCGCGAACCGGCCCGTGTCCCGCGCGTGCACCGGGTCGTCGGTGGGCCATGGCCAACCACCGAAGCCGGTCGCCCGGTAGTCGGTGAACGCCTGCTCGATGCCGGCCTTGTCGTTCATGACGAACGGTCCGTACTGCGCGACCGGCTCGCCGATCGGACGGCCCTGGAGCACGAGCGCTTCGGCGCCGTAGGGACCGCCGGTGATGCGCACGATGTCGTCGGCGTGCAGCACCGCGCCCGTCGATGCTTCGAGATCGTGCTCACCGATGCGCACACCTCCCTCGAACACGTACAGCGTGCGGACGGTCTCGGCCACGCGTGCCGCGCGGCAGGTCCCACGTCGCGCCGGGCTCGAGCACCACGTGCCAGATCGCGACGTCAGCTTCGGGTCGTGACGCCCACGAATCGGGTGGCGCGGCGAGTGGCCGCAGGCCGGCGAGCTCGCCGGCGATGATCGTGACCTCAGTGGTGCGGCCCTCGTCGTCGGCGACGACGAGTCGCGGGAGGTCTTCGCTCCACAACATCGTGAAGTACGGCTCGACCATCTTGTCGGCGGCAGGAAGGTTGAGCCAGATCTGGAACAGCTCGCAGGGATTCGGACCGCTGCGGTCGAGCAGCGGGAACATCTCGCAGTGCACGATGCCCTTGCCGGCGGTGAGCCACTGCACGTCGCCGCGCCCGAACCGTGCGGTCGCGCCGAGCGAATCGGAATGATCGACGAAGCCCTGGCGCACGAACGTGACGGTCTCGAAGCCGCGATGCGGGTGCTGCGGGAACCCCGGCACGGTGCTGCCGTGATACATCCGCCAGCCGTCGGCGCCCGCGAAGTCCATGCCGATATCGCGCGCCGCGAGCGACGCCGCCGGACCCATGTGCTCGTTGGCCTCGGGATAGAAGTCGAGGTGGTGCACGCAGAACAAGAACGGGTCGACCGTTGCCCATTGGAACCCGAGCGGCACGACTTGGAGCAGGGGATCGTCCACGCCGCGATCCTACGGCCGGACGAGCGCGTCGCTCTCGTCGTGAAGCGCGGGATCGATGTCGAGCGGTTCGAACACATCGACCCCTCCGGCAACGCTCGATGTACCGGCCGTCCGTCGCGGGATGAGGAACGAGAGCACCGCACCCGCGGTGACGACACAGATCGCAAAGACCAGTGCCGTGCGCGTCCCTGACACGACGCTCGTCTGGAGTGCGTGTTGCAGGGTGGCGAGATCGTGTGGGGGCGTCGACGCCGGTGGCACGTAGCTCGCACCGAGGGAGTGCACGCCCGACAGTGCGTTCGCCTTGAGGTCGGGCGGCAATGCGGCGGCGTTGATGCGGCTCACCGAGTGGTGGAGTGTCTGGACTGCGAGCAGGGACCCGATGACTGCCACACCGAGCGCGCTGCCGACCTGCCGCACGGTCGTGTTCGCCCCGCTGGCGACGCCGGAAGCGTCCTTCGGGATCTCCGAGAGCACGATGTTCGTGAGTTGCGCGCCGGCGAAGCCGATACCCGTGCCGTACAACGCCAGACCAGGCAGGAGTCGCCAGACCGTGATGTCGACGGAGACGGCGTGGAAGATGAGCACGAGACCGAGCGCATACGACGCGAGGCCGAGACGCACGACGATCGTGGTCCCGACGGTCCGGATGAGACGTGCACCGACCTGCGCGCCGACGATCACGAACAAGCCCGTCGGGAGCTGCCACAAGCCGTTCTGCTGCGCCGTCAGATGCTTCGCGTCCTGCAAGAAGACAGGAAGGACGAAGCTCAAGCCCAGTTGACCCATCGCGAGCACGAGCCCGGTGAGCAGTCCGTAGCGGTAGGTCTTGTGACGGAGATGCACGACCTCGAACAAGGGGTCTTGGTCGTTTCGCTCCTTCGCCCGCTCGAAGAAGAAGAAGAACGTCAAGAATCGCGACTGCTGCCACGAGCGCAACCGGTGTGATCGCGATCGGGAAGGCGCCGGACCACAACGTGGCGCCGGCGATCGACACGGGCTGGAGCGGCTTCCACCACCCGTAGATCCCGCCCTCGCTGAGGGCGAAGACGAAGAGGAACATCCCAGCCGCGACGAGCAGTGCACCGACGAAGTCGACGCGGATGCGTCGCTCCGGGCGCACGCCGCGCTTCATGAAGAGCAACGCACCGATGATTGCGAGCGGCGCAATGATGACGTTGATCCGAAACGACCAGCGCCAGGAGTAATTGGTGGTCAAGAACCCGCCGACGACCGGTCCGGCCGCGGCCGCGACACCCGCGGTCGCGCCCCAGGCCGCGAAGGCAGCCGCCCGCTCCCGGCCCCGGAAGGTCACCGAGAGGATCGCAAGCGTCGTCGGGAGCATCAACGACGCGCCGATGCCTTCGATGACGGCTTCGCCGAGCACGAGCTCGGGTACCGACGTTGCGACTGAGGCGAGCAGCGACCCGGCACCGAACAATGCGGCCCCGATGACGAAGATGCGCCGGTGGCCGTAGATGTCGCCCAGCCGGCCGCCGATGATCAGCAGTGTCGCGAACGTGAGCGCGTACCCGGTGACCACCCATTGCAGGCTCGGCAACGTGGTGTGGAACTCTCGCAGGATCGTGGGGATCGCGACGTTCAGCACGGTGTTGTCCAGGACGACGATGAACGCCGCCATGATGACGATGACGAGCGCGATCCATCGCCCGCGACCGTCCTGAGTGGTCGTGTCACCTACGGGTTCGCCGTCGCCGACGCGTGTCATCGGGGGCGCTGCTGCTTCATCCGTCGCAGCTGGCTGAAGTCGAGCGGCTGACCGGGCAGCTCCGACGAGCTGTTCGGCCGCAACCCGTCGAGAATGATGCGCACGTAGCGTTCGCGCAGCATCGGTTGCATGTCGCCGGGGATCGCGGTCGCATGCGCGACCGCGGAGAACAACAGGGAGACATCGGCCGGTCCGATGTCGGTACGGATCGCGCCCGCGGCCTGGGCGCGGGCGACCAGCTCCGAGACCGCGCCCATCAGCTCGTCGCGCACGGGTAGCGCCGTCAGCTCGAGCTCGTTCGCCATCTGCTCGGCGAACGCACGATGCCGCATGTGGAACTCGGGAAGGTTGACGAAGAAGCGTTCGAATGCCTCCGCCGGATCCGGGCCGGCGAGGGCCGTTCGGGCCTGTTCGAGCAGCGACTCGAACATCGAGGTGAGCACCGCCTCGACGAGCGCCTGTTTGGTCGGAAAGTGACGGCAGACCGTGCCGACACCGACGCCGGCTCGGCGCGCCACCTCCTCGACCTGGCCCTTCAGTCCCGACTCGGCGAAGACGACCTCGGCCGCGGCGAGCACCCGCTCGCGGTTGCGGACCGCATCGGCTCGGCGGGGGCGCCCGGGTGAAAGCGGAATCATGGTTCCGATTATACTCCAAAACCGGAAGCTGTATTCCGTTTGCCCAGGAGCTGCATGGTCGCCGCTGCAACCACCGAGGATCGAGCATTCGCGGGCCGGTGGTGGGCACTCGCGGTCTTGTGCCTGAGCCTGCTGATCGTGTTCGTCGGGAACTCGAGCCTCAACGTCGCGATCCCGACGCTGTCGCGCGACCTCCACGCGACCGAGTCGCAGTTGCAATGGGTCGTCGCGATCTACTCGCTCGTCTTCGCGGGCCTCTTGTTCTCGACCGGCGCGCTCGGCGATCGCTTCGGCCGCAAGGGCACACTGCAGATCGGACTCGTGCTGTTCCTCGTCGGCGCGACTCTCGCGTCCGCGTCGACGGCGATGTGGCAATTGATCGCGTGCCGTGGGGTGATGGGTGCGGCCGGCGCGCTGATCATGCCGTCGACGCTCTCGATCATCATCAACATCTTCCCGCCGCACGAGCGCCCGAAGGCGATCGCGATCTGGGCAAGCGTCACCGGTGCGGCCGGCGCGCTGGGGCCGGTAGCCAGCGGCTACCTCCTCGGACACTTCTGGTTCGGGTCGGTGTTCCTGGTCAACGTGCCGATCATCTTGGTCGCGCTCGTCGCCGGAAGGTTCCTGGTTCCCAAGTCGCGCGATCCGGAGGAAGCGCGCTTCGACCCGATCGGATCACTGCTGTCGATCGTCGGCATCGTCGCGCTCGTCTACGGGCTGATCGAAGCGCCGGCGAAAGGATGGTCGAGCACTGCGACGCTGGGTTCGTTCCTCGTCGCGATCGTTGTGCTCGCACTGTTCGTCGCCTGGGAGCTCCACACCGACGAACCGATGCTGGACATGCACTACTTCCGCAGTCCGGGCTTCAGCACTGGTACCGGCGGCATGATCCTGGTATTCGTCGCGATGTTCGGCGTGATGTTCCTCATCTCCCAGTACTTCCAGCTCGTGCTCGGGTACAGCGCGTTGTCCGCGGCGCTCCGACTGATGCCGATCGCGATCATCATGGTCATCGTCGCACCATTCACGCCTCGACTCAGTGCGCGGTTCGGCGCGCACCGAACTGTGGCGTTCGGAATGCTCTGCATCGCGCTCGGGCTGGCACTCTTCACTGGGCTCACACCACACACGAGCTACGCGTACGTGATCCTCTGCGTCATCCCGCTCACGACCGGCATTGCGCTGTCGATGTCACCCATGACGGCGTCGATCATGATGGCCGTTCCCGCTCGCCGGGCCGGCGCGGGCTCGGCGATGAACGACGCGACGCGCGAGCTCGGGGCTGCGCTCGGCATCGCGATTCTGGGGAGCGTCGCCGCGTCGCGGTACGGCACCGGGATCGCGCCGTTCGTACGCGGTCTCAGCCCCGCCGATCGAGCAACTGCCCGCGGGTCGATTGCCGGCGCGCTGCGCGTCGCATCGACGTTGCCCGAAGGCGCCCGCACAGCCCTGACGGCCGGAGCCGACCACGCGTTCGTCGGCGGCGTGCATCTCGCGGTGGCCGTCGGCGCGGTGCTCGCGCTGGTGAGCTCGGGAATCGTGTATCGATATCTCCCGCACTCACTCACGCCCAGCGGCGCGATGCGTGGACCGGTCGAGTCGATCGAAGACATGGCCGAGCTCGGTCTCGGGGGAGTGCCGCCGATCTTCGCCGACGACGCCAGCGACGCGCCGCGGGTCCGGTGACCGCGCGGCAAGCACCACGATCGTCGTGTGAGCTCGTCAGGGCGATCCGTGCGCCCGATCGCAGAGACGTTCCTCGCCGGGCGGGATCTGACCGCCGCCTATGCCGTCGAGCGCGGCGAACGGTCCGCACCGGTTCGCGACGATCCATGTGTGCAGCATCGGTGTCGCACCGGCCTTCGCCGATCCGGCGGGACATGTCCCGTTGCCACTCGTCACCCCGGACACGACCTTCTGGAGCGGATCGTTCGGATTGTCGGCCAGGCACAGGTCGTTGTGTATGTGCCACTGCGTCAGGTTCCCGCCGACGTTCGGCACATCGGTGAACCGGCTCCCGATCGGCATCATGTACATCGCCGCGACCAACGTCTTGCGTCCGTTGCGGAACTCGTACACCAGCGATTCCGGGTGCTTGGAGTCGAGGATCCGGTCGTCGTCGACATAGGACCACTTCACGTAGTGCTCGTCGCCGGTGACCGAGTCCCCGATCGATCGGTAGCCGGCGGCGTACGCGACGTTCGGGTCGGCATACTTCGGGAGGTCCCGGAGGGTCTCTCGCACCAACTTCTCTGCGCGGGCTTGCTCGGCCGCACTGACGCCGGGGACGCCGCCCAAATCGATCGGCTTCGACGGATCGAACGGCCGCGGACCGGGAACGGTCGTCGGCGCGGCGGGCGAACCCGGCGCCGGCCCGGCGATCGGCACGGGCACGACGATGCTCGTCGCGATGCCGGATGGTCCGGAGGCCGGCGCGCCGCGTCTGCTCGCGGGCTTGGTCGTCGTGGTTGCGGTGGAACGCTTCTTCGATGCCCGGGCCGATCGCTTGACCGTCGACGTGGTCGAGTCACGCGCCGAGGACACGCCCGCCGCCGGGAGAGGTCGTGCGTACCCGTGGCGTGCCGCCACCCGAGCACGCGGCGCCCACGAGTACGAGCGCGCACGCCCCCGAGATCGTCAGGACCGTGCCCGTGCTCCAACGTGTGCGCCAATCGGCCATTTGCGGAGCCTATGCCCCTTTTGGGCACCCCGGTGACGCGTCGGGGAAGGCGTCGCGGGCGGCCACGGCGGCCGGTCAACAAGGGCCCGAAGACCCCCGGTCGAGGATCTCGGCCGCGGCCCGCTCGCCTGAGCGCACGGCACCATCGATCGCGCCGTGCGACGTCGTCGCGGTCTCCGTGCCGGCCCAGTGCACACGGCCGAACGGCTCACGAAGCAGCGGCCCGTAGCGCGTGAGGATCCCGGGCCGGAGGTGCGCGAACGAGCAACCGCGTGGTCCACTTCTCGGTCCACCATGCGGTCTCGACGAACCCGACCGGTGCCGCCGCGCGCGGCCCGAACCTCTTCGTGAGTGCGTCGAGCACGGCGCGCCGTCGCTCGGCACGGTCGAGGGCGTCCAGTCGCTGGGCGACGGGTCCGAACGTGAACGATCGCGATGACGCCCGGGACCGCCGACGCGGGTGACGCGTCGAGGGTCACTTCCGCGGCCGAGCCGGGTTCGGAGCTCTGGCCGCTGAAGCCATCGGCACGCCAGAAGGGCTCGTCGTAGACGACGAGCGTCTTCGTCTCCGGACCGGCGATCGCATTGCGGTACAGCGCCAGACGATCGTCGGGGAGCGCCGGATCGAACGCGATTTCGAGGACGAGCTCGGGCGGCACGGTGACGACGACGTGGGCGGCTGACACGGTGAGATCGTCGGTGTCGACGACAACCCGTTCTCCGCCTTGCGTGATCGCGCGTACGGGTGCGTGCAGTCGCACCGCGTCACCCAGGTCGTCGGCAACCCGTTGCGCGATGGAGCCCGCGCCGCCGTCGACCATGTTCTCCTGCGCTCCGCCCTCGATCGAGAACAGCGTGTTGATGCTTCCGTGTGCACGCACGAGGAACAGCAGATGGAGCAGTGACACGTCGTGCAGGTCGCCCGTGAACAGACCGCGTACCGCCATCTCGAACAGGTCGCGCCCGATGGCGGTGCGAATGCCGGAGCGCTCGAGCCACGAAGCGACCGAGCGGGCATCCCACTCTGCGGCGCGCTTGGCCGTCCACGGCGACTCGACCGGCACGTGCTTGGCCATCCGATTGACCTTCGCCTGCGCCAGCGCGAGCGTGACGATTGCAAGTGGACTGATCTTCGGGATGAGCCCCGTGTAACGACGCGTGCGTCCACCGTCGACGAGCAGGTGCGCGCCCTTCACCCAGGTTTTGTATGTCGAGACGCCGACCTCGCCGGCAAGGCCGAAGATTGCGTCGTGCTTCGGGCCGAGCCACGCGCCGCCTCGATCCACCGGTGAGCCGTCGGACAACCGCTGCGTCCAGATCCGTCCGCCGATGCGGTCGCGTGCCTCGAGTACGAGCACCGACTTCCCGCCGCGGTGCAACCGCCGCGCCGCGGTGAGTCCCGCGTATCCGGCGCCGACGACGCACACGTCAGCATCGATGCGCTCGGGCATGTGAGGCGCACCGTACTCGGTGTCTCGCCGCCGAAGATCGTCTCGTCACCAGCACGGTGCTCGACGCGTGAAGCAATCATGCGCGACGCGTGCGTTCCGCTCGCGCCGCATGGCAATCGCGACCAGGCCGTCTCCCTTGACAGTTGTCTCGGCAGCTGACGAGAATTGCTGCGTACTCTCGGACGAGAGAGGCTGGGCATTGTCCTGGAGGAGCGGGATCCGCGATCGCGTATGCGGCGCCCACCTGGCTTCTCGCCGGGTTGTCCGGCGCCGCGAGGTGCCGGCTGACCCTGCTGTTGTCGAGTCGTGTTGTGTCGTTTCGCGCCCACCGCGCGCCCTTGGAGGATGCAGGGATGAAGCCGCCCGAGTCAACTGGTTCACCTGATTCGCCTGAGTCGTCCGTGGAGGACGCGGAGACGACGCGCAACGGCGGCGGCGGCCGGCGTCATCTTCGGCTACGGCGCGCACCGAGCGGAGACGCGGGGCGCCGCGAGCTGGAGCCCGTCGAGGAGATCGAAGGACCGGGCCAGCGGAGAAAGTACGTCCGGATGACCGACGGACGATCGTCCGGCGGAGCATCGGCGGCGATCGACGCCGCGGAACGAGAGCTCGCGTGGCGCAAGGAGGAGTTGCTGCACGCGCTCCGTGCCGCGGAGGCGGCGGACTCCAACGTGGTGCAAGTGCAGGAGGACGCGGCGGCGGCCACCGAGGAAGCGAAGCGCGTCGCCGAGCACGAGGCCGCCGAGCGCGAGCGGCTGCAGGAGGAAGCGGTCGCCGCGGCCGAAGCTGCACGCGCCCGCCGCCAAACGGAGGCCGAGGAGGCCCAGCGCCGCACCGCCGAGTTCGAGCGCGCCGAGGCCGATCGCAAGGAAGGACGCGCGCCGCCGTTACGAGAGCGATGTCTCGTCGGCCGCCGATGCCCGCGCCGAGAAGGAGAGCGAAGCGCGTGCGCGTGCGCCGAGGCGGCGCGACTCGCAGCCGAGCGCGCAATCGCGGCAGCCAAGGCCGCGGAGGAGCGACTCGTCGAGATCCTCAGCGAGTCGGAGGTCGAGGAAACCGAGGCGGTCGCGGCCGCGGAGGCACGCGCCCGCGCCGATGTCGAGGCTGCCAAGACGCGTCGTGCCGAGTACGAGCAGCGGCGCGCCGCACGTGCCGCGGCCTTCGAGCAGGCGGAGGCCGACGCCGAAGCCGCTCGGCTCGTCGCCGAGGAGAAGGCACGCGCGGAGGCGGCCGAACGGCTGGCCGCGGCGCAAGCGCACGCCGGAGAGCTCGCAGATCGAATCGTGGACGCGGCGCGCCGCAAGGCGGAGACCACGCTGGCAGCCGAAGGGCTCGAGGTGGCCGTGCTGCAGGCCGAGGAGTTTCTCGAGCAGGCACGGAACGCCGAGGCGCGCCTCGAGGAGACGCGGCGAGCCGAACAGGCCGCGGCGCGTCGGAGCGCAGGAAGCTGAGGCGAAAGCCGCCGCCGCTCGCGCCCAAGCGGAGCAGGCGGATGCAATGGCCCGCGAAGCCGAGACCCGCGCGTCCGAGCTGTTGCGCATCGCGAGCGAGCGGGCGGCCGAGGCGCGCGACGCACAACTCGCCGCCGCTTCCGTCCAGGCTGCCCAGCCCGACGGGAAGCCGAGCGACGAGTCGCCGGAGTCCGCCGACGTCATCGACCTCACCCGTGAGGAAGACGCCGAGACCGCCGAAGCGAATGTCACAGATGAAGCAGACGACACAGATGAAGGAGACGACACAGACGCCACAGATGACACAGACGAAGTGGATGGCACGGTTGAAGCAACAGTGGAGCCGGGCGCCACGCCGCGGCCGACGGCCGGCGACGGCTGACTTGCCATCACTCCGAAGGCCACTGCCCGCGTACTTCTACTGACGCGGAGATGACCGCGTGAAGTCTGACCTGGTGCGTCGCACGAGTCTCGTCGTCGGGGCTGCGCTTCTCGTGGCGGCCCTCGCGATACTTCGTCGCGGGACCTCGGACAACGTTCCGCGCGACGGCATCGTTCACTGTGTCGCAGCCACTGCTTGCGAGCGATGTGGTTGCGGAGATCCGGTTGGCGGATGTCAACGCGCGGTCCACGGGCGAGCAGGGCGTCGAGGCGGATGCAACCTCGGGCGATCGGGCCACGGCGCGGCGCCGCGTCGTGGAAGCCGTGCAGCGCGCCGTCGACGAGTGCGGCGCCACAACGTCCGCCGCGGCGATGCGACGGGCCGCCGCCTCGCAAGCCGCAGGGAACGAGGCCGAGACCGAGGCCGCGACCGTGTTGGCGGCGAGCCGGGTGACGGACCCGAACGCGCGTACAAGCAGGGTCGTGCCGACCTGCGTCGCCTCGAACGGCAACGCGACGCGGCGAAGGCGCGCGGCCGACCGGTCGCGGATATCGACATCCGTATTGCCTCGACGCAGGAAAAGATGTTCGACCTGGAGTTCCTCGTGAAGCGCCTTGACGCGCTTGCGAAGGACAAGCAACGCGCCACAAAGGACGCGACGGCAGCCGCGAAAACAGCCGACGGCGCGCACGCCGCCGTCGAGTTGGTGACACGCGATCTCAGCGTCACCGAGCATCGTTCCGGTGGATGGCAAGGCCTCGCGTTCGGCCTCGCGGTGCTCGCGATGGTGATCGCCGCGATCCCCGCCCTCGCGCGACGAAGTCCGCGACGCCGCCGCGCACGCGCGCCCCGCGTGGGAGCGCAGCCTCGGCCGAGTGCGCCGCCGCCGATGTCCGCGGAGGACGCGATCCTCGTGGAAGAGACGCTCGCCCGGGCGCGCGCTCGTCGAGCCGGCACCCACGCGGCGGCGCCCGCCGGCAACGGCAACTCGCCCGCCGGCAACTCACCCGGCAGCTCACATCGGCAACGGATCCGAGCCGCACATCGAGCCTGACATCGACCTCGTCGCCGAGGAGGAGGCCGAGACTCGCGAGCAGGACGTCGAGCGACCCCTGGGCAGCGCATAGCGCCCGCAGTCGGGAAATGTGCGCCCGGTAACTCGGCGCAATCTCGCTGACGTCCGGCCCCGGCCGGGGTGTCACGCCATGCTTCCCCAAGGTGTAGGAAGGCGGCCATGGCTCAGCACACGTATCGACGCGATCGTCGTGGGCGCCCGTTGCGCGGGCTCGCCGACATCGATGCTTCTCGCGCGGAAGGGCTACGACGTCCTCGTCGTCGACCGCGCGACCTTCCCGAGCGACACCCTCTCGACGCACATCGTTCATCCGCCGGGGGTGGCGGCGATGAAGCGATGGGGCGTGCTCGACCGGTTGGTCGCGACGAAGTGCCCGCCGATCGACACCTACACGTTCGACTTCGGCTTCTTCACGCTCTCCGGGGCACCGGGTACCGACGAGGCGCCGGTTGCGTACTGCCCTCGCCGGACGGTCCTCGACAAGCTGCTCGTCGAGGCAGCCTCGGAGGCCGGCGCCGAGGTGCGCGAAGGCTTCACCGTCGAGGACGTGGTCATCGAGGACGGGCGCGTCACCGGCGTTCGCGGCCACAGCAAGGACGGGCAGAAGGTCACCGAGCACGCCAAGGTCGTCGTCGGTGCCGACGGGCGGTTCTCGCGAGTCGCCGAAGCGGTCGGCCCCGACCAGTACAACGAGAAACCGCAGATCCTGTGCGGCTACTACTCCTACTGGAGCGGTCTGCCGATGGATGGCCGCTTCGAGGTCTACGTCCGCGAAGAACGCGGTTGGGGGGCCGCACCGACGCACGACGACCTGACCCTCGTCGTCGCGGGCTGGCCGTTCGCGCAGTACGAGGCCAACAAGTCAGACGTCGAAGGCAACTATCTCGCGATGTTCGAGCAGGCCCCCGAGTGGGCCGAGCGGATCCGCGGCGCGAAGCGTGAAGCACGTTTCGCCGGCACGTCCGTGCCGAACTACTTTCGCAAGCCCTTCGGACCCGGCTGGGCACTCGTGGGGGACGCGGGATACAACAAGGACTTCATCACCGCCCAGGGAATCACGGACGCCTTCCGCGACGCCGAGTTGTGCGCCAACGCGTTGGACGAGTCGCTCTCGGGCGCCCGTGCCTTCGACGACGCGATGGCCGAGTACCAGCGCACCCGCGACGAGCACGTGCTGCCGATGTTCGAGTTCACGTGCATGCTCGCGACGCTCGAGCCGCCGCCGCCGGAGCAGCAGCAGCTGCTCGCGGCCGTGCACGGTAATCAGGAGGCCATGGACGGCTTCGCGCGGATGAATGCCGGGGTGACGTCACCGGCCGAGTTCTTCTCCGAGGAGAACGTGGGGCGCATCTTCTCCGCGGCCGGCTAGTTCCGCCTGGGGCAGGCGTCACAGGCAGGATCGCCGGCGGGGGTACACTTCGACGTACACGCCGCCCGGTTGGGGGCGGTGCCGCAACCGGATGTCAGAGCCGGTCTTTCTTCGAGGGCACGACCCCGTGTCCTCCGTCGTCATCGAGCGGAGTGCTTGATCAAGACAATGCGCAATATCGAGACCCTTCGGTGGCCCGGGATCTTCGACGGGACCGACCGATGACTTCGTACGTCGGCGTCGACGATCTCAGCCCCTGGCAATTCGACATGTATGTCGAAGCCGAGGCCGATGGCGTCGCCACTCCCGAACAGCTCGCGGTGCTCGAGGCGAACACGGCGGCATGGCGCATTGCGTTGCTCGGCATGCTGCGTGATGCGGAGGAACACGTCGCGAGCGCTCGTTCGCTGCCCGGCGAAGAGCGCGATCAAGTGGTGGCCGACCTCGAATCCGAGCTGCGGCGGCTGTCGGCCGCGTTTTCCCGGTTCGCGCCCGAACGCACGAGCGGCCAGGATGCCCGGCGCGCACGCGCAACCCCGACGGACGCGGGACCCGCGACGGTCAGGCGGCCGCGCCCGGACGAACGCAGTTGCAGGTGTCGTGGCAACCGGGGCGCGTCGTGGCGTGGGCCGGCGGACCGCACGCGCCCGTCGCCGACGGTGACCAGGTCATGGCGATGCTCGCGGCCGCCGGCGCGCCGGAAGCCGGCTGGGGCGCACACGCGCCGGTGCCGTTGTCGGGAGGCGTCGACGCGGATTCGTTCGGCATTCCGGTCGGTGACGTGTTGGGATGGCTCGTCGCCGCCGGCGCCGACCAGGTGGGCGACGACATCGGTGCGAGCGTCCGGTGGCTCGGGCGCATCGCGATCTGGGCGGTCGAGCTCACCGCTCATGGTGCGATGGTGCCGCAGTTGCGGAAGCGAACGCGGAAGAGCGCGAGCGCGCGTGAGTCGAACGGTTCCTACTCGGTGCGATGGACCCCCGCGCTCCTCGATCCGGCGCGGCTCGAACGCATGGCCGCCGAGATGCCCGGAAGCATGCGCGCCCTCGACCGCAAGGTCGACGCCCGCGCCCTCATCCGTTCGGCGCTCACCGGCATGGTGGACGCGATCTGTCGCGACAGCGCGCGCCGGCTCGAGGTTCCCGCGCCCCCGCCACGCGTTCGTACCGCACACGATGTCGCGGAAGCGTTCCTCGCCCGCCTCGACGGGAGCGCGTTCGATGCGCCGGTCGCGATTGCCGGCGAGATCGTGACGCGCGTCGAGCGCTGGGCGCGGCCGGTCACGGGATCGCACGGAAGACTGATCGTGCAGCTCGACCCGCCCGACAGCGGGGGCGCCTGGCGGCTCGCGGTCTTCGCGCGCGGCCTCGCGCGCCCAGCAGACCGGCATCGAGCAGGCGATCGTCATGGCCGGGTCGGAACGTCAACACCTCGAAGACGAGATCGCACGACTCGAGCGGATGGTGCCCGCGCTGCGGCGCCCCGGCGGGACCAGGCGGGGCGAGGTGATCCTGAGCGCCGAGGAGGCGTGGGATCTGATGGCCACGACCGGGCCGCGGCTCGTGTCCGCCGGTTTCGACGTACGCGTGCCGGAGTTGTCTCGCAAGCGGAGCGCGCCCTCGTTGCGCGTCTACGTCGAGAGTGCCTCCGAGTCGACGGTGGGTGCGAGTCAGCTCGCGAACGTGCGCTGGTCGGCGCTGTTCGACGACGTCGAGCTGACCGCGGCCGACATCGCGCGGCTGGCCAAGGAGGCTCGGCCGCTCATCCGGTCGGGCGGCCGCTGGGTCGCGATCGACAAGGCCGACCTGAAGGCGGCCGCGGACGCGCTGGCCGAACGCGCGTCCACACGCCAGCTGTCCGGCGCGGAGATGCTGCGTCTCGCGCTCGGCCTCGAGGAGTCGCCGCTCGAGGGCGGGATCTCGCTCGACGGGGGAGGGTGGGCGGCGGATCTGCTCGCGGCGGCAGCCAAGGTCGCAACCGAGCCCGCAGGTACACCGCGTGGCTTCGTCGGTGAGCTGCGCAGCTATCAGGCCGAGGCGCTCGCATGGCTCGGCTTTCTCGACGACGCCGGGCTCGGCGGATGCCTCGCGCTCGACATGGGTCTCGGCAAGACACCGACGATGCTCGCCCACCTGCTCGCGGGAGCTGACGACGGCCCCGCGCTGGTCATCGCGCCGCCCGCGGTCGTCGGTAACTGGGCCGCAGAAGCGGCGCGATTCGCGCCCGAGCTCCGAGTGGTCGTGCACCACGGCGCGAACCGCGCGGTTCCCGACGAGATCGCGGCCGAGATCGCGGAAGCGGACGTGATGGTCACGACCTACGGGACGGCAGTGCGCGATGTCGACGCGCTCGCAGCGCTCCCGTGGGTGCGAGTCGTCCTCGACGAGGCACAGGCGATCAAGAATCCCGCCAACGAGACGTCGCAGCAACTTCGCAAGATCTCGGCGCGTACCCGCGTGGCGTTGACCGGGACGCCGATCGAAAACGGTCTCGGGGACCTCTGGGCGATCTTGGACTTCGCGAACCCCGGGCTCGTCGGCACGCGCCCGCAGTTCATCGCGCGGCTGTCGAGTGACGGCGGCGCGACGCGGGTCGAGGCCGAGGATGCGATGCGCGCCCTCAACGGCATCCTCGTCTTCCGCCGGACGAAGTCCGAACCGGAGATCGCGTCGGAGCTGCCCGACCAGATCGACGAGCTCGACCGTTGCGCGATGACACCCGAGCAGATCGGTATGTACCAAGCGCTGCTCGACACGCTGGTCACCGGTACAGACCTTCCCGAAGGCACCGAGCCGCGCAAGGGTCAGATCCTGGCGGCGATCACCGCGCTCAAGCAGATTTGCGATCATCCGTGGGCGTATCAGAACGATGACCTGCCCCTCGCGGGGCGTTCGGGGAAGCTCGCGCGCCTCGAGGAGATCATCGATGCCGTGTACGCGGCCGGCGAACGGATCTTGGTATTCACGCACTTCGCGACATGGGGTGTGCGTCTCGCCGAGCATCTCTCCGAACGCACCGGCACACCGGTGGCCTGCTATCACGGCGGCTTGTCGCGCACTGCACGGGATCGGCTCATCGCGGACTTCCAAGGCGGCGAGGGCCCCGGCGCGCTCGTCTTGTCGTTGAAGGCGGGCGGGACGGGCCTGAACCTCACGGCCGCGAGCCATGTCGTGCTCTACGACCGCTGGTGGAATCCCGCGGTGGAGGATCAAGCCCGTGACCGCGCATGGCGCATCGGCCAGAGCCGCACGGTGATCTGCCACCGGCTCATATGTCCGGGCACGGTCGACGAGCGCGTCGAAGAAGTCGTCGCGGGCAAGCGCCGCATCGCAGATCTGGTGCTGCCGAAGTCGAGCTCGCTCGCCGATCTCGACAGCGGGCAGCTGCGTGTCGCGCTCGGGATCCGTCCCGACGCGCTCCTGACCGAGGACCTGTTGGCTCCCGTCGACGGAGCGACGGCATGAGCACCCCGCGTCGCCGGAAAGCGCCGACCCGACCGAACCCGCGCCGCAAGCAAGGAACCGGTGGCGACTTCTGGGGGAGCTCGACCACCGACGCGGATGTCGCGGCGCCCATCAGGATGTCCGATGATCCGTCCGCGATGATCCGGTCCTTGGGGCCGCCGCCGCTGCCGGGACACGAACCGGCAGCCGAGGCCTACTTCGCGGTCGTGTACGACAAGGCGGCTGCGCTCGCAGCCGCGCTCGTGGCCGCGTCGAACCTGTTGCAGCTCGACGACCCCGACCGCGACGAGTCCGCGCCCACGGGTTGATCGATCAGGCGGTCACGCGACGGGAAGTGCGCGTCCATCTCGCCAGGCGACGAGCTCGAGGCGCTCGAGGTACTGCACGAAGAGCTTCGGGTGCCGGTACATCCAGTCGTGGTCGACCGGCTTGCCATCGGGGGGTGCGACGACAGTGAAGGAAGCGTTCAGGTCGCGCGCAAACGCCTGCCCGTCACTTCTCTTCAGCAATGAATCGCGACTGGCCCACAGCACGTGCGCCGCGCAGGCCCGCGGCCGCGACCCGTCGGGCATCGGCGGTGCGCCCGCTCGTGAATCCGAACCACGCTGCCTCGACCACCTGTCGCGGGTGCGTGAGCACGGTGGTCGTGAAGGACGCGGCGACGCGCGGTGTCGCGAGCCAGAGGAGCCGGACGGGATGGCGCAAGGCCTCCTTGGCGAGTGGTATCTCGCGCGAGATGGCGAGCGTGTCGGCGAAGACCAGCTCGACGATGCGCTCGGGATGACGAGCGGCGAAACCGAGCTCCACACTCCCGGCGAAGGAATGCCCGATGAACGTGACCTCGTCGAGCTCCAGGAGATCAAGGGTGGCGGTCAACCGTTGCAGGACGTCCTCGTACTGCCATGCCGTGCCGATCCGGTAGACATCCGGCACGATGACCCGGCAGTGCTCGGCGAGGAGCGTCGCGGTCCGCGCGATAGACCTCCGGCGAGAGCGCGAACCCGGGGAGCATCACCACGGCCGCCCCGACGCCCTCGTCGATCGGCACGCGTAAGGTTCGCACGGCCAGAAACTAGCGGGCACCCGAAAGGACCGAGATGCGCACGGCTGCGACTGATCTCGTTGGCATCGACCTTCCACTCTTCGGCTTCAGCCACTGCCGTGACGTCGTGGCCGCCGTGTCGAACGCCGGCGGATGCGGGGTGCTCGGCGCGGTCGCGCACAGCCCCGAGCAGCTCGACATCGACCTCACGTGGATCGAGAAGGAAGTGAAAGGCAAGCCGTACGGCGTCGACCTGCTCGTGCCGGAGAAGTTCGTGGGCGCCGACGAAGGCGGGCTCGACCCGAGCCAGCTGCGCGGTCTGCGTCCCCGAGGAGCACCGGGCATTCGTCGACGACCTGCTGACGCGCTACGACGTGCCCGCCCGCTCCCGACGACGACACGCTCGACCGCGGCATCGGCGCGATGCGCGTCGACCCGAAGAGCATGGCGCCGCTGCTCGACGTGCTGCTTCGCGCACAAGACGCGGCTGGTGGCATCCGCGCTCGGGCCGCCTCCTCCGCATTTCATCGAGCGCTCGCACGGCGCGGGGATCCCCGTTGCCGCGCTGGCCGGAGCGTCGAGCACGCCGCAGCAAGCACGCGGAGGCCGGCGCCGATCTCATCGTGGCCCAGGGAACCGAGGCCGGTGGCCACACCGGAATGATCGCGACGATGGTCCTCGTGCCCGAGGTCGTCGACGCCGTCGCACCCGTGCCCGTGCTCGCCGCCGGCGGGATCGCGCCGCGGTCGGCAGCTCGCCGCGGGCATGGCGCTCGGCGCCGACGGCGTGTGGTGCGGCTCGGTCTGGCTGACGACCGAGGAGGCGGAGACGCCGCCGCCCGTCAAGGAGAAGTTCCTGCGCCGCGGGCCTCGGCGACACCGTGCGGTCCCGGTCGCTCACCGGAAAACCGGCGCGGATGCTGCGCACCGCGTGGACCGACGAATGGGAGCGCGCCGACGGCCCGGGCACGCTTGCCCATGCCGATTCAACCGGTGCTGATCGGCGACGCGATGCGCCGCATCCAGCGCGTCGCAGCCAAGGAAGGCACCGGCGCCAACGAGCTCGTGACGTACTTCGTCGGTCAGGTCGTCGGCTCGATGAACACCGTGCAACCCACCCGACGCGTCGTGCTCGAGATGATCGAGGAATTCCTCGACACGATCGAGCGCCTCAACGGCTTCGTGCAGGAGTAGAGCCTCGAGCGCGCCCGAACCCTGCCGGTGAGTTTTCTCGGCCGATCCGGTCTGATGAAGCGTGAGTTGCGACCGGGTGGTGATCACCTGCGATCTGAGCGCGGTTGGGCTCCCGGACCCGGAGGTGCTCGACGCGCTGCTCCGCCTCCACCTCGCGGTGCGGCGTACGGGCGGATCACTACGGCTGCTCAACGCATGCCCCGAGCTCCGGGACCTGCTGGCGCTCGCGGGTCTCGACGTGGTGGTCGTCGTTCAGTAGCGCCGCGTCACTGCTCGTCGAGGTGCACCGGAAGGTCGAACAGCGGGAACAGCGTGGGGTCGACGAAGAAGTGGAGCTGGCTGATCTTGCCGCGGTGATCTCGAGGACGTGTATCGAGAACGCGTCGTATCCCGAACCGGTCTCGCTCCGGCGCCACTGCGCGAACGCCGGGAAGCCGTTCGCTTCGATCGCCGCGAAGTGGGAACCGCGACATCCGACCCGCCCCCGTGCAACCAGTTGCTGAGCCCGACCGGCACCGAGCAGCCACATGTCGTACGGCGGCATCGACATGACTGCATCTTCGTGGAGCAGTGACACGAGCGACTCGACGTCGAAGCGTTCGAAGGCGTCGACGTAACGGGCAAGCAGCGCCTGCTGCTCGTTGTCCATCGGCTGGAACGCGTCGGGAGCTCCGACATTGCTCGCCGCGAGCGTCGAACGGGCGCGCTGGAGGGCGCTGTTCACCGAGACGACGGTGGTGTCGAGCAGCTCGGCGACCTCGGTGGCCTGCCAGCGGAGGACTTCACGCAGGATCAGCACCGCGCGCTGGCGCGGCGGGAGCAGCTGGAGGGCGCGGACGAACGCCAGCCGGATCGTCTCGCGCTCGACGGCCAGCTCGGCCGGGTCGTCGCTGCCTTGCACCACGCGACCGTCCGGCATCGGTTGTAACCACGTCTGCTCGCCGAGCACGGGACCGGGCGCCCCGTCGCCGGGCACGGGGGAGGAGAGATCCATCGGGAGCGCACGCCGCTTCTTCCCGTTCAGCAGGTCGAAGCACACATTGGTCGCGATGCTGTAGAGCCACGATCGCAACGACGAGCGGCCCTCGAAGCGGTCGAAGGCTCGCCACGCCCGCACCAGCGTCTCCTGTACCGCGTCCTCGGCTTCGAACGCCGATCCGAGCATGCGGTAGCAGTACGCCGTCAGCTCGCGGCGGTGCTGTTCGAGGTGCTTTTCGAGCTCGCCGGCAACGGCCGCATCAGTCATGCTCGCGATCTCCTCCCGGGGACGGGTCTCGCCGGGCACGGTACCCAACCTTCCACGCCGATCTGCGTAGGTTTGTACCGCCATGGTGCCTCCAAATGTTGCGATCCGGACCGCGCGACCGCACGTGAGACTGCCGGTCTGCGGAAAAGTCATCGCGCCTGCCGGATCGCGCCGGGCTTCATGGTTTCGGCTACATGATTCGGCTACGTGGTTCGATCGTGCGACGGTCTAGTCTCGGCGAAATGGGCCGAGGAGACCGCGAGCGAGCGCTTGCCGAGAACCAGCGACGCATGGCCCAGGTGGCGCAGGCGCGGGCCGAGGATCACGGCAAGGACGAGCACGTCTACTTCCGTGCGATGAAGATGCACGAGCGCTCCGCCGAGATCCACGACGCGATCGCGGCGCTCCTTCCCCGCGACGACGAGCTCCGCGCCGCGCTGGTCGTCGAGCGCGTTCGTTCCGGACGACGAGTACGCTCCGCCGCGATGAGCGGCGAGCACAATGGGCCGCGGTCTTCGGTACGGCGACGGCGTTGATCCGTCGTGTCTTGCCGGGCGTGGTGGCGGGGCTGATGGCAGATCGTCTCGATGACGATCCGAGATGGTCGCCCCGGTCTGCAGTCGCCGCCGCCCAGCATTGCAGTCCAACGCGCGCCTCAGCGTTCGGATGCCGTGCGTCTGGTGTACCTGCGCACTGGACATCGAGCCGCCGTGGGCGCCGTGGACTGCCGGGCCGGCCGGGCCTGATCAGCGGGACCGCGGCACTTCGATCCTGCGGCGCGACGGCGACGCCGACGAGACGACGGCCGGTTCGACGATCGCGTGCGGAAACGTTCGCATCCGGTGATCATGTTCATCGTGGTCGTCTCGGCGCCGCGCGATCGCGGCGTTGATCGTTCCCGGCGCCTCAGGACGAATGGTTCCCCAACGCGAGCAAGCTTGCACGGTTTTCGAGACTCGGTGGTCTCGCCGTTCTCCGACAGTGCCGGCATGTGAGTGGGCCGTCCGGCATCGACCGGGTGCGGCGGTCACATCCCTGTGCGGTGGAGACGTCGGTCGCGTACGACGAGCGCCCGCCAGATCGCAGGTGGGATGGTGCGAGTCGACCGGCCGACGTCCAGGACTTCGCTCCTGCCGGCGGTGATGATGCGGCTGATGCTCAGTCGCAGGTCAATCGCGGCGCAGCGTGTTCGCCGAGACGTGTCCGGTGTGGGCGGCCTCCGCCCGGGCGGCGGCTGTTTGCGAGGTCGACGACGAACGTGATGTCCTCTGTGCAAATTCGAAGACCTACCGGTCGGTGGGTCATTCACACGGGAGCGCATGACCACTTTGCTTACCATCGTAGGCACGGTCACCGGCTCGGTGCTGGTGCTCGGCTGCCTGGCCGCGGACGCCCACCGAGAAGGCAGCAGTTGGAGTCGTGACCGCATCCTCGTAGCGGGGCAAGGGTCGAGGACTATGCAGTCGACGCGGCCGCGTCGTCGTGCACCAGCGTCCAGGCCGCCTCTACCGCGGCACCGATCGCGGGACACGCCCGGCGCAGCGCCGCGGCGTCCGCGTCGATCCATGCGCCGTCGTCTGCACCGGCTTCCGCGCCTGCCTGCGCGAGGATCTCGTGCAGATCGCTGAGCTGCGTGGTCAGCCACCCGGTCGGATCTTGCCGGAGCCGCTCGGGCCACTCCCGATCACGCGGCTCGACCCCGTCGAAGCCGGAATGGAAGTGCGCGGCGCGCAGATTCCCGACCGGACCGTCCACCTGGTCGAACAGGTCGGCACGAAACAAGGGCTGGTCGATCACGATGCGCTGGGCGGCGGATTCCGACCCCCGGTGCGGCTCGTCGGACAGGAAACGCAGCTCGACGCGGGCGCCCCGCTCGGGTGGGGGGCCGGGCTCCCACCACGGACCGACGACGACCGCCACCTTCTCGAAGACGAATACCTGATGCATGCTGCCTCCGTACGGTCGCCCTACCGTATTGGGCAGGCACGATCACGATCGGAGTCTTTTCCGACGGTTCGCCGACAGGAACAGGGAGCGGTAACGGTGGCAGGAATCGCGATCATCACGGAAGCGTGCATCGAGACGAAGGATCGCGCGTGCGTCGATGTCTGCCCGGTGCAGTGCATCTACGAGTTCGACCCCACCACCAACACGTTGTTCTCGGAGGTCGAGCACGGCAGCGGAGTGATCGAGAACACCCACCAACCGAATCCGGACGCGATCGCGATCTTCGGCGACAGCGTGCTGTACGTGAACACCGAGGAGTGCACGTCGTGTACCGCGTGCTACCAGCCCGACGTGTGCCCGGTGGGGGCGATCTACTCCGAAGAGCATGTGCCCGATGGATCGCCCGGAAAGAAATACAACTCGGAGGATCCCAACAAGGGCCACGACCACACGTTCTTCGTGCAGCTCAGCCGCGACGTCTTCGCCGACTGATCTACGTCGCCGCCATCCACCGTTCGGGAAGCGGGTTCTTCCCCCCGAGACCGCCGCGGGAGTCGTAGGGACGGAACCTGATGAACGCGGACTGGCGATGAAACGGCTTGGCCTTGTCGGCCGCGATCGCGTCCGGGTGCGCGGGCACGTGCCCGAACGCATAGGCCGACAGTGCTTGCGTGCTCTGCCACAGCGAGCAGGTCGCCACGAACGGTGGACGGGCGAGCGCGGTCGCCCACGTCATACCGGGCGCCTCCCGTGCTGCCCGTTCCGCCTTCGCGCTCGTCCGAAAGAACCGCACGGCCTGGCCGGCGCGCAGCCGGCCGAGCGTCAGCACCGCGGCGGGACCGTGCGTGTCGAAGTTCCGCCCGGTGGGCGTGTCTGGGGGCAGGCCCGGCCATGTGCCCCACGCGCGCAGTGGTTCGAGGCGGGTGTGCCATCCACCCGCCAATGCGGCCGCGAGAGGATGCGTGGCGATGAAGTGATCGAGCGCGTCGTCGTCATCCCAGAACCCGATGAGCGCGACGCGCCGGAACTGCGGCGTGGACATGTGCGACGCCCGCAGCGGCGCGGCAACCCCCACATTGGCGTGTCGTAGTCCCCCGGCCGACCCGGCAGTCGGTGCCTTGCGCAGGACAGCCAGCGCGTGACGCGTACCGACGTCGGCGATGTGTACGGACGCGATCATTGCGCTGACCTCCGGTGCATACACGCCGAAGCTCGCGGGACCGACGGCCCGGTGCCCTCGGCGAGGCGTTCGAGGACTCGGCGCGACGTGCGCCGGCTGATGCGTTCGATGATGGCAGGCGAGAGACGCTGGAGGTACCAGAGCGCTCTCGCGCTTCCGGGAACGACGATGATCGCCTTGTTGCGAGCGACCTGACGGAGTGCCCGTTCCGCGAAACGAGATGCCGGCATCGGCGAGAGCCCGACCGTCTCGAGGTACGTGCGAGGAGTGAGGGCTTCGCTGGCGCGCGGTTCGAGATCGGACGGCTGGTGCGTGTCGAGAATCGGTGTCTCCACGACGCCCGGGCACAGCACGCTGATCCGAACTCCGTAGGCGGCGGCTTCGGGCCGAAGTGCGGTGCTCATCCCGACGACCGCGTGCTTGGTGGTCGTGTAGGCGGCGGTGAGGACAGCCGGCGCGAGGCCGGCACCCGACGCGGTGTTCACGATGTGACCGTAGCCCTGCTCGATCATCACGGGATACGCCGCGAGCAGGCCGTGCACGACACCGTTGATGTTCACGTCGATGATGCGGTCCCAGTGTGCTTTGTGCATCTCGTGGGTCCGGCCACCGAGCGCGATCCCGGCATTGTTGAACATGAAGTCGAGACGGCCGTCGCGCACCACGATGTCGTCGACCAGCGCGCGCACAGCTCCCTCGTCGCGCACATCGACGGCTCTTCCGACGATTGAGCCCGCAGTCACTGCCGTTGCCTCCGCAAGCGCGCTTGCCGCGGAGACGGCGGCGGACCCGTCGAGGTCGCCGAGGACCACGTGCGCGCCCGCCGCGTAGAGCTGCGCGCCCAGAGCTTTCCCGATGCCGGACGCGCCGCCCGTGACGATCGCGGTCTTGCCTTCGTAGCTGGCGATTGCCATCTCCTCCGACGGACAGTCATCCTGCCTCACCGGCGACATCAATCCCGAGTTGAGGCGCCACTGCGCCGGGCTTCGGCAGCGGCGCCGTTTCGGTGCCAGGATCTCGTCGTGTCCACGGTCAGCCGGGTCGCCGCGCTCGCGATGTCCCTGCCGCGCCCACTCGACACGGCGGTCACTGTGGAGCGAGGCGTACGGGTGCCGATGGACGACGGCATCGCGCTCATCGCCGACCTCTACACGCCGGCCGGCAGCGGTCCGGATCCGACCGTCCTGGTGCGGAGTCCCTACGGGCGCGGCGGGGCGCTCGGGCTGTTTCTCGGGCGGATCTACGCGGAGCGGGGCTATCGCGTGTTGATGCAGAGTTGCCGCGGCACGTTCGGCTCCGGGGGCGAGTTCAACCCGAACTTCAACGAACGCGCGGACGGGCTGGCGACGATCCGCTGGATCGAGCAGCAGCCCTGGTTCGACGGACGCCTTGCGATGAACGGACCGAGCTACCTGGGTGGTGTCCAGTGGGCGGTGGGGGATGCCGCCGGTCCAGCCCTGCGAGCCCTGTGCACCCATGTCGCCTACTCCAACGTCTCGCGTCACTGGTTCGCCGGCGGCTCGCTCTCGCTCGAAGACGCCATCGACTGGACGACGATGGTGAGCGAGCAGGAGCAACGGTTCGCCGGGATCAAGGCACTGGTCGAAACCCGGCTCCGGCGACTCGACCGCATCATCAACGAGCTGCCGATCGTCGATCTCGACGAGCGGCTCGTAGGGCGGCGCGTGCCGGCCTGGCGCAACATCGTCGAGCATCCGACAATCGAGGACCCCTTCTGGCAACCGCTCGACCATTCCGCGCGCGTGGCTGCCGTCGAGGCCGCCGTGCTGCAGGTCGGTGGTTGGTACGACATCTTCCTGCCCGCGCAGCTCGATGACTACCGGACGCTGGTGGCGGCCGGGAAGCAACCGCGGCTCGTGATCGGGCCGTGGACGCACATCGCGCCCAAGGGATTCGCGACCCAGATCACGGAATCGTTGCGCTGGCTGGGCCGGCACGTGCGCGGTGTCCAGGCCGGCGATGCCGTCGACGCGGCGATGCCCGTGCGCGTCTTCGTGATGGGTGCCCGGGAATGGCGCACGTACGCGTCATGGCCGCCCGAAGGTTTCCCGGCGCAGCGGTGGCACCTGCACTCGGGTGGGGGACTCGACCGGGCTGCGCCTGCCGAGAGCGAACCCGCGAGGTATCGCTACGACCCCGTCGATCCGACGCCGATTGCCGGTGGCACGCTGCTGCGACGCACGGGTGGCCGGCGCAACCAAGCCGCGACAGAGGGCGCGCGGCGATGTCCTCGTGTTCACCAGCAGAGTGCTCACCGCCGACATCGAGGTGATCGGCGAGGTCAGCGCCGAGATCCATGTGTCATCGGACCTGGAGCACTTCGACGTGTTCGTTCGGCTCTGCGACGTCGACGAGAAAGGACGTTCCTTCAACGTGTGTGACGGCCTCGAGCGCGTCGCACCGACCCGGCCCGCGACGCGAGCAGCCGACGGCAGCTGGTTGGTCCGCGTCGCGCTCTGGGCCACCGCCCAGCGCTTCCCGGCCGGGCACCGCATTCGCGTGCAGGTCGCAAGCGGCGCCCACCCACGATTCGCCCGCAACCTCGGCATCGGCGAGCCGCTCGGCACCGCGACCTCTCTGCGCGTTGCACATCAGGCGATTCATCACGACCCGGCGCACGCTTCCGCGATCGTGCTGCCGGTCAAGGCCGGCTGACCTCTCGGTGCTCGTCGCGACGACGCAGTTGTCACTTCGCGAGTGCACCGCCGACGCGACATCCAATACCGTGGCGGCCGTGCCGGGTTCCCCCTACGTCATCTCGTCGCAGCGGGCGTTCATGTTCCCGGCGCGCGCCGAGCACGTGTGGGCTGCGATCAGTCAGCTCGAATGCTTCACCACGTGGTGGAGCTGGCTCCGCGACTTCCGTGTCGACGGGCCCGGGCTGGAGCGCGGCACGGTGTTGCGCGGGACCATCGTCCCGCCCTTGCCGTACCGGTTGCGGCTGCGTGTCGTGCTCGACGAGTGCGTGCCGGCGCGCCACATCCTTGCCTCGGTGCATGGTGATCTCGAAGGCGTCGCACTCGTGGCGTTCGAAGGCGAGGGCGACGAGACGCGCGTGGTCGCGAGCTGGACGCTCGAGATGATGCAGCAACCGGTACGCCTCGCCGCCCGATTCGCCCACCCGGTGCTCCGGTGGGGGCATGATCGCATCGTCGAAGCGACGGCCGATGGCTTTCGTCGTCATCTCGACGAAGTGCGAGAGGGATAGACGCTAGGGCGCAGGCGTCTGCATGAACACGGCATCGGCGGTGCCGAGCTCGTCCTGCAACCGCCGTGACTCGTCGAGGTACGAGAGCGTGTCGAGCTTGTGTGCGCGGTAGTCAGCATCGAGCGAGCGCAGGCGCGCCGCGAGCGGAGCGCGCTGCTCGATCCCGTTGTCTCCGCTGTACGCGACCAGACGTTGATCCGGGCGGCCGGCGAAGGCGTCGACAGCCTCGTTGGCAGTGACGGTGAGGACGGCACGTACCGGTCCCCGCCGGTGCACACGATGCGCCCCGAACCCGCTTTCGACGGTCGGACGTCACCCGGGTGCGGATGCCCTGGCGCTCGAGCCACAACACCAGACCCGAGAAGATCGCCAAGCTCACGAAGTTCGTGCCTTGTACCACGACGTCGCCATCTCGGTGAGGCAGCGCGGCGCCGACGGACGGCTCGAGGGCTGCGAGCACTGTTGACTCCGGCCGTTGCGGGTTCCGGCGCGCACGGCGTCGACCGTGGTGAACACGCTGATGACCGCGATCGGGACGAGGCATCGCGGCGCGCCACCCCGGACCCATGTGGGGCAGATGCGGTCGTACGATCAGCCAACCCGCCCACGCGGCGACGACCAACGCGATCATGCCGAGCATCCACGACCATCTCAGGCGGTAGTCGTTCACGGTCCCGAGGGTGCGCGCGATCGAGAACACCCCGAGACCGAGGGCGAACGCGACCGTCACCGCCAAGCTGAGTGCGTTGGCGTTCCGTACGTAGCGGAACAGCACGATGGACGCCAGGAACGGGAGGAGCAGCACCGGCAGCGGCGTCTTGTAGAGGAGCATGGGCTGGCCGACGATGTCGAGCGGGTTGTGTCCCGTGAGCCAGCCCGGCACCAGGACGAACTGGCCGCCCACGACACGGAAGCCGTCGACGAGGTCATGGCGAAGCCCGGGTGGAGGATCTCCGAAGTAGTCGAAGACCTTCGAGAAGTTCCCCGGCGAATGCGCGAGCTCATCGATGACCGGCGGCAGCCACATCACCACGATGACGCCGACGGAGATGAGCCCCGCTCGCACGACGTCACGCATCGAAGGCCCGTCGCGGCTCGGGTCGCGTCGTCGCCGGTAGGCGCGGGAAGCGAGCCAGAGCGGCCCCGAAGAGGATGAGCGGGATCGCGAGCGTGACGTACTCGATATGCGTCTGCGCGGAGAACGACGCGACCCCGACGCCGACCGGCAATGCCCACGCGTCACCACAGGTCGTCGCCCACACGAGGAACACCACGAGCGCGAACGGCAGCGCGGTGACATACGGATTCCACGGGTCGCGGAGGAAATCGGCGCCGAGGGCACGGACGACCAGGCTCGAGCCGAGCAGCGTCAGCAGCATGAGCGAGGTACCACCATGACGCTTCGCGATCAGGGCGATTCCGACGATCGACGCGGCGTTGATGACGAGCGCACCCAGATACAGGCCGATCGAGTTGCTCCCGCTGAGGCGGTAGGGCAGCGCGAGGAGGTAATAGAGCGCCGGGCCGAGGTGGTTCCACCCGTCGCGCGCGGTACGGACCGATCAGCACTGCATGGCGGCCGACGTCACGGGTCTGCAACTCGTTGAGTGCGTTGTCGCTCACCGCGTGGAAACCGCTGCCCTCGCTGAAGAGGAGCTCGAACGCCGAGACGGCGAAGGGGAGGAGCACGAACGCGAGCGCCAGCCTCGGAACCGCGCGCGGCGGGGCGCTCCTCGGTGGGTCGGTGCTCGTCATCGGAGACCGGGCGAGGGTCAGCCCTCTCGCTGCTGGGAGACGAAGATCGGCCGGTACGAACCCGTCGGCGGCACGAGGCACGGACGCGGATCGTGTCGCGCCCAGCGAGCGGGCTCGCCGCGGATCAGCTCCTCGCCGTGCGGTGAGAGCTTGACGAGATCGGTGTAGGGAAACGCGTCGGCCGCGGCATACGTCTGCAGCAACAGCGGACGCGGGTGGTCGGAGCGGTTCGGCGCCGAGCCGTGCACCGTCCGACAATTGTGCACCGTGATCGTGCCGGCCGGGCCGGCGGGTACGCGGCGCGCCTCGAGGTCGACGCGCGCCACATCGGCGTCGGCCAACGCGCCGACCCATACGTCGCCGTCGTACAAGTCGTACAGCGGCCCGTCATGACTCCCCGAGACGAATCCGACTTCGCCCATGCCGGGCTCGACGTCGTCGAGAAACACGCCGATCGTGAGAAGGTCGTAGTTCGTGTGCGGCCAGAACTGGATGTCCTGGTGCCACTTCACCTCTTCGCCGCCGTGCGCCGCCTTGAAGTTCAGCTTCGAGTGGTGGAACTTCACGTTGGGGCCGAGCAGGTCGACCGCCACGTCGGTGATCGCCGACTGCGACGCGAACTCCCAGTAGGTGTCGTGAAGGTCGGTCGGCGAGCTCAGCCGGCGAAGACGGGGCTCCTCGGCAGAGTGTCCGGTGTCGAGGTCGAACAGGACGTTCGATGCCGTGAGCGCGCGACTCTGCTCGACGAACTCGTCGGTGACTGCGCGCAGACGCTTCAGCCACACGTCGTCGACGAGACCGGCGACCGAGCACCATCCGTGTTCGTGATAGTGGGCGCGCTGAGCATCGGACAGCACGGGCGCAGGGTAGTCGCGGGTTTGGACGCTCAGCCCGCTACTGGCGGGCTGAGCGTCCAATCAGTTGGCGCGCATCAGTGCTTCGGCGGTTGCGTCGAGTGCCGTCAGGTGATCGTCGACCGAGGCCAAGCCCGCGTTCATCGTATTGATCGACACGTGGGTCGCGCCCGCCTCTCGCCAGCGACCGATGTGGTCGACGATCTGGTCGACGCCCTTCTCACCCCAGCTCACGCGGCCCTCCATGCCCAGCTTCGACGGATCCCGGCCCGCTTCGCGCGCGGCTTGCTCGACAATCGCGCGGGCTTCGTCGAGGCGCGGGCCCGGCGCCACTTGCGGGAACCACCCGTCGGCGAGCCGGCCGGCGCGCCGGTACGCCCGCTCGGACTGTGCGCCGAACCAGATCGGGATCGGGCGCTGCACCGGCAGCGGCGCGAGGCCTGCTCCGGTCACATGCTCGTACGTGCCGGCGTGTGTCACCGACGGCTCGGTCCACAGGCGGCGCAGGAGCTCGACCTGCTCCTCGATACGACGGCCGCGATTGGTGAACGTCGCTGCCGAGTGCTTCGTACTCGACGGCGTTCCAACCAAGCCCGACGCCCAGGCGGAAGTTGCCGCGCGTCAGCAGGTCGACTTCGGCCGCCTGCTTGGCAACCAGCGCGGTCTGGCGTTGCGGGAGGATGATGATGCCCGTGACCATCTCGAGCTGGGTGACTGCGGCGAGATAGCCGAACAACACGAACGGCTCGTGGAAGGTCGTGTGCACGTTGTACGGACCGTTCCAGCCCGTGTGCACCGCCGGGTCGGCGCCGAGCACGTGGTCGTACGCCAGGACGTGCGTGTACCCCATCTGTTCGACACGCTGCGCGTAGCCGCGTACCACCTCGGCGTTCGCGCCGATCTCGGTCTGGGGGAGGACGACACCGATGCGCATTGCCTCTGTCTACCCCGCCGGGCATCAGCCACCGAAGATCGCGGGCAGTACCGAGCCGTTGCCGAGCAAGAAGAGCGAGCCGACGACGAGGCTGAACACCCCTGTGATGACCGCCACGGTGGCGTAGACACGGAAGCTGCGGGCGGCGTTGAGATACCCGACCGTCGATGCGAAGGCAATACCGGTGTTCGAGGTGACGAGACCGAGGATGAACACGACCAGGAGCAGCTCACCAACGCCGCTGCCGGCCTTGGCGGCGGCGACGAACACGAGGACCTGTGTCGCGGTCTCGGCGCCGATCCCGTGCAGCATGCCGACGAAGAAGGACGTGAGCTTGCCGTAGCTCGCGAACGGATCGTCGGGCATCGGCGTGTGGTGGCGGTGCACGTGGCGGTGGCGCGTGACGACGGCGACGGACGCAGGTGACAGTCCTCCGCCCTGATGCACTGCCGGGTCGTCGACGAGGTGGGCGTGCTCGTGACCGTGACCATGTTCGTGTTCGTGTTCGTGTTCGTGCACGATCTCGACGAGCTCCGGCCGAGGGCGCAGCCGGCGCATCACGCGCGACACGCCCGTGAACAGCAGCATCCACCGGCTGCGCATGCGAAAGTCGCGACCGTGGCGCACCAGCGTGTAGAAGACGTACGCGCCGAGCAACAACAGCGTGGCGCCGACTACCCGCTCCATCGTCTGGTCGACGCCGGCCGGCAGGAGGTCGCCCGCGAGCACGGCCAACGAACCGAGCGCGAACACGACGGCCGCGTGTCCGAGCACATACAGCGTCGCGAACAGCATCGATCGGCGCCGCGTGTCCTGCGAGCTCGTGATGTCGGTGATCGCGGCGATGTGGTCCCAGTCCGCGCCGTGCCGAAGTCCGAACCCGAATGTGGAGATCACCAGCCCGACGCGGAATCCTTCGTTCGACGCGACCGCCGCGAGCAGGCTCATGACCTCTGCGCGCGGGTGGCCGGCCGGCCGTGCAACGTGCGTATCACGAGGGTTGTTCGAAGCGGTGGCGCCACGCGGATGTTGAAGCAAGTGATCTGCCACAAACAAATGGGTGTATTCGGCACCGCACGATGCCGCGTGTCCTCAACGCTTTGCGAGGAAGCCGTCACAGGCGCCGAGCGTGAGGTTGCTGACGGCCGCGACGGCACCCGCGAGCATCGTGCCGAGGTCGCCATTGTCGAACTGCGCGGGACCGGCGGCGACGATCGCGTTGAGGTCGGCGCGCCACTTCAGGAGCTGGCTGCGCTGCGGCTCCGGGAATCGTCCGAGATCGGGCAGCCCGGTGTTGGTGACTCTCGCCAGCGCGACCGCGTCATTGAATGTCGCCACCGGTGTGCCGGCAACGAAGGTCGGTACGTGTCTGGCCTGGGCGAGTCGCCGTGTGACCTTGAACGCGATCGACGATTGCTGCCTGAGCTTGCCGAAGTCGACGATGTCGGCTTCGTCTTGCGTCGTGTGGTAGCAGGGTCCTGTCGAATCGCTGAAGAACACCGTCGGAATGCGCTTGTTGATGAAGTTCACGTAGTCGCTGCGTCCCTGACCGAAGACGGAGCTGAGCCGCTGGGTGTGCAGTGGGCCGCCGCCGATCGCGTGCTGCACGATCGACTGGAATCGCGGACCGCCGGTCTCGGCGCCGAGCGCGAAGCTGATCTTGCGGAGGCTCGGGAGCAGGTTCGCGCCCTGGATGTCGAAGTTGACGTAACCGACCGTCTGCGCGAGCGGCACGATCGGGTGGCTCACGTAGTACGCCGAACCGAGGAGTCCGTCTTCCTCCCGGTCCCACAACGCGAGGATGACCGAGCGCCGGAGGGAGCCGCCTTCCCGGCGCAGGATCTTCCGGCCCATCGACAGCACGGCCGCGACCCCCGTGGCGTTGTCGGTCGCGCCGTTGCAGATGTCGTCGCCCGGCACCTTGGCGCGGCAGTGTCCGGGGGCAAAGTGGTCATAGTGCGCGCCGACGATCACGTACTCGTTCGGAAGCTTCCTGCCCCGTATGAGCCCGAGGATGTTCATGCCACCCGTGAACGTCTGCTTGAACGCGTTGTCGCCCGAGCGGGATGCATCGAGGCCGACCGAATAGCCCTTGAGCTGCTTGATCAGGTAGTTCTGCGCGAGCACCGAGCCGGGCGTGCCGTTGTCACGGCCCTGGAACGCGTCGCTCGCCAACGCCCGCACGTCCGCTTCGAGCCGGATCGCCTCACGGCGGTGTCGTGGTCTCGCGCCGGACACGCCGAGCCCCATGGTGAGCATGCATCCCGTGGTGAGCAGGACGAACGCAGTGAACGTGGCGCGGCGGGCACGAAAAGGCATGCGTGCATCATGCAACGGCGAGGCGGCGCTCCGCACGTCCTCGACGCAGTGGTCAGTGATCGGCGGCGTGCAGGAGCTCTCGGAATTGGGCGAGCGACAGGTGCGCGGGTGACGTGCTGCGCATGAAGTCGGTGAGCACCTCGACGAAGCGTTCGGGTTCCTCGCAGTGAGGGAAGTGGCCCGCGCCCTCGAAGATCTCGAGCCGGCTCCCCGGGATGGCTTCGTGCGCCTCGTATCCCTGCTCGACCGGGATGATGTGGTCGCTGTCACCCCAGACGATCATGGTCGGCACGCGTGACGCGAGATAGAGGCGATTCGTAGCACTCACCCGCTGCCCGGATTGGTCGACGACCGAACGCAGCGTGTGCAGGAATGCCGCGCGCGTCTCCGGGTCGGCGAGCGAGCCGTAGCTCTCCCACACCTGCACGAGATGCGGGCTCGGGCGAAAGCCGACGTTGCGCAACCAGCCTGCGATCGTGAGTCCCGCGTCGTGCACCCAGTTCGTGCATGCGAGCGGGAGGACGAGATCGCTGCCGGGGAGGGTGAGCGCGCTGGAGCAGGATGTTGACTTCCTGGCCGAGGCCGCCGCTCGACACGAGCACGAGCCGTTCGGTGCGCTCCGGGAACTGATACGCGAATTGCATCACCACGCCACCGCCGAGCGACTGCCCGACGAGCGTCACGCCCTCGTGCCCCAGCGCGAGGATGAGATCGCGCACGCTGCTCGCGAACGCGCCGAGCGAATAGTCGCCGCGCGGCTTCGCGGACTCGCCGTGCCCCGGCAAGTCCGGCGCGATCACCGTGAAAGTCTCGGCGAGCCCGGGCAGGACGTCCCGCCACATCGCGGAGCTGCCGGCCATGCCGTGGATGAGCATGAGCACGGGACCGGAACCACCGGTGCGGTACGACACGTCGTGGCCGTGGAGCGCAATCCGCCGGAGCTCGAAGCGCGAGTTCACAGGTTCACACGCTAGACCCGTCCGGCACCCGGGCAAGACCCCGCGCAAACATGACGCGAGGATTGCGCACAGTTGGCGAAAGGCTCACACACGTGGGTACGACTGGACCCGTGCAGATGTCGTGGCCGAGCCGGGCCCTCAGCCGCGTGACCATCACGCTCCTGGTCGTGATGCTGCTGGTCGTCACGTCGTGCACTGACAGTGACAACGACTCGAAGACGACGCCGACGACAGGAGCGCCCACGACGAAGCCCACGGGCGGCGGGACGGCGGCGCGGCGTCCGAACATCGTCTTCTTGCTCACCGACGATCTCGATCTGACCTCGTTCCTGGACGCAAAGCGCTTCCCGAGGTTCCACGAGCTGATGACGGCGCGCGGCACGACGTTCTCGAACTTCTTCGTCACCGACTCTTTGTGCTGCCCGTCGAGGGCGTCGATCCTGCGCGGGCAATACGTCCACAACCACGACGTCGAAAACAATGTGCCGCCGAACGGTGGCTTCGAGCGGTGGCAGCAGCTTCATCGCGATCGTTCGACCGTGGCGACGTGGTTGCAACATGCGGGCTACCGCACCGGCCTGCTCGGCAAGTACCTCAACGGCTACCCGAACACCGTCGCGCCGACGTACGTCCCGCCCGGATGGAACACGTGGGCGAGCCCCGCCGCGGGCAATGCGTACGCGGAGTACAACTACAAGCTCAACGAGAACGGCACCCTCCGAAAGTACCGCCGACAGCCGTCCGACTACCTGGTCGACGTCCTCACGCGGAAGTCGAGTGACTTCATCGCGGGCCAGAAGCCCGGGCGACCGTTCTTCCTGTACCTCGCGCCGTACGTCCCGCACGAGCCCGCGACCCCCGCACCTCGTTACGTCGACGCGTTTCCCGGAGTGACCGCGCCCGCGTACGGCGTCGTTCGACCAACAAGACGTGTCCGCCGAGCCTCCGTGGCTCGCCGATCGGCCACACCTCGAACCCGCCGTCACGAGCTACATCGACCGGATCGCGCGGCGGCGCATGCAAAGCATGCTCGCCGTCGAGGACATGCTCCAGAAGATCGTCAACACCCTTCGCCGGACGGGCCAGCTCGACAACACCTACATCGTCTTCACGTCCGACAACGGTTTTCACCTCGGCCAACATCGCCTGCCGCCCGGCAAGGGGACCGCCTACGACGAGGACATCCGGGTGCCGCTCGTCGTGCGAGGTCCAGGTGTTGCCGCCGGCCGCACCGTCGACGGCATCGCGCGCGAGATCGATCTCGCGCCGACGTTCGCTGCGCTCGCACGAGCCGCGACCCCGGCCTTCGTCGACGGCGTGTCGTTGGTACCTCTGCTCACGGGGAACAGCGCGGCCGGCGAGGCATCTCTCCCGCGTGACCTGCTCGTCGAGCATTACGGCATCGGTCGCGGGCCTGAGGCGAAGCCCATCGCGACCTTTGAACCTGACGATGATGCGCACCCACCCGTCGCCGGTGCGCCGACACGCGGACGGGCGGCCCCGGTGCGCGGTCCGCGTCTGCTGGCGGTCGGGATACCGCCGTACCGAGCCCTGCGCACGGCGCGCTATCTCTACGTCGAGTACAACACCGGCGGCAGGCAGCTCTACGACCGGAAGACGGATCCCGACGAGCTGCACAACATTGCCGCGACCGCCGACCCGGCCGTCGTGCGCGAGTTGGCGACGCGCCTCGCCGCGCTCGCTCGGTGCTCGGGCGCGTCCTGCCGCACGTGAACCACGGGTTCTTGCGACCAGTGGCGACAACATTGTCGCCGGGTGTCGCAAGAACCTGTTACACGAGCTCGAAGTAGCGGTTGAGCTCCCAGTCGGTGACGGTCGTTGCCTCGGCGTCGCCGCCGCCGGTGTGGAACATCAACCATTCCCACCGCCGGTTCTGCAACCAGTAGTCGACGAAGTCGCTGCCGAGGACCCCGCTCAGGAGCTTGTCGGTGGCCAGCTCGTCGGCAGCCGCGCTGACGCTTCCCGGCAATTGCGCGTGCCCGGGAGGCTCGCCCCACGCCATCCCCCGGTGCTCGGGCGGCGGCTCGATCGCCCCGTCGATGCCCGCCACGCCGCCCGCGAGGATCGTGGCGAGCGCGAGGTACACGTTGACGTCTGCGCTCGCGACGCGATGTTCGACGCGTGCGAGCTTCTCGGAGCGGGAGATCACGCGCAGTCCCGTCGACTTGTTCTCCTCGCACCACGTCGGCGTCGTGGGCGCGGCCGCGAAGCCGACCATTCGGCGATAGGAGTTGATCGTCGGATCGAGGAGTGACACCGCTGCAGGCATCGTGGCGACCAGGCCACCGATCCAATGCCGCATCGTCGGCGACCGTCGATCGTCGGCCTGTGCGTCGAAGAAGGCCGGCGTGCCGTCACGGCGGAGCGAGTGGTGGATGTGCATGCCGTTGCCGTAGTCCGTAGTCGGCTTGGCCATGAACGTCGCGCTCACCCCGCGATCGAGCGCGACCTCCTTGATCACCTGCTTGGCTCGGAACACGCGGTCGGCGGCGGTGACGGCATCAGCCGGTTCGAAGTTCAGCTCGACCTGTCCGGGTGCGGCCTCGTCGTTCCAGGCTTCCCACGGGATGCCCATCCCTTCGAGGCGACGAACAACTTCGTCCATGAAGGGCGCGACGTAGTGCGCGTTGTGCGTGGTGTAGCCGAGCGGCAATGGCGTGCCCATCGGCGAGAGGTCGCGATATCGCTTGCGACGAGCAGCGTCGTACGACTCGTTGAAGAGCATGAACTCGAGCTCGTACGCAGCCATCACCGCAAAGCCGCGTTGCGCAACTTGGTCGACTACACCCTTCAACACGACACGCGGGCAGATCGGCAGCGGCGTGCCGTCGATCGTCGTGTGGTCCACGATGACGTTCGCCATACCGGGCCGGTTCGGGCTCGCCACGATCGTCGACAGATCTGGACGTTGGTGGATGTCGCCGATCGCGGGCTGGCGGAAGTCCGCCCACCAGCCGAGCTGCGCCGTCCCACCGAGATCCCACCAGAACACGAGGTCGGCGATCGCGGGGCCGAGCGGCAGGGACCGTTCGAACTTGGCCCGGCTGAGGTGCTTGCCGAGCACGAGGCCGTCGAGCGACGCGCCCTCGGTGCGCACCGATGTGACGGCGTGCTCGTCGAGCCAGCCGCCGAGCACGTCGGGTGTCATGTCGGCAGGCGTCACGACGCCCCTCGGAGCGCCCATTCGACCGATTGGCCCGTGAGAACCGACGCGTGTTGCAACGATCCGATCGCGAACACCTTGCCGTCGAGCAGGTCCTGGCCGAACACCGAGCTCCCGGAGAAGATCGACACCAGTGCGAGTGTGGTGCCGTGGATCTCGTAGCGGTCGTCGGAGTCGTCGCCGAGCTCGAGCGACGTGCCGTCGTCGACGCAGACGACGCGCATCGCCGCCGGCATGTCGGGCGCCGAGCAGGCGTTGGCCCAGAACGCTCGCGCCTGGTCGACCCATGGGCTCGATGGCGTCTCGAGGAGTTTCGACACGCCGAGCGCGAACCGCGGATGCCGCAGCGCGCCGGTGACCTTGGGCTTGGCGGCGTCCGGCCCGCTCATGTTGTCGAGGTCGACGGTCGCGACGACCTGCGTGTCGGGTGCGACGCCGCGGGTCAGCTCCACCCGGCCGTTGCCGAACCGCATCGTGACCGCCTGTGGGTCCTTCTGCGACCGCAAGGCGAAGGTGCCGCACAGGCCTTCCGCCTTCTGCGCGAGCGCGGGATCGGCAGTGGCGCGGCGGAGCTGCGTCGCGATGATCATCACGAGCGGGGTCGCGTCATCTTCGAGCACGACTTCGATGGCGGCGAGCGTACACTTCGCCCCGAGGTACATGCATGACCAACACGCCCCCGCTGATCGGGATCACCGCGCACGAGAGCCTGGTCGACGACGGTATCGGTATTGCGGTTCGTCACCATCTCACGCATGTGGCATATGCCAAAGCGGTGCGCAAGGCCGGCGGGATCCCGGTGCTGCTCCCAATGGTCGATCCCGCCGACGCGGCCCTCTTCGCGTCGCGCGTGGATGCAGTGCTCGTCACCGGAGGCGCCGACGTGAATCCCGACCGGTACGCCGCGATCGCGGCACCCGAGACCGACGCCGCCGAGCCCGCACGCGACGACTCCGACATCGCATTGATCAGGGCCGCGGTCGATGACGACCGTCCCCTGTTGTGCATCTGCCGCGGCATTCAGGTCATGAACGTCGCGCTCGGCGGCACGCTGGACCAGCATCAGGAAGGCCACTTCGACCTCGACCGCTACAACGGCGACGCCCACGGTGTGCGCGTCGATGCCGGCACGAGGCTCGCGAAGGTGCTCGGCGCGACGCAGGTCGGCGTGAACTCGCTGCACCACCAGGCACTCGACGCGGTCGGACCGGCGTTACGGACGGTTGCGTACAGCGACGACGGCCTCGTCGAAGGTGTGGAGGTCGACGGTTGCTCCTTCGCACTGGGTGTGCAATGGCACCCGGAGCTGCTCCGCCACCGGCCCGAGCACCTCGCGCTGTTCCGTGCGTTGGTCGATGCGGGCGCGAGCAACGGCGTCCGATGAACGCGAGCGTCTCGCGCAAGATGCTGCGGACGATGGAGCCGTACCACGGCATGATCTATTTCGTGCCGGAGGCCGCGGACGCGTACGAACGCGTCGGTCTCACCGGCAGGCGCATGGGCTATTTCGCGTCGCGGGCCGCCGCGATGGGCCCGGTGCCGGCCGACGTCGTGATCGCGACCTTCTTCAACTTCTCTCCACCGCTCGTGAGGCGCGCGATCCCCGCGGCGTGGGAACGCGCGACGGCGCGAGCCGTCGTCGACGCGCGGCGGGACGCGGCTGACGCCGCGTTGCGCCGGATGTTGGGCCCGGCAGTCGACGGCGCGGAGATGAAAGAGGCGGCCGACCTCGCGCGCGAAGCGGCGAACGGCTGCGTGCCGGAGGGCCGGCCGCTCTATGCGGGACACGCCTCGTTGCCGTGGCCGGACGAGCCGCACCTCGTGCTGTGGCACGCACAGACGCTGCTGCGTGAGTTCCGGGGAGACGGGCACATCGCCGCGATGGTGGCCGAGGGCATCACGGGTGCCGAGGCGCTCGTGATCCACGGGGCGACCGGCGACATCGCACCCGGGCTCCTCCAGGCAAGCCGCGCCTGGCCGGACGCCGAATGGCTCGCGGCCGAGGAACGCGTACGCGTCGCGGCTGGCTCAGCGACGACGGCACGTTGACCGAAGCCGGCCGGGCCTCGCGTGACTGGGTGGAGACTCGCACCGACGAGCTCGCACTCGTGTGCTGGGAGCGGCTCGGCGAGGACGCGTGCACGCGCCTACGAGAGCTGGTGCGGCCGTTCAGCCGCGCGATCGTCGAGCAGGGCTTCCCGTTCGCCAACGCCTGGGACGACGACTGACGGACGTTTTGGCGAGGTTTGGCGACACATAGTGTCGTGAGGACTCGCCAAAACCTGCGGGCACGCTCACCGTTCGCGCCAACTCGCAGTCAGAGTCGCTCGCCGCGGAACGAGTCGGGCCACAGGCGGCCGCGCGTGTCGAGGACGAGGCGGGAATGCGCGGCGATCTCCTCGTACGGAAGATCCGGATGGTCGACGAGCAGGATGACCAGATCGGCGGCTTCGAGCTCGTCGGCGCCGCACCCGACGCGCGTCACGGGTGCACCGAGATCAGCGTCGAGGGGAACGTACGGGTCGTGCGCACGGAGGTCCGCACCGAGCGCGTGCAGCCGCTGGACGACCGTGCTGGCGGGTGACTCGCGCCAATCAGAGGTTCCGGGCTTGTACGAGAGGCCGAGCAGCAGGACGCGCGACGCCTTCACCGCCCGCGTGTGCTCGTTCAAGAGCGTGACGACGCGGCTCACGACGTAGTCGGGCATGCCGCGGTTCACCTCGTTGGCGAGCTCGACGAAGCGGAACCGATGCCCGAGCCGGCGTTCGACGCGCCACGCCAGGTACGAGGGATCGATCGGCAGGCAGTGCCCGCCGACGCCGGGTCCGGGATTGAAGCGCATGAAGCCGTACGGCTTCGTTGCGGCCGCGTCGATCGCCGACCAGATGTCGACTCCCAGCTCGCGGGCGAACATCGCGAGCTCGTTGACGAGCGCGATGTTCACGTGGCGGAACGTGTTCTCCAGGAGCTTCACGAGCTCGGCTTCGCCCGTCGAGCCCACCGGCACGACCTTGTCCACGAGCGCGCCATAGAACGCTTCGACTGCGCGAAGCGACCGTTCGTCGATCCCCGAGACCACCTTCGGCGTGTTCGTCAACGACCAGGTCGGATTGCCGGGGTCGATCCGCTCGGGGGAATAGCCGAGGAAGAAGTCGGTACCGGCACGCCGACCCGACGATTCGAGAATCGGCCGGAACAACTCCTCGGTCGTGCCCGGATAGGTCGTCGATTCGAGCACGACGAGCGCGCCGGCCTCGAGGTGTGGCGCGAGGCTCCGTGCCGCCGCTTCGATGAACGAGAGATCGGGCACTCCCTCGCGCAACGGCGTCGGCACGCTGACGATCGCGATGTCGAACGCCCGCATGTCGGCCGGGTCACAGGTCGGCCGGTAGGCGGCGCCGAGCGCAGCGGCAAGCGCGCCATCGGTCACGTCTTCGACGTGCGAGCGACCGGCACGCAGCGCCTCGACCCGGGCGGCGTCGACTTCGTAGCCGACGACCGGGAAGCCGAGCTCGGCCGCGCGCAACGCGAGCGGCAGCCCGACGTAGCCCTGCCCCACGACGGCGACCTTGGCCTCGCGTGTGTCGATACGACGGAGCAGCTCCGTCAACGCGTCGGTCATCGGTCGCGGCCAGCCATCACTTGAAGTCCTTCCAGCCCTCGCATTGCGCGGCAAGTCTACGGCCCTCGGCGTGCGCTCCGAACCACGAGCCGATTGAATCGCGGTCGGCAACACACAGTGAGGAGCCGCCGTGAATCTCACAATGAGCAAGGACGAGCGTGCCGCGTTTCTCACGGCCACACCACGGGTGGGCGTGTTGAGCATCGAGGCCGCCGGCCGCGGTCCGGTGTCGTCGCCGTTGTGGTTCGTCGTCGAGCCCGACGGCTCACTCGCGTTCTCGGTCGCGCCCGAATCCCGCAAGGCGGAGCTGATGACGAAAGCGGGGCGGGCGACGATGTGCGTGCAATCGGAGGTCGTGCCCTACAGCTATGTCGTCGTCGAAGGTCCCATCGAGCACCGTGGCGCCGCCCACGACGAGTTCCGTCGCGCCATGGCGTTGCGCTACCTCGGGCCCGAGCTCGGCGAGGCGTACTTCCAAGGCGTGAAGGACGAGCCGAACGTCACGTTCGCGCTCCGGCCGCAGCGCTGGGCAACGCTCGACTACAACAAGCTGTTGACCTGATCCATGGATCCGCTTCCGCCCGTACGCGCGATGTCCGCCGCGCAGCGGCAGCGATCGCGGTCACGATCGCCGTCGCGGTCGGCCTCGTCGCCGTGCCGTTCTCACCGTGGCAGTTGCCGCCCCTCGCCGGCTGGATCGCCGGCGGCGCATGGTGGCTGTGGTCGGTCTGGCGAGATGTGCTCCGTCTCACGCCGGAGGAAACGGCGTCGCTGGCGACGAGGGAGGACAACAACCGGGTCGGGGCCGAGCTGCTCCTGGTCTCGGCAAGTGTGGCAAGCCTGTTCGGCGCCGGTTTCGGGTTGATCAAGGCGAATCACACAGAGGGCGGAAGCAAGGCGTTCCTCACCACGATCGCCGGCATCTTCTTCAAGTGAGGTGATGGCATTGACCGTCGAGCTGTTCACGATGAGCATCCCCGAGACGGGGCTCGTGGAGGTGCTGTCAGAGCGCGCCGAGGCCGCCGGCTGGGACGGCATCACGTTCACCGACTCGCAGAACCTCGTGGGCGACCCCTTCATCGCGATCGCACTCGGCGCGAAGGTGACCGAGCGGCTGCAGTTCATGACCGGTGTGACCAATCCCGCGACCCGCCACCCCGCTGTGCTGGCGACCGTCGCCGCGACGGTCCAGGAGACGTCGGGCGGGCGCGTCGTGCTCGGGATCGGGCGGGGCGACACCGCGCTGTTCCACCTCGGCCGGCCACCGATGGCCCTCGCCGATTTCTTCGCCGCGTACCGAGGAGTTGCACACATATCTCCAGCGCGGCACCGTCGACATCGACGGCTACCCCAGCCGCTTGCGCTGGCTCGACCGGGCCAAGCAATCACCGGTGCCACTCGATGTCGCCGCATCGGGCCCGAAGGTGATCACGTTCGCGGCGCGCACTGCGGAACGGATCACGTTCGCGGTCGGCGCCGACCCCGACCGCATGCGATGGGCGATCGAGCTCGCCCGGGCTGCGCAACGCGATGCCGGCCGCGATCCGGGCGACGTCTCGTTCGGCGCCTACGTCACCGTTGCCTGCCATCCCGATCGCACCGCCGGCCGGGCGCTCGTGCGCGGCAGCGTCGCCGCGTTTGCACACTTCTCGGCGATGCCCGGTTCGACCGGCGCCGGACTCGACGAGCACGACCGCGCGCTCGTCGCCGAGGTGGGCCGCACCTACGACAGCAACTTCCACCTCGTGAACAGCGCTGCGCACGCCAACGTGCTGCCGGACGAGTTCGTTGACCGCTTCGCCGTCATCGGGGATGCCAGTGCCTGCCGAGAACGCCTGGGCGAGCTGGTGGGCGCGGGGCTCGACCGGCTCGTGATCACCGGTCCGTCGTTCGGTGCAGACCGCGACGACGCGCGGATGCACACCCAGCTCGTGACCGAGGAGCTGCTCCCGGCGCTGTAAGCCACGCGGACGCGGCCTTCCCGATGATTGCCCGGCGACCGAACGGAGCAGACTCTCTCCGAGATGGAACTGCGCGGTCGTTGCCGGACATCCGAGTCGGGGATTGCCGATGTGCTCGCGCTCTTGCTCGTGGTGATCCTCGCCACCCTTGCGATCGTTGCAGTGGTCCGCGCCGAAACGGGCACCAGCCGGCGCACCGCGTCGCGCACCCCGCCGTCACAACCTGCAAACGTGCCGATCGCCCTCGATGCGGTGACTCGCCGAATCAGTCCGGCCATCGTCGAGATCGACGCCGAGCTCCAGAGTGGCGGTCGATCGGCGGGAACCGGCATGGTCCTGACAGCTTCCGGACAGGTGCTCACGAACAACCACGTGATCGCCGGCGCAGTCGCCGTCACGGTGCGGACGAGTGACGGCCGGACGTTTCCCGCGAGAGTCGTCGGCTACGACATCGATGACGATGTTGCTGTCCTGCAGACCGATGGCGCGTCTGGCCTGTCGACGATCGATATCGGCCGTCCGGCGACCCTGCGTGTCGGGCAACCGCTCGTCGTGCTCGCGCGAAAGCACGGCATGACGTCGTCGGTGCGCGCGCTGGACCGGGACGTCACCGCCGGCGACAACGCCGACCCGAACGGCACTGAGACTCGCCACGGCCTGATCGAGCTTGGTGCTGCCATGCAGCCGGTCGACGCCGGGGGACCGGTCGCCGACGGAAACGGGTCGATCGTCGCCATGCGTACCGCTGCGTCCTCCGGTCGGCTGTTCCACGAAGAGACCGCCGCGGACGTCTCGTTCGCGTTACCGATCGATCGCGCGCTCGTGATCGTCGGCGAGGTCAACCGGGGCGGCAGTGATGCGAAGGTGCACGTCGGGCCGACTGCCGCGCTCGGCGCCGACGTCAGCGGTACGCCGGACAATGCTGGTGGTGGTGTAACTGTCGTCGACGTCGATCGGGGCGGTCCCGCCGCGGTCGCCGGCATCACTGCGCAGGACGTGCTTGCCTCCGTCGACAATGTCGCGCTGGCATCGCCGCGTGACCTCGACGCCGCGCTCAACCGCCACGAGCCCGGCGACGTGGTGCGCGTCGGCTGGTTCGACGGGAAGCGCATCTACCACACCGCGAGCGTGCGACTCACCGCAGGCACGCGCCCATCTAGGAGATTGTCGTGAGCGCCATTGCCTTCGTGAGTTCGCCGTGACCTTCCGGGATCGCGTCGACGCAGGCCGGCGCCTCGCGGCCCGCTTACAGGCGATGCCGGAGGTCACGTCCATCGCACGGAGCGAGCGGGTCGTGCTCGGCCTGCCGCGCGGCGGCGTGCCCGTCGCGTTCGAGGTGGCGGCGGCGCTCGACGCGCCGTTGGACGTCATTCTCGTGCGCAAGCTCGGCGTCCCGACGCAGCCTGAGCTCGCGATGGGCGCCATCGGCGAGGACGGCGCTCGCGTCGTCAACCAACAGGTGGTCGACGCGGCTCGCATCACGAGCGAGCAGTTCGCTGCGGTCGAGGCGCGCGAGCGGATCGCGCTCGAGCAACGGGCGGATCAGCTGCGCGGCTCGCGCGCGGATATCCCGCTCGCGGGACGCACCGCAGTCATCGTCGACGACGGAATCGCGACCGGTTCGACCCGCGCGCGGCGTGCGAGGTCGCACGTGCACAAGGTGCCCGCGCGGGTCGTGCTCGCCGCGCCGGTGGCACCACCGGGCACCATCCGCGCCATGCGTTCGGCCGCCGACGAGGTCGTGGTGGTGGACGCGCCCGAGCGCTTTCTTGCGATCGGCGAGTTCTACCGCGACTTCTCGGCGACGAGTGATGACACCGTGCTCGCGCTGCTCAGACGTGCCGGCGAGGAGCGCCTCCGAGATTAATTCTGCGAAGCGACTTTCCGCACGACCTGTGCACATTCCCGTGCACACCTGCGCACTTGCGACACTTGTTTCATGACACCCATGAGGTGACGCGCTCAGCTGGTGCTCGCGTCGCACACAGCAACGCTCTGCGCGTTTGACCTCCGCGCGCTTGTCCCCCTCCTGGCGGCAATCGGTCCTACCGTGCGTGAGATTTGCACGACCTCTCGAGAACGCAGCGAAGCCGCCGAACGAACAAGTGTTGAAAACTGTTGGCGCGATTGTTCATGCACGTACGCGCGCTTTGGCATGCGTTGCACGCACATCAGTCGTCCGCCGATGACTTACGAACGTTTGGCGCGATGTTCCGTTGCGCGGTGAGAAGTTGTTATGGTGCGCGTACGCAATGGGTACGTCGTGCGTGACGTTGTGGGGGTCGTGCGGACCACGAGTTCGTTCCGAGTTCTCAGCCACGTGAGACGCCATATCCGATAGCCGGGCAGGCATCGTGAGCGTGATGACGTCGCGGCAAGCAGCGTGACGCGCGTGCTCTCGATCACGAACACGAGTGAACAGCTCGCCGACGCGATCAGGGAGAAGCTCGACCTTGCGTGCAACACGGTTCCCGAAGTTTGTGATCATTGCCGCGATCATTGCGCTCGCAGTGTCGTTCTCGGGATGTGCACAGGTGCGTGCCCGAACCATGGCCGCGTCTGTCGCGCCATCGGATAGTGCCGAGAACGCGCTGGTTGCAGGCATCAACAACTTCCGAGGCGCGCACGGACTGCCCCCGCTCGCGGTCCACGCGACGCTTGTGAACAAGGCGCGCGGGTGGTCGGGACACATGGCGAGTGGCGGCTGCGGACGCGACGGCGCCGGTGTTGCGAGCATCTGTCACTCGACGCTCAGCGATTTCATCGATGTGAGCTGGTCGCTGCTCGGCGAGAACGTCGGCATGGTGACCCCGGAGAGGAACGTGTCGGGCATGGAAAGCGCCTTCGAGCACTCACCGCCGCACGCGGAGAACATGCTGAACAGCCAGATCAACTACGTCGGCGTCGGTGTTGCCTACGTGGGCAACGCGATGTACGTCACCGAGGAATTCATGGCCGGATAGTCCTTGCCTGCTCTCCGAGCCCACGCAACTTGCGTGGCGAGAGGTTCTGTCGGAGCCTTTCGCCACGCATGTTGTCCTTGTTGAGGGGGACGGATGGGCGAGAGATTGCGAGACCGCGTCGGTGTCGTGACGGGCGGTGCTTCGGGAATCGGTGCCGAGTGCGCGCGCCGGTTCGTTGCCGAGGGAGCGCGCGTCGTGCTCGGGGATCTGAACCGCGAGGCACTGGCAGGGATGGCTGACGAGCTGGGCGATGCGTGCATCACCGAGATCGTCGATGTCACCGTGCCCGAGTCGGTCGATCGCATGGTGCTGCGCGCGACGGAGGAGTTCGGGCGACTCGACCTCGCGCTCAACGCTGCAGGCATCGGCTGGTACTCGCCCGTGCACTCGCATCCCGTCGAGCAGTGGGACGCGGTGATGAACGTCTGCCTGCGGGGCGTCTTCCTCTCCCTCCGGGCGGAGTCGGCGGCCATGGTTGCCGCCGGTGCATCGGGCGTGATCATCAACATCGCATCGATCAACGCGATCGTTCCTGCCGAAGGCATGTCGGCGTACTGTGCGGCCAAAGCGGGCGTCGCGATGCTCACGAGATGTGCGGCGATGGAGCTGGGACCCAGCGGAATCCGGGTGGTGGGGATCGGACCGGGTTTCATCGAGACGCCGATGACGCAATACGCGCGCCGCGATACCCGCGGTGCAAGAGGCGTACGTCGAGTCCATTCCGCTCGGCCGCGCCGGCGCACCGCGCGACATTGCCGACGCGGCGGTCTTCCTCGCGAGCGACGAAGCCTCGTGGGTCAGCGGGACGACGATCTACGTGGACGGTGCCGAAGCGAACAAGGGTTATCCAGAGCTCGCGCGTTTCATCCCCGGGCTTTGAGCGCCTCAACGAGCGCCGCGGCTTCGACGTCGAGGCGCGCGACGAGACCGGGCACGATGCGCTTCTCGCCGCTCCCGCCGATGACCGGGATCCTGACGTGGAGGTCGCCGGCGATGTGCCGGTGCGTGGTGCCCTCGCCGGTTGCTTCGAGCGTGACGTCGGCATCGCCGTGCAATCGCTTCGCGTCGGCTTCGGCGGCGAACGTCAGACGACCGCGCAGTAGCGCGAGGTCGAAGTGCAGGTCCTGGACCCAGGTGAGCTTGCGGTTGCCGAGCAGCTTGCGCACGACGGGATCGAGATGCCCCGTGAATTCGTACCGAAGTCGCACGACAGATGTCGTGCCCGTCGTGGATGCCTCGACGACCTCGGGGCGGCTGAGGTCGGGGAGATCGAGCTGTTCGTGGAACGCGGGATCGAGCCAGACCGCGACGACGTCGGCGGGCGGGGCCGGAAGTTCGTGATCTGCCGAGAAGCGCATGTCGACAGTTTGTCGCTGTACGGTCGGTCCATGCCACGACACGAGATCGACATGGCGATTCCTCCGAAGATCGTGCTCAACAGCGACGTGCGCTTCGTGGTGCGGAGCGACGGCGAGAAGCTCGGCGAGCTCCTCGTCAGCCGAGGTTCGGTGGCCTGGGTGCCCGGCCACAGTCCCAACGCGATCCACGTGCAGTGGGAGCGGTTCGGCGAGATGATGCGCGAGGAGCGCAGACGCCGGCGTCGCGCCCGGTAGCGGCGACGGCCGCACCCGAGGCAAGCGGTGGTCGCCGCTCGCCTCGGGGGTAAGTTCTCGTCATGACCGCCCGTGTCATCGTGCTCGATCCTTGCTTCGATGCGGCCACCGCCGACTCGATGGTTGATCTCTGCGAGCGTTTTGGTCGCTATCGCATGTACGCCGAGCACGAACAACACGACGCCGACGTCGGGCGAGGGCTGGCGCAGCGCCACGACGCGCTCGACGAACTTCCTCAAGACCGGCGGGCTCGCGCACGTGTCGGAGCCGACCGCCGCGCTCAGCCGTGCGCACGAGCTACTTCCGCGAGGAGTACGTGTACGGCCGCGACGAGCGCATCGTCGGCATTGCGCCGTTCCTGTATCACCAGGCGTTCGTGGATGCGGCGCGCACGATCCACGAACGGGCGGTCATCGAGCCCGCGATCGCCTACGCGAACCTGATGGTGCCGGGCCAGGAGCTCGCGGTGCACACCGATGTGCCCGAGTTCCGCGGCGCCAATCGCAAGCTGCTGCCGCAGTGGCTCCTCGTGGTCATGCACCACTCACTGCTGTTCGAGGAATACCGGATGCCGATCGCCACCGCGATCTCGTGGTTCCACGACTGCGACGGCGGCGAGCTCGCGTACTGGCCGGCCGGCGCGCAAGAACAGGTGCAACGCCACCGTGTGCGTTTCAACACCGCGATGGTGCTCGACACCGACAGCGTGTTCCACGGCGTCGACCGCATCGCCGAAGTCGCCGTCGACGACCTTCCGCCGATCCGGCCGGGTACCACGTTGGATTTCACGGGCGATCGCCACTGGTCCCTGCGGGCGAGTGACGGCACCGTGCTCACGACGTACCCGTGGGAACAACTGCGGTTCTCGGTGTCGTGGAAGGCGTATTGCTTCCGCGACGAGCGCGAGCGCGACACATGGCGGGCACATCGCGACGATCTCACCGTGGACGTCATCCTCGACCGGCTCGTCGACGATCTCTGCAATCGCGGACTCGTGCAGCGCGACGTCGCGCGACGGCGTGCTCGGTCAACTCCTCATCGACGAGTACATCCGTTTCCCGGTATCCACACCGTCATCCACAAGTTGATCCTCTATCGATCCACAGCGCGCGCGTCGTAACATCGTGCGCATGAGCTTCCTTGTTCGGTTCGAGGACGAGACGACGACGGTCGTGCACGGTGCCGATGCGTATGAGCAAGAGGGCCCGCTGACGACGTTCTTCGATCGCAACGGCGGTGGCCGGCTCGCGTCGGCGTTCACGCTGCGGGTGGCGTCCTTCCGGACCGGCCGCATCATCGAGGTGCGCAAGATGGAATCGTCCGCGGTCGCCGCCGAGCCGGCAACCGTCGACGTCGCAACGCTCGCGTCCTGATCCGGGCGGTCAGTCGTCCGTGTCTGCTTCGTCGACGACGACGTCCCATCGTTGCGCGCAGGCGCCGCACAAGTAGACCAACACGTCGCCGGCCTCGATGACGTCTTCGGGGCCGATGGGTTGCGCGAGGTAGGCGTCCCCGCCGCATTCCATGCAGTCGATGCGTTCGGCGACCGCCACGTCACTCACGCTACTTGCCCCGCTACTGTCCCTCCATGCCGCTGACGCCCGAGCTCAAAGACCTTGCTGCGCGCGTGTCGAACTGGGGCCGCTGGGGCGCGGACGATCAGCGGGGCACGCTGAATCTCGTCACTCCCGAAGCCGTGCTCAGGGGCGTGCGCGCCGCCCGCCAGGGGCGGCCGTTCTCGCTGGCGATCCCGTTCGATGCGAGCGGACCGCAGTGGGACAACAAGCACATGCCGCACCGCACCAACGCCGAGCTGCACACGCACACGGTCAACGTCACGTTCACCGGCGACACCCGCGACTTCACGACGAGCGACGACTCGTTCGGAATGGGTTCGCAGGCGGCGACACACTGGGATGCGCTCGCGCACGTCGCGTACGAGGAGAAGCTCTACAACGACACGCCCGCCTCCGTGGTCACCGGGGAGGGGGGAGCTGCGCGCCTCGGCATCGAGCATTTCGGTGCGGTCGCGACCCGGGGCGTCCTGTTGGATGTCGCCCGCCTCCACGACGTCGACCACTTCGACGACAACTACGCGATCACCGGAGAGGATCTGGACCGGGCCGCGAGCGCGGCCGGAGTGACGGTCGAATCGGGCGATGCGCTGCTCGTGCGCACCGGCCACATGCACTTTCTGCGGGCGGGGAAGAAGCAGCGGTACTCCATGCCCGCGCCCGGGCTGTCGACGCAGTCGATCGCCTGGCTGCGCGACCACGACGTCGCGGCCGTCGCGACCGACACGATCACGTTCGAGGTCTATCCGTGCGAGGACCCGAGCGTGTTCATGCCGGTGCACATGATCCAGCTCCGCGACATGGGTCTGGTCCAGGGTCAGAACTGGCATCTCGACGAGCTCGCGGCCGACTGTGCGAACGACCGCCAGTACGAATTCCTGCTCGTCGCCACACCTCTGCCCCTGACAGGTGCGGCCGGCGCCCCCGTCGCCCCCACCGCGATCAAGTAGACGCCCCGGGGTGTGCGGGCGTGTGTGAGGTGCGAAAATCGCACCTCACACACGCCCCCTAGTCGAGTGGCGGGTTGGGTTGGACCTCGACGATCGGCACCCACATGTGCGGCGGCGCGGTGACGACCTGGACGATCGCTCGCGCGATGTCCTCGGGCTGCATCGTGTGGAAGTGGCGTTGCAGACCGAAGCGCTTCCAGCGCGGGAACAGCTCCTCGAAGGTCCGTGGATCCCAGCCGTCCGCGAAGCTGGTGCCCTGGGTCGGCCCGACCCGCACGACCGACGCCCGCAGGCCGCTGCCCTCGAGGTCGAGCGCGAGCGTGGCCGCGAACGCTTCGAGCCCCGCCTTGGTCGCGACGTAGGGCGCCATCGCCGGGCGGGGATGGACCGTCGCGTCCGAGGAGATGAACACGATGTCGCCCCCGGTCGCGCCGGCTGCGCGGAGCGCCCGCACGATGCGGCTGCTGAGGATCACCGGCCCGAGCAGGTTCGTCTCGAGGATGCGGCGCAGGTCGGCGTCGGTCATCTCGTGCACATCGCCGGGGATCGCGGTCCCCGCGTTGTTCACGAGCACGTCGATCGGGCCGGCCTCGCCGTTGACGAACTCACAGAACACGTCGACGGAGGTGCAGTCGGTCACGTCGAGCACGTGCACGAGGGCGCGCCCGCCGGCGCCGTCGACGAGCTTGGCCGTCTCCTCGAGCTGCTCGATGCGCCGCGCACCGACCGCCACCGTCCAGCCGAGCTCCCCGAACGCGATAGCCGTCGCGCGACCGATGCCCGCCGACGCTCCGGTGACGGCCGCAACCCGGCTCACCCGAAGAACTCGCCGCCGTTGACATCGAGCGTCTGGCCGGTGATCACGCGTGACCACGGCGAGATGAAGAAGACGACCGAGTTCGCGATCTCGTCCTGCGGTGGGATGCGCCCGAGCGGGATGTTGGACTCGATCTCGGCACGAACGTCATCGCGCGAGATGCCGCGCGCCTCTGATTCCCACCCGAGGTAGACCTCGACGTTGGGGCCACCGATGAACCCCGGTGCGATGCAGTTGACCCGCACGCCCGTCGGCCCCAGCTCGAGGGCCATCGTCTTGGCCGCGGTCTGGACCGCGGCCTTCGACGACGAGTAGCCGCCTTCGAGCGGCCGGATCTTGCGCATGCTCATAGAGATGATGAACACGACCGATGCGTCACCCTGATCCGCCGCGGCCTTCTTCAGATGCGGCACGCACGCCTGCGTGACAGCGAGCGATCCCCAGACGTTGACGTCGAAGATCTTGCGCCACTTCGCGAGGTCGACCTGATCGAACGGCTGGAACACATCCATGCGGAACGCGTTGTTGACCAGTCCGTCGATGCGGCCGTACGCGTCGATCGTGCGATCGACGAGGCCCTGCACCTGTTCGGGCACCACGACGTTGGTCGGCACGGCCAACGCCCGGCCGCCTGCCGCCTCGATCTCACCCTGGACGCCGGCCAGGTACTCGCCGTTGCGGGCGGCGAGCACGACCGTGGCGCCCTCCCGCGCGAGCGCGCGGGCGTTGGCCTGTCCCAGGCCGGGTCCCACTCCGGAGACGATCACGACTTTCCCGTCCAACAGCATGCGCACCTCCGCCCCCAGGTTGGCACACCGGCGCGATCGCGGTCACAGGACCGCTGGACGCGCTGAGACGATCTTGGCGCTCGCGAACCGGGCGCGTACCAGCGGCTCGAAGTGCTCAAGCGGCAGCGTGTCGTAGTCGGGATCGAACGCCGTCTGGTCCCAGTCGTCGGCGAACCGCTCGGCCAGCTCGAACCACGGCTCGCCGCGGTACTTCTCCCGCGCGTTGGGGTCGGCGCCGAAGTGCGCGTAGTAGTGCCGGCCTTGGAAGTCCTGGTGCGCAAGGATCATGTGGTACACGTCGGTGCGCACGTACGGCTTGAGGATTGCGGCCGCGATCTCCGGGTGGTTCGGCACGCTCACGGCCTTGCCGATGTCGTGCATCAACGATGCGAACACGACTTCGTCATCGGCGCCGGAGCGCTCGGCGCGCGTCGCGGTCTGCAGTGAGTGTGTGAGCTGGTCGACCGCGAACCCGTCAGTGATGTCGGCAAGCGAGCGGAGCATGTCGAGCGCGCGATCGGCAACTCGCCCCTGGTGCTCGTACGTTTCCTTGCCGATGACCGCCCACTGTTCGGCCGTCGACTCGTCCATGCGCGTGAACGTCTGTGCCATGGGCACCAGCCTATGACATCCTCCCTCGCCTCCGCCGCTCCGATCGGGCAAGACTTGCTCGCGACCGGACCGCCGCATCGGGGGTGTCACATGCGCTTCGAGGACACCGACGCGTTGAAGGGCGCGGAGTTCGTGAACGTCGATCTGACCGGTGCTCGCGGCCGCAACGTCAATCTCTCCGGTGCACGGATGATGGAAGCGATGCTGGTCGATGCCCGCTTCTCGGGGTTGATCCACGGCCTGGTGATCAACGACGTCGAGGTTGCGCCCTTGATCACTGCGGAGATGGATCGTCGCTACCCGGAACGGATGAAGCTCCGGCCGAGCGATGCCGACGGTGTGCGCGAGGCGTGGGCTGTCATCGAGGATCTCTGGGCGGCAACCATGAAACGTGCGAGTGCGCTGCCGGAGTCACTGCTGCATGAGCGGGTCGAGAACGATGAATGGTCGTTTCTCGAAACGCTGCGTCACCTGATCATGGTGACCGATGGTTGGATCAGCGGAACGGTGCTCGGTCGCACCGGGCACTTCCACCCGTTCGGCGTGCTCCCGAGCTTCATCACAGACCCCGCGCCGTTTGGTATCGACCCCACCGTGGACCCGCCGCTCGATGATGTCGTCCCGGCTCGCGAGGAACGGATGGCGATCGTTCGGTCACTCGTCCACGACATGACAGATGCAGGTCTGCAACGTCCGTGCAATGAGCACACCGTCCTTTCGTGCCTCACGACGGTCTTCGACGAAGAGTGGCACCACAACTGGTTCGCAAACCGCGATCTCGACGTGGTCTGTTCAAGGGGCGCCGACGAGCAGTGAGGCGCCGTCGCGGAAGAAGTCGCGGCCGGCTGCTCGCGGATCGAGCGCGGTGCGCAGCTCCTCGTAGGTCAGCGCCGCCCCGAACGGGTACATCGCGAACGCGCCGGTGCGGCGGTCGAGGTCCCACGGGCCGACGTACAGATACGGCTCGGCGAGCACACTGTCACCGGGCGACGCGCCGTAGTTGGCGCGGGTGCCGGCCTCGCGATCGCCGAGGTCACACGCGAGATCGAAGTGCTCGGGCCAGAGCTGCACCGCGGTCGGAGTCTGCCCGGCGTAGCTCTCCCGCAGCTCGTGCAGGAGGCTCGCCGCGAAATCGATCCACGAGGCAAGCGCGCGTGCCGCGTCGGCGTCGATGGCGAGAGCGGTGTCGGGGAGGCACGCAGTCGCCGGCTTGTACACCTCGGTCGGCGCGCCGAGCGGCACGCCGACGAACTGCGCGGCGTCGCTCAACGTCGTGAGCGGCACCCGACGAGTGGAGCCCGGCCGTTCGTGCACGAGCTCGATGCCCTCGACGCGCACGCGTATACCCTCGCCGAAGGTCGGCGTGCCGAAGCCACCGGTACTGGGGACCAGACCGATGTGGCCGTCGGAGCGATAGCGCGTGGCCGCGAGCACGTGCTCGGCAAGTGCGTGCAGACCCTCCCGCGTCGCACCGAACGCCGGCGGCAGCGGCTCGAACATTCGAGCACGCTACTCGCGGGCATCTCTTCGCGTAGTACTCAGTCCGCGAGCAGTCCGGCAAGGAAATTGGCGAGCTCGAGGGGTTTGTCGCCTTGGATGCTGTGACCGGCGCCTTCGATCACGACGACGCGCGCGTCGGCATTGCGGCGCTCGAGCTCGGCGACGTCGTCATCATCCACAACGGGTGACAGGCTCCCGCGCACGAGGGTGAGTGGCACCTTCACACGCGACACTGCCTCCCACAGCTCCTCGAGGCCCGGCATGATGCTGCCACTCTCGCCCTCGCCCGTGCCGCGGCGGGGGAGGTCGTAGCGCCACCGCCACCGTCCGTCCGGAAGCTCGATCGCATTGTGCTGTATGCCGCGCCGCAGCGACGACTCAGTACGCGTCGGGTTGAACGCCACCGTGCGCTCGAGGATCTCGTCGAAGCTCGCGAAGAACTCGGGTCCGTCGATGAAGTTTGCGATGGCCGTCGACTTCTCGCGGTTCACGCCGGGGGTGACGTCGACCAGCACGAGATTGCGAACCAGCTCAGGTGCGCGGTCGGCGAGTGCGATCGACGTGAGTCCCCCGAGCGACATGCCGACCACGACCCGCGCGTCCGGTGCGAGCGTGCGCACCGCTTGCTCGACGGCGACCGCATTGTCCGCGGGCCAGTACACGTGGTCCGGCCGATGGGACGAGTGACCGTGGCCGGGAAGATCGATCGCGGCCAGTGGACGGTCGAGCGCGAGCGCGACCGTGTCCCATGTGTGCGCGTTCTGGGCGCCGCCGTGCACGAGCACGAGCTGGGGTGCATCCGCGCCCCACAGCAGCGCCGAGATGCTCTGGCCGGCACCGACGGGGACCTCGACGTGCCGGACGTCGGGCGCGCCGCGCCACGGGATGCCGAACTCCTCCGCGTTCTCGTGGAAGAGGCCGAACTCGTCGTACGTGTCGGTCATGGGAGGCAGTCGACCTCAGGGCGCGAGGCCGGTGCAACTACGCCCGTCCTGCCATCGGGCTTGCGCCGCGTCGGCAGCGGTCGCCGTCAGAGGGCGCGGCACGCCGCCGCTGATGACCGCGGGACGCCATTCGTAACGGTCGATGCGCCGGCCGGTCACTGTGACGAGCAGCACACCGGTGTCGGCAGTGGGTCCGCCCTGTGTGTAGAACGCGAAGTTCCCGAGGCCGAAGTCGACGAACGCCGTCCCGAGGCGGCCGGCGCCGAGCAGCCGGTGCGCATGGCTGCCCACGATGATGTCGGCGCCGGCATCGACGAGCCGGAGCGCCAAGTCGCGTTGGATCGACGTCGGGCACGTGGTGCCTTCCTGTCCCCAGTGGAGGAACACCACAACGGTGTCGCTGTCGACGCGCGTCTTGCGGACCTCGGCCAGCAACCGGTCGACATCCTTCGCCGAGGCAATGCCCCCGCGGCTGTCGGACGCGCTCCAGGTGGGGATCAGCGTGTCGTCGATGACCTGCGTCGCGCCGATGATCGCGATGCGTTCGCCGTGCACGGTGCGGCGAAAGGGGGCGTACGTGTGCGCGGCATCGGCGCCGATCCCGACTACCGGGAAGCGCGTGACCCGGATTGCGTCGAGAGAGTCCTGCAGGCCGACCGGCCCGAAGTCGACACCGTGGTTGTTGGCCATCGTGGTCACGTCGACGCCCGCGGCGGCGAGTGCGGTGAATGCGGTCGCCGGCGCGTGGAACGTGTACTGCTTCGGTTGCGGCGCACCGCGCTCGGTGATCGCCGTCTCGAGATTGACCATCGCGATGTCGGCCGACTTCAGCACCGGTGCGATCGGCGCCAGCACGGTCGCCGGATCGGTGGCGAGCAGGTTCCGCAGCACGCCTTCGAAGTGCACGTCACCGCCGAAGGCCAGCACGACCGGGCGGTCGCGCTTCACCGTCGTCGTCGTCACCGGCCGTGTCGTCGACGACGAGGTGGACGTGGACGGCGCGAGCGTCGTGGACGACGGTTCGGTGCGGCGTGACGGGCCGGACGAGCATGCGGCGAGCACGACGGCCAGCGCGATTGCCGCACGTGCTTTCACGACCCACAGGGTACCGGCGGAGTAGCGATCGGTATTGCGCGTCGAGCGCTTCGTACACTGCTGCCGATGTCGCTACCCCGGCTGTCGCCCTCGGCGTTTCGTCGCCTGACAGCCGTGAACGTGGTGTTCCTCGTGGCGATCATCGTGAGTGGCGCGATCGTGCGCCTGACGAACTCCGGCCTCGGTTGCGCGAACTGGCCGAACTGCAGCGCGACGAAGCTCGTCGACGTGTCGACCCATCACGCGGCGATCGAACAGCTCAATCGCATCTTCTCCGGTGCGATCGGTGTCCCGATCGCGCTCGCACTGCTCGGCGCCTACCGGCGCGAGCCGCGTCGCGACGATCTCGTGCGGATGTCATGGGTCCTCCTCGGATTGTTCTGGGCGGAAGCCGTGCTCGGCGGGATCTCGGTCATGGTGAAGCTCGCGTGGGTGAGTGTGATGGGACACTTCCTGCTCGCCCTCGCGCTCGTGGGCATTGCGCTGTGGATGCACCACCGCGCCGGCGAGCCCGATGGCGCGTTCGAGCGTCGTCCGGTGGTGTCACACCGTGTCGAGCTCTTGGCGCGCGCCGTGTACGTGCTCACGATCTGGGTCGCCGTGTGGGGCACGCTCGTCACCGCCGCCGGCCCGCATGGCGGCGACGCCGAAGCCCGCCGGCTCGGCTGGCCGCTCGTCGACGTCGCCCGTGTGCACGGCGCGTCGGTCGACGTGCTCGTCGGGCTCGTGCTGGTGTTCGTCATCGCGCTCATCCGTACGCGCGTGCCGCGCCGCGTGTCCTGCGCGCCCGCGTCGATCACGATCGTCGTGATGACGGCGCAGGGGATCCTCGGCTACGTGCAATACTTCGAGCACATCCCGGCCGTGCTCGTCGGTTTTCACGTGTTCGGCGCGGTGCTGGTCTTCGCGTCCGTGCAACAGCTCATGTTCGAGCTGTATGCGCCCGACACAGGGAACGCGCGTGAGCAGCAGGTCGCACCGGAGCACCTGCCGGTGATGTCGCAGGCGTAGGCACGTCCGGGGGCGTGACCGCCACGACATGTGCGAGGCTCGGCCCGTGCGTGTGCACCTGGTCGACGGAACCTACGAGCTCTTCCGGCAGTTCCTCGCGCCCCGGCCCGGGCACGTGGACCCGGGCGGTGTCGAGATCGGCGGCACTCGCTCGGTCGTCCAGTCGATGCTGGCGATGCTCGAGGGCGGCGCCACTCATCTCGGGGTCGCGACCGACCACGTGATCGAGTCCTTCCGGAACGACCTCTGGGAGACCTACAAGACCAGCGTGGGCATGGAGCCGTTGTTGCTGGCCCAGTTCCCACTCCTCGAGGAGGCACTCGTGGCGCTCGGTGTCACCGTCTGGCCGATGGTTGAGTACGAGGCTGACGACGCGCTCGCGTCGGCGGCATTCGTCGCCGCGAACGACCCCCGCGTCGACCAGGCGATCATCTGCACACCGGACAAGGACCTCGGCCAGTCGGTGGGCGGCAAGGTCGTGCAACTCGACCGGCGCAAGGACGTGCTCATCGACGCGGAAGGTGTGCGCGCCAAGTTCGGCGTGCCGCCGGAGTCGATTCCCGATTGGCTCGCGCTCGTCGGCGACAGCGCCGACGGGTTTCCCGGCCTTCCGGGCTTCGGCGCGAAGACCGCCGCCGCGTTGCTCGCGCGCTACGGGCACATCGAAGCGATTCCCGACGATGTCCACGCATGGGAGGTGCCCGGGCTTCGGGGCGCGGACCGGCTCGCCGCCACGCTTGCCGCGGGCCGCAAGGTCGCGGACCTCTTCAAGGACCTCGCGACGCTACGAACCGACGCGGCGGTCGGCACGGTCGACGACTGGGAATGGCACGGTGCGAACGACGACTTCGGCGATTGGTGTGTGCGTTTCGGATGGCCGAAACTCGCAGAGCGCGCCGAGAGGCTCGCTGCGAAAAGGAGGGCAGGTTGAGCCCGCCGACGCCGCGAAGCCGGGGACGGCGCGGTGAGGGAGCCATGATCGAAGACGCAGTGGTGATCGAGCCGGTGCGGCCGGGCATTGCAAAGATCACGTTGAACCGGCCCGAACGACTGAACGCGATGAACCACGCGTTGGTCGGCGGCCTCTACGACGCGCTCGACGAGCTGGCGGCCGACCGCAGCTGCCGCGTGATCGTGCTGACCGGTGCGGGCCGTGGCTTCTGTGCCGGGCTGGACCTCAGCGAGGGTGCCAGCCCGCCGTCGACCCAGGGCATGGGCCGGGCGCAAGCCGGCATGACCGTCCAGAAGATGATCGCCGGCCTGGTCCCGAAGATGCGCTCGGTGCCGCAGCCCGTCATCGCGGCCGTCAACGGGCCCGCGTCGGGTGGCGGCCTCGCCCTCGCGCTTGCCAGCGATGTGCGCATCGCCGCCGCGTCTGCGCGCTTCAACGTCGCGTTCATCCGTGTCGGCCTCTCGGGATGCGACATCGGCGTGTCGTGGATGCTGCCGCGCCTGATCGGCGCGTCGCGCGCTTTCGAGCTGCTGCTGACCGGACGGCTCATCGACGCCGGGGAGGCCGACCGGATCGGACTCGTCACCCGCGTGGTCCCCGACGGCGCCGTCGTCGACGCCGCGTTGGAGACGGCCGAGCTGATCGCCGGGAACAGCCCGTTCGGTGTCCGCATGACCAAGGAAGTCATGTGGAGCCAGCTGGAGATCGGCTCGCTGCAAGCGGGCATCGATCTCGAGAACCGCACTCAGGTGTTGTCGAGCTTCACCGGCGACCTGACCGAGGCGATGTCGGCATTCGCAGAGAAGCGACCGCCGCACTTCACCGACGAATAGGGGAGCAGTGCCAATGGGGTTGGAAGGACGGGTCGCGCTGGTCACCGGCGGCGGACGCGGTATCGGAAAGGCGATCGCGCTCGGTCTCGCCGAAGACGGTGCCGATGTCGCGATCAACTACCGGCGCGACGCGGACGCCGCGAGCGAGACGGTCGCCGAGATCGAGAAGCTCGGCCGGCGCGCGACCGCGTACGCGGCCTCGATCGACGACTATGCGCAATGCGGGCAGATGGTGCAGCAGGCGCTCACCGATCTCGGCAAGATCGACATCCTCGTCAACAACGCCGGTGTCGCGTCACGCGGGCAAACCGTCGCCAAGACCGATCCGGCCGAGATCGACCGGCTGCTCCGGACGCACGCGTTCGGCGCGTGGGCGTGCAGCAAGCTCGTCCTGCCGTCGATGCGCGAGCAATCGCGCGGCGACATCGTCATGATCTCGAGCGCGGCGACGGTGCACATGGGTGCGAACTCGGCGCCGTACAACATGGCCAAGGCGGCGTTGGAGGCACTCGCGATGACCCTCGCCCGAGAGGAACGGCGCAACGGCATCCATGTGAACGTCGTCGCGCCCGGGCTCGTGGACACCGAGATGGGCCGACGGTTGGTCAAGGGCGCAATGGGAGTCGAGGACATCCGGACGATGGACCAGAACGCCGCGTTCGGTCACGTGTGCTCGCCCGAGGAGGTCGCGGCCGCGGTGCGGTTCGTCGTCTCGGAGCAGGCGTCCTACATCACGGGCCAACGCATCGGCGTCGACGGCGGCCCGTTCTAGGGGTTTTGGCGACCGTTGGCGACACTATGTGTCGCCAAACGTCGCCAAAACCGACCCTGGTCAGACGATGAAGTGCTCGCGCATGTGGGTGGTGGCTTCGGCGATCGTCCGGGGACCGAGCGCACGGGGCGGCGGCAGTGCGGCGCGCAGCTGTGCCATCTCGTCGGGCGATGCGTTGCACTTCTGGCGGACGGGCGCGTCGACGCCGTAGAGCCGTGCCGCGTTGGCGCCGAACACCTTGCGGCGCACGGCATCGGTCAGCTCGGGATAGTGGAAGCGGTCCTGGAGCTCGTTGCTGATCGAGAAGGTGCGGAGCGCCTCGATCTGCGGCTGCGGTGAGCCGTACCAGATCGAGTCCGTGCCCCAGAGCACGCGGTCGTCGCCGACACGGGCGAGCAGCTTGCCGAGCACGTGCGCGGCCTCGGTCGGATCGCGCATCGCGAGGAACCACGTGGACCCGAGCTCCGCGTAGACGTTCGCATGCGCCTCGATGCTCGCAGCGTCGAGGCTCGCGACGAGCCGGTTGACGCCGTGGTCCGCGTCGCCGGCGTCGTACGGGCCCTCGCCGCCACCGTCGTAGCCCGAGTGGTACACGACGAAGGTGATGTCCGGGTTGGCCTTGGCCACCGGCCCGATGTCAACCGGCGACGAGTACTCGCTGCCCGCACCGAGACCCTTGTGCACGCAGAGGATCGGCGGCCCGATCTCCCGGACCGCGTCGACGAATGCCTGGCCGCAGCGCACCGCGTCCGCATCGTGATCGTCGAGCCACCAACCCCGGTCCCGGGGCACATGCGTATAGGCCTTCCACGCCGCGATCGGGTGCACGGCCGCCATCGCGCGCATGCGATCGATCTCGTCCTGCACGTCGCCCACATTCGGATTCACCTGGCCGTGCAGGAACACGCGCTTGTCGTCGCCGCACACGCGCTTGGCGGCGGCACGCGCCTGCTCCATCACGTCGATCGACAAGGGGTTCGGGTCGGTGAGGATCGGCACCGCCGAGATCACGGCCATCGTGGTGTCGGAGCGCACGAACACTTCGCGGAACCAGTGGTCGATGCCGAAGCACTGCAGCCCGTCCGCTTCACCGCAGCCGAAGTACGGGAACCCGGCGCCGAATTCACCATCCGCGCCCGGCGCGTACTCCAGGAGGTGCGTTTGCACGTCGAACACGAACTCGTCGCCGCCGAGCACTTCCCGCGCCTGCGCGGGATCGGTCGTGGCGGTGCGGGGCACCGTGAACGTCCCGCCCGGCGGTTGGCCCTTCGCCTTCTTGGACTCGCCGTGGCACGCGGCGAGCACGAACAACGCCGCGGCGGTGCCGCAGCTCGAGCGCAGGAAATCGCGACGGCTCATGTTGAGGCGGGGCGCGGTCGCGTCGGTGAGCGCGCGCAGGCGACGGACGGCCTCGCGTGTCACGTCGGTCGGTGGGAACGGCAGGTGTTCGCCGTTCGAGATCGGCCCGAGCTCGAGGGGCGGTACGGGCCGGTCGTCGCGCTCGTCGGTCACGGTCGCAGCGCACGCACGTGCGCGGAGTCGAGATACTCGTCGATGCGTGTGATACGACCGCTGCGAACGGTGACGATCATGCACGCGGGCACGCGCAGCTCACTTCCGTCCGGTGCGACACCGCGCAGCACGTGCTGTTGCACGTAGCCATCGGTGATCTCTTCGCGGCGCACCACGTCGTAGCGTAGGTCGCGGACGTTGTCGTGCAACCAGCGCAAGACGGTCAGCGTCGTCCGGCGATCGTTCGGGGCGTCGAGAAAGTTCGCATGCACCTCGACCTCCTCGGCGAGCAGCGATTCGAGCGTTACGAGGTCGCCGTCTTCGATTGCGGCGAAGAACCCGTCGCCGAGGTGGGTGGGTACCATCGGGTCATGCTCGCGCTGATCGCCCTCGCGTTCATCGTGATCCCGCTCGTCGAGATCTACGTGATCGTGCAAGTCGGGTCCGCGATCGGCGCGCTGAACACGATCGGCCTCCTGCTGCTGGTCTCGATCGGCGGGGCCTGGCTCGCCAAGCACGAGGGGTTCTGGGTCCTGCGGCGACTCCGCGAGCAGCTCGACGCGGGCAGTATGCCGACCAACGAGCTGATCGACGCCGGCCTCGTGCTGCTCGGCGCGACGCTCTTGATCTTCCCCGGCTTCGTGACCGACGTGTTCGGTTTGCTCCTCCTGTTCCCACCGACGCGGGTCCTCGCCCGGTCGCTGGTCAAGCGGCGCTTCCAGCTGCAGGTCTTCGGCGGCCCGCCCGCCCGACGCGACGACGGGCCCCCGGACGTCATCGACGTGTAAGGCGACGGGAGCTAGGAACCGAGCGGGCGGAGCAGCTCGGGGACAACGGGGCAGTCGACGCGGGCGGCGGCATCGGCGGTGCGCTCGACGCCGCGCGGCCCGGCCAGGCGATCGAAGCGTTGCAGGGAGATCTCCTCGAGGTCGTCGTCGGACGCCGATGACGCGGCCATGTCGTAGAGCCGACCGGGAAGCACCCGGCCGACGCCCCCGACCAGCCACACCTCGATCGCCGCCGCGCCGATCGTCTCCAGCGCGTCCGCGGTCCCGAGCGGCACGAGCGCCTGCTCCGGCCCGATGGCCGATGCGGGCACGAGGAGCCGGGCAACGCGACCGACCGCGGGATCCCACGGACTGACGACGCGCACGCCGTGCTCGCTGCGTCGCCGGCGCAATGCCCGGGTGGGATCGACGCCTTCGACGCGCACCGCGACGACGTCGATGTCGAACCGCTCGATCAAAGCTTCGTCCACTGCCTCGGGCCAGCCGATCGCGGCGACAACTTCGCCGTCATCGAGCAGCGGCAGGGTCGCGCCGAGGCGCTCGCCGGTGCGATCGGCTTCCAGCTCGCGCACGGCGAGCCTCGCCGCGCTTGCCGGTTCGGCGGCCGCGAGAATCCGCGCGCAGACCCACCACAACGGCCCGTGCGTGCGATGATGTGCCAGGACGCGCCGGCACACGACGACCAGCGATGCCGGCTCGTGGGCGAAGCCGGCCAGCGCGTCAGCCGCCTCGGCCGCGAGCCGGTCATCGTCGACGCTTCGGCGGGTGACGGCGCGCAGGCGCTCGGCGGGTGTCACTTCACCCCACATGCGCGGATCCTACGGCGATTCACCGGTGCCGTCTCCGAACGTGGTCGCGGCCCGCAGTGCCACGGTCGCGTCGTCGAGCGCGGCCAGCGCGTCTGCGTGCCGCGTCAGCACGTCGACAGTCCCCCCGAGTTGCAGCCGCCCTCGGGCGAGTGCCGTCTGTGCGTTCTCGCGCCCGCGCGCGATCGCGGTCGCGGTGCCGTAGTCGGTACTGAGCCGGATGTCCGGCGGCTTCTGTTGTGCCTCACCCGCGCCGACCCGGACCGCGTGACCACCCTGGTCGTCGACCCAGACGCGATAGCGCACCTCGCCGTGCTCAGGCACGTCGCGCACGACCTGCTCGATCACCAATGGCGCCACTGCCGTCACCGAAGCCGACGCCTGGAGCGCATCGTCGAGCGCCTCGACCCATGCGTCGGAGAGGTACTCGGGCACGCGGCCAGGCTACGACGGGCACGTTCAGTTCGGGCCCGGCCCCGGGAACCCGCCTAGCCTTCCCTCGTGATCGCCCTCGCTCATCGCCGAGGTACCCGGCGCGCTCGCCCGGCAACTCCGTTGCCGCGCACCGTGGTCTGCGACTACGTTCGAATCATGACGCAGACGGGGCGGCAGGAAGCAGCGTTTCCCGCGTCGCTCCTCCCCGTTTCGACGCGCGTCGAGGCTCGTCTCGCGGCGCTCCTCGATGCCGAGCTCGTGCGGTGGCGCGCCGTCGACGCCGCGCTTGCAGAGCCGCTCGAGGAGCTTCGCAGCTTCATCGACGCCGGCGGCAAGCGCCTGCGGCCCGCGTTCTGTCACTGCGCGTACGTCGGTGCGGGCGGCGACCCGGAGGATCGCGTCGCCACCGACGCGACGGCGGCGCTCGAGCTCGTGCACACCTTTGCGCTCGTGCACGACGACGTGATGGACGGCTCCGACACGCGACGCGGCCACGACGCCGTGCACCGGCACTTCGTCCGCCGTCATGCGCACGCGGCCTGGCGAGGTGAAGCGCGGCGCTTCGGCGAAGGCATGGCAATCCTCGTCGGTGACTTCGCGATCGTCTACGCCGACGTGCTGATGCGGAACGCGCCGGCCGCGGCGCAGGACGTCTACGACGAGCTCCGCATCGAGCTGTGTGTCGGCCAGTCACTCGACCTCATGGGCACCGCGGCCGCGAACACGGAGCGGGCGCTGGCGCATCGCATCGCCACGTTCAAGTCGGGCAAGTACACCGTTGAACGGCCGCTGCACCTCGGTGCCGCGCTCGCGGGCCGGCTCGACGCGCTCGCGCCCGCGCTCTCGGCGATCGGGCTCCCGCTCGGCCGCGCGTTCCAGCTACGGGACGACGTGCTCGGCGCGTTCGGCGACGCCGAGGTCACCGGCAAACCGGTCGGCGACGACTTGCGCGAGGGGAAGCCGACCCCGCTCGTCGCGGCGGCCTACGAGCGTGCGACCGCGACTGATCACGACGACGCTGGCGCGCCTCGGCGCGATGGACCTCGATCTCGACGACGTGCACGCGCTCCAGGACGTCTTCGTGCGTACCGGCGCACTCGACGAGATCGAGGCCGAGATCGGCCGGTTGGTGACCACGGCCCGCAGTGCGATCGCCGACGCGCCGCTGGCGGGCGACGCATGCGACCGGCTCGACGATCTCGCGGTCTACGTCGCCTGGCGGGATCGGTAGGGATGGCGCCCGCCGACGGGACGAGCCTTGCCATCCGGGTCTCCGGGCTCGAGAAGCACTACGGGGCGAACCATGCAGTCGACGGTCTCTCCTTCGACGTCGGGCGCGGGGAGGTCTTCGGTCTGCTCGGGCCGAACGGCGCCGGGAAGACGACGACGGTGGAGATCCTCGAGGGGTACCGCACTCCTGACGCCGGCACGGTGCGGGTGCTGGGCCTCGACCCGATCCGGCAAGGCCGCGAGCTCAAACCACGAATCGGTGTGATGCTGCAGGAGGGCGGGCTCTACCCGGGCCTCAAGCCGCTCGAGCTCTTGCGGCTGTTCGCCGCGTACTACGACGAGCCCGAGGACCCCGAGACGCTGCTCGAAGCCGTTGGCCTGCGCGACACCGCGGGCACTCCCGTGCGTCGGTTGTCGGGCGGACAGGCGCAGCGGCTGTCGCTTGCCTGCGCGCTCGTCGGCAGGCCCCAGGTACTGTTCCTCGACGAGCCGACCGCGGGCATGGATCCTCACGCCCGCGCCACGACGTGGCAGCTCGTGCGCGACCTCCACGGCCGCGGTGTCACCGTGCTCCTCACCACCCACGCGATGGACGAAGCCGAGCAGCTGTGCGACCGCGTCGCGATCATTGCGGGCGGCAAGCTCGCGGCGCTCGGATCACCCGCCGAGCTCACGCGCTATGCCGTCGCCGACGAGATCTGGTTCGCGGCGACAGCGGGCATCGACACGACGGGGCTCGCGAAAGCCCTCGAGGTCGATCCCACGGAGGTCGTCGAGGATCGGCCGGGTGAGTACCTCGTGCGGGCGGTCGGCACCCCGGCGCGTGTGGCAGAGCTCGCATGCTTCCTCCGCGACCACGACATCACCCTCGTCGCGTTGCAATCGGGCCGGCGCAGCCTCGAGGAAGTGTTCCTCCAGATCACCGCCGAGGAACGGTCGTGACGCGCCGGGCGCTGGTCGCGCAGGCACGGGCGGAGACGATGCTGCAGCTGCGGCGGGGCGAGAACATGATGGTCACCCTCGCGATCCCGCTCGGCATCCTCGTGTTCTTCGCCAAGGTGGACACGATCGCGACCGATTACCCCGACCCGGTGGACTTCCTCGTACCCGGTGTGCTCGCGCTGTCGGTCATGGCGGCCGCGATGGTCTCACTCGGCATCGCCACGGGTTTCGAGCGGCGGTACGGCGTGCTCAAGCGGCTGGGCGCGACCCCGTTGTCGCGCGGCGGGCTGTTGATGGCCAAGACCGCGACCGTGCTGGCCATCGAGCTCGTGCAGGTGTTGCTCGTCGTCGTGGTCGGCGCCGCGATCGGATGGGATGTGCCGGCCGGGATCGTGCCCGCGGCCGGCTTGCTGCTGCTGGGCACGGTTGCGTTCGCCGGCATCGGCATGCTGATGGCCGGCACCCTGCGCGCCGAGGCCAACCTCGCGGCCGCGAACGCGTTGTTCCTCGTGCTGTTGTTCCTCGGCGGCATGGCCTACCCGCTCTCGAAGCTGCCGTCCGCGATGGAGGACTTCGCCAAGCTGCTGCCCGCCGCCGCGCTGTCGGAGACGTTGCGGGCGGTGCTCGCGTCGCGGGCGTTCCCGGTCGGGGAGCTGATCGTGCTCGTCGCCTGGGCGATCGCCGCGCCGCTGCTCGCCGCGCGCTATTTCCGCTGGGAGGAGTAGTCCCGGACGCGTTGCGCGGGATGCTGGCGGTAGAAGTCGCGAAGCACGCCGTACAGCGCCGGCTTTGCGGCTTCGAGCTCGATCGGGAGATCGAAGAACAGCTCCGTCGTCACCGCGAAGAACTCCGCCGGATCGACGCCCGCGTAGCTCCCGAGGAGCGGGTCCGGTTCACCGCGCTGCAGCGCTTCGTATTCGGCGGTACACACCTCGACCCAGCGCTGCATCGACTCCCGGGTCGGGAGCGGCGGTGTGCCGTCGATGACGCCGTCGAGCATGTCGAGCTTGTGCGCGAACTCGTGGTACACGACATTGTGGCCGCGCTCGGGGTGGCGCGCGCATGCCAGCGCCTCGTCCCACGCGATGATCAGCGGACCGTCGTAGTGCGCAACGCCGAGCGCGTGCAGCGGCGAGTCGTCGAGCGTCCCCGGATCAGGCCGCCGCGCGCACCGGTGAAGGTCATCGTCGTCGGGTGCACGATGATCGTCCCGACGTTCTCATAGGGGTCGTCGTCGAAGCCGAGCACCAAGAGCGCGGCCTGCGCGGCGATCGTGACGCGGATCTCGTCGGTGAGGGCGAAACCGGCCGCCGCTTCCCAGCGCTTGTCGACGACGAGCCAGAGGATCGTGTCTTCGAGCCGCTCCCGTTCGGCGGCAGTCACGAACGACCAGTGCACGACATTGGCGTCGAGGATCGCGCGCCACGCTTCGGGGAAAGGCGCGTCGAGCCGCGCCCGCTTGCGGTGGAGCCAGCTCACCGACCCATTGTGGCCGCACTCATCCGAGCAGCTTGTCCAGGCCCGGTTGCAGCGCGTCCCGGCTGCTCTCGCCGAACAACGGCTCGGTCGCGACCTCGCCGCGGGCGTCGATGAAGAAGGTCACCGGGATGCCGTGCACCCCGTAGCGCGCGGCGACGGGGTTCTTGGTCGCGTCCTGGATCAACGCCGGGTAGGTGATGCCGAGCCGTTCGACGAATCGCCGGGTGTCCTCGGGAAAGTCCTGATAGTTCACGGCGATCACTGCGAGCCGGTTGCCTTCGTCGCGTTGTACGGCTTCGAGCACGGGGAGCTCCTCCTCGCAGGGATGGCACCACGACACGAAGAACGTCAGCACCACGGCCCGGCCGCGGAACTGCGAGAGCCGCACGACGTTGCCGTCGACGGCGGTGAGCTGGAAGTCCGGGGCGAGGTGCCCGACGCGTGCCCGGCTGCGATCGAACGGCGCGATGTCGGTGCTCGGCGTCGTGCGTCCGTTGCCCGCATCTTTGTCGCCCGCGTCGCGCAAGAGAATGAACGCGAGCAGGACGGCGGGTACCGCAATCGACACCGCGAGCAGCGCGACGAGGCGGACACGCGAGACGCGACGCGAATCGGGTTCAGGAGACGAGGGCGTCGACGGCAACGGCGACGAACACCAACATGAGATACACGTTCGACCAGGCGAAGAACCGGATCGCGCGCTGGGGGTCGGGTCACGCATCAGCGCGAGTGCGCGGGTCACGAACAGCGCACCGAGCACCAACACCGCGGCGGCGTAGAACTGGCCGACATCACCCGTGAGTGTGAGCGCGAACGTCACCGACACCGTCACCATCGCGTACGCGGCAATCTGGCGCGTCGTGACTTGGACGCCACGCACGACGGGGAGCATCGGGATGCCCGCCGCCTCGTAGTCGTCGCGGTACTTCATGGCGAGCGCCCAGAAGTGGGCGGGCGTCCAGAAGAACACGACCGCGAACAACAACCACGCCGGCCACGCAAGATCGCCGCGGACTGCCGCCCATCCGACGAGCGCGGGTACGGCACCGGCGGCCCCGCCGATCACGATGTTCTGGGTCGTCCGGGGCTTGAGCCAGAGCGTGTAGACGAAGACGTAGAAAAGGGTCGCGGCGAGGGTGAGTGACGCCGCGAGCAGGTTCGCGGTGGTCGCGAGCAGCACGAAGGCGACGACGTTCAGGACGATGCCGAACGTCAACGCGTGCGAGGGCACGATCTCACCCTGCGGCAACGGGCGGCCGTGCGTGCGGCGCATGAGCTGGTCGCGGTCGCGCTCGATCCAGCAGTTGATGGTGTTCGCCCCGCCCGCCGCGAGCGCGCCGCCGACCACCACGGTGAGCACGAGCCACAGCGACGGGATCCCGCCGTGCGCGAGCACCATGGGCGGCACCGCGGTGACGAGCAACAGCTCGATGACCCGCGGCTTCGTCAGGCGCACATATGCACCGAGCGTCGCGCCGAAGGGTCGGTGCGCGACGTCGAGGCGAAGGGCGGGCTGGAGCATCGGGTGCGACGAATCTACCCGGGAAGGTGGCTCATGAGACGACGATCGTGCCCTTCATGCCGGCTGCCTCATGCCCCGGAATCGTGCAGAAGAACTTGTGGGAGCCGGCCGTGAGCGTGACGCTGCCGGTCTTGACGTCGTTGTGCCCCGGCGTCTTCACCTCGAAGTCGGTGCCGTCGACCTTGAGGGTGTGCGGTTGTGAACCCTTGTTGATCAGGGTCACCGAGAGCGCACCTGGCGGCATGGTGATCGTCTTCACGTCGAATGACGCCGGGTCCAACGCACAGACGGTGACCGCACCGTTCGCCGCGGCGCGCGAAATCGGCCTTGGGCGGGCACGGCGGGCTGCTGCTCTTGCCGCCCCCACCGCACGCCGACAGAGCCGGGAGCGACAGGGCGAGCGACGCCACAGCAGCGAGCGTCGGTACATGCGGGCGACCCTATCCGCCGCCGCTCGGAGGTTGCGGCATCGAAGGTAGGGTCAGAGCCGCATGACCACGGGTTCTGCGTCGGACGACAAGCACTCCATCCGCATGATCGCCGACCGCATCCTCGTCGTGCCGTCGAAAGAGGCGGGGGAGCGCAAGTCACGGGCCGGCATCCTGATCCCCGCGACCGCGGACATCTCGCGCCGGCTCGTCTGGGCGGAGGTCGTCGCGGTGGGGCCGACCGTGCGGACCGTGGAGCCGGACGACGCGGTGCTGTTCTCGCCCGAGAGCGGCTTCGAGGTGGAGATCCAGGGCGAGGAGTACCTCATCTTGCGGGAGCGCGACGTGCACGCGGTTGCATCGCCGCGCAACGAGGGCGGCACGGGGCTGTACCTGTGATCGATCCCGCGACCGTGTTGCGCCTCGACGGCAAGGCCGCGCTGATCACGGGAGGGACACGGGGCATCGGCCGCGCGATCGCCGAGGCCTGCGCGGCTGCAGGCGCGGACGTCTGTGTGGTCGCTCGCAAGCCCGACGAGCTCGCGGAGACGACGAAGGCCCTCGCCGAGCTGGGTGGACGCGTGCTGACGGTGCAGGGCTCGGTCGGCGATCCGGCGGTTGCCGACGCGTCGGTCGACACGATGCTCGCCGAGTTCGGGCGATGTGATCTCGTCGTCAACAATGCCGCGGTCAATCCGTCGTACGGGCCGCTCATGGACGCCGACATGGGCGCGGTCGCCAAGATCTTTGACGCGAACATCGCGGGACCTTTGCGCTTCGTGGTCGCGGCGTGGCACGGCTTCATGCAGGAGAACGGTGGGGCGGTGCTGAACGTCGTGTCGGTGGGCGGCATGCGCCCGGGACCGTTCATCGGCGCGTACAACGTGTCGAAGGCCGCACTGATCCACCTGACCCGCCAGCTGGCGCAGGAGCTCGCTCCGGGCGTGCGCGTGAATGCGATCGCACCTGGCTTGGTGAAGACCGATATGGCCCGGGCGTTGTGGGAACCGAACGAGCCGGCGATGGCCCGGGCGCACACGTTGGCACGCCTCGGCGTTCCCGACGACATCGCGTCCGGCGCGCTCTTCCTGCTCTCGGACGCCGCCTCGTGGCTCACCGGAGAGGTGATGGTGGTCGACGGCGGTGCCGGTGTGTCGGCGCGGTGAGGCGAACGGAAGCGTCAGTCGCCGTCGTCGGGCCGGTCGACGAAGCGGATGCCCGTGCGATGGCGCTGGGCGAGCTCCGCGTATGCGCCGGGGTTGAGGTCGACCCACATCTCGGCACCCGTGCCCTTCACCGGCCGCTTGACGACCGCCGGTGCGCCCGCCGCCAGCATGCCGCCGGGGATGTTCGCGCCCGCCGAGACCACTGAACCGGCGGCGACCAGCGCGCGGGCGCCGATGGTGGCGCCGTCCAGCACGACGCACCCGTTGGCCACCAGGCATTCCTCCTCGAGGATCGCGCCGTGGATCACCACGTTGTGCCCGACCGTCGCGCCCGCGCCGATGTCGCTCGTGAGCCCGGGCGGCCCGTGGATGACCGCGTTGTCCTGCACGTTGGCGTTGCGGCGCACGATCACCGGGGCGTAGTCGGCGCGGATCACGGCGCCGTACCAGACCGACGCGCCTTCTTCGATGATGACGTCGCCGACCAGCGTGGCGGTCGGCGCGAGAAAGGCGCGCGCGTGTACCTGGGGCGTGAGCCCCTCGAACGAGAACAGCGCCATGTGCCGACCGCCCGAGCTACGGGCGACGCTGCCGCGTACGGCCCATCGACACCGAGACCTCCGCCGGGTGTGGGAGCGGCGGCGGCCCCGCAGACATGCGCACGTCCATGTACTTCACGACTTCCTCGTACACGGCGTCGCCGAGCATCTTACGCAGCTCGGGCTCCATCGACTTGTACACGGGCTCGGAGTTCGTGAACGCCTCTTTGGCCTCCGTGCACCACCAGCCGAACTCCTCGCCGCCTTCGCCCCAGCCGTCGCGGCCGAACTCGGTCAGGATCGAGGTGATCGACTCGTCCTCTTCGTCGCGGTCGACCACGCGCAGCGGGAGCTGCCAGCACACCGTGGGCTTGGTCTCGCTGAAGTGCTGGCCCGTGTTCATCGCGTGCAGATGCAACGCGCACCCGGGACCCGCCTCGAACCCGGGGCGGTTGAGGAACACGCACGCGTCCTGATGAAGGCGCGTCTGCCACTCACCCTTGCCCGCGTTCTTCCACACGCCGCGCTCCAGGCCGACCTTCTTGAACTGCCACTCGTCCTCGCCGAGCTTCTTGGCCAGCTTCTCGACCTTCTCCTTGACCTTCTTCTCCGACTCGTACGCGCCGTAGGAACAGCAGCCGTGCACGAGCTCGGGGGCCGGTTCGGTCAGGACGCCTTGGCATCCCTGGCCGAAGATGCAGCGCCACGACGACGCGAGGAACGTCACGTCGATCTGCCATTGGCGCTTGTCCTTGCCGGCCACAGGGACGGTGATCCACTCGCGCGTCGTTCCCACCATGGGGCTGCAAGCTAGTCGGTAGGCTCCGCAATATCGCGCACTCTCACCGAGCAGATGACGCCCTGGTAGACGATCTGCAAAGGGCACTGGGCCCGGATCCGCGCGAGCGCCGAGCCGCTGGAGCTCGCGCTGTACGCACGTGACGCGGGTGTGTCGGCGGGACGCGCGCTCGCCGTGTGCTGGCCACGGTCGACCGACGAGGTCGCCGCCGCGGTCGGGATCGCCCGCCGTCACGGCCGCCCGTTCGTCGCGCGCGGGAGCGGCACCGGGCTGGCGGGTGGCGCGACGCCCCTCGACGACCCCGTCGTCATCGTCACGACCCAGATGAACCGGGTGCTCGACGTGAATGCCGACCAGCGCCTCGCGTGGGTCGAGCCCGGAGTGCTCAACCTCGACCTCTCGCGCGGTGGGACATCTCGGACTCCACTACGCACCGGATCCGTCGTCGCAGCAGGCCTGCACGATCGGCGGGAACGTCGGCACGAACGCCGGGGGCCCGCACTGCCTCGCCGACGGCGTGACGTCGGCCCACGTGCTGGCCGTCGATGCCGTGCTTGCCGACGGCGAGGTCGCGCACCTCGGTGGGCTCGAGCCCGACGCGCCCGGCTACGACCTCCGCGGCTGCTTCGTCGGCTCCGAGGGCACGATGGGCATCGCGACACGGATCGCCGTGCGCCTGATGCCGGACCCGCCGGTCGTCGCCACGATGCTGTGCGCATTCGACGCGGTAGATGCCGCCGCCGCGACCGTGAGCGGCATCATCGCCGCCGGTGTGCTGCCTGCCGCGCTGGAGATGATGGACGCGGGCATCACCGCGGCGGTGGAGGACTTCGTCGGCGCCGGCTATCCACGCGACGCGCAGGCCGTGCTGCTTGTCGAGATCGACGGCCTCGATGCGGGTGTCGCCGAGCACGTCGCCCTCGTCACCGAGATCGCGCACGCCAACGGGGCGACGAGCGTGCGCGTCGCGGCCGACGACGTCGAACGCGCCCTCCTCTGGAAGGGTCGCAAGTCGGCGTTCGGTGCGATCGCCCGTATCGCGCCCGACTACTACCTGCACGATGCCGTGGTCCCGCGCACGAAGCTCGTCGAGGTGCTGCGCCGCGTGTACGAGATCGCGGCGCAGCACGACCTGAAAGTGATGAACGTGTTCCACGCCGGTGACGGCAACCTGCATCCCCTCCTGGTGTTCGACAGCCGCGACGAGGGCATCTGGGAGCGGGTGCACGCGGCCGGCACCGAGATCCTCGAGACGTGCCTTGCCGCAGGCGGGGTGCTCACCGGCGAGCACGGCGTCGGCGTCGAGAAGCGCGACCTCATGGGCAAGCAGTTCTCGCCCGACGACCTCGACGCGCAAGCGCGGCTGCGGGACGCGTTCGATCCCGACGGCGCCGCGAACCCGCAGAAGGTCCTGCCGCGCGGCAGCCGGTGCGGCGAGATCCAGCGCGTCCCGGAGGGCACGTGGATCTGAGCGCGCCGGTGGTGACGCCCGTCGGCGCGCGCACACACTGGGATGTCGGTGGTCCACCGCCGCTCGGCGGGCGAGAGGTGCGCGCGCCCGACGGTGTGATCGATTACGAGCCCGCCGACATGACGGTGACCGTCGGCGCGGGCGCGACGTTCGCGGCCCTCGACGCGCTGCTCGCCGAGCACGGCCAGGAGGTCGCGCTCGACCCGCGCTCGCACGACGCAACGATCGGCGGCATTCTCGCGTGCGGGCTTTCCGGCATCCGCCGCCTGCGGCACGGACCGCTACGCGACCACGTGCTCGAGGTGCGTTTCGTCACCGGGTACGGCGAGTTGGTGAAGGGTGGCGGACCGACGGTGAAGAACGTGACCGGCTACGACCTCCCCCGGTTGTTCGTGGGCTCGCTCGGCACGCTCGGCGTGTTGATGCAGGCGACGCTGCGTTGCCGGCCCCGGCCGCGGGTGGCGCGGTGGTTCTCGGTCGAGGACGCGCGCGCGTTCCACCGGCCGTCGGCCCGTCTGTGGGACGGTGCGCATGAACACGTGCTGTTGGAAGGCGCCGAAGCCGACGTCGAGGCGCAGGTTCGCGACTGCACGCCGCTCGCCGCGCCACCCGAGTTGCCCGACGGCGCCCACCGGGGTCGCGTCTCGGTGGCGCCGGCTCGCATACGCGAGGTCGGTCAGGCGCTGCCCGGCGACGTCCGGTGGTGCGCGGAGCTGCAGGTCGGCACCGTGCACGTCGCGGCCGATTCTGCCGACGCGCTGGACGGCGCCCGTGCCGTCGCCCACGCGCACGGCGGGTGGATGTTCCGCGAGGCGGGCGGCGCGCCCGGCGACGACGGCTACGGTCGGGCGCTCCCGAACCTCGCGCTGATGCGCCGGATCAAGCACGCGTTCGATCCGGACGGGCGATGCAACCCGGGCCGGCTGCCGCTGGGCCCGAGCGGCCCTCCCGAACGGGATCGATGAGCGGGCCGCTCCACCTCGACGACGACGCGCTCGTCGCATGCGTCTCGTGCGGCTTGTGCCTGCCCCACTGCCCGACGTATCGCGTGAGCGGTCGCGAGATCGCGTCTCCGCGCGGACGTATCACCGCCATGCGGGCGGTCGAATGGCACGACGCGCCGATCGACGGGGCGTTCCGCGCCACGATGGAGGAGTGCGTGTCGTGCCGGGGATGTGAAGCGGCGTGCCCATCAGGTGTGCCGTTCGGCAAGCTCATGGAGCAGACGCGGGCGGCCATGCCGCCAACCCCGTCGCGTGCGCGCCGCCTCGCCGAGTGGTTCGCGTACACGTTGGTGTTGCCCCGGCACTGGTTGCTGCTCGCGTTGACGTGGGTGCTGTGGCTCGGGCAACGCCTGCGGTTGGTACCGAAGCGGCTCGGGTTGCCGCGCGTCTCGTTGCGTCGCTGGGATGTACCGGGCGGCGGCACGCCGGACGCCTGGCTCTTCACGGGTTGTGTGATGGACGCCTGGCAGCGCGACACGCATCGCGCCGCCGCGCCGCGTCATGCATGCGACCGGCGCCGAGATCGCGCGGCCCGGTACGGGCGGCGATTGCTGCGGCGCGCTGCATGTGCACGCCGGACGCGAAGCACAGGCGCGGGCGTTGGCACTGCGCGTGATCGCGTCGATGCCGGGCACCGCGCCGGTCGTCGTCGACAGTGCGGGGTGCGGCGCGGTGATGAAGGAGTACGGGGAGCTGCTCGGCACCGACGAAGCTCGACGTTTCAGCGCGCGGGTGCGCGACTTCTCCGAATGGTGTCTCGCCGCCGGCCCACTACGCACCCGCCCGCAGCATCGGCGCGTCGTCGTACAGGACCCGTGTCACCTGCGGCACGTGCAAAAGGCCCACGGCGCGGTGCGCGCGCGTCCTCGGCGCCGCGTACGAGCTCGCCGAGACCGACGACGACGGGCTGTGTTGCGGCGCCGGCGGCGCGTACAGTGCCCTGCAACCGGCGCTCTCGGGTCAGATCCGCGACCGAAAGGTCGCGGCACTGCGGCGGGCGATGGGGGAGGGGGACGCGATCGTGGCTTCGGCCAACCCGGGCTGCGTGATGCAGCTGCGCGGCGCGGGTGTCGACGCCCGCCACCCTGCCGACCTGCTCGCGGAGGCCCTCGATGACGAATGACCGGTACGAGTCGATCACCGAGCGGCTCGCGGTGCTCGAGGAAGAGCTGCGTGATCTCGCGTACGAACGGCTGCGGGAAGCGGCGCGGTCGCCCGGGTCCGAGGCGGCCGACCAAGCGGCGGCCGAGGAGAAGCGGGTGCTGCAAGCGCGACGCGCGATCGCCAAGGCGATCGGCGCGCTGTCGCCGTTGACCGTCGACGACACCTGATGACCGAGCTCGTCCACTACACGTCGATGCTGTACGACAGCGCGCGCTGGCACGGCTTCGCGCACCGTCCCGGCGACATCGTCATCAGCACGCCGCCCAAGTGCGGCACGACGTGGACCCAGATGATCTGCGCGTTGCTGATCTTCCAGACTCCGACGTTGCCGCAGCCGCTCGGCCTGCTGTCACCCTGGTTGGACATGGAGACGGCCTCCACCAGACCCTCCATCACCTGGCAACGTTCTGGGACGCGCGCGACCGAGCGAACATCGTGATGCTGCACTACGACGACCTGACCACCGACCTCGAAGGTGAGATGCGCCGTCTTGCGGCCCACCTCGGGATCCAAGTACCGACGGCGCAGTGGCCCGAGCTCGTGCGGGCCGCGGGCTTCGACGAGATGCGCCGCCACGCCGACGACATTGCACCGGAGATCCCCAACGCGGCGATCTGGCAGGACAACCAGCGGTTCTTCAACAAGGGCACCAGCCGACAGTGGCAACGTCTCCTCGACGACACCGACGTCGAGCGCTACCTCCGGCGTGTGGCCGAGCTGGCCGCGCCCGATCTCGCGGCCTGGGCCCATCACGGCGCCATGTGACCCGTCCCTTCGGGACGAAGGTCCCTTCGACCCACGAACCTCGGCGGCCGATACGAAAGAAGGGGAGACAACGGAGGCCGTGATGTTGAGGAAAGTCCTGCACGCGCTGTATCACTTCGCGAGCGTGAGCGAGGAGACGACCCGCCACCGCGTCGCCGCGCACTGACTCGGTGTGGACGCGCCGGCGTCAGTCGACGGCGTTGAGACGGTTGATCAGGGCGCGGAGACGAGAGTACGAGTGGCGGTTGAAGCGCATCTTCAACCGGGGGAGCTCGGGCACGTCCTTGTCGCCGATCTCGGCCTTGCTCGCGTCCGCCGCCTCGATCTTGCCGCTGACAAGGATGTCGGCGAAGTCCTCGTTGAGCTGATCGATGACGCCGGGGGGCGGCAGCTCTTGGAGGCGCAGCACGAGATCACCGCCGACGAACCGCAGCGAGTGGTAGTTCCGGTAGAAGCGCGTGATCTCCTCGAGCGCCACGGCGACGTCGTCGGTGATCGTGACGAGGCTCACGTCCTCGGGTGAGATGTAGCCCCGGGCCCGCAGCTCACGTTCGACGAACTGCATCCACGTCAACCAGAACGTGCCGCCGGGAACATCGAGCAGGATGATCGGCGCCGGCGGCGCCTTCCCGGTCTGGACGAGCGTCAGCAGTTCGAAGCCTTCGTCGAGCGTGCCGAAACCGCCCGGCAGGAGCACGAACACGTTCGCCTCCTTCACGAACGTGACCTTGCGCGTGAAGAAATACCGGAAGTTGACGAGCTTGGGATCGTCGGCGAGGAACTGGGTCGTCGCGGCCTCGAACGGCAGCCGGATGCTGACGCCGAAGGAGTTCGCGGCACCGGCTCCTTCGATGCCCGCCTCCATGATCCCCGGGCCGGCGCCGGTGATCACCATCCAGTCGACCTCCGCGAGGCCCTCGCGCGAGGGCGACGGTCTGCTCGTACAGCGGGTCGTCGCGCCTCGTCCGGGCCGACCCGAAGATCGCGGCCTTCCGCGCGGAGCGGTAGGGCTCGAAGACCGCGAACGCGTAGCGCATCTCCTTGAGTGCCGCGTTCGCGAGCTTCATGTCACCACGGCTGGCGTGGTCGCGCGCCAGCCGCACCGCCGAGACGACCATCTCGAACAGCAGGTCGCTGTCACGCACGTCGCTGATCTTGGAGATCAGGTCGCCGATCTGCTGGTCGAGATCGGCGTCGCCGGTGCGATACCGCGGGAAGCGTGCCACGACTTACAAGGCTAGTGAGGCGCCGCTCAATGCCCGAGCAACGGAGCGGCGAGCTCGGCGAGGGGGCGGGCCGGGCGCGCGCCGAGGTGGGAGATGACCTCGGCGGCGGCGAGCGACGCCAACTTTCCCGAGGTCGCGAGGTCGTGTCCGTGGGTGAACCCGTACAGGAACCCCGCGGCGTAGAGGTCGCCGGCGCCGGTTGTGTCGATGACCTGCGTGGGATGCGCGTCGATGATGTGCACGTCGTCGCCCGCGACGATCACCGAACCGAGCGCGCCGCGGGTCAGTGCCGCAATCTCGCAATGGCCGCGCACGCGGTGGAGCGCCTCGTCGAACGTCTCCACCTCGTACAGCCTTGTGATCTCCTCCTCGTTGGCGAAGAGGATGTCGATGTCGGACTCGACGAGCTGCAGGAACTCGTCGCGGTGACGATCGACGCAGAACGGATCCGAGAGCGTGAACGCGACGCGCTGGTCGGCGCGGTGCGCGATCTCCGCGGCTCGCCGCACCGCTTGCTTGGCCGGCGGCGGGTCCCACACGTATCCCTCGAGGTACGTCACCGCGGCCGCCTCGATCACGGCTTCGTCGACGTACTGCGTGTCGAGCTCGGCGCCCGCGCCGAGGTACGTGCACATCGTGCGTTGGGCATCAGGCGTCACGATCACGAGGCATCGTCCGGTTGGGAGACCGTCGGTCGCGATCGGCGAATCGAAGTGGACGCCGAGGCTCCGCAGGTCGTGCACGAACACCTTGCCGAACGCGTCGTCCGCGACGCGGCCGATGTACGCGGCGCGGCCGTCGAATGACGCGATGCCGGCCGCGGTGTTGCCGGCCGAGCCGCCCGACATCTCGGTGGCGGGGCCCATCTCCGCGTAGATCTCATCGGAACGCGCACCGTCGACGAGGGTCGTGGCACCGCGATCCACGCCCGTACGCACGACGAACGCGTCGTCCTCCAATGCGAGCACGTCGACCATCGCGTTGCCGATGGCAACGACGTCGAAGCGGCTCACGAGGGCTTGCCGAGCGTCACGCTCACCGGCGTCTCCTCGACCGGCCGGAGACGCCGCCCTTGGGTCGTCACGCGTCCGTACAACGTCGTGCGCTGGGCGAGCGTGCGACCGATCGGCTCGACGATCGACCGGAACTCGTGCTCGTCGAGCTCCTGGCCGTGGCTCGCGCCGGCGGCGCGGGAGATGTTCTCGTCCATGAGCGTGCCGCCGAGGTCGTTCGCGCCGGCCTGCAAGACCTGGCGCGCACCCGCGATCCCGCACTTCACCCACGAGACCTGCACGTTGGGAATCGTCTCGCGATAGGCGATGCGACCGACGGCGTGCATCAGCAGGACCTCGCGGAACGTCGGGCCGCGGCGCGCCTTGCCCTGGATAAAGATCGGCGTCGCCATGTGCACGAACGGCAGTGGGACGAACTCCGTGAACCCGCCGGTCTCCTTCTGGAGGTCGCGCGTGCGTACGAGATGGCGCGCAACGTGCACGGGCCGCTCGACCGAGCCGTGCATGATCGTGACGTTCGATCGCAGCCCGACCGAGTGGGCGGTGCGGTGCGCTTCGAGCCACTCGTCGGTGGTGACCTTGTCGGGACAGATGATCGCCCGTACCTCGTCGTCGAGGACCTCGGCCGCGGTGCCGGGCAAGGTGGCGAGCCCGGCGTCCTTGACCCGCAACAGGTAGTCGCGCAGCGGCATGTCGAGACGGCGCGCGCCCTCGGTGACCTCCAGCGCGGTGAACCCGTGCACGTGGATCGACGGGGCGACCTCTTTCACGGCCCTGGCAACGTCGACGTAGTAGTCACCGTCGAAGTCGGGATGGATGCCGCCCTGCAGGCACACCTCGGTCGCGCCGCAGTCAACGGCTTCGACGACGCGCCGCTGCATCTCCTCGATCTCGAGCAGATACGGGTTGCCGCGGAGGTTGAGCGAGAGCGGGCCCTTCGAGAACGCGCAGAACTTGCACCGGAACGTGCACACGTTCGTGTAGTTGATGTTGCGGTTGCGGACGAACGTCACTTCATCGCCGGCGATGTCGCGGCGGAGCTGGTCGGCAACCTCCGCGACGCGGAGCACCTCCGGGCCACGCGCGCCGAGAAGCGTGACGATCTCCTCGACCCCGACTTCCGAACCGGCCAGCACGCCCGTCGAGCACTTCACCGACCGGTCCCCCCGCTCGCGCCGGAACCGCGCCGGGAAGGATCGTGGGCGGTGCCGAGGTCGTCCCGGCCGGGCGACCAAGCGGTGTCACGCGCGAGGCCTTCGAGGTCGGATGCGACGAGCACCGCGGTGCGCACGTCGGGATGCAGCCACTCGTCGGGTCGCTGCACGTACTCGGGATAGACGGTGAGACGCGGCGCGAGCGTGTAGCCGGCCGCTTCGGTCGCCGCCTGCAGCCGCTCGAGCGCCGGCCACGGCCGCTCGGGATTCACGTGATCGATCGTGAGCGGAGAGACGCCGCCCCAGTCGTCGATGCCCGCCGCGAGCAACGGTGCAAGGTCGTCGCTGAGGTTCGGGGGTGCCTGCAGGTGCACGTCGTCGGGGAGGATGATGCGCGCTGCCGCGATCGACCACAGGAACTCGTCGGTCGGGCACGCGCGCGTCGCGGTGCATCGCGGTGCCGAACTTCGGCAGGAAGTTCTGCACGATGACCTCTTGCACATGGCCGTGCTCGAGGTGGGCATTCGCGATCGCGACCAGGGCGTCGATGCGCTCGGCGCGCGTCTCGCCGATGCCGACGAGGATGCCCGTCGTGAACGGCACGCGCGCCCGTCCGGCGGCGTGCAGTGTCGCGAGGCGGCGCTCCGGGGTCTTGTCGGGCGCGCCGTGGTGCGGGCCACCGGGCTCACCCAGCCGGGCCGCGAGCGTCTCGACCATCATTCCCTGCGAGGGGCTGACCGCGCGCAGGACGCGGAGCTCCTCCTCGGCGAGCGCGCCCGCGTTGGCGTGCGGCAACAGGCCGGTCTCGTCGAGCACACGCTTGGCGATCGCGGCGAGGTACTCGACGGTCGAGCCGTGGCCCTGCGCCCGGAGCCACTCGGCGGCTTGCGGATAGCGCGCCTCGGGCGCCTCGCCGAGCGTGAACAACGCCTCGAAGCACCCGAGCGCGGCGCCGCGCGTGGCCAGCTCCAGCACGTCGTCGGGCGTCAGGTAGGGGGCGTCCAGCCGGGCCGGCGGCTTGGCGAACGTGCAGTATCCGCACCGATCGCGGCACAGCATCGTGAGCGGGACGAACACCTTGGGCGAGAACGTGATGCGCCGCCCGAAACGGGCATCGCGCCGGGCCGCGGCGTCCGGCATCAGCGCAACGAGTGGGCTGTCGAGCAGCTCCCGGAACTCAGACGCAGTGCGCATGACGGCGACCCTAGTTTGTCCGCCCGTCCAATCAGTTTGGACACGTAGCCCGCGTGTGGCGGCTCCAGCGTCCAATCTGATTGGACATTGACGGGCGGGCGACTCCCGGAGCCCGTCCTCCGGTCAATCGCCGAGCGCGGCCCGGTCGCCGAGCCACAGCACCCGTTCCGCGCGGATACGCGCACCGGGGAGCTCTTCGCCGGCCTTGATGCGTTCGATCGCCTCGCGCTTGTCTTCGCCCGCCACCGTCACCAGCGCCAGGTGCGCGCGCTCTATGGCCGGGAACGTGAACGTGATGCGCCGGATCGGATGGTCGTCGTCCTCGTTCTCGACGACGAAGCGCTCGCGCTCATCGAGGGCCGCCGAGCCCGGGAACAGTGACGCGGTGTGCCCGTCGGGACCGAGCCCGAGATGCACGATGTCAATGGGCGGCGCCGACCGGACGAGGGAGTCGTAACGGTCGGCACCGAGCCCGACCATCGAATGGACCGCGCGAGGCTGCACGGCATCGAGCAGTGCCCGCCGCGCCATGCCTTCGTTCGATTCCTCCGACTCGACAGGGATGATGCGCTCGTCGCCGAAGAAGACCTCGACCAGCAGCCAGTCGACGGGTTCCTCGTGCAGTGCCACGTAGCAGAGACGTGCGGTCTCGCCGCCCGACAGCGCGATCGACCGGGGCGCGATCTCGGCGACGACACGCGCGAACGCGTGCGGGACGTCCTCGACGACGCGCACCTGGCCGGGCAGCACTACGTCGACCTGGTGCTCTCGCTGCGCCGTCCCCGACTCCGTGGCGTCCGCATCATGACTACAAATCTGCCCCAATCTCGGCAGCTCATGCGCGAAGCTGCGATTCGTGCAGCTTCTCCGGGTGAATCCGCTCGACGTCCGATCGGCGTGGGCACGAGATCCGACAGATGTGTCGGGTTCGGTGCCCACGCCTTCGGCAGCTCTGAGGACATCGCCGAGCACTGCACCTCGGCTCGTCGTCTGATGGATCGCAAGACCGTCGACGTCTACGAGCACCACGTCGGGGACTGGATCGAGCATCGACGCCGGCCGCGCCCGGCCGCGTTGGACGCGTTCGTCGCTCGCGTCCCGCCCGGCGTGCGTGCCGATGTCGGCTGTGGTCCCGGTTGGCACAGCGGCGACCTCGGAGTGCCGGTGGTCGCGTTCGATGCCGCGTCGGCGATGGCGGCCCAGGTGCGCTCGTTCTCGCCCGGTGCCTGGCCGGTCGTCGCCGATCTCGAGCGGCTGCCGTTCCGCGCCGCGGCGTTCACCGGCGCGTGGGCCCACAAGTCCTACATGCACATCCCGGCGGCCCAGCTGCCGCTGGCGCTCGCGGACCTGCACCGCACGCTCTCCCTCGGCGGCGCGTTGCACGTGCAGGTCACGTCCGACCGCAACCGGGAGAACGTCGACGACCGCTTTCCCGGCCGGCACTTCACGTGGTGGCCCGCGGCACAGCTCCGGGACGTGATCGAAGGCGCCGGCTTCGGCATCGACGCGTTCGTCGACGACGGCGAGGAATGGCTCGACGTCGAGGCGACACGGGCGCGGATGCTGCCGGACACGGTGGGTCCCGGCATGCGGGTGTTGATCGTCGGTCTGAACCCGAGCCTGCTCTCGGCCGACACCGGTGTCGGTTTCGCGCGCCCCGGGAACCGGTTCTGGCCGGCGGCAATCGCGTCCGGCCTCGTCACACGTACACACGACCCCGACCACGCGTTGCGTGTCGACCATGTCGGGATGACGAACCTGGTGCGCCGGGCGTCGAAGAGCGCGGATGGGTTGACACGACGCCGAGTACGTCGAAGGCGCCGCCCGCATCGAGCGCCTCGTGGCGTGGCTGCGACCTGAATCGGTGTGCTTCGTCGGCCTGACCGGCTATCGAGTCGCGGTCGACAAACGGGCGGCGCTCGGCTGGCAGCCGCACGGGTTCGCGGACGCGCCGACGTATGTCATGCCGAACACGAGTGGACTGAACGCGCACGCGAAGCCGGCGGACTTCGCCGACCACCTCCGTGCCGTCGCGCGTGTTCCTACGTCTGACGGCTGACGTCGAGGTTGCGGAACGTCGGCTCGCCGTTCGCGAGCTTCATCATCTGCTCCGAGATCCGTTGGGTCTGGGGCAGATCGTTGTTCTTCATCGCTTCGTCGTACGAAGGGAACTCGGCAATGATGATGCACGTGCCGGGCCGGTCGCGATCTTGGGTGACCGTCACTCGCTCGGCGGTCCGCTTCCCCTCGGTCTCGCTCTGCCACTGCTCGTGCATCGCCAGGACCTCGTCAGGGCGTGACGTCTGGAACTCGATGATCTGAACGAACTTCGCCACAAGGGCCTCCCATATGGCTGCCTCGCTGCGCCATCCCTGGCTTCGCTGCGTCCGCACTCCCTACTTCGAATTCGGCGGCCTTCTTCTCCAAGGTCGCGAGCGCATCGTTGAACGACTTGGCGAACGAGTCAACACCCTCGCGTTCGAGCGTCTCCGTGACGCCGTCGAAGTCGATCCCGGCGGCGGCGAGGTCGGTCATCACCCGGCGCGCGCCATCGACGTCTTCGAGCACCGAATCCGGCCTCGGAGATCCCTCGCCGGCGGCGAGCGCGTCGACCGACGCCTGGGCGAGCGTGTTGACCGTATCCCGCCCGATGAGGTTGTCGACGTACAACGTCGACGAGTACGCGGGGTTCTTCGTCGACGTCGACGCCCACAGCGGACGCTGCTTCCGCGCGCCGGCAGCCGACATGGTGTCCCAGCGCGTGCCCGCGAGCCGCTGGAGAAACAGCTGATACGCGAGCTTCGCGTTCGCGACGGCGGCCTTGCCCCGCAGCGGCGAGCCTTCCGGCAACCTCCGGTCGGTCTCGGTGTCGACCCGGCTCACGAAGAACGACGCCACCGAGGCAAGGTGGCTGATGTCCTCGTTGCGGGCGAGGCGACGCTCCAGGCCCGACGCGAACGCCTCGATCACCTCCTCGTACCTGCGCAGGGCGAAGATCAGTGTGATGTTGACGTTGACGCCGGCCGACAGCACCTCGGTGATCGCGGGGATACCCGCGGGCGTGGCCGGGATCTTGATCATCACATTCGGGCGGGCGAGCCGCTGCCACAGCTCGAGCGCCTGCGCGATCGTGCCCGCGGTGTCGTGCGCGAGGTTCGGCGACACCTCGACCGACACGAAGCCGTCGGCGCCGTCGAGCTGGTCGTAGACCGGACGCAACCGGTCTGCGGCGTGCGCGATGTCCGCGAGGACGAGCTCCCAGTACGCGTCCTCGGTCGACTGCCCGCCGCTGATGAGCTCGCGCAGCTGGTCGTCGTAGTCGGTGCCGACCGCCATCGCCTTCTCGAAGATCGTCGGATTCGACGTCACGCCGCGGATCCCGTGCTCGCGCATCAACACGTCGAGCCCACCGGTCGCGAGCGCACGGGTCAGGTTGTCGTACCACGGGCTCTGACCGAGGTCGATCAGTCGGGCGACGGCGCTGGGCATGAGGTCTCCTTTACGCGTTCTCGGCGAGCAGCGCGAGCGCGCGCTCGACCGCGTGCTCAGGTGTGATCCGGAGCTCGCGCATCACCACGTCGCCGGGGGCCGACGCGCCGAAGCGGTCGATGCTCACGATGTCGTCGGCGTAGCGCTCCCATCCGAAGCGCACTCCGGCCTCGACTGCGAGTGTCGGCACGGCAGGCGGCAGCACGTCGCGGTGATATCCCACGGTTTGGGCCTCGAACAGGTCCCAGGACGGCATCGACACGACACGGACCGACACTCCCCGCGCGGCCAGCTGGGTTGCGGCCGTGACACACACCGAGACCTCGGAACCGGTACCGACGAGCACGACGTCGGGTCCGCCCGTGCCTGGCTCGGGCACCAGGACGTACGCGCCCCGCGGCACACCAGCCGGGGCCTTCTCGGCCGTGCCGTCGAGCACCGGGACCTTCTGGCGGGTGAGCAGCAAGCCGGTCGGGCCCTCGCCGTCGAGGTGCACGCGCCACGCCGACGCGACCTCGTTCGCGTCCGCGGGCCGGATCACGCGCAGGCCGGGCATCGCACGAAGCGACGCGAGCTGTTCGACGGGTTGATGGGTGGGGCCGTCCTCACCGACGCCGACCGAGTCGTGCGTCCACACGAAACACACCTTCGCCTGCATGATCGACGCGAGACGGACGGCCGGACGCATGTAGTCGCTGAACACGAAGAACGTGCCGACACACGGCACCAGCCCCGAGACCGCCATGCCGTTCGCCGACGAGCCCATCGCGTGCTCGCGGATCCCGTAGTGGATGAGGCGGCCCGTCGGATCGTCGGCGGTGAACGTGCCGAGGCTCTTCACGTTCATGCCCGTGTTGCCGGTGAGGTCCCCGGATCCGGTGAACAAGCCGGGCACGACGTCCACGACCGCGCTCAACACCTCTTGGATCGCGGTGCGCGTCGGCACCGATGCGCCCGCTTGCCACGTCGGCAGCTTCTGCTCCCAGCCGGGCAGCGCGCGGCCCGAGATGCACGCCTCGTACTCCTCGCTCTTGGCGCGTGCCTCCCACGTCTTGCGCACTTCCGCGCCGCGGGTCCCCGCGACGCGATAGAGGCGGAGCACGTCGTCCGGCACGAAGAAGTCTTCGGGAGGAAGGCCGAGGATCTCCTTGGTCCACCGCGACCTCCTCGGCGCCGAGCGGACTGCCGTGCGCCTTCTCGGAATCGGTGAAGTTCGGCGACGGGTACCCGATGTGTGAGCGCACGACGATCAGCGACGGGCGCGACGCCTCCGCCATGCCCGCGCGCAGCCCGGCTTCGAGCACGTCGAGGTCGTTCGCGGCTTCGCCCAGCTGCACGACGTGCCAGCCGTACGCCTCGAACCGTCCGGGGACGTTGTCGCTGTACGCGAGCTCGGTCGGTCCGTCGATCGTGATGTGGTTGTCGTCGTACACGAACACCATGCGACCGAGCGCGTAGTGCCCGGCGAGCGAGGCGGCCTCGTGACTGATGCCCTCCATGAGGTCGCCGTCACTGCAGATGCCGAACACGTAGTGGTCGCACAGCTCGGCACCGAACCGGGCGCGCAGGTGCTTCTCGTCGATCGCCATGCCGACCGAGTTCGCGAAACCCTGCCCGAGCGGACCGGTGGTGATCTCGACGCCCTTCGTGTGCCGGTACTCGGGGTGCCCGGGCGTACGCGACCCGAATTGCCGGAACTGGCGGAGGTCGTCGAGCTCGAGGCCGTATCCCGTGAGGTACAGCATCGAGTACAGCAACATCGATGCATGGCCTGCCGAGAGCACGAAGCGATCGCGATCGGGCCAGTCCGGTTCGGCCGCGTCGTACTTCATGATGCGCGTCCACAGCACGTGCGCGAGCGGCGCCAGCGCCATCGGCGTGCCCGGGTGCCCGGAGTTGGCCTTCTGTACCGCGTCCATCGCGAGGCCACGGATCACGTTGATCGCGCGTTGGTCGAGCTCGTCAGCCACGTCGGCCCCTTTCTGACGCCCCGGTGAGACTAGGTGGTACCCACCTTCTATCTCTCGAAGACGAGCAGCGATGCCGTGAAGCCGTGCAGGAAGTTCCGACCGCCGATCGGTCCGATCTCACCGGCGCAGAACGCGCCCGCGAGCGGCACCGTGCCGAGGAGCTCTTCGACCGTGACGCGCGTCGTGATGGGCACCCGGGAAGAGGCGGGTCCCGCGCCCGTTGCACGTGAAGAGCAGCGCGGCGTCGCCCTCCACGCCGTTGAGCAGCGCACGCAGGTCGTCGTCGGCGGCGTCGGCGTCCCGGACCTGGAACTGCACCGTCGTCCCGACCTCGACCCGTTCGCCGATCGCGATCGCGCCGCTGCGCTGATCGGCACCGAGGACGTTGCGCACGAGGAAGTCGCCCCGGGCGAAATCGAGCTTGTGCTCGTCGACGACCAGACCGACGTGCAGTCCTTCGCGCATGAGGTCCCGCTCGTCCTCGCTCGACGCCTGTACGAGATCTTGCAGGCGCGTCATGGCGGGCAGACCGGCCAGCTCGTAGACCAGATTGTGATCGGACCGCGTGACCGTGAACGGATCACCGATCGGCCGGCAACCCTGGGACACGACCGGGCGCACCGGCACGTCGTCGGAGCACAGCAGTGCGACCGCGCCGCCGCGGACCACCCGGTCGTCGAGGACGAGGCGGTTCGTCTCCGGTCGCATGCCCGCGGAAGCGAGACCGCCCACGACCGTCAGCTCCGGCACCTGGGCGTTGCACAGCGCGAGGAAATCGGCGACCGGGAACGAGAATGGGTCCGCCAGCATGAGCAAGGTGCCCCGGCCGGGCACCGAGTCCGGCCAGCCGACGATCGTCATGCCTTCGTCGGTCTCACGCGCCTCGAGGACCACCCCGTCGACGCGGCCCGCGCCGAACCGCGCCGCGAGCACCGAAAGTCCGGGGCCGTCCTCGACCTCGACGCCGCCGCCGGCGACACCGACCGCGGTGCAGCCGATCATGACCTCGGGCTCGAGCAGCTTGCGGAGCCCGCCGACCACGTCCTCGAATGCCCCGACGTGATGGGGTGACGCGAAGCACACGAGCAGGTCGGGCCGGGTGCCGTCGAAGCGATCCAGGATTTCACCGGCGACCTCGCCGACCGCCTCGACCGGCGTCGGATGGAGCGAGAGCGCGGCCGCGTAGCGGTTCACCAGGTCCATTCCTTGAAGGCGTCGGCGTGCCGAGCGACGGGGTTGAGCGTCTTCATTGCCACCGCCGCACGCGCCGGGCGGCGGGCGGCCCCAATGCCGTCCCGGGCCGTGATCGGTTCGATCATCCGGGGTTCGGGAGGGTGGTGAGCGGCACCGTCACCGACGAGCCGCTCTCCAGGATCGTGCATTTCGCCTCGATCGTGCCCGGCTCGGGAAAGTCCAGCTCGCCCTTCACGAGGCGGTAGCCGAACTTGCCGGGCTCGACGAAGAACGATTGGCCGTTCCGGCCGGCCTCGGTGCCGTCGGCGCGGACGAACACCGTCTCGAGGGTCGCGTTCCCGTCGGTGTCATCGGGCGCCCGGACGAGCACGACGAGATGCGGTGTGAGCTGCGCGGGATACGCGGGAACGGCCGTCGAGAAGAACGCGCCCGTGATGTCGATCCGCGTCGACGGCCCGGCGACTTGTCGAAACTCGATGTTCTCCACGAAAAGTGCCGCAACGATCTCCATCAGCGCGCGACCCTACCCGCCGCTCCGGTGCACAGGGCGAGCACCGTCACGCGAGGAGGACGACCTCGACGCTGCGGGGTCCGTGCACGCCGAGCGTGAGGATCATCTCGAGGTCGCCGGTACGGCTCGGCCCCGAGATCCACGTCGAACGCGCTGGGCAGACCGCGCGCGACCACCGCGGCGAAGGCATCAGCCAGCGTCGGTACGACGTCGGCGACGCGCAGGACGCAGAGGTGCGTGTGGCGGCACGAGACTCGTGGCGCGGGGTGATCCGGGCGCGGCGGCGAGGCCGATCGCCGCGGGATCGGCGACGGCGATCCGGGCGCCGGTGATGCCGACGGCGCTGTCGGCGAGCCGCGCCGACCACGCGTCGCCGTCGGGCGTCAGCACGTCGAGCCCCGCGCCGCGGAGATCGCGCACGAGGTCGGGAACGGCGACGTCGCCGTTGCACGCGACCGTCGCGCCCACGGTGCGCGCTCGCTCGACGATGAGGCCGTTCGCGTGCGCAGCGTCGAGCGGGCCGTGCACGACGCACGAGTTGGTCTCGAGCTCTTCGACGAAGCGCTCGATCATCGACGTTCGCGCTCCCAGCGCACGCGGAACGGCACGCGCGCCGGCATTGGGGAGCTCACGCGTCGCGGTCCACCTGCGGAGCGCCCGCCGCGGCAGGACGCGGGCGCCGAAGCGCGCCGAGCGCGGTGCTTGCCCGGTAGCAGCGCGGCGACGCCCAGGCGCGGGCCCATGCCTCCCAGAGCGGCCGCGCCCGCCGCGCCACCGGCGAACCGGCGCGCAGGTGCACGATCATGTCCGCGAGCGGGATCTGCACGGGACACGCGTCGTTGCACGCGCGGCACAGCGTCGAACCGAACGGCAGGTCCGCGCCTTCCGCACCTCCCGAGAGCAGCGGCGTCAGCACCTTGCCCATCGGACCCGAGTAGCACCGCGTCGTACGCATGCCCGCTGACATGGCGGTAGACCGGGCACACGTTCAAGCATGCGCCACAGCGGATGCACGCCAACATGTCCTCGAACGGCGTGCCGAGCAGCGCCCGCCGCCGGTTGTCGAGGAACACGACGTGGAGCTCGTCGGGCCCGTCCATCTCGTCGGGCCCACGCGGGCCCGAGAGCATCGTGACGTAGTTGGACAATCGCTGCCCCGTCGCGTGCGAGGTGAGGAGCGGCAGCAGTGCCGCGACGTCGGCGAGCCGGGGGACGACCTTCTCGACCGGCATCACGGCGACGTGCACTCGGGGCAGCGTCGTGCAGTACCGGCCGTTGCCCTCGTTGGTCACGAGCACGAGCGTGCCGGTGTCGGCCGCCGCGAAGTTGACGCCGGTGATCCCGAGGTCGGCCCGGAGGAACTCGGTGCGCAGCCGGCCCCGCGCCCATGCGGTGAGCGCCTCCCGGTCGACCGGCAGGTCGTGTCCGGCCTCTCGCGCGAGGACGTCGCGAATCTGAGGAAGCGTCTTGTGGATCGCGGGCGTGATCATGTGTGACGGCCGCTCGCCCGCGAGCTGCACGATGTACTCGCCGAGGTCGGTCTCGATGGCGCGCATCCCGGCCGCTTCCAGCGCGGCACCGAGGTCGATCTCCTCGGTCGCCATCGACTTGCCCTTGACGACCGTGCGCGCGCCGTGAGCGCGCGCGATCTCGAGCACGATGTCGCGCGCCTCATCGGCGGTCACGGCGCGGTGCACCTGCATGCCGCGGCCGACGAGCGCGCGCTCGAGCCGGTCCAGCCAACCGTCGAGGTCGGCGAGCGTCTCGCGCCGGATCGCCGCCGCGCGCTCCTTCCACTCCGGATGCGCAGTCGCGACTTCCTCCGCGGTACGCAGGCGGCGATCGAGGTTGCGCAACGCATGCTGCAGCTCGGGGTCCGCGACGGCGTGGGCGCTGCGCTCGTGAAAGTCGCGGCCCGGCGTCGTGATGCGGTGGCCGCTCACGTCGACACGCCAATCATCTCGTCATCTCGGCAGCCCCGACGCAAGCAGGTCGGCGAGGTGCACCGGCTCCGGCCCGGGCGCACGCGTGCGCTTTCGACGCGAGTCCAGATGCATCAGGCACGCGAGATCGGTGCTCACCATCCATCGGGTCTCGGTCGCTCGCGAATGAGCGAGCTTCGCATCGGCGAGACGCGACGACACTTCGGGATAGCCGAGCGAGAACACCCCACCGAAACCACAGCACGTGTCGGCCTCCGTCATCTCCACGATCGTCGCGCCCGCGCGCCGGAGCAGCGTGCGAGGCGCGCCCGCGACCCGGAGACCGCGGAGCCCATGGCACGCATCGTGCATCGTGACGGTCGACGTCGAGCCGGGCGCCGAGGTCGTCGACCCCCAACACGTCGACGAGATACTCCGAGAGCTCGAAGGTCCGCGCCGCGAGCGCGTCGACCTCGTCGTGGCGGTCGGGCACGAGCTCGGCGAAGTGGTGCCGCACCATCGCCACGCACGAGCCGCTCGGCGCCACCACCGCGTCGTACGGCGCGAACACGTCCAGGTGGTGACCCGACGAGGCGGGCGGCGGCATCGGGCTCGCCCGCGGTGAAGGCCGGCTGGCCGCAACACGTCTGCGTGCCCGGGAACTCGACGTCGCACGCCGGCCGCTTCGAGCACGCGCACGGCCGCCATGCCCGTATCGGGAAACAGTTGGTCGACGACGCACGTGACGAACAACGCGACGCGACGTCACACGCGTGCTCCGGCGACCCAGACCGCACGCACAGCGAGGGTCGCGGGATCGAGCGCGACGAGATCGGCGCGCGTGCCCGGGCGCGACGCGGCCACGTTCGACGAGGCCGAGCACGCGTGCGGCATTGCCGGTCACGTGCCGAACGGCCCTTCCGACCCCGAGACCGAGCGACGCGACATTGCGGACCGCGGTGTCCATCGTCGACGTCGATCCTGCGAGTGTTCCGTCCGGCAGATACGCGCCATGTCGGCGCGGACGGCATCGCTCGACCGACGACGGCATCGGGACGGGCCCCGAGCGCGATCTTGCACCACCGCGGGATGGACGTGCACGAAGTCGGCGATCATTGACGGCACGAGCCGTGGCTCGGTCAGTGCCGCTCCCGCGAGGCCCGGCGCGCGGTGATGCAGCGGTCCCATGCCGTTGAAGCAATGCGTCACGAGGTCGCGCGCCGGCGTCCGCGGCCGCGAGCGCGCCGTCGAAATCGACGGTCGAGTGCCCGAGCGCCACGACGACCCCTCGCTGCGACAAGTGCGCCGCGTGGCCCGCAGCCCGGGATCCGGCTTCGGGCGCAAGCGTGACGAGACGCACCAGCGTCGCCGTACGCGTCGCACACATGTCGCAAGAACGCCGAGATCGGCCGGCCGCAGCAAGGCGACGGGGTGCGCGCCGGGCGCGCCGCCGAGAAACGGGCCTTCGAGGTGGACGCCGAGCACGACGTCGGGCCGCGCCGCCTGCACCGCAGCGCAGCCGCCCGAGCATGGCGTCGTACGCGTCGAGCGGCGCCGAACAGATCGTCAGCAGCACACCGGTGGTGCCACGCGCCACCGACGCGTCCGACGCCCGCGACGACGTCGTCGACGGTCGCGGTCGCGAAGTCGACGTCGCCGGTGCCGTTCACCTGGAGATCGATGAAGCCCGGCGCGATGAACGCGTCCTCGAGGTCGATCGCGCCCGGAGGTGCCGCGCCCGTGCCGGTTGCGATCACGCGACCATCGGCGATCGACAGCCACGCCGGTGCGCCGGATACCCCGCCCTCGCCGTTGACGACGCGAGCGCAGGCGAGCGTCAGACCCGCGCGGGCACCGCCCGCTTCTCCCGCCACATCGCGATGCGGAGCCTGCACAGTCCGCGCAGCGTACGAGGTACGCGGGAGAGGAACGAGCTGCGGGTCGGGCGCAGCTCGTGGCAGGTGACGGGGAGCTCGTCCACGCCGAGGCCGGCGCGCTCCACGCGGAGGATCAGCTCGGTGTCGAAGAGGTCCTGACCCGAGAAGCAATGTTCGGCGAGCCCTTCGACGGCGGAGCGACGCAACGCCTTCATGCCGTGCGTGTCCGAGACCTTCAGCCCGAACAAGACACGCAGGATCGTGCTGAACGCCCATGTCGCGACCTTGCGCAACGGCACCCGCGTGTATCAGTGGCGCCCACGCCGCGCTTGGAGCCGACGACGATCGCGGGTCCGGCCGGGTCGAGCACCTTGGCGACCGCCGCGTCGAGGAAGCCGAGGTCGAAGTAGTCGGCGTCGAAGTTCACGACCGCATCGCCCCGGGCGGCGAGCAGGCCCGCGCGCAGCGCCCGGCCGTAGTTCGCCTCCGCACGGTGCACGACGCGGACCTCGGGCAGCTCGGCCGCGATCTCCGACGCGAGGGCGAGCGTGCGGTCGGTCGAGCCGTTCTCGACGACGACGACCTCGAAGGACTCGTCCCGGTCGCGCAAACCGGCCGCGACCTCCTTCACGGTGGTCGCGAGGATCTCGACCTCGTTGAAGACCGGCATCACCACCGAGATACGGGGCGACGTCTCGAGTACTCACGCGTGGGCCAGTCTGACGTCGGAGAAGGGCAAGTGCTTACCCGCGGCGATGCGCGTGCGCAGGGATCCCTGGCCGGCCAGCACCGTCCGGCCGTCGACGTCGAAGGCGCCATCCGCCGGAACACTACGCTCCACACCGTCGACGAGCAGGCGCAAGGGCTCACCTGCCGCGGTCGTGCGCCACACGTCATACGTCGCCAGCGCGAGGCGGCAGAGGTGATCGATCGCGTTGGCGTCCTCGCGGACGGCGGCAGCCGCGTCGAGGCCGGGTGAGCCGTCGGCAAGCTGGATCACCGGTGTGTAGACGACGAAGCGTGGGCCGTACACGACCTTTTCATCGGCACGAGCGGCGCCCCAGAGGAAGAGAACGACGAACGCGTGCTGCATTGCGGTTTCCGGATCCGGGCCGACCACGCGGCCCGCCGTTCCCGCACCCGCGTCACGCACGGTGGCGACCGGCCGCACCTGCTGCAGCAACCGGAGCGCGGCGAGCCCGGCCTCGGCCTGCGCCCGTGCCGCGCGGCGCCCAAGGCGCCACCTCGACGGCAAGCGGGTCCTCCATCGAGTCCGCGAACGTGACCGGGAGCGACCGCGCGCCGCCCGCAGCTCGGCCGCGAGCGCGCCGACCGCATCGGGCCAGTCCGGCCCGTCGATCGCCTGCTCGAGCGCGTCGACCTGTTGTGCGAGATCGAGCGTGTCGGGACGCGCGAGCGGACTGTCGGCACACGCCGCGGGCGAGCACCGCGAGCGGCTGCACCCGCGCGTCGCCCACATCGGCGATCGCCCGCGCCCAGGACGCGTCCGGGTCGTAGCCATCGGGATCGACCAGGAAGTCCATCGCGGTCGCGAGCGCGACCTGCGAGGCGCGGGGCTGCATCATCGGATTGCACAGCACCCCCGAGACCAGATCGACGAGATCCGGGTCGCGGCCGCGGTAGGGCCCCAGGTGGAGGCAGTTCGTCATCAGCGCGTCGTTGACGGGATAGTTGTCCCAGACGAGCACGCCGTGACCGTTGACGGCCTTGGTCCATCCGCGAGCGTCCTCGGCGTCGATCGCCGGCGAGCACACCGTCGGTCCGGTCCACATGAGGTCGACGTCGGCGGGAAGCGCCGCGCTCAGGTCACCGAGGTACGGCGAGGGACGCGTCCCGACATATTCGGTCGGGCACACGGTGATCGCGGCCGGGCGCAGCGCGTCGTGCATCCATGACCCGAGCGTCGGCCTGCCGGGGAGCGAGACCGGGCTGCATCGGGATGTCGTCGACGAGGAGCAGGAACCACGTCACGCCGTTGGCCCGCATCGGCTCGAGCTTGGCGAGCAGCGTGGCCCGGTCGTCATCGGACTCGTAGTCGATGTCCAGTCCGGGCGAGATCGCGAAGCCGAACCGCACGCCGAGCCCGGCGGCGTGGGCGGCGACCTCCGCGGAACGCGCGAGCTCCGCGTCGTCGTACGGCGTTCGCCATTCCGCGGGTGCTTCGCATCGTCCTTCGGCGCATACACATACGCGTTCATGCCGCGCGTCGCGAGAAACGAGATCACATCGAGGCGCGCCTCGTGCGCCCAGGGCGTTCCGTAGAAGCCCTCGACGACCCCTCGCACGGCAAAGGACCGCGGCACGGGCACAAGAGTACCGGTGCCGCCTACGCTCCTTGCTGTGAACGAATCGCTGGATGTCCTCGCCGTGCACGCGCTGAACGCGCCCGATCAGCTCGCGGTGCTCGTCGACGAGAGCGGGGGCGGCACTCCGTCGAGGACGACCTTCCGCGAGCTCAACGACCAAGTGAACCAGCTCGCGGACGGTCTGTTGGCCGCAGGCGCACGGCCTGACGAGCGACTCGTGTGGTGCGGACCGAATTCGCTCGAAGTGCTCACGACAATCCACGCGGCGCGGAAGTGCAACCTCGTCGCGGTGCCGTTGTCGTACCGCTTCGCCGCCGACGAGATGCAGTACGTCATCGACAACTCGGACGCCACCGTTGTCGTCGTCGACGCCGAGGAGGCGCCGATGATCGCGTCGGCGCGCGAGCACTTCCCAAGTTGCGGGCCGTGATCGTGTACGGCGGCGCGGTGCCGCCGGGCTCGGGCTTCGCGGACTGGGACGACGTGTGCGCGCAGCAGCCGGTCTCGGAGCCCGCGGTCCCGGTGAGCAGCGAGGCGGGTGCCGCGATGATCTATACGTCGGGCACGACGGGCAAGCCCAAAGGGGCGCTGCGCACGAGCACCGACCGCAACCTCGTGTTCACGCTCCTCGCCGAGCTCAACCTGTTGCACGAGAATTCGGTCCACCTCACGACCGGCCCGCTGTACCACTCCGGACCACTCGCGTTCGCGTCGCTCTCGCACACGGTCGGCGCGCCGGTCGTCGTCCTGCGCAAGTTCGATGCCGCGCGCTGGCTCGAGCTCGTGAAGGAGCACCGGGTCACGAACTCCTTCTCCGCGCCCACGCAGTTGAAGCGCATCGTGTCGCTGCCCGACGACGTGCTCGCAAACGCCGACCTGTCGTCCATGGTCTGCTTGATCGCGAACGCCGCGCCGGTGCCGTACGCGCTGAAGCAGGAGATCTTCGAGAAGCTGGGCGACTGGTTCCTGTACGAGGTGTACGGCTCCACCGAGCTCGGCGTCGACACGGTGATGAAGCCCGCCGATCAACTGCGCAAGCCCGGCTCGTGCGGCAAGCCGTACGGCGGCATCGAGCTCCGCATCGTCAAGGAGGACGGCACGTTTGCGGCGACCGGAGACCCCGGTGAGCTGTTCGTCCGCACGACCCTCGCGATGGACGGCTACCACCGCACGGCCGAGAAGCTCTCGGAGCTCGACAACGACGAATGGAAGTCCGTCGGCGATGTCGCGTACACCGACGAGGACGGTTTCGTCTACATCTGCGACCGCAAGCGGGACATGATCATCTCGGGCGGCGTGAACATCTATCCCGCGGAGATCGAAGCCGTGCTGTACGCGCACCCGCAGGTACTCGATGCCGCAGTCTTCGGCATCCCCGACGAGGAGTGGGGTGAGCGCGTGCACGCGATCGTGCAGCCGAAGCCGGGGCAAACGATCGATCTCGAGGAGCTACGCGCGTTTGCCGAGCCCCGGCTCGCGCGCTACAAGCATCCGCGGGCGTACGAGATACGCGACGAGCTGCCGCGTACCGACTCCGGCAAGTTGCTGAAACGCGTGCTGCGCGACGCGTATTGGCAGGGCCGGACGTCGGCGGTGTGACTATTCCGCCGCGGCTGACCGTCGTCAGCTCGGCGATCGACTCCCGCTAGCCTCGTCGATCTTGTCGACCCTGTCGGAAGCCGCGTCGAAGGAGCTGCTCGCCCGGTTCGGCGTGCCCGTGCTCGACGAACGGACGGTGGGATCGGCCGGCGCGGCGGTGGGCGCGGCCGGCACCCTCGGCTACCCGGTCGTCATCAAGCTCTGCGGGGACGCGATCGCACACAAGACCGAGCGCGGGCTCGTGCGGCTGGGGCTGCGCGACGCCGAGGGCGTGCGGGAGGCGGCCGCCGAGCTGCTGGGCGCGGCGCGTCCCGACGATGGCGCGGTGGAGTTGCTCGTGGCACCGATGGTCCGCGGTCCGCGCGAGCTCATCGCTGGCTTGGTACGCGACCCGCAGTTCGGGCCATCAGTGATGCTCGGGGTCGGCGGTGTGCTGGCCGAGGCGCTCCAGGACGTCGCGTTCCGGCTCGTGCCGCTCTCCGAACGCGACGCCGAGGACCTGATCGACGATCTCGCCACGCCACAGCTGCTCGGCGCCTTCCGCGGCGAACCGCCGGTGGATCGCGGCGCACTTCGCGCCGTGATCCTCGGCTTGTCACGCCTCGCCGAGGAGCGACCGGATGTCCGATCCGTCGACGTCAATCCGCTGATCGTCGTCGATGGCATGCCGGTCGCAGTCGATGCGCTCGTCGAGCTCGACGAACACCCTCCGATGCCGGCGCAGGCTCGAGTGCCTCCCTCCCGCGACGCGTTCGGCGCGCTGTTCGAGCCCCGTGCGGTCATTGTGGCGGGGGCATCGACGCACCCCGGCAAGTTCGGATTCGTCGCGTTGCACAACATCTTGGCCGCGGGCTATCCCGGGAAGGTGGGGGCGACGAACCTCGAGGGCACTTCGGTGCTCGGCGTCGACACCGTGCGCACGGTCGACGAGCTTCCCGACGGACCGTGGGATCTGGTGTTCGTCTGCACGCCCGCATCGGCGAACGTGGAGCTCTTGCGGGCGTGCGCCAAGCGCGGCGTACGCGCCGCATTCCTCACGAGCGCGGGTTACGGCGAAGCGGGTGATGCGGGGCGACAGGCCGAACGGGAGCTGGTGGACCTCGCCGCCGAGCTCGGCATCCTGCTCGCGGGACCGAACGGCCAGGGTGTCGTCTCGACGCCCGCCCGCCTGTCCGCGCAGATCGTTGCGCCGTATCCGCCCCCGGGCCGTATCGCAATCGCGAGCCAGTCGGGCAACTTCGTCTCGTCGTTCCAGAACTGGGCCGTGCAGACCGGCGTCGGCGTGAGCCGCGCCGTGAGCGCGGGCAACGCGGCCGCCGTGAATGTCGCCGACTATCTCGACTGGTACGCCGACGACGGCGCAACCGCGGTCAGTCTCGCCTATCTCGAAGGTGTTGCCGACGGTCGCGCGTTGTTCGAGCGGCTCGCCGACGTCGTGCGCCGCAAGCCGGTCGTGCTGGTCAAGGGCGGCACGACCTCCGGCGGCCAGCGCGCGGCCGCCAGCCACACCGGCAGCCTCGCCTCGGACGACCGCATGTTCGACGGGATGTGCCGTCAGGCGGGCATCACGCGCGCGGCGACGGTGGAAGAGGGGTTCGAGGCGGCGGCGACGTTCGCCACCCAGCCGCTCCCGAAGGGCCCCCGGACGGCAGTGCTGACGACCGCGGGTGGGTGGGGAGTGGTGACGGCGGATGCGATCGTGCGTTCCGGCACGCTCGAGCTCGTTGCGCTGCCTGACGATTTGCGCGACGCAATCGACGAGCATCTCCCACCGCGCTGGAGCCGCAACAACCCGATCGATTTCGCGGGCGGCGAGACGCGCGACACCATCCCCGAGGTGATGGAGATCGTGGCGCGCCATCCCGACGTCGATGCGATCGTCTACCTGGGGCTCGGCATTCAGTCGAATCAGGCGCGTCTCATGCGCGACGGTCCGTTCCATCCCGATCACGGGCTCGAACGGATCGTCGCATACCACGAACGGCAAGACGCGCGGTTCGCACAGGCGGCCGCCGACATCTCGGACGCGACCGGCAAGCCCATCCTGACCGCCAGCGAGCTCGCGACCGCGTCGCCCGACAATGCGGGCCCGGCAACGGTGCGCGCGACCGGCCGGCTCTGTTATACGAGCGCCAACCGCGCCGTCACCGCGCTCGCGCATCTCTGGCGCGACGCGCGCTTCCGGCAGACGCGGGACCTGCGCTGACGCTGAATCGCCGTGGCCGCACCGTGCTGCGGCTCATGGCTTTGTTGTGCGCCGCGGGCGCAGTCCTGCTGGGCCTGTTCGCGCGCCCGGCCGACGAACGCGCCTCGGCGTCGCCGCCGGACGCGGCCGTACGGACGCCACTCTTGTCGCCACGACGCGTGCCGCCCCTGTTCGTCGCGGCGCTCGCTCGCGCCCGTTTGCAGGCAGCCCTCACGGCGATCGCGGCGCCGTACAACGCGTGCGTGGCCGTCGATGACGCATCGGGTGCCGATTGCCGCGCGTCAATGACGGCGCTTCCCTCGTTCCCGCGTCGAATGCCAAGCTGCTCACCGCGTTGGCAGCGCTCGCGATCCTGGGCCCGGACTTCCGATTCACGACGCGCGCGCTGGTGGATGCCGGGGGGAACCTCGTGCTCGTGGGCGGCGGCGATCCGGTGCTCTCGAGTCACGTTGCGTCGCCCGGAACGGTCACCCCACTGGACGACCTCGCGCTGCGACGTCGTTGCGAGCGGTCACGTGATCATGGGATCACTGCTCGTTGACGACACTCGATTCGACGCCGCGCGCGTCGTTCCGGACTGGAAGCAGAACTACGTCACCGACGGCGACGTCGGCCCGCTCGGAGCGCTCTCGGTCGACGGCGGCTTCGTCAACCCCGTACTCCGTACGCCGGCGACTGATCCGGCGCTGCTCACAGGCACGCGCTTCCAGGAGCTCATGCGCGCCCGCGGCGTGACGATTGCCGGCACGCCGAGCCAAAGGACTGCATCAACGAACATGGAGGAGATCGCGCATGTCGATTCGCCTCCACTTTCCGCAATCGTCGAGGAGATGCTCACGACGAGCGACAACTACACGGCCGAGCTCCTGACGCGCGAGCTCGGCGTCGCGACGTCGAAGACCGGGACCACGGCCGCGGGGACGAGTGCGATCGTCGGCGCGCTCGCGTCGCTCGGGGTGCCGACGACGGGTGTGACATTGCACGACGGATCCGGGCTGGCGCCCGACAACCATCTCACCTGTGATGCGTTGCTGCGCGTCCTCGCGTTGACGCATCGCGCGAAGTTCGCGGCCATGGATCGGGGTCTCCCGATCGTGGGCCGGACCGGCACGCTGGCGTTTCGTTTTCTCGGCGATCCCCTCAGCGGCGTGCTCAGAGCCAAGACCGGGTCGATCAACGGCGTCGTGAGCCTGTCGGGCACCATCGATGCCGGGCCGCGCCCATGGTTCTCGTTCGTCGCGAACGGCAACTTCTCGACCGCGGCCGGCGGGCAGCTGCAGGACGAGATCGCACACGCGGTCGCTCGGTACCCGGATACTGCCAACACCGCGACGCTGGTGCCGGCTCCATGATCCCGCCGGCGACCGGGTGCCCACGCCTTGCACCGGGGTAGGACGCACGGCGAGACTCCTCCGCCGGTTCTCGAAAGGGTGGGTGTTGGCCGAAAATCCGCAGGAGACGATCCGCGAGCTTCGAGCTCTCGTCGTCGAATACGCAAAACAGGAGACGGTCGAGCCTCTCAAGGGGCTCGGGCGCTACGTCGCGTGGGGCGTCGGCGGCGCACTCCTGTTGGGAATGGGAGTCGTGTTCCTGGCCATCGGGGCACTGCGCGCGCTGCAGGAGCAGACATATCCGCATCTCACGGGGAATTGGTCGTGGGTGCCGTACGCCATCGTGGTGTTCGGCGCGTTGATCCTCGCCGGCCTGGCATGGATGGCACGAGGGAAGCGCAAGACGAGCGGCAGAGGAGAGAAATGAGCAAGCAGGCCAAGACGCTCGAGAAGCCACCCGAGAAGGTCACTCGCAACGACATCGAGGCGAAGCTGCGCGAGCTCCGCGGCGAGGTCGACGACCGCGTGGAAGAGGTCAAGGTGCCCGGCATTGCCGTCGCGGTCGGTGTCGCGGTCCTCACCGTCGTCGTGGCGTACTGGTTCGGGAAGCGCAAGGGCAAGAAGCGCCAGATGGTCCTCGAGATCAAGCGGATCTGAGCGCAAACCGCGATGTTCGAAGCCTTGATGCGCCAAATCACGCGGACCGGCATCCGGCGCGGGATGACGGGCTCACGCGGCTGGCTCATCCTCGGGGTGATGACCGGCGGCGTCCGCATCCTTCGGCGACTTGCCCACGACGACGAAGACGTCCTCTATCGCACCGCGATCAAACCCGGCGACACCTTCGAGATCATCACCCGTCGACCGGCCGAGTAATCACGTTGCCCCGCCTATCCTGGGCTCGCCCATGAAGGTGCTACTCCGCAACCCCAAGCGAGAGCTCGACGTGCCGACTCCCAAGAACGTCGGGCAGCTGCTTCGTGATCTCGACGTCGCGGCCGAGTCGGTGCTCGTGATCCGCAACGACACCCTCGCGACGCACGACGAGCGTCTGTCCGAAGACGACGTCATCGAGATCCGACCGGTCGTCTCCGGCGGTGCCGCGTGACGCCTCTGTCCGCGGGCCCGGGAGATTCCGACGCGGTGAACGGAGCCGCAGGCGCAGTGAACTCGCCGGAGCGGCGAGCGTCCGCGGGCCGGGCATCCCGGCCCGCAAAAAGCGCGACCAAATGAAGTGCCGGCGGTGCCGCGAACCGGCGGTCATCGAGCTGCGTCGCCACAACGCCGGGTTCTGTCGTGAGTGCTTCCTTCGTTACTGCGGCGAGCAGGTGCGGCGCGCGGTCGACGAGTACGACATGATCCAGGAGGGCGAGCGTGTCCTCGTCGCGGTGTCCGGTGGCAAGGACTCGCTCGGCCTGTGGCACCTGCTGCACACGCTGGGCTACGACGCCGACGGGCTGTACGTCGGCCTCGGCATCGGCGAGTACTCCGACCGCTCCGGCGAGCACGCCCGCGCGTTCGCAGGAGCACACGGCTGGAAGCTGCTCGAGGTCGATGTCCGCGACACATACGGCTTCGACGTTCCCGACGGGTCGCGTGCGGCCAAGCGGGCACCGTGCTCTGCGTGCGGGCTGTCGAAGCGTCACATCTTCAACCAGGCCGCGATCGATCACGGCTACGACGTGCTGGCGACCGGTCACAACCTCGACGACGAGGCAGCCGTCTTGTTCGGCAACGTGCTGCGATGGGAGACGAGCTACCTGGGTCGCCAGCATCCCGTGCTTCCGGCCGCACCCGGGTTCGCCCGCAAGGTGAAGCCGCTGGTGCGGCTGGGGGAGCGAGAGCTCGCCGCGTACTGCGTGCTGCAGGACATCGAGTACATCGTCGAGGAGTGCCCGATGGCCGCGGGCAACCGGCACCTCGCCTACAAGGACGCGCTCAACGCGATCGAGGAGCGGTCGCCGGGATCGAAGGGCGCGTTCGTCGCCGGGTTCTTCGAGCGGGCGCACGCCCGGTTCGCGCCGGATGCCGCCGAGGAGCGCGAGGACCTCCAGCCGTGTGTCGTGTGTGGTGCTCCGACACCTGGTGACACTTGTGCGTTCTGCCGGTTGCGCGCCCGGGCCGTGGGGGAACCGATCCCGCTCCGGAACGCACCGTGAGCGGCGCATTCCGCGCCGGCGACCGCGTGCTGCTCGTGGACAACCGCAAGCGCCGCCATCTGATCACGCTCGCGGCCGGCGGCGAGTTCCACACCCACGCGGGAATCGTGCGGCACGACGATCTCATCGGGCAGCCCGGAGGAATGACGGTACGCACGACGCGTGGCGCCCGGCTGACCGCGGTCAGACCGACGCTTGCCGAGTACGTGCTCGAGATGCCGCGTGGCGCGCAGGTCATCTATCCGAAAGACATCGGACCGATCCTGATCCTCGCCGACATCTTCCCCGGCGCCCGGATCCTCGAGTCCGGCGTGGGCTCCGGCGCGCTCACGACCGCGTTGCTGCGCGCGATCGGGCCGACCGGCAGCGTGACGGGATACGAGATCCGCGAGGACTTCGCGCAACGGGCGCTGCGAAACGTCCACGGATTCCTGGGCGACGACGTGCCGCTCGACGTGCAGGTGCGGGACATCTACGAAGGGATCGACGTGCGCGATGTCGATCGCGTGGTCCTGGACCTGCCGGAACCGTGGCGGGTGGTGAAGCACTCGATCGAGGCGATGCGGCCCGGCGGAATTCTGTGCGCGTACCTGCCGACGATCTTGCAGGTGGGCCGGTTGCGCGAGGAGCTCGCAGTCGCGCCGTTCGGCATGGTGGAGACACTCGAGGTGCTGCATCGAGGGTGGCACGTCGAGGGCCAGTCGATTCGGCCCGACCACCGCATGGTCGCCCATACCGGTTTCCTCACGGTCGCGCGGTTGCTCTCACCCGAATGAACCTGCTCGACGTCGCAATACTCGTCGTTGCGGTCGGTGCGGCGTTCGGCGGGTGGCGCCTCGGCTTCATCGCACGCGTGTTCGCGTGGACGGGGGTCGCCCTCGCACTCGTCATCGCGGTGAGATTCCTGCCCCGCATCGTCACCGCGTTCGGGGGCACGTCCGCCGACGATCGTGTCACGGTCGCGCTGCTGTTCCTCGTGCTCGTCGCGACGATCGGCCAGGCCGTCGGCCTGGCGGTCGGCCTGCTCGTGCACCGTGTCGTGCCCATGCGTGACCCGCTGCCGCTGTGGGACCGCTTGACGGGCGCGCTCGTGGGCGTGCTCGGCGTGCTGATCCTTCTCTGGATGGTGATCCCGTCGCTCGCGACGGCGAAGGGCTGGCCGGCGCGCATGTCCCGCGACTCATTCGTCGTCGAGGCGATCCAGCGCTGGGGGCCCGAGCAGCCCTCGCAATTCGCGGCGTGGGGCCGCTCGATCTCGGATGCGCCATATCCGACGGCGCTCGGTCAGCTCGACGACCCGCCCAACCCGGGTCGCCCGCCGGGCCGGACACTCGGAAAGGCGATCGATGCGCGGGCGCGGGCGTCGGTCGTGAAGGTGACCGGCCACGCATGCCGCCAGATCCAGGAGGGCAGCGGCTGGGTCGCGGCGCCGGAGCTCGTCGTGACCAACGCGCACGTGGTCGCCGGTGAGGACGCCACGACGGTCGACGACGCGTGGGGCAACACATTGCCGGCGACCGTGATCGTGTTCGACTCGCTGCGCGACCTCGCCGTGCTGTCCGTGCCGGGACTCGCCGCGGCGCCGTTGCCGATCGCTTCCGGGTTCAAAGGCGACTCCGGGGCGGTCTACGGATATCCGGGCGGAGGCCGGCTCACCGCGTCACCCGCCAAGGTGGGCGAGGAGATCCTCGCGGTGGGCACCGACATCTACCGCACCGGGTCGAGCCGCCGGCACGTGTACGTGCTCGCGGCCGCGCTCGCGCCGGGGGACTCGGGTGGACCGTTCGTCGACACGAGAGGAGACGTCATCGGCGTCGCGTTCGCGATCGACCCCGGCCGAACGGCGACCGGCTACGCGCTCACCGACGCGGAAGTGCGTCCGGTGCTTGCGGCGGCCCGGGGCCGCCACGACGCGGTCGAGACCGGAAGATGTCTCGTGGAGTGAGGTCCGGCGTCACCGTCGGAAGCCTCGATCACACCGACGTGGTCGGCAGATCGGTTACTCGGCCTCGATGAAGATGCACTCGCCGGGGCATTCCTCGGCGGACTCCACCACGGCGTCGAGCATGCCGTCGGGGATATTGGCCAGTCCCTCGGCCCCGCCCGGATCCGAGAACACCTTGTCGGCTTCCTTCACGTACGCGAGGCCGTCGTCCAGCAGCGTGAAGACGGAGGGCGCAATCTCCTCGCACAGGCCGTCGCCGGTGCAGAGATCCTGGTCAATCCAGACCTTCATGCCGTGTCCTCACCTTTCCGTGCTGGAAGTCGAGAAAGAACTGTGTCGGCGGGGATACCCGTAGGGCTGGCAATTTATCACACTGACGAGTGAGAAATCCAGCGTTACGGGGTACTCCCGGCAACGTATCGGATGCGCACAGCTGGGCCTGAACGCAGGACTAGGGTCGCCATCGACCGAGGAGGTGGTCGCTCAATGGCTTCCGAGCACGAGCGACGGCTGACCGAGTACGAGGCTCAGGTCGACCAGCTCCAAGAGATGATCAAGGGGCTCGAGGAAGAGGTAGTCGTCCTCCGGCGCCGGCTGCAAGACGCACCGAAGCGCGTCCGCACGCTCGAGGAACGCCTGCTCGAGACCAAGGGCCAGCTCGCGCAGGCCGTCTCCCAGAACGAGAAGCTCTCGGCGACCTTGCGTGAAGCGCGCGAGCACATCGCCGCGCTACGCGAAGAGGTCGAGAAGCTCACGATGCCGCCGTCGGCATACGGCACGTATCTCGGCACGAACGACGACGGCACCGTCGACATCTTCACCGCCGGTCGCAAGATGCGCGTCGCACTGCACCCCGAGATCGAGATCGGTGAGCTGAAGCGCGGGCAAGAGGTCGTGCTCAACGAGTCGCTGAACGTCGTGCTGGCGCGCAGCGCGGACCTCGCAGGTGAGGTCGTCACGTTCAAGGAACTGCTCGAGGACCGTACGCGTGCGCTCGTCATCGGCCGCGCCGACGAAGAGCGGGTGTGCGAGCTCGCCGAGGAGCTGCTCGGCGAGAAGCTGCGCGCCGGCGACCATCTGTTGATGGAAGGCCGGTCCGGCCTGCTGCTCGAGAAGCTGCCGCGTCCCGAGGTCGAGGAGCTCGTCCTCGAAGAGGTGCCGGACATCACCTACGACGACGTCGGTGGGCTCGACGAGCAGATCGAGATGATCAAGGACGCGGTCGAGCTGCCGTACCTGTACGGCGACCTCTTCCGGGAGCACGAGCTCCAGCCGCCCAAGGGCATCTTGTTGTACGGGCCGCCCGGCTGCGGCAAGACACTGATCGCCAAGGCCGTCGCCAACTCGCTCGCGAAGCGTGTCGCCGAGAAGACCGGGAACACCTCGGCGAAGTCCTACTTCCTCAACATCAAGGGCCCCGAGCTCCTCAACAAGTACGTCGGTGAGACCGAGCGCCAGATCAGGCTGATCTTCCAGCGCGCACGCGAGAAGAGCGAAGAAGGCAACCCCGTCATCGTGTTCTTCGACGAGATGGACTCGCTGTTCCGCACGCGCGGTACCGGCATCTCGTCGGACATCGAGTCGACGATCGTGCCGCAGCTGCTCGCCGAGATCGACGGCGTCGAGTCGTTGAAGAACGTGATCGTGATCGGTGCCTCCAACCGCGAGGATCTCATCGACCCCGCGATCCTGCGCCCCGGCCGGCTCGACGTGAAGATCAAGATCGAGCGTCCCGACGAGGAAAGCGCGAAGCAGATCTTCACCCAGTACCTCACGACCACGTTGCCCATTGCGGGGAGCGAGCTCAAGGCCGCCGGCGACGACAGCGAGAAGGCCGTCCAGCGCATGATCGCCCGGGGTGTCGACGACATGTACGCGACCGGCGACGAGAACAAATTCCTCGAAGTCACCTACCAGAACGGCGACAAGGAGACCTTGTACTTCAAGGACTTCTCGTCGGGCGCCATGATCGAGAACATCGTGCGACGCGCGAAGAAGCTCTCGATCAAGCGGACGATCGCCGGCGGTGATCGTGGCATCTGCACCGACGACCTGCTCGACTCGATCAAGCAGGAGTTCCGCGAGCACGAGGACCTGCCGAACACCACGAACCCCGACGACTGGGCGAAGATCTCCGGTAAGAAGGGCGAGCGGATCGTCTACGTCCGCACCATCGTCAACGAGGGCGACAAGGACAAGGGCGGCCGGCAGATCGAGCGCGTGACCACCGGGCAGTACCTGTAAGGGTCCTCCAGATGCAGGGCTGACGCGTGGGTCTCCACCGGTAGGATGACCGCGTGGCCGTCCCGAAGATCGTCGGTATCGAGACGGAATACGGCGTCGCGTTGCGCGGCGCGCCGGATCCCAACCCCGTCGTCGCTTCGTCCCTGCTGATCAACGGCTACGTCGAGCAACGACGCGTCGGCTGGGACTTCGAGGACGAGACGCCCGGACGCGACGCGCGCGGCTTCGCGCGTGACGGCGCGCAGCCACCCGAGGTGGAGACCCATCTGGTCAACGCCGTCCTCACCAACGGCGCGCGCTACTACGTCGACCACGCGCACCCCGAGTACTCGACTCCCGAGTGCGCGACACCGATGGAGGCGACGCTGTTCGATAAGGCGGGGGAGCGCATCCTCGCCCGCTCGATGGACGCGGCGCGGCGGTTGCTCCCGGCGGGCCAGGAGATCGTCGTCTACAAGAACAACAGCGACGGCAAGGGCAACTCCTACGGCTGCCACGAGAACTATCTCGTCGACCGCAACCTGCCGTTCGCGCTGTTGGTGCGCAACCTCATTCCGTGGTTCGTGACGCGCCAGATCTTCACCGGCGCCGGGAAGGTCGGTGCCGAGAACGGCGCGGAGCCCGTCGACTACCAGATCTCGCAGCGTTCCGACTTCTTCGAAGAGGAGGTCGGACTCGAAACGACGTTGAAGCGTCCGATCGTGAACACCCGGGACGAGCCGCACGCCGACCCGCAGAAGTACCGGCGCCTGCACGTGATCGTCGGCGACGCGAACCTCTGCGAGGTCGCGACGTTCCTGAAGGTCGGCGCGACCGCGATCGTGCTCGCGATGATCGAGGACGGCTTCGTCGACAAGGACCTCTCGCTCGCGGCACCGGTTGCCGCGATTCGCTCGGTGTCGCACGACCCGTCCCTGCGCGCCACTGTGGAGGTTGCCGACCTCGGCCGCTGCACGCCGTTGGACCTGCAGTGGGAATTCCTACGGCTCGCTCGAAAGTATGCCGACGACAGCGGTCTGGAATCTTGTGGCGGCGACGAGATGGGTGCACTGGTGCTCGACCGTTGGGAATCGGTGCTGGGCAAGTTGGAGTCGGATCCGATGTCTCTCGACGGACAGCTCGACTGGGTCACCAAGCTCGCGCTGCTGCGCGCGTATGCGGATCGCGACAACCTCGAATGGAACGATCCCAAGCTGGAGCTGCTGTCGGTGCAATACCACGACGTTCGCCCACAGCGTTCGTTGTACGAACGGCTCGTCCGCGCCGGGAAGGTCGAGCGGCTTCTTGTGGAGGACGAGGTGTGCGACGCGATGGCCGACCCACCAGTATCCACCAGGGCATATTTCCGTGGCACGTGCCTCGCCCGCTGGGCAGACTCGGTCGTGGCCGCGAACTGGGACAGCCTCGTGCTCGATGTGGGCACCGACCCGCTGCGAAGGATCCCGATGATGGAGCCCACGCGTGGTAGCAAGGTGCACGTTGCGGATCTGTTCGCAGAGGTTTCGACGCCCCGCCAGCTCGTCGAGCGACTGACGGCGAACTGAGGGTGTTGTAGGAGGGGTCATGCCGGAGCGAGAGCGAAAGCAAAAACCGGCGCCGAAGGAGCGCGAGGAAGAGACCGTCGAGGAGATGCCCGCGTCCTCGGAGCGGGGCGAGAAGTTGAAAGAAGACATCGACGATCTCTTGGACGAGATCGACTCTGTGCTCGAAGACAACGCCGAGGAGTTCGTTCGCTCGTATGTCCAGAAGGGCGGCCAGTAGCGAGCGAAGGCGCTTTCCCGCTGAGACTCGGCGGTAGGCTCCCGCGCCGATGCCGAACTCCGAATCATTGCCCCGTTTCTCTGCTTCCACTGATCCGGGGCCGTCGTTTGCCGACTTGCTCCGTCACGTCGCGCCGCACCAGCTGCCGGGCGCGGGTATCGAACACCCGATGACGGGCGACATTCCGCACGGTACGACCGTCGTCGCGCTGCGCTACGCGAGTGGCGTCGTCATCGCGGGCGACCGGCGCGCCACCGCGGGCTACACGATCGCCAACCGGCGGGTCGAGAAGGTGTTCCGCGCCGACGAGCTCTCCGCAGTCGCGATCGCCGGCGCGGCCGGGCCCGCGATCGAGATGACCAAGCTGTTCCAGGTCCAGCTCGAGCACTACGAGAAGGTGCAGGGCGACGTGCTGAGCCTCGAGGGCAAGGCCAACCAGCTCAGCCAGCTCGTGCGCAGCAACCTGCCCGCCGCGATGCAGGGCTTCGTCGTCGTGCCGCTCTTCGCGGGCTACGACGACCGGCGCAACCGCGGTCGCGTGTTCTCCTACGACGTCACCGGCGGCCGCTACGAGGAGCAGGACTACCAGGCGAACGGCTCGGGCGGTGTGCACGCCCGCAATTGGATCAAGGCCGGGTGGCGCGAAGGGATGACCGAGGACGAGACCGTCGAGCTCGCGCTGATGTCGTTGTTCGCGGCCGCGGACGAAGACGTTGCCACGGGCGGTCCCGATCTCGTGCGCCGGATCTTCCCGATGGTCGCCGTGATCGACGCGGGCGGGTACCGCGCGCTCACCGACGACGAGGTCGCCGAACGCAGCCAGACGCTCCTGATGGGACCGGAACGCGGAGGCCGCGCATCATGAGCATGCCGTTCTACGTCTCGCCCGAGCAGTTGATGAAGGATCGCGCGGACTACGCGCGAAAAGGCATTGCTCGCGGCCGCAGCCTCGTCGCCCTGGAATGCGAGCCCGGTGTCCTGATCGTCGCCGACAACCCGTCGCGCACGCTCAGCAAGATCAGCGAGATCTATGACCGCATCGCCTTCGCGGCCGTCGGCCTGTACAGCGAGTACCAGTTGCTCCGCATCGCCGGCGTCCGCTTCGCCGACCTCAAGGGCTTCTCTTACTCCCGTGAGGACGTGAGCGCCAAGGAGCTCGCGAACTCCTACTCGCAGACGCTGCACCAGATCTTCACGCACGAGATGAAGCCGTACGAGGTCGAGCTGCTCGTCGCCGAGGTCGGCAACACCGGCGACGATCACGCCGAGCTCTACCACGTGCTGTACGACGGCGTCGTCATGGACGAGCAGGGCTACTCGGTGCTCGGCGGCCAGGCCGAGGAGATCACCGAAGCGTTGAAGCAGCACTACCGCGAGGGCATGTCCCTCGGTGAGGCACTGCAGGTCGGTGCCAAGCTCCTCGGAGCCGACGAGCAAGCACTGCACGCCGAGCAGCTCGAAGTCGCGTTGCTCGATCGCTCCCGTCCGCGGCGCGCGTTCCGTCGCATCAAGAACGACGAGCTCACCGGCCTCCTGGAGTAGGGCTCAGTACCAGCGCAGCACCAGAGTGATCGGCGCGGCGATGAAGATGAACAGGATCAGCGCCGCGACCAACGTGCGCGGCACGTAGGGATCGCGCACCGGTGGTTGGTCGTCGTCGAGGATGAGGTCGGCCTCGTCGACCTCGTCGACGAGCAGCACCAGCTTCGCGTCGTCGACCTGGTCGTCCGGCACGTAGACGTCGACACGCGCCATATCGCCCATCGTCAGCGCGTAGGGACTGTGGAGGTTGCCGCGCAGCTCGACATCGAGGCCTTCGTCTTGCAGACGTGCGGCCATGACTCTCGCGCCGAAGGTCCCGTACACCGAGGTCAGGCGAGTCATCGGCACCTGAGGCACCCTCCGATTGTACGGGCGCGGCCCCGGAGCCACATCCGTGACCCGTACGCCACCAACGCCGGCCACTTGGCATGTCGCTGCGCTGGATACCCTTGGTGAGTGGAGCGGCGAATCTTCGGGCTCGAAAACGAATACGGCGTCACCTGCACGTTGCGGGGGCAACGTCGTCTCAGCCCCGACGAGGTCGCGCGCTACCTCTTCCGTCGGGTCGTCTCCTGGGGACGCTCGAGCAACGTCTTCCTCGAGAACGGCGCCCGGCTCTACCTCGACGTCGGCAGCCATCCGGAGTACGCGACACCCGAGTGCGACTCCATCCACGACCTGGTCGTGCACGACAAGGCAGGGGAGCGCATCCTCGAGGGGCTCGTGCAGAGCGCCGAGCAGCGACTCCGGGAAGAAGGCATCCGCGGCGAGGTCTTCCTCTTCAAGAACAACACCGACAGCGCCGGCAACTCGTACGGGTGCCACGAGAACTACCTCGTCGAACGCGAGGGCGACTTCTCGAAGTTCACCGATGTCCTGATCCCCTTCCTCGTCACGCGCCAGGTCTACGCGGGAGCGGGCAAGGTCCTGCAGACGGCACGGGGCGCGATGTACTGCATCGCCCAGCGCGCCGAGCACATCTGGGAAGGCGTGTCGTCGGCAACGACCCGGTCCCGGCCGATCATCAACACACGGGACGAGCCGCACGCCGACGCCGAGCGCTTCCGCCGGCTGCACGTCATCGTCGGCGACTCGAACATGAGCGAGTACGCCACGTTCTTGAAGGTCGGCGCCACGTCGATCATCCTGCGAATGCTCGAGGAGGACGGCTCGCCGTGGCGTGACCTCACGCTCGAGAACCCGATCCGCGCGATACGCGAGATCAGCCACGACATCACGTGCCGCCGACGCGTGCGACTCGCCAACGGACGGGAGCTCTCCGCAGTCGAGATCCAGTCCGAGTACCTGACGCGCGCCCTGCGCTTCGCCAAACGCCGCGGGCTCCCGCCGCTCGAACAGCGCGCGCTCGAGATGTGGGAGCACGTGATGACCCACCTCGAAAAGGACCCGCTCGAGCTGCGTACCGAAGTGGACTGGGTCATCAAGTACCACCTCATCGAGTCGTACCGGAAGCGCGGCGACCTGCCGTTGACGCATCCCCGTGTCTCGCTCCTCGATCTCGCGTATCACGACGTCACCCGCTCCCGGTCGCTCTACTACCTCCTGGAGCGCCGAGGGCACGTCGAGCGCATGGTCGACGACGACGAGATCACCGAAGCGATGAACACGCCGCCGCAATCGACCCGGGCCCGGCTGCGTGGTGCGTTCATCAAGCGGGCCAAGGAGCGCAAGCGCGACTACACCGTCGACTGGGTGCACCTGAAGCTCAACGATCAGGCCCAGCGGACCGTGCTGTGCAAGGACCCGTTCAAGTCGCGTGACGAGCGCGTGGAACGTCTGATCGCGTCGCTCTGACGCACGGGTACTCTCCCGCCTCGTGCCGTCGTTTCGCTCCGGGGTCGTCACGTCACTTCTCTCGGAACGTCCCTTCCTGCAACGCGTCTCCGTAGACCTCGGAGCAGGCGACGAGCCCGCCTACGTGCTCACGCAACTTGTCGGGCCCGTCGACGTCGGGGACCGGGTCGTCGTGAACACCACCGCGGTCGAGCTCGGGCTCGGAACCGGTGGGTGGCACGTCGTGCACTGGAACCTCGAGCGGGACGCGTGGTCCGGCGAAGAGCGCGGGCACCTGATGAAGCTCCGGTACACGTCTCTGCAGGTGGACGTGCGAAGTGCCGAGGAGCGACATCCGGAGCTCGGCGACATCGCTTCCATCTCGGGGATGCCGGTCGTCGCGGCGTCGCTGCACTCCCAGATTGCCCCAGTCGCCGTCGCCTTCAAACACCTTCGGGCCGACGCCCGGCTCGTGTACGTGATGACCGACGGTGCGTCGCTGCCGATCGCGATCTCGGAGCTCGTGTGGCAGCTGCGCGAGCGTTCCCTGCTCGCCGCGACGATCACGTGCGGGCACGCCTTCGGCGGGGACCACGAAGCGGTGTCGTTGCACAGCGCGCTCGGCGATCGCGAGGCATGTCGAGCGAGCCGATGCGGTCGTCGTCGCGATGGGACCGGGGAGCGCGGGGACCGCGACCCGGCTCGGCTTCAGCGGCATCGAGATCGGATCGGTGCTCGACGCGACCGTCGGGCTCGGCGGGATCCCGATCGCCGCCTTGCGGGTCTCGGACGCGGATCCGCGGGACCGCCATCGCGGCGTGTCGCATCACAGCGTCACCACCTTGTTGACCGCGACGCGAAGTCGTGTGCGCGTCGCCGTTCCGGAAGGCGCGTGGAGCGACGTGTGCGCGGCGCTCATCGACTTCGAGCTCGACCCGGCCGGCCGGCACGAGATGATTCGGGTGGCGCCCATCGGCATCGTCGAGCTGATGGAGGCGAACGGGCTGCACATCGATTCGATGGGCCGGCCCGCGGCGATCGATCCGGTCCTCTTCGAAGCAGCCGCGGCCGCGGGCGTCGTTGCGGCACGTGCCCTGCCGTAGTCTGTGGCGATGCCCGACGCGCCTTCGTGGGTCGAACGCGTTCTGAACCTGCTTGCGCTCCTGCTCGACACCCGTGTCCCGCTGACTCGCGATCAGATCGTGCGCGATGTCGCCGGCTATCCGGACCAGATCACGGCGTACCGGCGCGCGTTCGAGCGCGACAAGGAAACACTGCGCGGCATGGGTGTGCCCGTGACCACCGAGCCAGTCGGCGACGGCACCGAGGTGGGGTACCGCGTTCGCCCCGACGACTATTACCTTCCCGATCTCGGGTTGACGCCGGAGGAGACCGCGGCATTGCGCGTCGCGGTGAGTGCGGTGTCGCTCGGCAATCAAGCCGGGATCGGCGCGCTGATGAAGCTCGGCGGCGTCGGCGACAATCCCGTCGCGCCGATCGCCTCCCTGCCGATCGCGCCCGCCCTCGCCACCCTCTTCGAGGCGTTCCGCAGCCGGGCGGTCGTGACGTTCGGTTATCGCGGCCGCACGCGTACGGTCGAGCCGTGGGGTCTGTCCTCGAAGCGAGGACACTGGTACGTCGTCGGCTTCGACCGCGACCGAGACGCGATCCGCGCGTTCGCGCCGACCGCGTCGACGAGGACGTCACCCTCGGCGAGCCCGGCGCGTTCGACACGCCCGGCGAGTTCCGCCCGGACGACCACGTCGAGGCCCGGCCCTGGCTCCTCGGTGACGAGCCGCCGGTCACGGTGAGAATCGCGGTCGACGCCGCGCAACGCGACGCGATGCTGGCGCAGCTGGGCAACGACGCGACCGTCATCGACGACGAGGGCGACGAGACGCTCGTCGAGCTGACCGTCACCAATCGCAGCACCTTCCGCGCGTTCGTTTTGGGGTTCCTCGAGCACGCCGAGGTCGTGGAGCCGCCGGACGTGCGCGCGGAGATAGTCGCCTGGCTCTCGCGGATCGCGACTCCGGTGTCATGAGCCCGCGCGGTCGCCGGTCCGGAGATCCAGCGAATCCTCGCCCTGGTGCCGTGGATCGTCGCGCATCCCGGCGCGCCCAAGGACGAGATCGCGCAGCGCTTCGGGATCTCGGTCGCGCAGCTCGAGGAAGATCTCGCGCTCGTGCTGATGATCGGCGTGCCGCCGTACTCGCCCGGCGACTACCTCGACGTCGACGATGACGACGACGGCGGGGTCACGATTCGACTTGCGGATTACTTTCAGCGCCCGCTGCGGCTCACGCCCGCCGAGGGTCTCGCACTGCTCGCCGCCGGCCGCGCCCTGCTCGCCGTTCCGGGCTCCGATCCGAGCGGTCCACTTGCGACCGCGCTGGCCAAGCTCGAGCGCGCGCTCGAGCTCCCGGGGCTCGTCGTCGACGTCGGCGAGCCCGACCACCTGGGCGCCATCCGAGATGCAACCGGGCGCCACGACCGTATCGAGGTCGACTACTGGTCGGCCGGGCGCGACGACCTCACGACCCGGCGCATCGATCCCGAGGTGGTGTTCTTCGCCACCGGCGAGTGGTACGTCGGTGCGTACTGCCATCGGGCGCGCGACGAGCGCATGTTTCGCGTCGACCGCATACGCGCGGTACGTCCCACGGGTGAGACGTTCGAGCCGGGCGCCACCGGGTTCGAGTCGGGTGACGTCTTCCGGCCCCGGCCGAGCGACCCGCGCGTCACGCTGTACCTCGCACCCGAAGCCGCGTGGGTAGCGGAGGCATATCCGGCCGAAGCCGTCACCGAGCGCGCCGACGGGTCCCTGGAGGTCGTGCTCGCGGTCAGTGAGCCCTCGTGGCTGGAACAACTCCTGTTGCGGTTGGGTCCCGAGGCCCGGGTTGTCGCCCCCACCGCGCTCCGCGACGCCGGTCCCGAGGCGGCTCGGAGAATTCTGCAGCGATATGACGACAAACGACGCTCAGGGTCGCCCCGCAACGGCCGACCTGACACCAGAGCGCGGTCGACGCGCATGAAAGGATGACTCGGTGGACCCGTCCCCCAACGCCGACGACCCGTTCCGCTGGGGAACAGGCGGGTCGACGGTGGAGCAACCCATCCCGGCCGAGGACGACGAGCCGCCCGAAAGCCCCCCGCCTGCGAAGCGCAAGGCAGCTTGGCTGTCGGCGCTCGAGTGGGGGATCCTCATCATCAGCGCGCTTGCTGATCGCGCTGCTCATCAAGACGTTCCTGTTCCAGGCGTTCTACATCCCGTCGGAGTCCATGACGCCGACGCTGGAGAAGAACGACCGGGTGCTCGTCAACAAGCTCTCGTACCAGATGCATTCGGTGCACCGCGGCGACATCGTCGTGTTCAAGGCGCCACCGGGCATCGACCCTTCGGTGAAGGACCTCGTGAAGCGCGTGATCGGGCTCCCGGGGGAGACGATCGAGGCGCGCGGCGACGGGCGCGTCTACATCAACGGCACCGCGCTCGAAGAGAAGTGGCTCCCGGCCGGCGTGCGCACGGATCCGGGGTTCGATCCGATCAAGGTCCCGCCAGATTCGTACTACGTGCTCGGTGACAACCGACCGAACTCCAAGGATTCGCGATACTTCCCGTCCCACTCCATTCGGAAGAAGGACATCGTGGGACGCGTGTTCCTCCGCATCTGGCCCCTGAACCGTCTCGACATCCTCTGAGCGTGCGTAGCAAGCATTCCGAGGACGCCGCGCCCGAGCCGCCGGAAGAGAGCTCTCCGCCGGCAACGAGACGCGAACGGTTGCTCCGGCGCCGCCGCGACCGCAAGCGGTCCACCGTCGAGTGGGTCGTGGTCGTCATCGCGGCGGTGGTGATCGCGGTCCTGCTCCGGTCCTTCGTGGTGCAGACCTTCTACATCCCGTCGGCATCGATGGAGCCGACGCTGAAGAAGGACGACCGGGTGGTGGTGAACAAGGTCTCCTACCGCGTGCACGACGTGCATCGCGGCGACATCGTCGTGTTCACGACGCCGCCGGGCGTCAACAAGTCGTTCAAGGACCTCGTCAAACGTGTGGTCGGGCTCCCGGGCGAGACGGTGGAGGGCCGCGAGGGCAAGGTGTTGATCAACGGGACCGCGCTCCCGGAGAAGTATCTGCCGTCGGGGACCATCACGTCCGACTTCGGCCCCTACACGGTGCCGCCGAAGTCGGCGTGGGTCATGGGCGACAACCGCGGGAATTCCGAGGACTCCCGCGTCTTCAAGGCGATCCCCGAGAGCACCATCGTCGGACGCGTCTTCGTCCGCATCTGGCCGGTCACCCGCCTGGGATTCCTCTAGCTGGGTCGCGACTCACCTCCTCGAGGCGGCTTCGCCGCGAGCGGGAGGATTCGCTGCTCCCTGCCAGTTCGCTGCGCACCCTTCGGGCTGCTCCGCTCACGGCCGCGTGCGCCTAGTTGCTCTCGCTCCATTCGGCGACGACGGCCACCATGCGGTCGGGGTGGTCGCAGTAGACGGCGTCGATGCCCATGCGGAGCGCGGCGCGGAGATGGCGCGTCTCCTGGGTGTCCCACGCGAAGGCCCGCATGCCGAACCGGTGGAAGAGCGACACCAGGCCGGCGGTCCACTCGGTGTGGTGGAAGTTCATCGCGTCGACGCCGAGCGCCGACAGCTCATAGGCGTGGCGCTCCAGCGGCGTGCCGACGGCCCGCCGGCGGGTGGAATGCACGAGCCGGACGCTCGGCTCCGCACGCAGCCCGCGCAGGAGCTCGACGTCGGGCGAGCACACCCACAGCCGCTCGAGGGCGCCGTGGGCCCGAGCGACGCCGAGGAGCGGGCCGGCGGCCTCCGGCACCTTCACGTCGACCGAGCACTCGAAGGCCGTCCCCAGCTCGGTGTAGACGTCCGCGAGGCGAGGCACACCGAGCGTGGTGAGCTCCGCGGCAGTGCTTGCGCCGACTTTTCGGCGCCGCAGACCTCGTGCGACGACCTGGTCGTGGGTACACACGACCTCGCCGTCGTTCGAGAGCCAGACGTCGGTCTCGATGCCGGTGGTGCCCGCGTCGAGCGCGCTGGCGAAAGGCCGGGATCGTGTTCTCCGGCTCGAGCAGCCGAGCGCCACGGTGGGCGAAGGTGATGACGGACACCGCCACGCATCGTGCCACGCCGGCTCACATCGGCGGCCAATGTGACAATCGGCCCTCATTCAGAGCCTCAAGCGCCCTATTCGCCCTGCCGAATGGTGTATCGAGCGCCATATGGCGGCTGTGTCAGGAAATGTCGGAGCGAACCAGGGACGGGTGAGCGCGGTGACCACGATCAGGGCCAACTGCCCAAGCTGCGGTGATGTACAGCTCACCGCCGAGGATCTCACGGTCCGCGTCTGCGCCGACGACGAACGCGGGTCGTACTGCTTCCGTTGCCCCGACTGCCAGCAGGCGGTCGCCAAGGAAGCCAGCCGTCGCATCGTGGACCTGCTGGTGTCCAGCGGCGTCCGGATGCAGGTGTGGCGCCTCCCCGCCGAGCTCTCCGAGTCGCGGTGTGGGCCCACCGCTCAAGCCCGACGACCTCCTCGACTTCCACCTCCTCTTGCAGCGCGACGGCTGGTTCGACGGCGTGGCGGCACAGGTTCGCCGCGGCGCCGAGCCGCTACGCTGAACGCGGTGCTCTGGATGCTCCCGCTGCTCGTTGCAGCCATAGGAATGGTCCTGCTCGGCTGGTGCGGGCTACGCGTGTGCCGCGAAGTCGACGGCACCTCCCGCACGATCGATCAGTTCGGCCGCGAGCTGCGCCCGGCGCTCCTGCGCGTGCGTGACGAGACGGCACGTGCCCGCCGGCGGCTCGACCCCGACGACTGATCACGAGGAGCGCGGCGCGTAGAATCGTGTTCCTCACGCATGAACATCGGACCTGCCGAGATCCTCGTCGTCCTCGTCGTCGCGTTGATCGTCTTCGGACCAAAGCGGCTCCCTGAGGTCGGGCGCCAGGTTGGTGCCGCGATGCGCGAGGTGCGCCGCATGCAGAACACGGTGCGCGCCGAGCTCGACACCGTGCTGCATCCCGACGTCACCCCGCCCGAACCCTCGCACGCTGACCCCGGATGCGGTCGAGGAACCCGATCATGCGACGCTTCCGCCGCCCGCCCCCGAGAACTACGACGAAGGCTTCGCGGGCCCGGGCTCGTTCAGCTAGCCGGCACGACCACTGATGGACGGGGACGGTGACGACGGCGGGCGGATGACGCTCATCGAGCATCTCACCGAGCTCCGACGGCGCCTGATCATCTGCGCGATCGCCGTCGTGGTCTGCGCGGTCGTGATGTTCATCTTGTACGACCGGGTGTTGCACTTCCTCGCCGGTCCCTACGAGGAGGTGACGCGTGGGCAGGCGCAGTGCGGCGGCAACCCGAACAAGGGCTGCGACCTCGTGGTCACCGATCCCCTCGGGCCGTTCCTCGTGCGCCTCAAGATCGCCGGTTACGGCGGCATCGCGCTCTCGATCCCCATCATCTTCTGGCAGATCTGGCGCTTCGTGACCCCTGCCCTGCACAAGCACGAGCGGCGCTACGCGGTGGCGTTCCTGGTTTCGTCGGTCCTGCTGTTCGCGCTCGGTGCAGTGGTCGCCTGGTTCACGGTCGTCAAGGCGCTCGACTTCCTGCTCGGCGTGGGCGGCGACTCGCTCCAGCCGTTCATCGTCGCCGACAAGTACCTCACGCTCGTGACGCTGATGGTGATCGCCTTCGGCGTGTCCTTCGAGTTCCCGTTGCTCATCGTGGGGCTGTTGCTCGTGCGCGTGGTCACCACGCGCCAGCTCCGGCATGCCCGCCGGTGGGTGATCATCGGGATCACGATGTTCGCGGCAGTGATCACCCCCAGCCAGGACCCGTTCTCCCTATTGTTCATGGCGGTCCCGATGTATCTCTTCTACGAGATCGCCATCCTCATTGGGCGGTTGATGAAACGGTGATGTCGCGATGAGCCCGTCCCGGACGCGCAAACCGATCGTGCGGTCACGCCCGCGCGCCGAGGTGATCACCGCCGTCGTCGCGGCCGTCGCCATCGTCGGCGGCACCCTTTTGTTGATCTGGCTCATGCGGCCGGGCGAGCCCGGCGTGCCCGGCGGCGGAGGCCTGCTCTCCCGTCAGTCCCGGGCGACGCTGCTGGTCGTGCTCACCGCCGCCGCGCTCGCGATCGGCATCTGGTGGGTGCTGAACGGCCGCCGGCGACCCCGGAGGGTCAAGCCCCGGGTGGCGGTGACCGTGACCGTGGTCATCGTCCTCGGAGCGTCGGTCACCGCGGCCGTGCTGTGGCCGGGTGGCCTGATCCGGCACTGGCCCAAGCAGGTCAAGCCGTTCGAGAACCCGCTCCCGCCCGAGACGTCACCGAGCCTCCCGGGTACCACCGCCAAGACCCCGAAGAGCTCGACGCCCGCGTCGACGACGGCGAGCACGGCGGCGACCGCGACAACGACAGGTAAGTGATCATGTGACGACCGCGGACATCCGCGCCGTCTTCGCGGCGGCCCGGCCGTTCCCCCTCGACGAGTTCCAGGTGCGCGCCCTGGACGCCCTGGATGCCGGACGGTCCGTCCTCGTCGCCGCGCCGACCGGATCGGGCAAGACCCTCGTCGCCGAGTACGCGATCGCCCGGGCGCTCGCGGCCGGCGTCAAGACGTTCTACACGACGCCGCTGAAGGCATTGTCGAACCAGAAGTACGGCGATTTCGTGCGCGCCGTACGGGGCGAACCGCGTCGGGCTGCTGACCGGCGACAACGCGATCAACGGTGACGCGGCGGTGGTCGTGATGACCACCGAGGTGCTCCGCAACATGATCTACGTGCGCTCTCCCGCGCTCGAGGGGCTCCGCTACGTCGTGCTCGACGAGGTGCACTACCTCCAGGACCCGTCCCGGGGCGCGGTCTGGGAGGAGGTCATCATCCACCTCCCGACCAACATCGATCTGGTGGCACTGTCCGCGACAGTGTCGAACGCCGAGGAGGTCGCGGCCTGGATGCAGACCGTCCGGGGCGCGACCGAGACCGTGATCGAGGAGCGACGCCCGGTCGAGCTCAGGCACTTGTACATGGTCGGGGACCGCGGTGCCGAACAGCTCCACATGCTGCCCACGTTCGTCGACGCCGACGGCGAGCCGCACTCGAACCCCGTCGCCGCCCGGCTGGACGCCCGCAACGTGCCCCGGCCGCGGGCAACGACGCCGCCGGCTCTACACGCCGTGGCGCACCGAGGTCGTCGAGCGTCTCGCCGAGGAGCAGATGCTCCCCGCGATCGTGTTCGTGTTCTCGCGTGCCGGTTGCGATCAGGCGGTCGAGCAGTGCCTCGCGGCGGGCATCCGGCTCACGGAATCCGCGGAGCGCCGCGCGCTGCGGCACATCGCCGAGAAGCACGTCGAGGCCCTCACCGACGACGACCTCGACGTGCTGGGCTACGACACCTGGGTCGCGGGGATGGAGGCCGGCGTCGCCGCGCACCACGCCGGCATGGTGCCGCCCATGAAGGAGGCCGTCGAGGAGGCATTCGCCGCCGGCCTCCTGAAGGTCGTGTTCGCGACCGAGACCCTGTCGCTGGGCATCAACATGCCGGCCCGCTCGGTGGTCATCGAGCGGCTCTCCAAGTTCACCGGCGAGCACCACCAGTTCCTCACGCCGGGCGAGTACACCCAGCTCGCGGGGCGGGCCGGCCGCCGCGGCATCGACGACCTCGGCTACGTCGTCGTGCTGTGGGATCCGTTCGTGCCGTTCGAACAGGTCGCGGGTCTCGCGTCCCGGCGGACCTACGCGCTGACGTCGTCGTTCCGGCCGACCTACAACATGACCGCCAACCTCGTGCAGCGGTACCCGCCCGACGAGGCGCGCCACCTGCTGAACCTCTCGTTCGCGCAGTACCAGGCCGACCGCGACGTCGTCGCCGTCGAACGAGAGCTCGCACGCCGTCGTGAGCAGCTCGTGCGCGCCCAGGCCGGCGCGACCCATCCGGACGGCGACGTCACGGAGTACCGGCGTCTGCTCGCCGAGCTCGACGCGGCGCGGCGCACGGCCCAGGGTCGCGACGGCAACCGCTTCGACACGCTGCGGCCCGGCGACGTCGTCATCGTGCCCCGACGCGGCGGGAAGGCGGTCGTCCTGAAGCAGGAGCCCGGCCGGGGCGGCCAGCGGGTGCTCGCCCTCACGCAGGGCAAGTCGCTCGTGCGCCTCTCCCCGCAGGACTTCCGCGGTCCGGTGCGCAAGGTCGCGACCATCGACCTGCCGCGGCCGTTCGCCCCGCGCAGCCAGGCCTTCCAACGGGCGACCGTCGACACGTTGCGGCGCATCCAGGTCCACGACTCCGAGCTGCCGGTCGACACCGACCGCGCGGTGTCGGAGCTCCAGGCGGAGATCGACGCCCACCCGCTGCACCGCGCACCCGGGTCCGATGCCGCGCTGCGTGCCGCGTGGCAGGCAGATCGCATCTCACGCGACGTCGCCCGCTTGGAACGCCGGGTCGGGAGCCGCAACGAAAGCCTCGCCCGGCAGTTCGACCGCGTGCTGTCGGTGCTCGAAGGCTGGGGGTACGTCGAAGGCTGGACGCTGACCGATGCCGGCCGGTTGCTCGCGCGTCTCAACACCGAGGGCGACCTGGTCCTCGCCGAAGCACTACGGGAAGGCCACCTGGACGAGATCGAAGAAGCCACGCTGTCCGCGCGTCGTCTCGTGCTTCACGTTCCAACGCAGAGGGCCCGAGTCGAACGATCCGTCGCCGCCGCGGCGCTGGCCGAACACGCAAGTGGCGCGCCGCTCCCGTGCGCTCGACGGCATCTGGCGCGACCTCCACGTCGCCGAGCGCGAAGCCCGCCTGCCGGAGACGCGTCGCCCCGATCCCGGTTTCGCCACCGCGGTCCACGACTGGGTGGAAGGGCACGACCTCGCCGACGTGCTGGATGACGAGGAGATGACGGGCGGCGATTTCGTACGCAACGTCAAGCAGACGATCGACCTGCTGCGTCAGATCGCCGACGTCGCGCCCGATCCCGGCACCGCGGCCACGGCACATGCCGCGGCCGACGTGTGCCTCCGAGGGGTCGTCGCGGCCTCCAGCGCCGTGCACACGCCCGGGGCGTGACGCGAACGTGATCAAGCCGGGCGAGGAGTGGGGCACGCCGACGGTGGCCGATCCCGACCTCGACGTGCGGGGCGACGACGCCGAGCTTGCGCGCACGGCAGCCCGACACCCCGGCGCACTGATTCGCTTTCGCCCGACCGGCGCGTCCGATCTCGCGCGGCGCGATCGGGGCGCAGACCGCCGGCACGGCGCGGTGTCGAGCTGCCACTCGATGCGCTCCGGGTCGACCAGTACGGCCTCGCATGCAACATGGTCGTGCTCGGCGTGCCACCCGACCGCCTCCGCCGATTCTCTCGACGAATCTCCGTGACGGTGACGGTGGACGGCACGGAATGGTTCACGGGCAAGGCGACCACGGTCGTCGTCGCGACCGGTGAATTCCGCGACGGCCTCGATCTCGTCCCGCGCGGCCATCCGGGCGATGGCCGCGTCGAGGTGCAGGTCTACGCGCTCGCGCCGCGGGAGCGCGCGGGGATGCGAGCGCGCGCTCGCGGCCGGGACCCACCTGCCGCACCCGCGCATCGCCCAGCGGACCGGCCGGCGCGTCGACGTGCGATGGGTGCGCGAAGGGTCCCGGCGCCGGATCGAGCTGGACGGCCTGCGCCGGGGCCGGACGGATCGAGTAACGATCGAGGTCGTTGCCGCGGCGTACCGATTGCTCGTTTGACCTGGTCAGGGGCTCGCGGCATGCGCGCCGACGCGGGGGCTCGCCGGTACCATCGCCAGTCCCATGCTGTACGCGCCGGAGACGTTCACCGAACCGGAAGCAGCCATCCTCCGGCCGTACTTCACGAATCTCGACGGACCGGTCTTCGCGCTCACGAACCTTCCCGAGGTCGTGAAGGGCGCGCTGTTCGCTCGCTACTCGCGCTCGGACAAGAGCCTGCGCCGCCTGTTCCTCGACGAGTTCGTCGGCGATCTCGACCTCACCGGCGACCTGACCGTCGACGCGACCGATCGGTCTCAGGCGCGCCGAAGAGCTGTACGCACGGGTCTTCATCGAATACGGCGACGACTCGGTCGCGCAGCTGGGTGGCGTGCACCTCGCCTGCGAGCAGGCGTCGAACCTGCTGACCAAGATCCTCGAGTGGGGCCGCCTGATGGCCTACCTCGAACAGTCGACGCGCTACATCCCGTACGACTCGCGCCTGCTCGGGCGCTACCGCTACCTGCGCCCGTCGGAGATCTGCCAATCGCGCTTCGCGGCCCGCTACATCGCCGACATGGACGCCGCCTTCGACACGTACAGCGTGATGCTGCCCACGATGATGGACTGGGCGCGCGAGCAGCACCCGAAGCAGCCGGCCGACTCCGACTTCGTCTACAAGCAGACGATCAAGGCGAAAGCCTGCGACACGGTGCGCGGCCTCCTGCCGGCCGGCGACGATGTCGAATGTCGGCATCTACGGCACCGGGCAGGCCTACGAGGCGCTGCTGCTCCGCATGCGGGCCCATCCGCTCCCCGAAGCGCAGACGTACGCACAGCTGATGCTCGACGAGCTCCGCAAGGTGATCCCGTCGTTCCTCGTGCGCGTCGACCGCAGCGATCGTGGTGGCGCGTGGTCGGCGTACCTCGCGGCGACCCGCGAGAACACCGAGGATCTCGTCCAGCGCCTCTTCGGTGCCGAGAGGCCCGGCCGGCCGACGAGGTCACGCTGCTCGACTGGGATCCCGACGGCGAGGACAAGGTGCTCGCGGCGATCTGCTATCCGCATGCGCACCTTCCCGAGTCGCAGCTGCTCGAACGGGTGCGACGCTTGCCCGCCGACGATCGCGTCGCGTTGATGCACGCCTACGTGGGTGAGCGAACGAACCGTCGTCACAAGCCGGGTCGGGCGTTCGAGCGCACGGCCTACCGCTTCGACATCTGGGCGACTACGGCGCGTTCCGCGATCTGCAACGTCACCGCATGCTGACGATCGACTGGCAGCGTCTCACACCGCGGCACGGCTTCGACGTGCCGGAGGCGGTACGCGACGCCGGGACTCGCGACGCGGTACGAGGACGGGATGGAGCGGTCACGCGACCTGTACGACGCGCTCGTCGATCCGTTCCCGGAGCAAGCGCCGTACGTAGTCGCGCTCGGTTACAAGTTGCGATACTCGATGCAGATGAACGCGCGCGAGGCGATGCATCTGTGCGAGTTGCGCAGCTCACCGCAAGGTCATCCGAGCTATCGCCGCGTCGCGCAGGAGATGCATCGGCAGATCGCCGAGCGCGCCGGCCATCGCGCGATCGCGGCGGCCATGCAGCTACGTCGACCACGGAACGTACGATCTCGAACGTCTCGACGCGGAGCGCGCGGCCGAAGCGCGCCGCGTGCTGCGGAGTTGACGCGTCGCCGAGCGCGGAACTCGAAAACGTGGCCGAATTTTTGGTGAATCGTTGACCAGCGACGACGCGCGTCACTGCTGGTCAGCGCGTTCCGCGTCGGCTTGACATCGTCGTGGCGTTGAGGCTGACTACTCGACGCCCCCGGCCACGCAGCCGAACGACACCAGCCGGTCGGCGCGGCGATTCGCCGGCAGCCGTCAAGGGGGGCGGGGCGAACTGAGGGGGTTGGGCGGCTGTCCAGGAGTCTTAGTAGAGAACGTTGCGATAACCCGTCTGCCGCGTGCAGGCCGGGCCACCCAGCGGCCCCAACGGTCTCCTGGACCCGTCCGTCCACCCCGCCTCCTCGGGACTGCGTCGCTCCGGCACCGATGCGCCGGGAGGGCGCGAACGCGGCGTTATACTCCGCGCCCCCATAGGGGGTGAGCGCGGGAAGAAACCGCGCGTCGCGGGGGTTTCAAGCCCGCCACGACCTCCCCCTGACGAAGGCGCCCAACGATGAGCGACGACGAGTTCGAGGACGAGCCGGAGCTCGACGAAGATGACCTCGACGAGGACGTGCTCGACGAGGAGGACTTCGTCGAGGACGACGACGATGACGACGAGCTGATCGACGACGCGATCGAGGAAGACCTCGACGTGGAGGTCGTCACGCCGGTGGTCGTCGAAGTGGAGACCGAGACCCCCGTCGCGGTCGTCGAGGAGGAAGAGGACGACATCGTCGATCTCGACGAGGAGCTGCACCCAGACGACGTCGAGGAGGCTCTCGACGTCGTGCTGCGCGAGCGGACCGCCGCCGCCGGCCTCGAAGAAGACGACGAGGAGGACGAGGAGCCCGACGAGCGCGGCGAGACCGGCACGAAGATCGTCCCGCGCCGCGAGAACGAATTCCTGTGCAAGAGCTGCTTCCTCGTGCTTCCGCGGCACCAGCTCGCCGACGAGAAGAGAATGATCTGCCGCGACTGCGTCTGAGAGTGCCGCGGCGCCCGACGGTCGTGCGCGTCGGTGCGGCGGCCGCATCCGGCGCATTGTGCGCGCTGCAGCCGCCCGCCGTTCGACGTCGGACCGCTCGCCTGCATCGCGCTCGTCCCGCTTTTCGTCGCGTGGCGCCACCGTGGTGCTCGGGCGTCAGCCGGCTACGCGTTCGTTGCCGGGATCGTCTACTACTCGATCGTCTGCTCGTGGATCTGGTACTTCGGCACGATCGCGATCGTGCCCTTCGTCGCGATCTGTGCGGCGCTACTGGGCAGCCGCGGGCGCGGTCGTCGGTTGGCTCCGGGCGCGCGGCATCGCGAACCCGTTCCTCACCGCTGCGGCTGTGGGTCATCGCGGACGCGTGCATCTCCCGCTTCCCGTTCGGCGGGTTCTCGTGGGGTGAGCTCGGCTACGCGTTCCACGACATCGCGCCCGCGCGTGCGGTTGCGGGGGTCGGTGGCCTGACATTCATCACATTCCTCGCGGTCGCGCTCAACGCACTCATCGCCGACCTGTTCGGCGCCCGCCGAAACAAGCGGCGGTATGTACAGGCGTACGTCGGCATCACGTTGATCGCGGCGGCCGTCGTCGTGTCGACCGTGACCCGCCCGGAGCCGCGCGTCGCCGGCTTCCTGCGCGTGGCACTGATCCAGGGAACGACAAGAACCGCGACCTGACCGATGCCGAGCTCGACGAGCGGTACCTGCCGAAGAGTCACTTCGACCTTGCGCAGCGCATCGCGGATCCGGTCGACCTCATCGTGTTCCCGGAGTCGAGCATGGACGCCGATCCGCGCACCGACCGCGTTCGTACACGACAACCTCGCGCGCGTTGCCCGAGAGCACCATGCATGGGTGCTCGCCAACGCGACCGTCGATGCCGATCCCGACGGGCGACGAGCCGAGAACCTCGATGTGCTGTTCGATCCGGACGGTGAGATCGTCGGGACGTACACGAAGCACCACCTGGTGCCGTTCGGCGAATACGTGCCGTTCCGGAGCGAGCTCGAAGGGTGGATTCCCGCGCTCGAGGAAGTGCCGCGCGACTTCGTGCGGGGCAAGACCACCGGTCTCTTCGATGTCGCCGGGACGCGCATCGCCACCGTCATCTGCTTCGAGTCGGCGTTCGGCCACGAGGTTCGATCGCTCGTGCGCGACGGGGCACAGGTGATCGTCGTGTCGACGAACAACCGCTCCTACCGGCGGTCGGCGAACTCGGCCCAGCACCTTGCGTTCGCCCAGATCCGCGCCGGCCGAAACTGGCCGGCCGGTCGTCCAAGCCGCGATCTCGGGCATCAGCGCGTTCGTCGACGCCGACGGTGCCGTCCACGACCGGACCAAGCTGTTCGACCGAACCGTCATCGAGACGACAGTCGGGGCGACAACGGCACAGACGTTCTACGTGCGGCACGGCGAGTGGGCGCTCGCGGCGAGCCTCGCGGGTGCGGTGATTGCGGGCATCGCGGCATTGGCCCGGCGGCGGCGCCGACCTTCCGTAGAATCCACCGCCGTCGGGGTCGTGCCGATCGCGTCCCGGATCGACGGTGACGGGTACGACGAGGTGCCGGCGCCGCACGAACACGTCTGACGACGCATGACGCTCACGAGGTCGCATGGCTGAGAATCGAGATCGCATCGAGCGGGCGCTGGAGCTGCTCGTATATGCGCCGATCGGCGCCGGCCTCTACCTCCGCGACGTCGCGCCGCCGATCGTCGAGACCGTCGTCGCGCGGGGCCGTGCCGAGTTCGATCGCCGCCAGACCGAGGTGCAGCAACACGTCACGACTGCCCGCAGCCTCGGCCAGGTCGCGCTCGCGTTCGGGCTCCCGAAGATCCGGGAGCGCGTCGAAGGCATGCTCGGCCGACGTCCGAGTCGCCCCACCGCCTCCGGCCGCGCTCCGACTGCGGTGGTGACGCCGCGCCCGCCGGCCGTCAGTCATCTCTCGGTGGCGCGCGACATCGACGCGCCCGACACCGACGCGCCCGGGAGCGACGACCTCCCGATCCCCGGCTACGACGCGCTCTCGGCGTCCCAGGTCGTGGAGCGTCTCACGGGGCTCGGACGCGACGAGCTCGACGCGGTGCATGCGTACGAGACCGCGCACCGGCAGCGGCGGACCATTCTCGGCAAAATCGAACAGCTCGCCGGCTGAGTGCGCCGGTAGGGGAGCGTCGTGGAAGCAGCGCGGCGCAGCGACCGCCGAGGACCTCCCCGCCATGGTCGACCTCGCCGCGCGCTGCGGGCCGAGCTGCGCGGCATGCGAGGCGGCGCGCTGTGGGAGCTGCGCGATGCGCGTGCCCGAGCCGTTCGACGAGGCGTTTCGCGGCTTGCTGGACCGCAAGGACGCGTCGCGTGATCGTCGGCACCATCGACGCCGCCGTCATCGGCTACGCGGCGGTGGAGCTCGAGACGCTGCGAGACGGGACGCGCCTCGGCGTGATCACCGAGCTGTTCGTGGACCCCGAGGCCCGGGGCGTCGGCGTGGGCGAAGCGATCGCCGAACAACTCGTTGCATTCTGCACCGCGAGAAGGGTGCATCGGCATCGACGCCGGCGCGCTCCCGGGACATCGCGACACGAAGAACTTCTTCGAGCGCACGGGCTTCACGGCGCGGTCGCTGACGATGCACAAGCGCCTCTGACGGGGTCGGTATCCTCCCCGGATGACTGCCGACCGACCTGACCGCTGACGACGTCGTCTGGGACCTCGCGCCGCTGCTGCCGGCGCCCGGCGACGACGGCCTGGCCGCGCTGCTCGACCAAGCCGACGCGCGCACCGACGAGCTCGCCGCTTCCACGCGGGCACGTCGCCGACGTTCGACGCGACCGAGCTCGTCGAAGTTCATGCAAGGGCTCGCCGAGGTGCACGAGCTCATCGGTCGGGCGGGCAGCTATGCCGGCCTCGACTTCGCGACCGACACCACCGACCCGGCGCGCGGCGTGCGGATGCAACGCGTCGAGGAGCGCGCCACCCTGATCAGCACCAAGCTCTTGTTCTTCGAGCTCGAGTGGGCGGAGCTTCCCGACGAGCGCGTCGAGGCGCTGCTCGCCGACGATCGGCTCGACGTTTGTCCGGCATCACCTGCAGTCCGACGCGCCGGTACCGGCCCCACCTGTTGACCGAGCCCGAAGAAGTCATCCTCACCGAGAAGTCGATCACCGGTCGCAGCGCGTGGCAACGGCTGTTCGAGGAGCAGGTCTCGACCATCGAGGTCGAGCTCGACGGCGCGACGAGCACGCTCGAGGCCGCGCTCGCGCCAGCTGCACGCGCCGGACCGCGACATCCGGCGCACGGCCGCGGAGGCCGTCACCGCAGGGCTCGAGCCCGGGCTGCGCACGCGTGCGTTCGTGCTCAACACGCTGCTGTCCGACAAGGCGACCGACGACCGGTTGCGGCACTACGACAGCTGGATCTCGAGCCGCAACCTGTCGAACGAGGCGAGCGACGAGTCGGTGCAGGCGCTCGTCGACGCGGTGCAAGGCCGCTACGGCGATCCCGCAGCGCTGGTACGCGCTGAAAGCCCGCCTGCTCGGTCTCGATCGCATCGCCGACTACGACCGGCTGGCGTCGGTCGCCGACGTCGAGACGCAGAGTCGGCTGGCGCGACGGCGAAGGAGCTCGTGCTCGACGCGTACGCGTCGTTCTCGGGCGAGCTCGCCGACACCGCACAGCGGTTCTTCGACGGCGCGTGGATCGACGCGCGCCGCCCGCCCGGGCAAGCGCCCCGGCGCGTTCTGCGCGTACACGGTGCCGTCGCACCATCCGTACGTGTTGTTGAACTGGACCTCGCGCCGGCGCGACGTCCTGACGCTGGCGCACGAGCTCGGCCACGGGCTGCACGCGTACCTCGCGCGTGAGCAGGGCGTCTTCCACCAGGGCACGCCGCTGACGCTGGCCGAGACCGCGTCGGTGTTCGGCGAGACGGTGACGTTCGGTCGCCTGCTCGGCGAGGTGACCGATCCGCAGGAACGGCTCGCGTTGCTCGCTTCGAACCTCGAGGACCAGATCGCAACCGTGTTCCGGCAGATCGCGATGAACCGCTTCGAGCACGCGATCCACAACGCGCGGCGCGACGAGGGCGAGTTGTCGATCGAGCACATCGGCGAGCTGTGGGCGGTGACGCAGCGCGACATGCTCGGCGACTCCGTCGAGATCACCGAGGGCTACCGCACGTGGTGGTCGTACATTCCGCACTTCATCAGCACGCCCGGCTACGTGTACGCGTACGCCTACGGGCAGCTGCTCGCACTGTCGGTCTACGCGCAGTACGAGGCGCGTGGCGCCGACTTCGTGCCGCAATACCTGGATCTGCTGCGCGCGGGCGGGTCGAAGTCGCCGCAGGAGCTGGGCAAGCTCGTCGACGTCGACCTCGCCGACCCCGGCTTCTGGGACCGCGGCCTCGACATCATCGAACGCCGCCTCGACGAGACGATCGCGGCCGCGGAGGCAGCCGGCCGGGTGTGACGTCGCGGTAGGTTCGCGGACCATGACGTACCGCGTGATCCAGTGGAGTACCGGCAATGTCGGGCACGCCGCGCTGCGGTGCATCATCGCCCATCCCGAGCTCGAGCTTGTCGGGGCTGTGGGTGCATTCCGCCGACAAGGCGGGACGGGACGCGGGGGAGTTGTGCGGCCTGGGTCCGGTCGGGGTGCACGCGACCAATGATGCCGACGCGCTGCTCGCGCTCGACGCCGACTGCGTGTGCTACACCGCGACCGCCGACCTCCGGCCCACCGAGGCGATCGCGGACATGGCGCGCATCGCGCGCTCGGGCAAGAACATCGTGTCGAGCTCGGTCGTGCCGATGGTCTGGCCCGCGCACGTCGACGCCGGCATGCGCACGCCGCTGGAAGATGCCTGCCGGGAGGCGCGTGTGTCGTGCTTCACGTCCGGCATCGATCCGGGCTGGGCCAACGACATCCTCCCGCTGTTGCTCACCGGCACGTGCGAGGGCGTCGAGCACCTGCGCGTGATGGAGATCGTCAACTACAGGCACTACGAGCAGCCGACGGTGCTGTTCGACACCATGGGGTTCGGGCAAGCCGCTGGACGCCAAGCCGCTGCTGTTGATCCCCGGCATCTTGTCGTTCGCGTGGGGTGGAGTGGTGAAGATGCTCGCCGCCGGGCTCGGCGTCGAGATCGAGGAGCTGCGCGAGGTGCACGAGCGCCGGCCCGCGCCCGAGAAGATCGACCTCGGGCTTCGGTGTCATCGAGGAAGGCATGACCGCGGCCCTGCGATTCGAGGTGCAGGGCATCGTCGGGGGACAGGCGCGCATCGTGGTCGAGCACGTGACCCGGCTCGACGACGCGCTGTGTCCCGACTGGCCGCAGCCCGTCGGTGCGGGCGGCTACCGCGTGATCGGTGACGGGCACGCCGAGCTACCAGTGCGACGTGCAGATGACCGCGTCGGCGGGGGCCAGGGCGACCCCGGCGTCATCGGGACCGCCGGCCGCATCGTGAACGCGATCCCCTTCGTCTGCGCCGCGGAGCCCGGCCTGCTCTCGGCGCTGGATCTGCCGCCCGTGACCGGTCGGGGTCTCCTCCGCTCGTGACCGGCGGATCGGTCACGTCCCGCGAGGCTTCATGCCCGCGGCGACATAGATCGCGTCGAGCACACGCATGTTCGCGATCGAGTCCGCCGGCGGCGTGAGGATCGGCGCGCCTCGAAGCACGGCCGCGCAGAACGCCTCGAGTTGGTACTCGTAGGTGGGCCGGCGCGAGAACCGCTCGGTGCGGGCTGTTGCCGTCGGTCTTCACACGCATGCGGTGCCACAGCTGCGGTGCGGTCGGGTTGATCACGCGCATTTCGCCCCGCGTCACCGATCACCCGGGCATAGGTCTGGATGAACCACCTCGACCACATCGAGCACGTGATGCGTCCTGTGTGGCCCGCTCGGGAACGACAATTCCGCACGCATTGCCCGATCGACATCGGGGGTGCGCAGCTTGGCCTCGGCCGAAATGACGCTCGGGCTCCTCGCATCCGAGCAGGCGCGCCATGTGCACGGTGTAGGTCCCGACGTCCATGGTCGCGCCACCGGCGAGATCGTATTGATAGCGGATGTCGGAGAACTTGGGGAGTGGGAAGCACAGCCCGGTCTCGACCCGCCGGATGACACCGAGCTCACCGCTCTCGACGATCTCGCGCATGCGCCGGGCGAGCGGGTGGTACCGGTAGTGAAATGCCTCCATCACGACGAGGCCGGTGCGCGTCGCGACCGTGGCGACGTGCTTCTGCCTCCTCCGCGTTCGCGGTGAACGGCTTCTCGCAGAGCACGTGCTTGCCCGCTTCCAACGCGGCGATGGTCCACTCGGCGTGCAGCCCGTTGGGAAGCGGGTTGTAGATCGCGTCGACCTCGGGATCGGCGAGCGAGCGCGTCGTATGAGTCGCACACTTTCGGGATGCCGTGCTTCGACGAGAAGGCGTCGGCGCGGCTCCGATCGCGTGCCGCCACTGCGACGACTTCGGCTTCGTCGATGTTGCGTGCCGGTTTGATCACCGCCGCCGGCGCGATGCGGGCCGCGCCGAGGATGCCGATCCGAACGGTGGGCATCTCGCGCGACTGTATGGTCGCCCGTCAGGACGTCACGATCTCGCTCGTGCGGTTGCGCAGCCGGCGGGCGAGCATCACGGCGAGCGAGTGATACAGATGGCTCGCGAGCATCGGGTCCTCCTCCAGGAGGTCGGCGACACTCGCGAGGGGGAGCACGAATGCTTCCGCCGCCTCGTCGGCGACGACGCTCAGGTGCGTCGGCGACCCGTCGAGGAGCGACATCTCACCGAACGCCTCACCGGGTGTGACCCGATCGATCGTTGCGTTCCGGTGCTCGGTCTGCTTTTCGACGCGCGCGGATCCGCCGACGAGGATGTAGATGTCCTCGTTGTCCTCGCCTTCGGCAAGGATCACCTCGTCGGGCGCGTAGGTGTGCGACTCCGCTCGCGCGAGGAGCCGAATTCGCTCCTCGTCGGTGAGATAGCGCATCGCCTCCATCTGTGCTCCTCGTTCGCCGGCTCCGGGGCAAGCCTCTCCCGCGCGACTGCTTCTCGTCTAATGCGGGGGAGAGGGGAGCTCAGCCGACGCCGCGCGCGACGACGAGCAGCGTGTTGTGGGCGAGATGATCGGGCAGTACCGACCGGACCGTCGACGCCACGACGGCCCGCGCGGCCGGGCGTGCGATGCGGCACGAATGCCGTTTCGACGACGTCGAATTCGTGGCGTTGCAACAGTTGTCGCAATGTCACCTCGTCGTACCAGCACGTATGGCCGGTATTCACTCGAGGACGCCCACCGATGCGGTACACGAGGTTCGAGACTGCGAACGGGTTCGGAGTCGTGAGCACGAGTCTGCCGTTCGGCGCGAGATGTCGACGCGCGCAGTCGAGGAACGCGCCCGGACAGGACAGGTGCTCGATCACCTCACCGGCGAAGATGACGTCGAAAGCCCGACCGAGATCCATCTTCTCTGCGTCGCCGGTGACGATCGAGAATCCTTTGGCTCGCGCCGCGACGCGAGCCGGTGGTCCAGCTCGATGCCGACGGCGTCGGACGCCACGCCGGCGACCATCGCGTGCATCCAGTCCGGACGGTTGACGCCCGAGCCGACGCCGATGTCGAGCACCGTCTTTCCCTCGAGATAGCCGCGGATTCGCTCGAAGCGATCCTTGTGCGACCCGCCGCCCCATTTTCTGGGTTGCAGCGGATGCCCCGCATCCATGACTGCGTACCGTAGGCGGGTTCCGCACCGCGCGTTTCCGCTGACGCTACTATTCGTCACTGTGACGAAAAGGGCCTGCCTGTGGTGCGGTCGGAAGTTCCCGGTGAACGGGGGACCGGGGCGCCCGCGGTTGTACTGCAAGCTCTCGTGCAAGCAGCGCGACTACGAGGCACGCCGCCGCGCCGGCGAGCTCGGCCTCGGCGAGCACGAGCTCGTCCTCACCCGCGGCGAGCTCGAGGCGATCAACGACCGGCTGTTCGTGCTGGCGTGCATCGTCGAGGACATCGAGCGCGATCTGACCAGAGCCGATATCGACGAGGATGAGGCGCTCGCGGTGCTGCTCGACGCGGCGCACGAGTGCATCGGCCGCGGCGAGGGTGTCGACATCCGGGACGCGGGGAGGTCGGCGTGACGGTGAACATCCAATACGCCCGCTCCGACGACGTGCACGTCGCGTACGAGGTGATCGGCGACGGGACGCGTGACCTTCTCGTCATCATGGACGGGTTCATCCCGATCGACACGATGAACGACGAGCCCCGGCTCGTCCGTTCGATGCGGCGGCTCGGAGCGTTCGCGCGATTGATCCGGTTCGATCGCCGCGGCATCGGTCTGTCGGATCCGGTCTCGCCGGCCGCGCCACCGACGTTGGAGCAATGGGTCGAGGACGCGCTTGCGGTCCTGGATGCCGCCGGTTCGACCGAAGCTGTGGTCCTGGGCTCCGTGGAAGCCGGTGGGGTCGGCATGCTCTTGGCTGCGATGCACCCCGACCGGGTCAGCGCGCTGGTGATCGTCAACGGGATGCGCGCGCTGCCTCGCCGACACCGATTACCCGCACGGCATCTCCGAGGAGCGGATGCACCAGTTCCTCGACACGACCAACCCGTCACGCGAGGGACCAACCGTGGAACAGGTCGCCGAGTTCGCGCCGAGCGCCGCGAACGATCAGAACTTCCGCGACTGGTGGTACGAGACCGGGCGGCGCGGGGCGAGCCCGGCGACGGCCCGCGCATTGCTGCGCGTCGCGATCGAGAGCGACGTACGGGCGATCCTGCCGGCAATTCGCGTGCCGACCCTCGTCCTGCATTTCCGGGACGAACGCTTCGTCGAATTGGGTCGCTACCTGGCCGAGCGAATCCCCGGCGCGCGCTTCGTCGAGATAGACGGCGCAGACAACTACTGGTGGGCAGCCGACAACGCCGACCTCGCGCTGGACGAGATCGAGGAGTTCATCACCGGAGTCCGCGGCGGCCGCGCAGTGGATCGTGTGCTTGCAACGGTGCTCTTCACCGACATCGTCAGCTCGACCGAACGATCGAGCGAACTCGGTGACAGCCGCTGGCGCGACCTCCTCGACCGCCACGACGCAGCCGTCCGCCGCCAGCTCGCACGCTTCCGGGGCCAAGAGATCAAGTCGACCGGCGACGGCTTCCTCGCGACGTTCGACGGCCCGGCCCGCGCCCTCGAGTGCGCCGGCGCAATCCGCGACGCCGCCCGCCAACTCGGCCTCGAAGTACGCAGCGGCGTCCACACCGGCGAGATCGAGATCCGCGGCGACGACATAGGAGGCATAGCGGTCCACATCGCAGCCAGAATCGCAACGAAAGCGATGCCAGGCGAAGTATGGGTGTCCCGAACCGTGACGGAGCTGGTAGTCGGTTCCGGCGTGGAGTTCTTGGACCGAGGCGACCACGACCTGAGAGGAGTTCCAGGAACCTGGCAGCTGTTCACGGTGCGGCAACCGTGAGACGTGCCGGGGGCACCCACAGCCACACGCGAGCCCCGGATGATGTGGGCATTATCGGCACTCCTCCGGAGCGCCGATAATGCCGGTTATGTCAACTTGCGCCATCCGGGCCCCGGGCGGGAGCCTCCCCCGCATGACGCCCGAGGACCTCGTCGAGATCGAGCTGATCAAGCGGCTGAAGTACCGGTACGCCCGCTGCCTGGATCTGAAGCTGTGGGACGAGATCGCCGAGTGCTTCACGGCCGACGCCGTGGCCGCGTACAGCGGGGGCGGCTATTCGTTCGAAGGACGCGAGGCGATCGTCGACTTCCTTCGTCGCTCGATGGGTGCCGAGACCTTTCATTCGAGCCACAAGATGCATCACCCCGAGATCGACCTCACCGGTCCGGATGCGGCAACCGGCGTCTGGGCGCTCGACGACGTGGTGGTGATGACCGACTTCGAGCTCACGATCCGCGGGTGCTCGTTCTACGAGGACGAGTACACGAAGGACGCCGGCACGTGGCGCATCAAGCGGACGGGCTACAAGCGCGTGTTCGAGGAGATCCAGCCCCGCGCGCCGGTCGAGGGGCTGCGGCTGACGGCGAGCTGGTGGGCGACCGGCGGCCGCAGCGAGCTTCCCGCGGGCTGACGGGCCGCGTCGTGCCCTCCGCGGCCGAGATCCACGACGCGCTCGGTCATCCGGTGATCGACGCCGACGGCCACGGCATCGAGTACCTGCCGTGGTTCCGGGACCTGCTCCGCGACGAAGGCGGTCCGGCGGTCGTCGACGCATGGAACGTGCTCGAGCACGGGGCGACGCACCTCCGGAACCTCGATGCCGACACGATGCGCACGCTGGGTTCGCCGCGCATGCCGTGGTGGGGTCTGCCCACCGAACAGACACTGGACCGCGCCACCGCGATGTTCCCGGCCTTGTTGTACGAGCGACTCGACGAGCTCGGCATCGACGTCGCGGTCTGCTACCCCACCTACGGGCTCACGGTGATGGGTCTCGACGACGCCGGACCTTCGTGTCGCCGCCGCCCGCGCGTTCAACACGTACTACGCGCAGGCGTACGCGCCGCATCGTGATCGGCTCGAACCCGTCGCGATCGTGCCGACCTACTCGCCGGACGAAGCGATCGATGTGCTCGACCACGCGGTGCAACAGCTCGGCTTGCGCGCGGTCATGTGCACGGGTCTCGTGCAACGGCCGCTGCCCGGCGACGGGGTGCCGCGCGGCGCCCGCTGGGTGGACGCGCTCGGGCTCGACAGCGCGTACGACTACGACGGCGCTGTGGCAACGCTTCGTCGACCTCGACGTCACGCCGACGTTCCACTCGACCGGCATGGGCTGGGGCAGCCGCGTCTCCCCCACGAGCTACGTCGCCAACCACCTCGGGTCGTTCGCGGCTGCCGGCGAGGCCTTGTGCCGCACGCTGTTCCTCGGCGGCGTCATGCACCGCTTCCCCACGCTGCGGTTCGCGTTCCTCGAAGGCGGCGTCACGTGGGCCGCATCCCTGTGCGCCGATCTCGTCGGCCACTTCGAGAAACGTCACAGTGACGTAATCCACCGGTACGACCCGGCCCGGCTCGACCGGCCGCAGCTCGAGGCGCATGTTCGACGCGCTACGGCGGCGACGAGGTCCGGTCGCGAGCCGACCAGCTGGACGCGGCGCTGCACATGCTCAGCGAGCCCGACGAGGACCCGGCCACCCTCGACGAGTTCGCGACGAGCGGCGCCCGCTCCCCCGCCGACATCCGGACGACGTTCGCGCAGCAGTGCTTCTTCGGGTGCGAGGCCGACGACCCAATGTGGGCGCTCGCGTTCGCGTCCGAGTATCACGGCACGCGGCTGCCGGCGATGTTCGCATCGGACCTCGGTCACTGGGACGTGCCGGACGCGCGGGCGGTGCTCCCCGAGGCGTGGGAGCTCGTCGAGCGCGAACATGTCACGACCGACGACTTCCGCGCGTTCACCTACGAGCACACGCTCAGACTCTGGGGACCCGACATGTTCGCGAACACCGTGGCGGCCGGCCGATGACCCACCGATGGAGAACGGCAACCGTCGATTCCGGTGGTGAGGACATCTACTACGAGGTGACCGGCGACGACGATGCCCCCACCATCGTGCTCACGCACGGCGCCGGCGGATCGCATGCGGCCTGGTTCCAGCAGGTGCCGGTGCTCGCCGACGCGGGATACCGGGTCGTCACGTGGGACTGCCGCGGCTTCGGCAGTTCGACGTACCGCACGGGCGTCCACGGCACCGACGCAGCCGTCGCCGACATCGACGCGGTGCTCGAAGCCATCGGCGCCGACCGCGTCGATGTGTGCGGCCAGTCGATGGGCGGCTGGTGGGTCACCGGGTACACGATGGCCAACCCGCAAAGGGTGCGTTCACTCACGCTGTCGAATACTGCCGGCGCGCTCTGGACCGACGCGCTCGAGGCGCACTTCCGCGACTTCGCAACAAGACCGCAGGCAGCCGCGGACCGTCTCGGCGCGCACGCTGCACTGTCCCCCGCGTTGGTCACGCACGACCCCGCGCGCGCGTTCCTGTATCAACAGCTGAACACGTTCCACACGCCGCCGATGGCCGACATCGTGACGGCGATCATGGGCGCTCGCATCGCGCACGCCGATCTCGATGCGCTCGGTATCCCGATCCTCATGATCACCGGCTCCGACGACCAGCTCTTCCCGGCTCCGCTGATCGTCGACAACGCGTCCCGGCTCACGAACGCCACGTTGGTCGAGATCGCCGACGCCGGGCACTCGCCCTACTTCGAGCGACCGGACGAGTACAACGACGCGCTCTTGCGGTTCCTCGAGAAGGTGTCGTGATGGGCGAGCTCGTCTCCCCCGCGCAGATCGCCGCGTTCGAACGAGACGGCTTCGTCGTCGTGGACGGCCTGCTCGGCGACGCCGAGCTCGCCGACTTCGCACCCCTGGTCACGGCCGCGGTGCACGCGCGTTCGGACGCCGATCAAAGAGCACTGCACGAACGCAGCCCCTACGAACAGTCGTTCCAGCAGTGCCAGAACCTCTGGGAGGACCATCCCGAGCTGCGCGCCCTCACCTTCCACCCGCGCGTCGGGCAGGCAGCCGCGGAGCTGCTCGGTGCCGATGCGGTGCGCCTCTGGCACGATCAGGCGCTGTTCAAGCGGGCCGGCGGGCGGGGCACCGATCCCCACCAGGACCAGCCGTACTGGCCCATCGCCGAGACGGCGACGATCACCGCATGGGTGCCCATGCACGGCTCGACCTTCGCGAGCGGCGCGATGGGCTACCTGCCCGGATCACACCGCACGGGTCTCCACCGGTTCCAGAACATCTTCCAAGCCGAGGACGCCCAGGCCCTGCTCGACGCCCCCGAGATCGCGGGCATCGAGCCGGTGTTCGTCGAGGTCCCGCGGGGCGGCGTCGCGTTCCACGCCGGGCTCACCGTGCACATGGCGAAGCCCAACACGACCGGCGCCGACCGCGCCGTGCACACGGTGATCATGTTCGCCGACGGCTGCACCCGCGGGACCAAGCTGTTCCACATGTCGGTCGACCGCGACGGCATCGCCGTCGGCGCGCCGATCCGCGGCGCGTGCACGCCGATCATCTGGCCCCGCCCGGATGGTGGCCTGCCCGCTCCCCCACCGCCGGTTCCCGAGGAGATCCGCAAGCTCGCCCCGACCGGCGTGCTCCCCGCCTGAGCGCGGCGCGTTTCCGCCTCAGGTGTCCGAGACCGTCACGCGAGCTCGGGCTCGAGCCGTGCGGCGACCTCGCGGTACCGCGATACCGGCACGAGGTGCACGCCGTCGAAGGCGCCCGTATCCCGCAGCGCGAGCACCTGCTCGCACGCGGCGGCGACACCCGCTGCGGGGTCACGCGCCGTTGCCGCGACGAGATCAGCAGGGATGTCGACGCCCGTGATCTCATCGTGCAGTCGTTTCGCCATGCGTTCACTCGCGACGACCAGCACTCCGGCGTAGACGGGAACCTCCAGGCGCGACGCGTCACGCCAACGCAGCAGCGCGTCGAGCGAGAACGACACCTGCACGAACATGAAGTCGGCACTGCGCTTCCAGGCCGGGACGGGGCGAAGGCCGGTGACGGCTCCCGCCCGGTACGGTCGCTCGCCGCGGAACGCATGGACCTCGTCGATCATCTCCCGTACCGACAGCTGGCTCGTGCGGGCACCGACCCCGGGCTCGTCGCCGCGCACCAACAGGAACTGGTCGACGCCGTAGGCCGCGGCGGTCAGCAGATCACGACGGAGACCGAGCAGGTTGCGATCACGCGAGTTCACACACGCGATCGAGCGCCCACCCATCGCTTCCACCTCGTGGGCGACCGCAATGCTCGACACGGTCGCCCGCCCCAAGTGGTTGTCGGGAATCAGGAACGCGGAGGCGATCCGGCTCAGCACGCCGATCTGGTGGCGGACCGGTCGGAGATCGGGTCGGGTCGGCGGCTCGATCTCGCACACGACCTCGAACGTCATGGCATCACGAGCGGTTTGGACGACACTCCCTCGGGAGGGAGCGGCACGAGCTCCGTGGTGCGATTCGTCACAGGCCGGACGCTAGTGCCAGCGCCAAACCGTCCACTCCTCGAGCGGCACCGCGCCCAACTCCCGATAGAACGCTTGCGCCGGGGTGTTCCAGTCGAGCACCGACCATTCGACGCGGCCATTCGTGCGGCGCCGCAGCTCGTCGAGCAGCGCGCCACCGATTCCCAGCCGCCGGTACGCGGGCCGAACGAAAAGGTCTTCGAGCCAGATCCCGTCGCGCCCGAGCCACGTCGAGAACGTCCGGAAGTACAACGCGAAGCCCGCGACCGCTCCCTCGCGTTCGGCGATCACCGCGCGCGCCACGGCGTCCTCACCGAAGAGGTGGCCGGCGAAGTCCTCGGGGTCGAACACGACTGCATCGGGCTCGCGTTCGTATTCGGCGAGCTCCCGCACCATCGCGAGGATGTCGGGGAGATCCGCGGGCCAGCGCGTCGCGGATCGTGGCTACCAACGCCGGATGGGTCCGCGACCCGTCATCGCTTGACGACGAACGGAGGCTTGACGACCTGCGCGTCGAGCAACTGTCCGCGCACGTCGATCTGCACGGCGACGCCGGGCTCGATCTCCGGACGGAGGAACGCGAGCGCGATCGCGTGGCCGAGCGACGGCGAGAAGTTGCCGCTCGTCACCCCTCCGACGTCCGTCCCGTCGTGCAGGACACGCGCGCCCTCCCGCGCCGGTCGGCGGCCCGCGATCTGCAGCCCGCGCAGGCGGCGTGCGACGCCGCGCTCCCGTTCGGCCGCCAGCGGCGCTCTCCCGCGGAAGTCACCTTTTTGCCAGCCGACGACCCAGCCGAGGCCCGCCTGCAACGGCGTGACGCCCGGTCCGAGCTCGTGACCGTGCAGCGGGAGTCCCGCTTCGAGCCGCAGCGTGTCCCGGGCGCCGAGTCCCGCCGGTACCAGCCCGGCGTCGCAGAGCGCGTCCCACAGCTTCGGTGCCTCCGGCGCCGGTACGTGCAACTCCACCCCGTCCTCGCCGGTGTAGCCGGTCCCGGCGACGACGAGGTCGCCGACGCGCTGCACGGCGAACCGGCGCACCTCGGCCGCTTCCGGCTCGACCTTGGCGAGCAACGCGCGTGCCTCCGGCCCCTGGACCGCGATGACCGCGCGTTCGCCGGTGATGTCCGTCAGCGCCACGCCGCGCTCGGCGAACGCGTCGATAATCGGCTGTGTGTTCGATGCGTTCGGCATGACGAAGAAGCAGGCGTCCTCGACCCACCACACGATGATGTCGTCGACGACGTGCGCGTCGTCGGGGTCGATCAGGTGCGTGTATTGGGCGCGTCCGGGCGTGATCTTGCGGAGGTCGTTGGTGAGGAGCCACTGGAGCCCGGGGAAGGCGTCGGCACCGCTGCACTCGATCGTCCCGAGATGCGAGACGTCGAACACCACGCCGTGCTCGCGGCAGGCGCGGTGCTCCTCGAGCACTCCCGTGTACTGGAGCGGCATCTCCCAGCCCCCGAACGGCACCATGCGCGCACCGCGGGCGCGATGCTGCGCATCGAGAGGGCTCAGACGCATGACCGTGAAGCTAGGCGCTCTCGGCCGCAGGACCCGCAGGACCCGCAGACGCCGGACGCGGCCCGCGCCGGCCGAGGTCGAACGGCAACGGCGGCCCGTCGCCGGGCGCACCGGCATCGACGAGCTGCGAAGGCGGCTCGAGCCCGTACTTCACGAGCAGGTGGAGATAGTCGCGTTGGTACAGCACCCGAATTGCAACGTCGGGATGCAACTCGACCAGCCGGCGCGCCTTGCGGTTCTTCTTCGTGACCAGCCGCTGGTTGAGCGTCGTGATCTCGATGTAGAGGTCGTACACCGGCAGATAGAAGTCAGGGGTGAACGCCTGCACGGCACGGCCGTCGCGGTCCCACTCGAGCGTGAACGTACGCGGCTCGTACTCCCACGCGATCGCGTAGAAGTCGAGCAGCTTCGCGAACTGACGCTCGGAGTTGTGCGCGAAGCGGACGGTCTCGTGCGGAAGCTGCTCGGGACTGATCTCGCCCTCCACGACGCTCGCTACCGTGCCGCCGCCTGCGCCGCCGCGGTGGCTTCGAACGAGAGCTGCACGGCTTCGGTGATCGTTTGCTGCAACGGCTCGACGTCGAGGACGACGCTCAGCACACCCTGGCCACCGCGCAACAGGTCCATCACCTGCGCGTCGCTCTCGGCGAGCACGACACTCGCGCCCTGGATCACGATGCGCGCCGACGCGAGGTCCTTGCGGAAGCCGCGCAACGACTCGACGGCCTTGCGCGCCGACTGCAACGAGATGCCCGCGTCGAGCATCTGCTTGATGACCTTCAGCTCGAGCAGATCGCGAAACGAATACAGGCGCTGCGTGCCCGAGCCGTTCGCATCCATCACCGAGGGACGCACGAGATCGGTGCGCGCCCAGTAGTCGAGCTGTCGGTAGGTGATGCCCACGATCTTGCAGACCTGAGGGCCCCGAAATCCGGGCTCCGCGCCACGTTCACTCATGACAAGAGTGTAACTACAGCCGGGACGAACCGTAAACCTCGACCTTCTTCACAACTCAAGCCTCTCCAGTCTCCACCCTCAACATGCGCCACAGGGCTTTCAGCTGCTCGCCGGTCCCGATGGCGATCAGGGTCGTCCCGGCCTCCAGGACCACCTCCGGCCGGGGATTCGACACGAAGCTCCCGTCCTTGTGCCGCACGGCGAGCACGAGCGCTCCCGGTCCCGCCGGAGGTGGGCGTCGCCGAGCGTGCGCCCGGCGAGCGGGGACCCCTCGGTCAGCGGCAGCTCCTCGAGCCGGTACTCGACGTCCTCGTCGTGCACGACGACGTCGAGGAAGTCCGCGACGTCGGGCTGCTGCGCGAACGCCGCCATGCGCTGCGCGCCCTGGTACAGCGGGTTCACGACGCGGTCGCAGCCGGCCCGTTGCAGCTTCGCCTCGCTCGACGTCTCGTTCGCGCGGGCGATGATCCGCAACGCCGGGTTGAGCGCACGCGCCGAGAGCACCGTCGACATCGCGTCGGCGTCTTCCCCGAGGCTCACGATCATCGTCACCGCGCGGTCGATGCCGGCCGCGCGCAGCACATCGTCCTCGGTCGAGCTCCCCTGCACGACGGGCAGCCCCGCGCCGCGGCCTCGGCGACGCGCCGCTCGTCGCTGTCGACGACGACGATCTCGACGTCGCGGGCCGACAGCAAACGGGCGATCTGGATGCCGACCCGCCCGTAGCCGCACAGCACCACGTGCTTGGACAACTTCGCGATGCGACGGTCCATCCGTCTCCTCCCGTAGCGGTCGAGCGTGTCCTCGAGCTGCTCCTCGAAGACGGCGCCGAGTGTGAACAGTCCCGCGGAGACGCCGACGATCGACAGGAAGATCGAGAAGATCTTCGCCGTGTCGTCGAACGGGCGCACCTCGCCGAGACCGACCGTCGTGATCGTCGTGGCCGTCTGCTGGAGCGCGTCGAGGAAGCTCCAGTGCTCGACGAACCAGAACCACGCGGTGCCGATGAGCGCGACCGCGAACAGGAGGACGACACCCATGCGGACGCGATGCCAGCCGGGCGCTATTGCGCGAAGTCCTCCGGCGTCACGTTGTCGAGGAACTCGCGGAACTGCGCTACCTCCTGCTCCTCCTCGTCGGCTTCGAAGAGGACACCGGCTTCGTCCAGCACGGCCTCGTCGGCGAAGATCGGGATCGCGCCGCCGTAGCGTACGGCGAGGGCGATCGCGTCCGAGGGACGCGACGAGATACGCGACTTCGTGCCGGCACTGTCGAGCTCGATCTCGGCGTAGAACGTGCCGTCGTGCAGCTCGGTGATCTCGACCTTCTCGAGCGTGACGGCCAGGTCGTCGAGCACGCTCTTGAAGAGATCGTGCGTCATCGGCCGGGGCGTCTCCATGCCCTGGAGCGCGTAGACGATCGCGGTTGCCTCGGGTGAGCCGATGAAGATCGGGAGGAAGCGCGCGCCGCCTTCTTCGCGCAGCAGCACGATCGGTTGATTCGTCGGCACCTCGACGCGCACACCGATCAGCGACAGGCGGATCACAGGCTCGCTCACCCTACCACCGGGGTTTCGGCGCCATTCTCGTCTGCGATACACGTCCCGAACGTACGCGTCGGGCCTGGCGACGAGCACATCGCGGTCGGCGGCGACCACGAACGGAACGTTGCGGTACAGGTCACGCACATGCAGGCCGTACCCGAGCACGTACTCGTTGCCGAGCTCGACGCCGCGGTATCGCACCGTCTTGCGGCACGATCCGGCGCGCGGGCCGGTCGAGCAACGTGCACGTCGCAGCCGGCGCGGCCCACGCGCCGCGAGCTGGCTCGAGCAGGTACGCGAGCGTGAGCCCGGTGTCGACGATGTCCTCGACGATCACGACGTCGCGACCGGTGATGTCGGTCTCGAGGTCGTGGAGGATGCGCACCCGACCGCTGTCGGGAGCGAACCGCGAGATCGACATGAAGTCGACCGTGACGGCGATGTCGGGGATTGCGCGCGACGAGGTCGGCCAGGAAGATCAGCGCGCCCTTCAGCACGCCGACGAGCACGACCCCGTCGGGATGATCGCTCGGCGATCTCGCGGCCGAGCCGGCGCACGTGGTGCGCGATCGCGGCCCGGTCGAGCGAGGCGACGTGTCGACTCCGCTGAAGGTGCGGCGCACCGCCTGGCGCAGCAGCGCGGTACGCAGCCGGCGGCCCAGGCCCGCGAGCTCGCCGAGTGTCTCGGTCGTGCGCGCCTGCGCCTCGGGGTTGCGCTGCCGCCGGTACGGCAACAGCACCTGCTCGAACAGGCTCGCCTCGCGGTCGGCGAACGCGCGGTACATGCGCAGATGCCGGGGCTCGATGCCGTGGCGCATGAACGCGCCGCACACCCGGGCGACGGCGAGCGCGTCGTCGTCGAACAGCACCCGGTCGCGGGCGGTACGCGCTCGGCGCGACGAGGCCGTACTCCTCGAGCTGCGCGAGTTCGTCGTCGCTGAGACCGGCGGCGCGGGCCAGCTCGGCGCGGGTGAGGCTCACGCCGGTCTCGGCCACGGCCAAGGTCGTCGGGACCTTCGTCGTCGCGGACGTCGGCACGTCACCGAACGCGCCTCCGCGTCCTCGCGCGGCGTCGCCGCGTCTCCTCGAACAACGCATCGACAGTCTTGGCGTCGAGCAAGCGACCCTGGGTGTCGCCGACCGCGGCATCGGCGGTGCCGGCCGTGAAGCCGCCGTCCCGGTCGACCTCGTCGAGCCGTTCCTTGATGACCTTGAGCGGCAGGAAGTGCTCGCGCTGTTGGCGCAGGATGAAGCGCAGCCGTTCGACGTCGGCCGGATAGAACTTGCGGTAGCCCGACGGCGTGCGTTCGGGATCGACGAGCCCCTGGCTCTCGAGGAACCGGATCTTCGAGATCGTGATGTCGGGGAACTCGTCGCGCAGCTGGTTCAGCACGTCGCCGATCGACGAGTGCGCGCGCTTGGCCACGATCAGCCTTCCCGCTCGCCACCGACGACGAAGCTCAACCGGTACCGACCGATCTGCACTTCGTCGCCGTAGTGCAGACCGCGCCTCGTCGACGCGCTCGTGGTTGACGTAGGTGCCGTTCAACGAACCGACGTCGCGCAGCGTGTACCCGTCGTCGGTGCGGTCGATGACGACGTGCCGGCGGGACACCGTGATGTCGTCGAGGAAGATGTCGGAGTCGGGGTGGCGGCCGATCGCGGTCGACGGCTGCTCGAGCCGGTACGACGAGCCGGCGTTCGGGCCGTGGCGCACGACGAGCAGGCCGACACCGGGCGCCAGCCCGTCGAGGTAGCGCTCGAGCTCGTCCTCGGTGTCTGCGGCCTCGACGGCGGAGAGCGTCAGCGTGGTGTTGTCGTCCTCACCGCCCAGCGGCGCGCCGCACGACGAGCAGAAGCGGGCGTCGTCGGGATTCTCGTGGCCACACCGGGCGCAGAGCACGAGCGGGAAGCTACCGGCGGGCCCGGGACGTCCACAATGCGGCCTCGACCTCAACGACAGCGTGAAGGTCGAGGGTTGGGCCCGGCTCAGCCCTCGACCAGCTGGCGGTACGCGGCGGCGTCGAGGAGCGCGTCGACCTCGGCAGCGTCGGCGCACTGCACTTCGAACATCCAGCCCTCGCCGTACGGGTCCTGGTTCACGAGCTCGGGCCGCTCGGCGAGCGCGTCGTTGACGCCGCGCACCACGCCGGTCACCGGCACGTAGATGTCGGACACCGACTTCGTCGACTCGATCTCGCTCACGCTCGCCCCGGCGACGACGTCGAGCCCGACGTCGGGCAGCTGCACGAACACGACGTCGCCGAGGCTGTCCTGCGCGAAGTCGGTGATCCCGATACGCGCGGTGTCACCGTCGAGCCGCACCCATTCGTGCTCGCGGCTGTACCGCAGATCTTCGGGATGTTCATGCGGGAGATCGTATGCATTCAGCGCGCGCGGAGCAGGCCCGGGCCACCGCTCACCTCGTGAGCTCCGCGACCTGGCCGGCGTGGATCGCGACGAGGCGGCGGGCCTCGACGTCGCTCGTGCCCTCGGCCCAGATGTGCGTGATCGCGAGCTCGGGATCGGGCAGCACGAGCGCCCAGCCGTCCGGGTAGACGATCTTCACGCCGTCGACGAGCACCGTCGGCTGGTCCTTGGCCCGTTCCATCACGCCGCGCATGACCGTGCCCTTGCGCTCCCACGGCGTCGGCACCGTGTCGTGCGCGACGTGGGTCTCGGGCACCTCGCCGACAATCGCCGACAGCGGCCGCGCCGGCCTCCGCCGAGCAGCTCGAGCAGGTGCACGAGCGTGCGCCGCGGCGTCGTACGCGGGGAGGAACTCGGGCCAGATGAACCCGCCTTCCTGCGACGCCGCGAACGTCGACCCGGCCGCTGCCCGCGACCTCCATGAGGTGCGCGGCCGAGAGCTTCGTCCACGTGATCGGCGCGCCGCACTCGGCGGCGAGGCGCTCGGCTTCGCGGCTCACCGAGACGGGCAGCGCGAGCCTGCGCGCCCGGCCGGTGCCGGCAGACGAGCTTGACGAGCACGAGCAACGCCTGCTCGGCCGACAGCGGCACGCCCTGGTCGTCGATGATGGTCGCGGTCTCGCCGTCGGGGTCGAACACGTAGCCGAGGTCGGAGCCCGACGTGCGCACGAGGTCGCCGATCGCCTTGATGCGCTGTTCCAGGTCCTCGGCGGTCGCGGATCGCGCCGATCGTCGTCGCGTACGGGTTGACCGCGAGCACGGTCGCCCCGATCTTGGCGAGCACGTTCGGCATCACGATCGACGCCGCGCCGAACGAGTAGTCGAGCACGACCTTGAACGAACGTTCGCGCAGCCGGCTCGCGTCGACGCTCGCCTCGAGCGCGGCCGTGTAGAACTCGATCGCGCGCGGCGGGAACACGATGTCGCCGATGTCGCCCGCGAACGCCCGGCGGAAGTCCTCGCGGTAGAGCAGCCGCTCGATCTTGCGCTGCGCGCCTTCGTCGATGTCGGCGCCGTCCTCGTCCATGAACCGGATCTCGACGCTGTCGGGTCGCCCGGCGCGAGCCGCACGCTGATGCCGCCCTGCGCCCGCTGGCTGCGCACCTGGAAGCGGGTGAGCGGCACCGGTCGCGAGCTCGAGGTCCATCACGTGGACGCCGCTGAGATTGAGGCCGGCGATCAGCGCCCGCTTCAGCGCGCGTGCGGAACGGCTCGTGTCGCGGCTCGTGCACACGACCGCGCCCTTCTTCAGCGAGGTGCCGTACGCCATCGCGAGCCGGACGGCGACCTCGGCGTTGACGTCGACGTTGGCGAGGCCGCGCACGCCGCGCCGGCCGAACAACGTGCGGGCGCCCTTGCTCTCCCACACGATCGAGGACGTCACGAGCGCGCCCGCCTCGACCGTCTTGAACGGGTAGATCTTGACCGACGGGTTGATGATCGCGTGCTCGCCGACGAAGCACTCGTCGCCGATGACGACGTTCTCCTCGATGCGCGCGCCTTCGCGCATGTCGCTCGGCGCGCCCGATGACCGCGCCGCGCACGCGCGTGCCCGGGCCGACGTAGACGTGGTCGTGCACGACGGAGCGCTCGAGCTCGGCGTCGGCCTTCACGACGACGTCGGCACCGAGCACGGTGTACGGCCGCAGCACCGCGCCGGCCTCGACCCGGGAGTTGTCGCCGATGAGCACGGGGCCGTAGCACCTCGGCGTCGGGCGAGACGTCGGCTCCTTCGCCGAGCCACACGCCGTCGCGCACCTCGAAGCCGGGGATCTCGAGGTGCACGCGACCGTCGAGGATGTCCTCGTGGGCGCGCCGGTACGCCTCGAGCGTGCCGACGTCCTCCCAGTAGCCGTCGACGACGTGCCCGACGAGCTTCAGCCCGCGGTCGAGCACCGCCGGGAACACGTCGCCGGAGAAGTCGACGACCTCGCCCTCGGGGATGAAGTCGAAGATCTCGGGCTCGAGCACGTAGATGTTGGTGTTGATCGTGTCGGAGAACACCTCGCCCCAGGTCGGCTTCTCGAGGAAGCGCTCGATCGTGCCGTCCTCACGCGTGATGACGATGCCGAACTCGACCGGGTTCTCGACCCGCTTCGAGCGCGATCGACGCGAACGCCTCGCGTCGCCGTGTGCGCCTTCATCGACCTCGGCGAGGTCGATGTCGGTGAGCGCGTCGCCGGCGACGACGAGGAACGTCTCGTCGAGCTCGTCCATCGCGTTGCGGACCGAACCGGCGGTGCCGAGCGGCGACTCCTCGGTCGCGTAGCGCATGCGGACGCCGAAGTCGGAGCCGTCGCCGAAGTAGTTGCGGATGTGGTTCGCGAGGAACGCGACCGTCACGACGATGTCGTCGAAGCCGTGCTGCGCGAGCAGGCGGACGATGTGCTCCATCATCGGCGCGTTCGCGATCGGCATCATCGGCTTGGGCTGAGTTGCTCGTCAGCGGGCCGCAGCCGGGTGCCCTCACCCCCGCCAGGATCACCGCTTTCATGCACGCACCTCCGCAGCCATTCGGGCCGCTCCGTCCTTCCCGCAACGCACCGCTGGCCGCCGGCACGTACTTCGCGCGGCCGCGTACGTACCCGAGCACGATGCCTCCGATCGCAAATCACCAACCGAGCACGTCGAACAGCGTACGGACCGAGGGCGCGGCGTCGGCGAGGAGGAACATCGGCAGCGCGAACATCGACGCGAGCGTGCCCGCCTTGCCCGCCCACACCACGTCGATGCGACGGGCGCCCGCGATGCCGAGCCCGACCGTTGCGACCGCGATCAGCACCTCGCGCACGAGCACGATCCAGAGCATCACGTTGATCGCGGTCGCCGAGGTCCTCCACGAGCAGCGCGACCGCGGCCGCGACGAGCAGCACGCGGTCGGCCATCGGGTCGAGGATCTTGCCGAGCTCGCTGCCCTGGTCGAAATGACGCGCGATGTAGCCGTCGACCCAGTCGGTCGCGCCGAGCACCGCGAGCAGCACCGCCGCGCCCCGGCGGGCGGGCTCCGGCTTCCAGAGCATCCAGAGGAACACCGGCACGCAGCAGCAGCCGGACGACCGAGATCGCGTTCGGGATCGTCAGACACGCGTGCTCCCGGACGCTCGCGGGGCTCGCTCACCGCCGTGCAATCCGCGTCATTCGTCCCAGCGTACGGGCTACATGGCCGACGGTGCCGCCCTCGGCGCGAGGGTCGGAACCGGCAGCGGTAGCCGGGCGCCGGCGCGCTCGATCGCGTGCGCGATCCCCGGCCCGTGGCGATAGCCGCTGGACGACGTCGATCTCGTGGCCACGGCAGCGCAGGTCGTCGATCCACGACCGCGTCGAAATGGTCCTCCATCGCGACGCGCCCGTCCCGGGATCGATCGTGAACCGGGGTGCGCTGATCGCGCGTTGCGGGTCGTCGCCGTCGACGAGCATTCGCACCATCAGCTGGGTGTGCGTCTGCGCCTGCCCGTGACCGCCTTCGGTACCGAACACGAGCCACGGTGCACCGTCGCGCAGCGCCATCGCAGGGATCAGCGTGTGCAACGGCATCTTCCCCGGCCCGATGCCGTTCGGGTGGGTGTCGTCGAGGACGAACGCCGACCCTCGGTTGTGCAGGTTCAACCCCCACTCCCCCACGCGCAGGCCCGAACCGGCCGCCGTGAAGTTCGACTGGATGAGGCTGACGAGCATGCCGTCGCGGTCGGCCGTGCACATGTAGATCGTGCCGCCGTCCGGTGCCGGACGCGGCTCGAACTGTTGGGCCCGGTCGGGATCGATGCTCCGCGCGGTCGGTCGGCGACCCAGTCGTCGGCGAGCAGCACCTCGGGGGCGATCGTCATCGCGTCGGGATCGCCGAGATACTGCCGGCGATCCGCGAGCGCGCACTTCACCGCTTCGATCAGCAGGTGCTCGCGATCGGGGCCGTCGGCGCCGAGATCGAGACCGTCGACGATCCGTAGCGCCTCGAGCGCGGTCATGCCCTGCGTCGGCGGCGGCATCTCGAGAATCTCCGTCCCGCGGAACTGCGCGCGCGCAGCGGCTCGACCCACGCGCCTTGGTGGGCCGGCGATGTCGGCCTCGGTCATGAACCCGCCGGCGTCCTGGATGCGCGTCGGCGATCGCGGCACCGATCGGGCCGCGGTAGTACACGTCCGGTCCGTCGGCGGCGAGCGTGCGAATCGTGCGTGCGAGCTCGGGCTGACGGATCCAGTGCCCGGCTGCACGTCGCCGTAGTAGCGTGTCGAAGTCGTGGAGACCGAAGTGCGCGAAGAGCTGGCGCTGTTCGCGAAGAACCACGCCCCCCGCTTCGTCACCGGAAAGCCGTCCTCGGCGTAGCGCAGTGCACGCGCGGCGACGTCGCCGAACCTGCGCGTGCCCCACTTCGACAGCATCGTGAACCAACCGTCGACCGCGCCCGGCACCGTGACCGGATGCGGTCCGAACACGGGCATCGCGTCGGCGCCCGACTGGTCGCGCACCGCGGCCGCGGTCGACGCCGCGGGCGCCCGGCCGACCCCGCGGTACGCGTTGACGTCGCCGTCCCAGACCATTGTCAGCAGATCCCCGCCGAAGCCGCACATGTACGGCGTGACGACACCCAGCACGAGGTTCGCCGCGAGCGCGGCGTCGACCGCGTTGCCGCCGTCGCCCAGCATCGCGGCGCCCGCGGCCGAGGCGAGATAGTGCGGCGTCGCGACCGACGCCGTTCGGGATACGCCCGCGCCTCTTGCAGCCACACGCTCATGGCGTTGACCCTAGGTCGATAGATTCCCGCTCATGGAGTTCAATCTTGCCGATCTGTTCGAGGTCGTTGCCGACAAGGTGCCCGACCGGAAGGCGGTGATCGCCGGCGACCGCCGCTCACCTACGCGGAGCTCGACGAGCGGGCGAATCGCGTCGCGCACTACCTGCGAGATGTCGGGGTGCTGCCCGGGCCAGCATGTCGGCGTCTACGCGTTCAACCGCGCCGAGTGGGTCGAGACGATGATCGGGTGTTACAAGGCGCGGGCCGTCCCGATCAACGTCAACTACCGCTACGTCGTCGACGAGCTGCGATACCTCTTCGACAACGCCGACCTCGTCGCGCTGATCTTCGAGGCGGAGTTCGGCCCGCACGTCGCGTCGGTGCTTCCCGGCTTGCCGAAGCTGAAGCACCTCGTGCAGCTCGAACGACGGGACGGGCACGGCGACCGAAGGGCTCGGGGCGGTCGAGTACGAGCACGCGCTGGCATCGCGCGTCGCCAACACGCGATGGGCTGCACCCTCGCTCCCCCGACGACCTGTACATCCTCTACACGGGCGGGACCACCGGCATGCCCAAGGGCGTGATGTGGCGCCACGAGGACATCTTCTTCGCGGCGATGGGCGGCGGGAACTACGGCGGCCCGGGTATGGCGACGCCCGAAGAAGTCGCCGACCATGTGACGGAGTCCGCGGGCGTCAGCCTCGCGCTCGCACCCCTGATGCACGGCAACGCGCAGTGGACGATGTCGATCGCGCTCTTCGGCGGCAACACCGTCGTGTTGAACACGAGTCGCCGCTTCGACGCCGACGAGATCTGGGACCTCGTCGAGCGCGAGGGTGTCAACGTGATCTCGCTCGTCGGTGACGCGATGGCGCGGCCCCTCGTCGACGCGCTTGCCCACCGCCCGCGCTCCCGTCGACCTCTTCGCGGTCGTCTCGGGTGGCGCGATCCTTTCGCCCGCGATCAAGGCGGAGCTGAACGAGCGGGCGCCCAACGTCGGCGTGATCGACGCGTTCGGCGCGTCGGAGACGGGCGCCAACGGCGCGGTCGACATGACCGACAAGGGCCCGCGGTTCCGCATGAACGAGTGGACGACGGTCATCACCGAGGACGGTGAGGCCGCGCCACCGGGCGAAGTCGGCCTGCTCGCGCGCCGCGGCCACGTGCCCGTCGGCTACTACAAGGACGAGGAGAAGACCGAGGCGACGTTCGTCGAGATGCACGGCGTGCGCTGGGCGATCCCGGGCGACCGGGCGGTGATCGAGGAAGACGGCACGATCACCGTGCTCGGCCGCGGCTCGCAGTGCATCAACACCGGCGGCGAGAAGGTCTTCCCCGAAGAGGTCGAAGCCGTGCTGAAGAGCCATCCCGACGTGTTCGACGCGATCGTGGTGGGTGTGCCCGACGAACGGTGGGGCGAGTCCGTCGCCGCGGTCGTTGCACCGCGCGCCGGGCACGCAACGTCACGCTGGAGCAGCTGAGCACGCACTGCCACGGCACGCTCGCGGGCTACAAGGCACCCAAGCATCTCGTGGTCGTCGAGACGGTCGAGCGCACGCCGGCCGGCAAGCCGAACTACCGCTGGGCGAAGGAGATGGCGATCAACCACGCCTCATGAGGGGCGTACGCTCCTCGGGTGGCGACCTTCGTGACGAGCGATGGCGTGCAGCTGTTCTACGACCGCGTGGGAAACGGGCCGCGCATCTACGCACTGGTCGGCGGGCCGGCCAACGATCACCGGTACCTTGCCGAGGATCTCGAGCCGTTGGCGAACGAGTTCGAGGTCGTGCACCACGACTACCGCGGCAGCGGGAAGTCGCAGTCCGCGCCCGCCGCGACGTATACCTGGGAACGCATCGCCGACGACCTCGACGAGCTGCGTAGCAGCCTCGGTGACGAACGCGTCTGCCTGCTCGGTCATTCCATGGGTGGGTTCATCGCGCAGACCTACGCGCTGCGCTACCCCGAACGGTGCGAGCGCCTCGTGTTGGCCGGGACATACGCGACCACGAATCCCCGCGTGTTCATGCGGCCGACCCTGCGCGCGCTCGGGTGGGCGCGCATCGTGAAGATGCTCGCTCGCGGCGCCTGGTGGATCGTTGCGTACAGCTGGCGGCGACCGTTCGATCACGCGGACCCGCCACCTGTACCGCATCTGGGGCACGACCCAGGAAGGAGAGCGCGACGCTCGCGCAGAGAGATCGCGCGGGAAGAGCGTCTCGGGTTGCCGCATCAGAACGACAACGTGGCTTCGCTGCAGCGCCTGTTCCAGTCGTTGGACTTCACCTCGCGGCTCCCGAGCATCAAATGCCCGGTCCTCGTCGTCTACGGCGAGCGTGACGCCATGGCCGTGAGCGCGGCGAAGCTCTTTCGGCAAAAGCTCACGAACGTCGAGGTCGTCGCTTTGCCCGGCATCGGCCACGACCCGTTCTTCGAGTCCCCCGGTGCTTCACTCGGTGCGGTACGCACCTTCCTGCGCTGACGACCTCCCTCGCGTCCTAGAACAGCCGCTCCGTCGCCAGGTCCGCGCCGGCGCGCATCGCACGCAGCTTCTCCCACACGAGCGATGCGGCGACGTCGCCGAGCCCCGCGGAGGTATCGAACCCGCAATCGGTTCCCGCGATGATGCGATGCGGATCACCGACCGCGCGGGCGACCCGTGCGAGCCGGTCGGCGACGACCTCGGGATGCTCGACATAGTTGCTCGTGGTGTCGATGACGCCCGCGATCAGCTGCATGGACGTCGGGCAACGGCCGGCGTTCGAAGCAGGCGTACTCGTGCGCGTGACGCGCGTTGGCCATCGAGATCACGAGGCCGCCGACCCGGGCGCGGTACAGGAGGGGCAGGATCTCCTCCAACGGGACGTCGAGCGTGTGCGGGCCCTCGTAGTTGCCCCAGCACACGTGCAGCCTCACGTCCGAAGGGTCGATGCCGGTGAGCGCGCGGTTGATGTGCTCGACCACCAGCTCGACCCATCCCAGGAACTCGCCGAGCGGACGGTCGGCGAAGAGCGTGTGCCGCTCCATCGCGAGGTCGGGCGCGTCGATCTGCAACAGCAGTCCCTGGTCGACGATGAACCGGTACTCGGTGCGAAGCGCGTCGGCCACCGCGCCGATGTACGCCTCACGTGTGCCGTAGTGCTCGTCCTGCATGGCCGCCACGACGATGCCGGGCGAGGCCGCCGTCATGAACGTCTGCGCGAAGGGCGCGCCGCTGACGAGCGCGCACTCTGCTTCGACCTCGGTGGTGTCGGGATACGTCACCGCGGAGACCGCGGCGGGCGCCGCCATCAGGTTGACCTTCATGCGGGCGAATCGCGGCAACGCGAGCTCGATGAAATCGGGATGTTCCGTCAGGTCGCGGATGAGCGCGCGTTGGCTCGTTGCCGCCGAACCCGGTCATCCGGTGCTGGACGTAGGTGAAGAAGCTCTCCCGCGCCTGCTCGCCGTCGTTGCCGACGTCGATCCCGGCCTCGACCTGGGCCGCGATGCTCGCCGCGGTCGACTGCTCGACGATCTCACGCATGTCTTCGGCGTCGACGGGTTCTCCCCGGCTGCGCCGCCCGTGCATCTCGGCCAGCCCGGGCGGCCGCGGCAGGCTGCCGGCATGCGTCGTCAGGATGCGCGATTCGCTGGTGATCACAGCAGTGCGGCGTACGCGCCGCCGTCGACCTGGATGGCGGTGCCGGTCAGGTACCACGCGTGCTGCGAGCAGAGGAACGCCGCGACGCGGCCGAAGTCGTCCGGGTCGCCGATCCTGCCGGCCGGCACGCCGGCCGCCGGGTCGCCGTCGCCCGTATGCAGCGCGGCCACACGTTCGGTCGCGTGCAACCCCGGCAGCAGCGAGTTCACCGTCACGCCGTCGGCCGCGATCTCGCGCGCGAGCGTGCGCAGGAACCCGGTGAGCGCCGCCCGCGCGGTGTTCGACAGGATCAACGTCGCGATCGGTTGGCGGACCGCGATCGACGTGATCGCGACGACCCTCCCCCACTTCCGCTCGCGCATCTCGGGCACCGCCTCGTAGCACATCGCGATCGCGCCCCGGCAGTTCAGCTCGAACGCGTCGAGGTACTGGTCGACGGCCGTATGGGCGAAGTCACCGGGCGGCGGGCCGCCGGCGTTCGGCACGAGGATGTCGATGCCGCCGAGCGCGGCGCGGGCATCGCGTACGAAGCCTCGCGCGCCCTCGACGGTCGAGACGTCGGCGACGATCGGCACGGTGTCGTGCCCGATGCGCCGCGCCGCGTCGTCGATCGTTTCCTTCTGCCGGCCGCAGATCGCGACGTGCACGCCTTCGGCCGCGAGCGCGGACGCGACCCCGTAGCCGAGCCCCTTGGACGCGGCCGCCACCGCGGCCCGTTTCCCGGCGATGCCAAGATCCACGGCCCGGCTCCTTCAGTGGATTGGGCCCGCAGTGTCGCGCAGCGAGAGTGCCCGGCGCCCCGTGCGCGTCGCGATGATCTCGGCGCAGATCGAGATCGCAGTCTCCTCCGGCGTGCGGGCGCCGATGTCGAGCCCGATCGGCGACATCACCCGCGCGATGTCCGCCTCGTCGACGCCCGCCTCCCGCAGCCGTTCGTTCCGGCTCTCGTGCGTGCGCCGCGATCCCATCGCGCCGAGATAGCCGACACGCGTCTTCGCGGCGGCGGCAATCGCGGGCACGTCGAACTTGTGGTCGTGCGTCAGCACGCATACCGCGTCCCGCGGGCCGAGCTCGTCGCCGACCTTGGCGAGGTAACGATCGGGCCAGTCGTTCACGACCTCGTCGGCCATCGGGAACCGCTGCACCGTCGCGAACACCGCGCGCGCGTCGCACACCGTGACCCGGTAGCCGAGCACCTTGGCGACCTTCGCGAGCGCGGCGGTGAAGTCGACCGCGCCGAAGATGATCATTCGGGGCGGCAGGACGAACGACTCGATGAAGACGCTGACGTCGCGCTCGCGGGCCTCGCCGTGCGCGCCGTAGTGCCGGGTCGACGTGAGGCCGGCTTCGAGCTCGCCGAGCGCGTCGCGTGTCACCACCCGGTCGAGGTCGGCGTTGCCGAGCGATCCCGCCGGCGCGACGCCCGGTCGCACGAGCAGCTTGGCGCCGAGGTGCGGTCCCTCGACGACGGTCGCCAGCGCCACCGGCTCCTGGGCGCGCAGCGCGTCGCGCAGCGCCTCGTAGACCGTCACATGGCTCCCTCGCTGCGCCATCCCTGGCTCCGCTGCGTCCGCACGCTCACCAATCGAGCGGCTCCACGAAGAGGTGGATGGTGCCGCCGCACGTGAGCCCGACCGCGAACGCTTCGTCGTCGGAGTAGCCGAAGGTGATGATGCCGCGTTCGCGTTCGCCGGCGAGGATCTTCAGGGCCTCGGTGACGACCGCGCCCTCGACACATCCGCCCGACACCGAACCCGCGACCTCGCCGGAGTCGCTGACCGCCATCGTCGCGCCCGGATCGCGCGGGCTCGATCCCTCGGTACCGACCACCCGCGCGATCGCGACCCGGCGGCCCGCCGCGCGCCAGCGCTCGATGTCGTCGAGGACTTCTTTCATCTGGAGATCACCTCCGCCAGCTCTTCCAGCGCGGCGAGCGAATGGCCCTCGACGAACTCGTCAACGAACGGCAACGCGGCCGCCATGCCCTGGGCGAGCGGCGCGTACCCCGGGCTCGCCTTCAGCGGGTTCACCCACACGATCTTGTACGCCACGCGCGCAGGCGGGCCATCTGCTCGGCCAGCAGCGCGGGATCACCGCGATCCCAACCGTCGGAGAAGATCACCACGACCGCGCCCGCGGGCCATGCCGCCGATGCCCCAGGTGTCGTTGAACGCGCGCAGTCCCTCGCCGAGCCGCGTGCCGCCCGACCAGTCGACGACCCGGCGCGCGGCGTCACGAACGGCCGCGTCGGGATCGTGCGACATGAGCTCGCGGGTCACGCGGGTCAGGCGCGTTCCGAGCGCGAACGCCTCGACACGGGCGCGGCTGACCACCGCGGCGTGCAGGAAGCGCACGAACGCGCGGGCGTACGGCTCCATCGAACCGCTGACGTCGAGCAGCAGCACGACGCGCCGCGTCCGCTCCCCCGGCTCGAAGAACGCCCGGCGCACCGGCTCGCCGCCGGCGCGCAGCGAGCGACGCACCGTGCGGCGCAGGTCGGGCGCGCCGCGCGATCGGCCGTTCGCCGCCGGCGCCGAGATGCCCGGCGCGCGCCCGCGAGCCGCAGGTCGGCCATCAGCTTGCGGGCCTCGACGAACTCGGCGGGCGTGTACGCCGCGAAGTCGCGCCGGCGCAGCACCTCGGTCGGGCTCCAGCGCACGGTCAGGACCGGGACGTCGGGTTGCTCGCGGTCGCGTGCGGACTCGTCGTCCTCGGTCGCCCGGCACGTCGAGCGCGATGACGATCTCCTCGACCACCTCGTCGTCGGCGCGGTCGCTCCGGATCCGCGACCAGAACCCCGCGAACACGCGGTCGTACGTCGCGATCTGCTCGGGTCGCGTCACGAGCGTCGCGCGTCCGGCCCAGTACACGCCGTCGCGCTGGGCGAGCCCGACTTCGGCGAGCCCGCGCGCGAAGGTCAACGTCGCACCCACCGGCACCTCGACACCCGCACCGCGCAGCACCCGCGAGAACGCAACCGCGAGCCGCTCAGGCTCCACGTTGCACCGCCGCCATGCACCAGCTCGGCGAGGCCGTGCGCGCGCACGCGCTCCTGGTCCTCGCGGTACTTCAGGATCGTGCCGAGCGTCGCGTCGACCGCGCGCTCGTCGAGCCGCGCGGTGCCCAGCGTCGCGAGCGCCTCGGCCCAGTCGATCGTCTCCGCGACGCCGGGCGGCTTGTAGAGCTCGAGCCCGCGCAACGCCTCGACCGCGGCCGCGACGTCGCGCGCGAGCACCTCGGGCACCTCCGGGCGCGCGCACGCGCACGATCGCGAGCTCGCGCTCGAAGTCGGGATGCGCGATCCAGTGGTAGAGGCAGCGGCGCTTCAGCGCGTCGTGCACGTCGCGCGTGCGGTTCGACGTGAGCACCGCGATCGGCGGCACCTCGGCGCGCACGACGCCGAGCTCGGGCACCGAGATCGACCAGTCGGAGAGGATCTCGAGCAGGAACGCCTCGAACTCGTCGTCGGCGCGGTCGACCTCGTCGATCAGCAGCACCGGCGGCAGCGCGCCTTCGTACGCGAGCGCGCGCAGCAGCGGGCGCTTCACGAGGAAGCGCTCCGAGTACAGCTCGTCCTCGTCGACCTCGCGGTGGCTCGCCTCGACCGCGCGCAGGTGCAGCAGCTGGCGCGAGTAGTCCCACTCGTACACGGCCTGCGACGCGTCGATGCCCTCGTAGCACTGGAGCGCACGAGCTCGCCGCCGGTCCAGCGGGCGAGCACCTTCGCGACCTCGGTCTTGCCGACGCCCGCCTCGCCTTCGAGCAGCAGCGGCCGCCGCAGCCGCAGCGCGAGGAAGATCGAGGTCGCGAGCCCCTCGTCGGCGAGGTACTCGTGGTCGGCGAGGCCCTTCCGGACCTCCTCGACCGAATCGATGCGCACGTGGAGCCGTCGACGCCACGGGGCAAGGGTACCGGGATCCGAAATACTCTCCTCCCATGCACGATCTCGTGATCCGAGGCGGGACGGTCGTCGACGGCACCGGCGCGCCGCCGATGCGGGCGACGTCGCGATCGACGGCGACCGCATCACCGCGGTCGGCGCCGTGGCGGACGCCGGCCGCGCGCGAGATCGACGCCGCGCGGCGCCTACGTCACGCCCGGCTTCGTCGACATGCACACGCACCTCGACGCGCAGATCGCGTGGGATCCCGACGCGACCTCGTCGTGCTGGCACGGCGTCACGTCGGTCGTGCTCGGCAACTGCGGCGTCACGTTCGCGCCCGTGCGCAAGGGCGAGAAGGAGTGGCTCGCCGAGCTGATGGAGTCGGTCGAGGACATCCCGGCCGCGAGCATCCTCGAAGGCCTCGCGTGGGACTGGGAGACCTACGGCGAGTACCTCGGCGCGATCGACGCGCTGCCCAAGGGCGTGAACGTCGGCGGCATGGTCGGGCACTGCGCGGTGCGCCACTACGCGATGGGCGAACGCAGCCTCGACGAAGCGCCGGCGAGCGACGACGACATCGCGGTCGATGTGCGACCTCGTCGACGAGGCGATGGGCGGCGGGCGCGCTCGGCTTCTCGACGTCGCGCACGCTGCTGCACCGCGTTCCCGACGGCCGGCCCGTGCCCGGCACGTGGGCCGACGAGCGCGAGCTGCTCGCGATCGCCGACGTGCTCGGCCGGCACGGCCAGGGCGTGTACGAGGTCGCGCCGCGTCTTCGAGCGGCCCGGCGACGACTACGAAGGCACGCGTGCGGAGGTGCACTGGATGGCCGAGATCAACCGGCGCACCGGCCGCCCGGTGACGTTCGGGCTCGCGCAGAGCAACGCCGGCCCCGAGCTGTTCCGCAAGATCCTCGAGCTCGTCGACGAGGAAGCCGCGGACGGCGGCGAGCTGCGCCCGCAGACGACGGCGCGCGGCATCGGGCTGCTGTTCGGCATGCAGCACCGCACGTTCTTCGACCGCGCGCCGGCCTGGCAGGCGCTCCAGCCGCTCTCGCTCGCCGCAGCGCCTCGCCGCGCTCGACGACGACACCGCGCCGCGGCCGAGCTGCTGCGCGACGCCGAGGCGAACACTCCCCCGCTCGACTGGCGACGGCGTGTACGTGCTGACCGCCGGACGCCGTGGACTACTCGGCCGACCCCGCGACCTCGCTCGCGGCCCACGCCGACGCGCACGGCGAGACGATCCCCGAGGCGTTCGTCCGCATCTCGCGCGAGACGGAGGGCCGGGCGCTGTTCAACTTCCCGTTCCTCAACCAGCGCATGGACGCGGTCGAGGAGCTGCTCGACCATCCCCGCATGGCGATCGGCCTCGGCGACTCGGGCGCGCACGTCGGACTGATCATGGACGCGTCGCTGCCGACGTGGTTCCTGCTCCACTGGGTGCGCGACCGAGGGCACTTCACGATCGAGGACGCCGATCCGCCGCATGACGAGCGACACCGCGCAGCTCTTCGGCGTCGCCGATCGCGGCGACGCTCCGCGCCGGCGCGTTCGCCGACGTCAACGTCCTCGACCTCGACGCGCTCGCGCTGCAGCTGCCCGAGTACGTGCACGACTTCCCGGCCGGCGCCGGGCGCTACGTGCAACGCGCCGACGGGTACCGCGCACGATCGTGAACGGCGCGGTCTTCATGGAGGACGGCGAGCCCACCGGCGCGCACGCCGGTCGCACGCTGCGATCAACCGACTGACCGTCCACGGCACTCGGCGCTCACCTCCGGACGCACTCGGCGCGGTGACGCGGTCCGATTTCGCGCCGGCACCCCGCTACGATCCCCGCGGGACACGCTCGACCGCGCCGGCGGTGAGGGCGGGATGGGCGAATTGGCCGCTTTCCGCGGTCGCTCTCTACGAATGCTGCGCACTCCTGTGAACGACACGCCTACTGCCGTCAACGCGCGTCACGCGACGCTGCGCTACCTGCCCGGGCTCGACGGCCTGCGCGCGATCTCGGTGCTCGCGGTCATCGTGTTCCACCACTACTTCGTCTTCGGCGCCGAGCGCGGCTGGCTGCCGGGCGGCTTCCTCGGCGTCGAGGTGTTCTTCGTCGTCAGCGGCTACCTGATCACGTCGCTGCTCCTCGCCGAGCGGCGCGAGACCGGCAGGGTGTCGCTGCAAGAACTTCTGGCTGCGCCGCGCCCGGCGCCTCCTGCCCGCGGTCCTGGCGCTGCTCGCGGTCGTCGTCGCGTACTCGCTGCTGTTCCTGCCGGACAGCGTCGGACCCTGCGCGGGCGACGTCGTCGCCGCGCTGACCTACACCAGCAACTGGTGGCAGATCATCGCCAACCGCTCGTACGTCGGTGACGGCCGGCCGGCCCGAGCTGCTGAAGCACCTCTGGTCGCTCGCGATCGAGGAGCAGTTCTACCTGTTCTGGCCGCTCGCTGCTGATCCTCGGCCTGCGCAAGCTCGGGCGGCGACGGATGCTCGTCGCGATGTTCGCGACCGCGATCGCCTCGACGGTCGCTGCTCGCGGTCATGCTCGTTCGTCAGCATCAACTTCGCGTACTACGCGACGTTCACGCGCCTGTCCGGGCTTGCTGCTCGGCGGGCTCATGGCGTTCTTCTTCGCGCCCTACCGGATCCGCGGCCTGCCCGGCCACGGCGCGCGCATCGCGCTCGACCTCGCGGGCGCCGTCGGGCCTCGTCATCGTTGTTGCTCTCGTTCCGCGTGTTCACGTTCCCGGCGCTCGACACCGGGCACGTCGACCGGTCGGTGTTCCTCGGCGGCTTCCTCCTCGTCGACCTGGCGACGCTTGCTCGTCATCGCCGCCGCGGTGCATCCCGCGTCCGATGTCGGGCGGCTGCTCGGCTGCCGGCCGCTGCGGTGGATCGGGCTGCGGTCCTACAGCCTCTACCTCTGGCACTACCCGATCTTCTGCATCACCCGGCCGCGCGTCGACTTCGAGCACTTCTTCCACCTGCATGGCTGGCCCGTGTTCGCTGTTGCGTCTCGTGCTGACGTTCGCCGCGGCCGAGCTCTCGTACCGCTTCGTCGAGACGCCGATCCGCAACGGCGCGACTCGGCCGGTACCGCGACCGGCTCGATCGCCGCGCACGGCAAGCGCAAGCGGCTGCTCGTGCGGCGCGGCATCCTGGTCGTCGAGCGTCGTTGATCGTTGCTCACGGTCGTGCTGCGGGATGGGCCTCGCCACGCGCAACCGCAAGCCGACAAGTTCGGTCCCGACCGAGCGGGGTGAGCAGCCGAACGCCGACGCGCTCGTCGGCGTTGCGAGAGCCGCCGCGACCACGACGACGCGCCGCCGACGCGACGAGCACCACGGTCGAAGGGCGCAACACCCGGCTCGAAGCCGAAGCGACCGAAGAGCGACGACGACCACCACCACGGCCGGTCGGCACCGCCGCGCGGCGTGCTCGCGATCGGCGACTCGGTCATGCGCGGCTCGCTGCGCCGCGCTCGTCGAACACGATCCCGGGCATCGCGGTCGACGCGGTGACCAGCCGGCAGTTCGGTGAGGCGGTCGGCTTGATCGGCTTCTACAACGCGGCCGGCCTGCTGCCGACGTCGATCGTCGTGCACCTCGGCACGAACGGCCGCGCGACCGACGGCGCGCTCGACCAGATGATGCAGCTCGCCGGACCGAAACGCTTCGTGTTCTTCCTGACCGCGCGCGTCCCGCGCGTCTGGGAGGCCGAGGTCAACGACACGCTGCACCGCGGCTCGACGCGGTTCACGAACGTGCACGTGCTCGAGTGGCGCGACTACTCCGGCTGCCACGACGACTGGTTCAACGACGGCTTCCATCTCACGACGCGGGCCAGCGGCGTACGCGCATTCATCCTCTCCGGCATCGAGGGCCATCCCCTCGTCACGTGCAAGAAGTAGCTCCCCGGCGTGCGGCCCGGGGCCGCGGTTCAGCGGTGGAGCACCCAGTCGATGAGCTGGAAGAAGCGCCACCCGAGGTAGATCGCGGTCGCGACGCCGAGCAGCTTGAGGTGCCACGGGATCGCCGGCGGCTCCTCGTCGGCGGGCCGTGTCATGCCCGGGATCAGCCCTCGCTCGACGACCTGCCCGCATTTCGGGCACGTGGCGTCCGGGCGCACCGTCGACGGCGTCAGGAACTTGTTGCAGTGGACGCACCAGGGCACGCGTCCATTGCTACCAGGCCGGTGGCCGGCACGACCACGGTCTTTTCCCTCGTTGACCTTCCGTCTCTGGCCCGGTGCGCGCGCACGCGGGCTAGGAAGTGCGCGTGGTGGACGACGACCGTGCCGCGCTCAGCCGGCGCGGACTCCTGAAAGGGCTGGGCGCGCTCGGCGCGGGTATCGCGTCTGACCGCGTGCTCGTCGTCGACGAAGGGCTCCGGCGGCGTGAGCCCGACCGGCACGACGGCGCCACCGGGCACGACGACCGTGCCGACGCCGACGACCCTGCCCGGGCCGCCCCGCAAGCCCGGTTCGCGCCCGAACCCGACGTTGCCCGAAGGCACCGACACGATGCCCGAGATCGAGCACATCGTCATCATGATGATGGAGAACCACTCCTTCGACGATCACTTCGGCATGCTGGGACGCGGTGACGGGTTCAAGCTCGACCCCAACGGCAAGCCGCTCGACGCGAACCCCGACGGCAAGGGCAGCTCGTGCGGGCGTTCCACATGCCGTCGGAATGCCAGCTCCACGGCGTGCCCGGGCCAGGACTGGGTGCGCAGCCACACCTCATGGGCCGGCGGCACGCAACGACGGCTTCGTCAAGGCGAGCACGGTCCCGTCTCGATGGGCTACTGGGACGAGAGCGACCTGCCCTTCTACTACGCGCTCGGCAAGACGTTCCCGGTGTCCGACCGCTGGTTCTGTTCGACGCTCGCGCAGACGTATCCCAACCGGCGGTTCCTCCTCGCCGGCACCGCGGCCGGGATCGTCAGCACCACCACCGGCGCGCTCACCGCGTCGCCGCCGCCGAACGGCACGATCATGGACCGCCTGCACGCGCACGACATCACGTGGATGAACTACTACAACGACCTTCCCGGGCACGTACGTGCATCCTGAAGACCTCGACCGACTACCCCGACAACAAGCGACGATCGACCAGTTCTACAAGGACGCGGCCGCGGGCAAGCTGCCGTCGGTCAGCTTCGTCGACCCGAACTTCGAGAAGCAGTCCGAGGAGAACCCGCAGGACATCAGCGTGGGCGAGACGTTCGCGGCGAAGGTCATCAACGCGGTGATGCAGAGCCCGGCCTGGCCGAAGACGCTCGCTGATCTGCACCTACGACGAGCACGGCGGCTACTACGACCATGTCGCGCCGCCGCAGGCGATCAAGCCCGACAACATCAAGCCCGGCGTCGACGTGCCGGAGCACCGGCGGTTCGCCTACGACTACTACGGCTTCCGGGTGCCGTCCGTCATCGTGTCGCCGTATGCCAAGCCGCGACTACGTGTCGCACGTGGTGCACGACCACACGTCGATCCTGAAGTTCATCGAGACCAAGTGGAACCTCGGCGCGCATGACCTACCGCGACGCGAACGCCGACGACCTGCTCGACTCTCTCGACCTCGGTCGCCGCCGGCCTTCCGGGAGCCGCCGACCCTCCCGGCCGCCGGCAAGACGGGCACGTGCAAGCCCGGCAACGCCCGGCGGGCCGATCCCGCCGCCCGACGCCGTCGTACCCGTGAGCGAGGCGTCGTCGCTGCGGATCGGCGCGACCGCGTAGCCTGCGGTCATGGCCCGCGTCGACGTCCGCATCCGGCTCGACGAGGAGCGGCCACGCCTCGATCCCGACGCCTTCTTCGGGTCGGAGCTGCCGGCCGCGATCGACGCCCACGCCGACTGCATCGTTCCCGCGCTCGAGTTCGTCGCCCCGCGGCCATTGACCGTCGACGTCGACGGAAGCGTGTGGACACTGCGCGTCACCGACGGCCGCGTCACGATCGCGAGCGGCCCCGCCGTACGACGCCGTCGCCCACGTACGACTCGACCGCGCAGCAGCTCGACGACCTCGTGCACGACCAGCAGACGTTCATGAGCATGTGGGCCGCGAACCGGCTCGAACAACCGAAGGGCAACGTCGGCCACCTCCTGGACTGGTGGCTCGTGTGGCGGGCCGCACTGGACGGCACGCCGATCCACACGCCGGGATCGATCGCGTTCACCGACCGCGACGGCGCGCCGCTCGACCTCACGCGGAGGTTCCGACCCGGCGACGACCCGGACGAGATGCGCCACTTCCTCGAGGAAGCCGGGCTTCATGCATCTCTCGGGCGTCTTCGACGACGACGAGATGGCCGCGGTGTCGTCGGACATGGACGAAGCGGTGCCGACGTACGCGCCCGACGACGGCCGGTCGTGGTGGGCGCGCACGGCCGACGGCGAACGCGCGACTCGTGCGCATGCAGGGGTTCGATCGCGAGTCGCCCACCGTGCACGACCTGCTCGACGACGACCGCTTCTTGGCGCTCGCGAGATCCCGGACGCCGGGCACGAGTTCGGTCGCAGACGGCGTGCGCAAAATCGCATCGAGGCGCTGTTCAAGCCCATCGGCGTCACCGAGGGCATCTCCGACATCCCGTGGCACAAGGACTGCGGCATCGGACGGCACTCCTACGACTGCTGCAGCCTCACGGTCGGGATCTCGGTGACCGGCGCCGACGACGTCTCGGGGCAGCTGCGGGTCATCGCCGGGTCACATCGCGCGCTGTCTGGTCGGGCATCCGCCAGCCCGACCTCGACCTCCCCGACATCCCGCTGCCGACGCGCACCGGCGATGTCACGTTGCACCTGAGCTGCACGATGCACATGGCGCAGCCGCCCGTGGAACGCGAGCGACGCGTGATGTACAGCGGCTTCTCGCTGCCGCCGCTCGGCGGTGCCGACCCGGGCGCGCTGGCCGCGGCGCGGGCGCCGGCGCGGCGAGGTGCGCGAGTCCGCGCCGCTGACCGTGCTGGACCGTCACTTCAAGAGTTAGCTTGCACTCCATGCTCGAGTTCGACCCGCTCGACGAGTATCCGATCCATCAGGTCCCGCTGCCGATGCGCTACGTCGGGTCCAGCGACCGCAACGTGTACGACCGGTGCATCTACCAAGGCATCGACCACGAGGCCGACACGTACTTCATCACCGGCCTGGGCGTGTACCCGAACCTCGGTGTGATCGACGCGTACGCCACGGTGCGGCGCGGCGATCGAGCAGTGGGCGATCCGCATGTCGGGCGCGCGCCCGGACGACAAGCTGGCGCAGCAGGTCGGGCCCGTACCGCATCGAGGTGCGCGAGCCGTTCCGCGAGCTGCGCCTCATCTGCGACGCCGACGAGCACGGCCTCGGCTTCGACCTCGTGTACCGCTCGGAGTACGGGCCGATCTCCGAGCCGCAGCACGTCCGGCGCCAGGGCGACCGCATCCTGCTCGACGCGTCGCGCTTCGCCGGCGTCGGCACGTGGGAGGGCGAGCTGCGCGTCGACGGCGACACGATCGCGGTCACGCCCGATCGCTACACCGCGACCCGCGACCGCTCGTGGGGCATCCGCCCGGTCGGCGAGGCCGAGCCGGCGGGCAGGCCCAACGAGTTCACCGGCATGTGGTGGTGCTGGATCCCGCTGCGCTTCGACGACTTCGCGCTGCACGTCATCCTCGAAGAAGACCGCGACGGCGCTGCGCAACACGAACTTCGCGGTGCGGCATGTGGCCCGAGGCGACCGGCCGCCCGCCCGAACAACTCGGCTGGCCGCTGCCCGAGATCCGCTACGCAGTCGGGCACGCGCCACCCGACGCACGCGTCGATCGATCTGACGAACCGCGACGGCAAGACGTCGACGCTCGAGATCGAGCCGATCATCGGCATCCCGTTGAACGTCGGCTGCGGCTACGGCGCCGATCCCGACTGGACGCACGGCGTCTGGAAGGGCGACGGACTGGGTCGAGGGCTCGGTCGTACGACCACAACGACCCCGCGGTCAGCGGCCGCGCCGCGTTCTCGCTGTGGGACCACATCGCCGCGTGCGACGTTCGACGGCCAAGAGGGCTACGGCATCTTCGAGCACGGCTGCATCGGCCCCACGCCCCCAGCGGCTTCACCGACCTCGCCAGGCGTTTTGCGACCGCCGGCGACAATATTGCGCCGTGGGTCGCCAGAACTAGTGCGGGCGGAGGCCGCCGTCGACGAGGAGGACCTGGCCGGTCATGAAGCTCGACGCGTCGGAGACGAGGTAGAGCACGGGGCCGACCATCTCGTCGGGTGCGCGGCGCGGCGCATGAAGCTCGCGTTCGCCATCGACGCTGCGCCTCCGGCGTGTTGGCGCGCACCATGTCGGTGTCGACGGTGCCCGGGCGCGAGCGCGTTCGACGCGAATGCCGTCACGCGGCGCGAAGTCCGCGGCCATCGCACCGCGTGAACGCCATCATCGCGGCCTTGGCCGCGCCGTACATCGCGACGTTCGCCGAGAACAGGAACGCGCCGGCCGAGATCACGTTGACGATCGACGCGTGCTCGCTGCGCTCGAGAGTGCGGCAGCGCGGCCTGCACGAGGAACACCGGCCCGCGCAGGTTCACGTCGAACGACTTCTGCCACGCCTCGGGCGTGAACGCGCCGAGTGGCTGGGTCAGCGCGTTGGCCGCGTTGTTGACGACGATGTCGACGCCGCCGAACCGTTCGACGGCCTGCGTCGACGAGTCGCTGCACGTCGTCGAGGTCACCCATGTGCGTCGGCATCCCGAACGCCTCGACCGCCGAGTCGCCTCGCAGATGGGCCTCGGTCTCGGCGCAGGCGTCGGCCTTGCGGCTCCCGACCACGACCTTGGCGCCGCCGCAGACGAGACCCTCGGCGATCGCCCGGCCGATGCCCCGCGTGCCGCCGGTGACGATCGCCACCCGCTCGCGCACGTCGAACAGCCGTGCCAGCTTGACGTCGTCCATCGGGCCCTCCGGCGAAGACGGTGAGAACGCTCTCCGCGCCGATCCGCTCACGCAGAAGTGTCGGATCATCCAACACAATGTCCGCGCCGTTCTAACATCTGCCACAGCCGACGTGGGGCCAGCGAGGAGCGGCATGAACCGACGGCTCGCCCTGCTCACGGGCGGCTATTTCGTGGTGATCGGGATCGTCCTCGGGGCGGTGCTCCCCTTCGCCGTCCACGTGCTCCGCATCGAGACCGCGATCCAGCACCGGCTCGCGCCCGCGACCACGAATGCCCGGGCGCTGCTCTCCACAGCGCTCGACCAGGAGACGGCCGAGCGCAGGTACGTCGTCGCCCCGAACGCGACGTCGCTGGCGGCCTACGAGGACGCTCGCCGCGCGGTTGCCGACGCCGAGCGCGATCTGGAGCGGCTGCCGTTGCGGGCCGACGAGCGGGCCGCCTTCCGGGACGCGACCGACGCGTTCGCCGGCTGGGAACACGACTACAGCGACCGCGAGATCGGCCGCATTCGTTCCGGGGCGACAGGGCTCGCCGAGGCGCGCGCCGCGGCCGGGAACGCACGAGGCGACGCGTTGTTCGACACGTTCCGACGCGCGCAATCGCGCTTCGTCGACCTCGTCGAGCGCCGGCTCGCGAGCCAGCGGAACGATCTCCACCGCCAGAGCATTCTCGCGATCGTCGCGCTCGTCGCCGCGAGCGCCATTGCCGTCGCGTCGGCCGTGCTCTTTCGCCGGTGGGCGCGGTCCTCGATCAAGCGCGACGACCAGCAGGTACGCGAGCGCATCGCGTTCAGCGAGGTCCACCGGTTGGCCTCGATGTTGGCGGCCGCGCGCACGACCGACGAGATCGCGCACGTCGCCGCGCGCGAGACATCCAAGCTGCTCGGTGCGGCGGACGTGCACGTCTGGACCATCGACGGCCGCGACCGCCTCCACCTCGCCGGCACGACCGACACGCTCGCCGGCACGGGTCGGGGCCCGTCGGTGCTCGCGCTGTCGGATCACAACGCACCTGCGGACGCCATCCGATCCGATCAACTGCTCTTCTTCGAAGATCGCCGCGCGTACGACGCGGCGTACCCCGGTTGGGTGTCGTCGTTCGACATGCAGGGTGCGGACGCGCTCGCCGTCGTCCCGGCGCACAGCGACCGGCAACCGGTCGGCGTGCTCGAGGTGTTCTACTTCGCGGACGTGGTGTTCGACGACGCCCAACGCACGCTCCTCGAGCTCACCGCGACGCAGATAGGGAACGCGATCGGACGCGCCCGCACACGCGAGCACGAGAATGCTGCGGCGGAGACCCTCCAGGTGAGCCTGCTCGGTCCGCCCATGCTCGTCGACGGTGTCGGGCACAGCTCGCGGTACCTCGCCGCCGAGGGCCCGTTGTTCGTCGGGGGCGACTGGCACAACGCCCAACGGCTGCCGGACGGCCGCATCATGATCGCGGTCGGCGACGTGGTGGGCAGAGGCCTCGAGGCCGCAACGGTCATGGGGCAGCTGCGGAGCGCGGTGAGCGCCTGCGCGCTGCGGTGCAACACACCGGCCGATCTCCTCGAGTGTCTCGACGACTTCGCGGCCGTGCTCCCGGGAGCGCCGTCGACGACCGTCGCGCTCGCGTACGTCGACGTCGAGAAGCAAACGCTCGACTATGTGTCGGCCGGTCATCCTCCGCCGGTGCTCGTGTCGCCCGAGGGACATGTCTGTGTGCTCGAGGGCGCGATGACCTGGCCGCTCGCCGTCGGCCGCATACCGCGCACTCAGACCGGCGCAACGGTCCCGTTCCCGCCCGGCTCGCTCGTGCTCTTGTACAGCGACGGCTTGGTGGAGCGGCGCTCCGAGACACTCGACACTGGCATCGCCCGTCTCGTCGAGAGCGTGCGCGCGAACTGGAACACGCCCATGGATGCGCTGTGCGACGCCGTGCTCGGTGACCTTCTGCACGGGCACCGGCGCGATGACGACGTCGCGTTGCTCGCCCTGCGCTCACCGGTCGCGGCGCCGGACCTCTTCTTGATGAAGATCGCGGCCGCACCGGACGCAGTCGGACGGGTGCGTGAGCGCCTGCGCGCGTGGCTCGACAGCCTGTCCCTCGACCCCGACGACCAGCTCGCGATCCTCGTCGCGGTCGGTGAAGCGTGCACCAACGCCATCGAGCACGCGTACAGCGATGGTGGTGCGAACCTCTTCCGCGTCGAGGCCGGCGTCCGGGACGGAAGCCTCGTCTGCTGCGTCACCGATACCGGTGCCTGGAAGGACAACGCCACACGGACTGCACGCGGGAACGGCCTGGCGATCATGCGTGAGCTGATGGACGAAGTCCTGGTGGACCGTCGTCCGAACGGCACGTCGGTGACGCTCACGTACCGCCCTGGAGTCCGAAATGAACCCGCTGTGCTCGGTTGAGCTGAGGAAGACCGCGGACGCGACGGTCGCGACGTTGCTCGGCGAGATCGATCTCTCGAACGTGGCCGCCGTCGAGGCGCAGCTGGCGGCCCCCGCGGCGGCAACGACACACTGGTCGTCGATCTGGCGACCCTCGGCTACATCGACAGCTCCGGCTTCGGGATGCTCGAGCGGCTGTCGCGCACGACCGACTTGCGGGTCGCGGTCCCACCGACGGCGGTGGTCCACCGCGCGTTCGCGGTGACGGGCCTCGGCAAGGTCGTGCCTGTCTTTCCGGGCGTACGCGAAGCCCTCGGCGAAGACTGACGCATCGCCGACCCGAGGTCGATTACGTTGCCAGCGTGGAGGACGGGTTCATCGCCGGCCTGAACGCCGAAGAGCGCGACGCGTTCGAGTCGCTCGGGCGCCGTCGCCGTTTCCGGTCCGGGCAGGTGCTGTTCACCGAGGGCGACGAGGGACGAGACGTCGTCGTGGTGCTCGACGGATCGGTCAAGATCGTGAGCGCCGCGGCGTCCGGTCGCGAGGTCATCCTCGAAGTCGTCGATGCGGGCGAGCTCGTCGGCGAGATGTCGGCGATCGACGGCCAGCCCCGCTCGGCCACCGTGGTGGCGTTGACCGCAGTCGACGTGTCGATCGTCCCGACGCCGCAGTTCCTGTCGTTCCTCGAGCAGCATGGCTCGGCCGCGACGGCGCTCCTGCGACTCGTCGTCGCGCGGCTGCGAAACAGCTCGCAGCGCCAGCTCGAGTTCGGCACCAGCGATGCGCTCGGCCGGCTCTGCGGGTGCATGCTGCGAATGCTCGACCGCTACGGCGGCACCGACGACCGCGGCACCCACGTGACGATGCCCCTGGCCCAGCACGAGATCGCGGCGATGACCGGGCTGTCGCGCGAAGCAGTGGTCAAGGGGCTGCGTTCCCTGCGCGCGCTGGGATGGATCGACTTGCAGGCGCGGGAGCTGACCGTGCTCGACGACGGCGCGATGCGTACCCGCGGCAACGAGCTGATCGGCCGTCGGAGGATCCGCCGTGGTGCTCGCGTTGTTGGGAATCCCAGCCGGCCTCATCGGCGCGGCGGCGTTGGCGGCGATCGTGTGCACGCGGTGCAGCTCACTACGCATCACCAGCGCGGGAGTCGAGATCCGCAACTACCCCCAGGCACCGAAGCTGATCGTGCTCGCCCGCGTCGAGCACTTCGAAGCGACCACGCCCTTCGGCAACTTCTCGAGCCTCCGCCCCGAAACGGGAGTGCTCGTGCTGACCGACGGATCGCGACTTCCTGTACGAAGGCTCTCGGCGCCCAAGGCGGGCACCGGGATCGATGCGCTCAACGATCGCGTCGAGTCGCTTCGGCGCGGCGGATGAGGCTGGTCGCAGCCGAGCCTTCGACACGCATCCGGGGATGAGTACGAGTACCCACCCATGCTGCGCGCCCGTCCGCAGCGGGAACCGGCGCCGGAGCGCATGCTCAGGTCACGCAGTTCTCGCAGGGGAGGCGACTGATGGCATCGATGCGTTCTGCCCAACGCAGCCAACTGGAAGAGCTTCGGGGCACGTGGTTGTTCTCGACGTGCTCCACCAAGGAGCTTCGGGCGGTTGCCTCCCTCTGCACCCCGATCGACGTTCGCGCCGGTCGGGTCCTGATCCGAGAGGGCGAACTCGGCGGGGAGTGCTTCATCGTCCTCTCGGGTCAGGCAGTTGTGGAACGTGGCGGCAAAGTGCTCGGTCACGACGTGCGCCACTCGATCATCGGGCTCCTGGCGATGCTCGACGACGAACCGCACACGGCGACCGTCACCGCGGCCACCGACATGTACCTGTTGGTGCTCGACCGGCGCGAGTTCGCGGCCTTGACATCCGGTGAGGTCGCGTGGTCGGTCCAGCATCGCATCGAGGTCATCGCGGCCGAGCAACGCGACCGCCGCGCCGCGGCGGAACGGCACGAGGCACCGCGCGACGTACATGCACCGGCCCGTGGTCGACGTTCCGCTCCCGGTGGGGTGAAGAGCGAACCTGCGTTACTCGGGTGCGCCACGCGCGCCTGAGTAACGCAGGTCTGCAGGTCACGGGTGCACGAGCCTCACTCGTCGCTCAGCCGGAAACCGACCTTCATCGTCACCTGGAAGTGCCCGACCGCGCCGTCGACGAGGTGACCACGGATCTCGGAGACCTCGAACCACTCGAGATTGCGCAGGGTCTGGTTCGCGCGCCCGATGCCGGTACGGATCGCTTCGTCGATCCCCTCCGGGGAGGACCCGACGATCTCAGTGACCCGGTAGACGTGGTTGGGCATGACTCACTCCTTGTTCGTGCTGCATAGGTTTCCGTTGCTACATCGGCCGCGCCCCGCCGAGCGGAGCCCGCTCTTCCTACCCGGCCCGTCGCCCCCGCCGCGCTGACCTGCGACAACGCGACCCGCTGACACGGCGAACACGTGTTCGCTAGGCTGCGGCCGACCCCGACGCGAGGATCACGCCATGGCGACCACCCAGGTGACGCGGCCCGATGCGGGCGTCCGCCAGCTCGTGCTCGGCGTGCCGCCGACGTCGACGGGTTCCATCCCGCGGTCGGCACGTGGTTCCGGCGCCGCTTCCCCGACGGCCCCACTCCGCCGCAGCGCGACGCGTGGCCGCACATCGCCGCGGGCGCCGACACGCTGATCGCGGCGCCGACCGGCTCGGGCAAGACGCTCGCCGGGTTCCTCGTCTGCATCAACCGCCTGTATCTCGCGCACGACGCGGGCGAGCCGATCGAGGGCATCGCGCGTGTCGTGTACGTGTCGCCGTTGAAGGCGCTGGCCGTCGACATCGCGGAGAACCTGGAACGGCCGCTGCGCGAGATCGCCGAGGTCGCCGCCGAGCTCGGCCTCGACGCACCCGACATCCGCGTCGCGGTCGAGCACGGGCGACACGCCGAGCGCGGAGCGGGCGCGCATGATCCGCAAGCCGCCGAGCTTCGTCGTCACCACGCCCGAGTCGCTGTACCTGTTGGTCACGAGCGCGAGCGGCCGCGAAGCGCCTGCGCACGATCGACACCGTGATCGTCGACGAGATCCACGCGGTGGCGCGCGACAAGCGCGGCTCGCACCTGGCGCTCACGCTCGAGCGGCTCGAGGCCCTCTGCCCGACCGCGCCCGAGCCGGGTCGGGCTGTCGGCCACGCAGCGCCCGATCGAGACCGTGGCGCGCCTGCTCGTCGGCGACCGGCCGCTGCCGCAGATCGTCGACGCCGGTCACCAGCGCAACCTCGACCTCGCGATCGAGCTGCCCGAAGGCGAGCTCGAAGCGGTCACCAGCGCCGAGCAGATGGCGGACGTGCTCGATCGCATCGCCGCCCACGTCCGCGAGCACCGCACGACGCTCGTGTTCGTCAACACCCGGCGGCTCGCCGAGCGCGTCGCCCATCGAGCTCGGCGAGCGCCTCGGCGACGACGTCGTGGCCGCGCACCACGGCAGCCTCTCCAAGGACCGGCGCCACCGGGTCGAGACCCGCTTGCGGGCCGGCGACCTGCGCGCGCTGGTCGCCACCGCGTCGCTCGAGCTGGGCATCGACATCGGGCCGGTCGAGCTCGTGTGCCAGATCGGTTCGCCGCGCAGCATCGCCACGTTCCTGCAGCGCGTCGGCCGGTCCAACCACTCGCGCGCCGGCGTGCCGAAGGGCCGCCTCTACCCGCTCACCCGCGACGAGCTGGTCGAGTGCGCGGCCCTGCTCGGTGAGGTGCGGGCCGGGAACCTCGACGCCATCCAACTCCCCCGCCGGCCGCTCGACATCCTCGTCCAGCACATCGTCGCCGAGGTCGCCGCGCGCGAGTGGCAGACCGACGACCTGTACCGGATGGTGCGCCGGGCCGCGCCCTACAACGACCTCACGCGCGCGACGTTCGACGAGGTGGTCGACCTCGTCGCCGACGGCGTGCAGACCGGTCGCGGGCCGCGCGGGCGCTACGTGCACCACGACGCGGTGAACGGCGAGCTACGAGGACGCAAGGGTGCCCGCCTCGCCGCGCTCACGTCGGGCGGCGCGATCCCCGAGATCGGCGACTACCGCGTCGTCGCCGAACCCGACGACACGTTCATCGGCACCGTCAACGAGGACTGGGCGGTCGAGTCGATGGCCGGCGACATCTTCCTGCTCGGCACGCACTCGTGGCAGATCCGCCGGGTCGAAGCCGGCGTGGTGCGCGTCCGTGACGCCGGGAACGCGCCGCCGACGGTCCCGTTCTGGACCGGCGAGGCGCCGGCCCGCACGGCCGAGCTGTCCGAGGCGGTCTCGACGCTGCGCGATCGCGTCGACGGCTTCCTCGCGACTCGGTCAGCCCGACCGCGCCCGCGCCTGGCTGATCGAGATCGACCGGCATCGACCTCGAAGCCGCGACGATGATCGTCGACTACATCGCGGTCGGCCGCGCGGTCCTCGGCGCCACGCCGACCTTGCAGCGGCTCGTGCTCGAACGGTTCTTCGACGAGACCGGCGGCATGCAGCTCGTGATCCACTCGCCGTACGGCGGGCGCCTCAACCGGGCGTTCGGGCTCGCGCTGCGCAAGAAGTTCTGCCGCACGTTCAACTTCGAGCTCCAGGCCGCCGCCAGCGACGACGCGATCGTGCTCTCGCTCGGGCCCCATCACAGCTTCCCGCTCGACGAAGTGGCCCGCTACGTGCACAGCAACACCGTCGAGGAAACGCTGGAGCAGGCGGTGCTCGACGCGCCGATGTTCCTCTCCCGCTGGCGCTGGAACCTCAACCGCTCGCTGCTCGTGCTGCGCTTCCGCGGCGGCCGCCGCAACCCGCCCCCGATCCAGCGCATGGAAGCCGACGACCTCATGGCCGCGCTCTTCCCGCAGGCCGCCGCGTGCCAGGAGAACGTCACCGGACCGATCGAGATCCCCGACCATGTGATCGTCCGCCAGACCGTGTACGACACGCTGCACGAGGCGCTCGACGTCGACGGCCTCCGCACGCTGCTGCAACACATCGAGTCGGGCGACGGTCAGCGTGCACACGGTCGACACGACCGAGCCGTCGGTGCTCGCGCACGAGATCCTCACCGCGCGCCCGTACGCGTTCCTCGACGACGAGGAGCTGCAGAACCGGCGGACGAACGCGGTCAGCTGCGGCGCGGCCTCAGCGTCGACCTCGCGTCGATCGGGCGGCTCGATCCCGAGGCCATCGCACGCGTGCACGACGAGATCACGCCCGGGCCCGAGCACAGCGACGACCTCCACGACCTCTTGTGCTCGCTCGTGATGACGAAACCCCGGCCCGAGTGGGCGGCGCTGTGGGACGAGCTCGTCGCGCGTGGACGCGGCCAGGTGCTCGAGTCCGGCCACGGCGCGCTCTGGTGCGCCACCGAGACGCTCGACGAGGCGCGGCCGCGCGTTCGCCGACGACGACGACGCGGTCGTCGCGGTCGTACGCGGCCAGCTCGAGCTCGCCGGCATCGCCACCGACCGAGCGGCTGGCCTCTGCGTGCGCGTTGCCGACCGGCCGGGTCGCGTACGCGCTCGCGGTCCTCGAACGCGAGGGCATGGCGCTCCAGGGCTCCTACAGCGGACCCGACGTCGGGCGTCGAGTGGGTGGCCCGCCGCCTGCTGGCCCGCATGCACGCGTACTCGCGCCGGTCCCGGCGGCGAGCGCACCGAGCCCGCGACCGCGCAGGACTTCATGCGCTTCCTCCTCCGGTGGCAACACCTCGCTCCCGGCACCCAGCTCTTCGGCGACGAGGGCCTCGCGACCGTCGTCGGCCAGCTGCAAGGTTGGGAGGCGGCCGCGGCCGCATGGGAACCGGAGCTCCTGGCTCGTCGCCTGCGCCGCCACGAGACCGCGGCGCTCGACCGGCTGTGTCACGACGGCGAGATCGGCTGGCTGCGGCTCAGCCCGCGCCCCGCGCGACGTGGACGCGCCCGCCGGTGCGCCGAACAAGGCGACCCCGATCTCGGTGGTGTTCCGCGACGACCTCGCACTGGCTGCTCGAGGCCGCGCGCGGCGGCACCGATCCGCTCGAACCGACCGCCGGCGCGACGGCCGAGATCGTCGAGCACCTCCGGGAGCAAGGCGCGTGCTTCGCGACCGAGCTGGGCCAGGCGACGAACCGGCTCCCCGAGGACGTCGAGCGCGCGCTCTGGGACGGCGTGAGCCGCGGGCTCCTCACCTCGGACGGCTTCGGGGCCATCCGGGCCCGTGTCGACAAGGGCACGCGAAGCGCATCGACCGGGTCGATCGCACCCGGCTCTCGCGCTTGATGCGCGGTGCCCGCGGCGCGGGCCGGCCGCTGGTCGCTGGTCGCTCGTCCCGGCAACCGGCGCCGACATCGACCGGGAGGAGCTGGCGGAAGCGGTTGCCGAGCTGCTGCTCCACCGCTGGGGCGTGGTGTTCCGCGACCTCGCCCGGTGCGAGTCGATCCGCTTCCCGTGGCGCGACGTGCAGCGCGCGCCTGCGAAGGCTCGAAGACCGCGGCCTCGTGCGGGGCGGCCGGTTCGTCTCCGGCTGCGCAGGTGAGCAGTTCGCGCTACCGGAGGCGGCCGAGCAACTGGGCCACGTCCGCAAGCTCCCGCGTACCGGCGAACGGGTCACCGTGAACGCCACCGACCCGTGCAACCTCGTCGGCTCGATCGTCCCCGGTGAGCCGGTGTGTGCGATCCGTACGCGCCGGATCGTCTACGTCGACGGCGTCCCGTCTTCATGAACCCATGACACGCCGGCCGCCGATCGCACATGACGCTGGTGTTACATAGGAACGTGATCACCGTGCTGACGTTCGCCGCCGCGGTGCTGCTCGCGCTCGGTGACCCGAGGCAGTGCCGTGGTCGGGATCGCGTTGCTCTTCTGCCTCTTCGTGCCGCTCGAGAAGCTCTTCGCGCTCCGACCGCAGCGGATCTTCCGTCGCGGGCTGCTGACCGACCTCACGCATCTGCTCGTCAACAACCTGTTCGTGGCGGTCGGCGCGATCGTCCTCGTAGTAGCCGCGGCGATCCCGTTCCTCTGGATCCGGTCCTTCGACCTCGTGGGAAGGCTGCCCGGGGAGATTGCGATCCCGCTCGCGTTGGCGTTGGCGTTCGTCGGCAACTACTGGGGCCACCGGTTGACCCATCAGGTGCCGTTCCTCTGGCGCTTCCATTCCGTGCACCACAGCATCGAGCAGATGGACTGGGTGGCGTCCGGACGCCTCCATCCCCTCGATTCCGCGTTCACCCAGGCGTTCACCGTGTTTCCGTTGTTCCTCCTCGGATATCGAGGCGGCACGTTTGCCGGTGTCGCCCTGGTCGTCACTCTGCTCGCGCTCTTCCAGCACGCCAACGTGCGACTGCGTTTCCCGGTGCTTCGCTGGGTGGTCAACACGCCCGAGTGGCACCACTGGCACCATGCGATCGACCCGGACTCGCGCGACAAGAACTTCGGGCTGCCGGTAGTCGACAAGGTGTTCGGCACCGCGTATCTCCCGAGCGGCCGACGACCGAGTGGCTTCGGCATTCACGACCCGGTCCCCACCGACGGTTATCTCCGGCACCTCGCATATCCGTTCACGAGGCCGGCGCGGACGCCGGTGTAGCTCGGAGCGGAGCTACCGCTCGCTCGGAAGCAGGTCGCCGAGGCCGGCGGAGCCCAGCCCTGCCTCGGGAGCGTTCTCGAACTCGGATTGCTCCTCGTGCCCGGCGCCGTGCACCTCGCCGCGCTTGTGGATCGCGCGGATCAGCGCCTCGACACACTCGGGATGGAACTGCGCGCCGGACTTGTCGCGCAGCTCCTGGAACGCCACCTCCTGCGGGAGTGCCTTGCGGTATGAGCGCGTCGACGTCATGGCGTCGTACGCGTCGGCGATCATCACCATGTACGGCTCGATCGGGTGATCGGGATCGTCGGGATCGAACCGCATCTGCTCGCCGTCGGTGTGGCCGGCGATCGGCCGCAGGAAGTCGATATGACTCAACATCTGCACAGAGACGCCCTCGTGCATCCGGACCCGGGTGAACTCCTCCTCGGTGAGCTTGCCCGGCTTGTTCAACAACTGGTTGGGCACGACCAGCTTGCCGATGTCGTGCATCAACGCCGCGCACCGCAGCCGCTCCATCCGGGCCGGGCCGAAGCTGAACTCCTTCCCCATGTACGCCGCGTACCGGGCGACCCGCTCCGAGTGCCCGGCCGTGTAGCCGTCCTTCGCCTCCAGCGCGCGAATCAACATGGCGACGGTCTCGTCGTGAGAGCTCTTCACCTTCATGTACGACGCGAACATCTCGCGCGCGACGACGATCGGCACGATGATCAACACGATGACCGCCGCGCCGAGGTCGAGATACAACCGGCCGAGGAGGAAGCCGAGAACCGCGAACGGGAGCACGTCGCGCGTCGCCGGAACGAGCTCGCCGAGAACCTCACGCCAGGGGCGCGCGCCCTCGATCATGTACGAAGAGATGATGAGGGTCCACGCGACCGCCAGGTACGCGAGCGTGACCGGCAGCGCCGCGGCAACCGAGGACAGCGTCGACCCGGTGAAGCCTTCGGGCAGGGCGACGTAGACGAGGGCGGCCCCGAGGTACGCGAGCGACGCGAGCCCGACGTTGAACGGCACCCACCCCCACGCCCGGCGGTTGAAGTGCGTCACCCGAACGTTCGTGAGCGAGCCGACGATCATTGCCCCGACCACGAAATGGCTCTCGCCGAACACGACGATCGCCGCCATGCACACCATGAGCCCGGGCGACAGGAACGTGCCCTCGGAGAGCTGGACCGGGAGCGCCGCCGAGAAGATCCCGAGGGCGCAGAACAGGGCCAGGGAGGCCAGGTTCGGTGCATCCCCGCGCAACGAGACGACGGCGGCCGCTACGGCCGCCGTCGTGAACACCACGCTTGTGAATCCGGCAAGCGACCGGGGAAAAGGCGTCACGCCCCAGTGTTGTCGGCAAACCCTCCCGCTTCTGGAGGGGCGCCCACTGGAAGCTGTGAGATCAGCCCCGGCCGAAGCCAGCGCCGCCGGCGAGGAGAACTGCGACCAAGCCGCCACCGATGCTTGCGATGCGAACTGCGTACTTCTTCATGGAAACCCCTCCGGGTCGTGTCCGGGCGTTACCGGGACTGGCAACACGCTCATCATGCGGGCGCTGGAGGCGGATCAATATTGGTCAGGTGAACAGTTCGCGGGAGGCGTTTCCGTGTTCACGAAGGGTGGTGATCCGCACCCCGGGAGCGGGCCGGACGGCCGCGGCCGGCGGGGCCAGCCCGTTGCCATGGCTGGGCTCGCCGGCCGCCACGTCCCGCGGCCGCTCCCCACGGGGGCAGGGATGAGCGGACACCTCGTCCAGCCTCCATAGTGCGCCTCATACGGGCCGGGAAATACTGGGCACCTGCGCGATTCGCAACATGCGGTTGATGCGCCACACCACGTGGTTCGCCGGGAAAGGCCACGGTTAGCATCGCCGAATGGCCGAGTTCGAGACACTGCGCTACGAGGAGATCGACGGCGTCGCCTGGGTCACCATGAACCGTCCCGAGGTGCACAACGCCTTCAACTTCACGATGCAGGCCGAGTTGAAATCGGTCTGGCGGGGCATGCGCAACAACGACGACGTGCGCTGCGCGGTGCTCACCGGCGCAGGCGAGAAGGCATTCTGCTCGGGAATCGACCGCGCCGAGACAATGGGCCACTGGACGAGCGCCGAGGACGTCGGCACGAGTGACGCGCCCGTGCCGGTGGGCGGCCACTCGTCGACCCCATGGCACTTCGACGACCCGGGCGAGAACATCGGACCGAAGACGAACGATTTGTGGAAGCCGGTGATCGCCGCGGTGAACGGCATGGCGTGCGGCGGCGCCTTCTACATGCTCGGCGAGGTCGAGTTCATCATCGCCGCGGACCACGCCACGTTCTTCGATCCGCACACGACGTACGGCATGACCGCCTGCTTCGAGTCGATGCACATGCTGCAGAAGATGCCGCTGCACGAGATCATGCGCGTCGCGCTGCTCGGCGCCCACGAACGCCTGTCGGCCCAACGGGCCCACCAGATCGGGCTCGTGTCCGAGGTCGTCCCCCTGGCCGAGCTGCACGACGCCGCCGCGTGGGTCGCGAACGCGATCGCATCGGCACCGCCGGTCGCGATCCAGGGCACCGTACGCGCGATCTGGACGGCACAGGATCTCCCCCGCCGCGAAGCGCTCGATCAGGGGAAGATCCTGATCCGGCTGGGAAGCGACCCGAAGTCCCTGTTCGAGGGGCAGAAGCAGTTCACCGAAGGCCGGCGTATCGAGCCGCGGATCCGCTAGCCGGGTCGTGCCGCGAGCGGCGCCGCATCACGTGAAGAAGCGATAGAGGAGGTCGCCGGCCTGCTCGCTCACCGCGTCGGGCACGTCTTCGGCGGTCAGGAGCCGCGTGAGCTCACCCAATGTGCGGGCCGCGTCGGCACCGGCCGGGTTGGCATAGCCGCTCGGCGTATGACGCAGCACGGTGACGCGTCTCTCCTCGGTCGCGAACTTGCGCTTGTACCCGACGAGACCCGGTTGGTCGAGGTCGCTCACACCCCAGTCGTAGCGCCGGCAACCGCGCCCGCGACCGAGCTGCATGCTCGCCCACGCGAGCATCTCGTTCGGGCGCAAGGAGAGACGCTCGGGGTTCGACGCGCCGAACTTGTAGTAGATGACGCCGTGCCACATCAGATAGAGGCTCGCGGCGATGACCTCGTCTTCGTGCATCGCGAGCCCGACCGCGATTCCCTCGCTCGGCGCGAACGACTTCCAGATGTTCTCGAAGAACGCGAGCGGCTGGGCCAAAAGTCGATACTTGCGCTTGCGCGTCTGGCGGTGCAGGTCGTAGAACGCGCGCACGTCTTCGAGCTCGGAACCGAACCGCACCGAGACACCGCGCCGGCTTGCTGACCGCAGGTGCTGGCGCACACCGGGACGCAGGCTGGCCAGGATCTCGTCTTCGTCCCGGGTGAGGTCCGTCCCGTGCCACGCGAGCTCGGACGTCGGCTCGAACCGTGCGTCCTCGAGGGGAGCGCCCGCCCGGAGCACACGGAGCTGCAGCGGCAACGCCCTCGCGAGGAGAGGTGCGACGAGCTGGTTCCAGTCGTCGCCGCCGTCGATCAGCGGGTCGAGATAGTCGCAGAACGGCACGCTGACGAGGCGGTCGCCGCGAAAGTCGTGGATCTCTGCGCACGCGAGCCCGGCACGCGCCCGGCCGGACGCATCGCGCAGCACGCCCGCCTTCACGTCGAAGCCATAGGTGTCGACGATCGCCGAGATCCAAGGCGGCGCGCCGAACACGCTTGCTCGCGGATCCGTCATCAGCTCGTCCCACGCGGGATCGTTGCGCGGATCGATGATCTCGGGGTCGGGGCTCGTGCTCACGTCAGGAGCTCGAACCCTGCAGGCGCGGTGGCGCGTTCGACGCGACGGGTCGCGGCGAGGAAGAGGTCATCGGCGGTCAGCTCGTCGGCGGATCGGCGCAGCGCGAGCCCGCGCTCGGCGAGCTCGCGGGCGAACCGGTCCTGATGCTCGTCGCCGATCTCCGCGAACGCGGTGCGCCGTGGGAGCAGGACTGGGAAGCGGCCTGCGCGCAGCGTGGACAGGGCCGAGCCGGTACCGGCGTGCGTGACCACGACGTCGGCCGCCGCGAGGTGCGCCTCCATCTCCGCCGCCGGCAGCCATTCACGCGCCTCGATACCGAGTCCGTCGACGGGCGTGCCGCCGGTCTGCCACAGGGTCTCGACCGCAGAGCCTTGCATCCGCTCGACCGCGCCACCGGCACCGAGTAGAGGCACGAGGGCGTCGAGCATCCGGCGGAACGGGAACTCGTTCATGGTTCCGACGGCGACCACCGCGCGCCGGATCACGGCTCGCTCCGTCCGCACGACCGCGGTGAAGCCGTCGAACACCGAACCGGCGTAGCGCCAACGACTGTTCGCGAGATGCCGGTACTGGGTGTACACCCGAACACCGGGGACTGCGCCGAGCAACCGGCCGGTGACCGAGGGCCCGCCGACCCTCGTGGCGCTCTCGATGTAGTGCGCCTGCACACCGTGGGCCGCCAGGTACGGCAGATAGCCGAGGGCGACGCCCGAGCCGGTCGACACGACCCGGGTGAACCCCCACTCGCGGTGGAGCCGACGCGCGACCGGCGCGTTGCGCAGCACTCCCGGGACGTCCTTGGCGCCGACGTAGGGAACGAACACCGTGTTCTCGCCATGCAGCAGGGAGCGGCTCTGCGCATGATCGTGGGTGAGCCAGACGCGAGTGTCGTTCCCGTCGACGCGTGCGGCAACCGCCCGACGATGTCGACGAGCTGGGTCAGGTGCCCGCCGATCGTCGCAACGAGCAGCGTCGCCATCAGCGGGCTCCGTCGCCGCGCACGAGTGCCGGCACGGTCTCGACGAGGATCCGTACGTCGGTCCAGAACGACCAGTTGTCGACGTACTCGCGATCGAGTTGCAGCATGTCGAGCGTGGTGAGGCGGCTGCGTCCGCGCACCTGCCAGAGTCCGGTGATCCCCGGCGGCACGGCGGTGCGGATGCGATACTCGGGTGGGAACAGCTCGGCTTCCCATCCGAGCGACGGGCGTGGGCCTACGAGCGACATCTCTCCCCGCACGACGTTGATGAGCTGCGGAAGCTCGTCGATGCTCGACGCGCGGAGCCATCGCCCGATCGGGGTGATTCGGGGGTCGTTGTCGAGCTTGAAGCTTCCGTCGCTGGCGACTGCCTCGCCGTTCAGCTCTTGTTGGATCGCCGCCCGGAGCGCGGCATGATCGTCGCCCTCGACGCGGACCATCGTCCGGAACTTGAGCATCGTGAACGGCGCGTCTCGGAGCCCGACGCGCGCCTGGCGGAAGAAGACCGGCCCCGGGCTCGTCAGCTTGACCAGCACGGCCACGAGTGCGAGCAACGGCGAGAGCACCAGCAGCATGGGTAACGCGACGACGACATCTAGCGCGCGCTTCGCCGCGTGCCGGGGCGTCATGGACACACTCGGACTTTCTCGTGAGAGCTCTTGCGCAGGCGTCGCTCGACCGAGCGCCGGAGGGCGTACACCACCTTGCGCGAGCCGAGCACCCGGTAGCCGACGCGCACCATCGGATTCCCGACCAGCTCCAACGGCTCCGGATAGAGCAGGGGGACGCCGCCCAGGCGCAACTTCAGCGTGTTGTGATCCCCATCGGGCGTCGCGTCGGCGGCGATGTGCAGCGCGTCTTCGCGCGCCACACCGCCGACGTCGAGCCACCGAAGCTGCTGGTTGCGGGCCCACTCCATCACGCCCCACATCAGCGCTTCGTTGGTGCGCACCCGCGCGGTCAAACGCTGCGGGTCGAAACCGACGATGCGGCCGGTGACCGTGTCGCCGAAGCGCGTCACCAGGCTCCCGGCGATGTCGACGCCGTCGACCGCGGCGAGTAGGACCTCGACCTGGCCGTTTGGTCGCAACTCGTCCCAGAGCTTCTCGACGTACTGCCGCGACCAGGGCGAGAAATCGTGTCGTGCCGCGGTGACGCAGTACAGGTCGTAGAACGATGCCAGGTCGTCACGCGTCGCGGAGCGCACCGCCACCGGAGCGCGCAGGCTCTGGCGAAACTCGCGCCGCGTGTGCCGGTTCATGCGTGCGAGCATCTCCTCGAGCGTGAGCCCGAGGTCGACGCGCAACGATGCCGAAGCCGCGACATTGACGCCGGTTGGCCGGAACCCTGCCACGCGCAACCGGGTCGCGATCTGCTCGCCTCCTTGCGGTGGTTGCACGACGAGCGCCGCGATCGACCGTTGCCGGCACAGCTGCCGGAGCCCTTGGATGAGGAGTGCGACCGCTTCCTCGGACGCTTCCGTCGTGAACAACGGACCGTAGGGCGCGTACGCCACGCGACCCAACGCGGCGACCGGGAGGGGCCGGACCAGGAGTTGCGCGCCACCGGCGATCTCGCCGTCGACGCGCGTCAGGACCCGGTGGACGTCCATGCCCGCGAACTGCTTGATGCGACCCCACGCCGACGTCTGGGCGATGTCGCCACCGAATGTCTGCGCGACGAAGTGGTCCCACTCGGCATGATCGGCCGCGTCCTCCATGCTGAGGAGCAGACTCGAGCGGTGAAGCGGGACGTCGGCCTCCATCGGCTGGACGGCACCGTCGCTCACCGGCGACTCCTCTCCAGCCGGGTGACCTCGGGTGGCACGGGTTCTCGCGGGGTGATCGGTACCTGGAGGTTCGCGCTCAGACCCAACAGCACGAAGAACAGGTCGCCACCGCCGCGGATCGTCAGGTGCATGTCGATGATCGTGAGGACGAGCATCGCGATGAGCGAGGCGCGAACGGCGAGGGCGGCGATGCCGATGTCGTCGTACCGGGACCGGTAGACGCGTCGCGTGTGACGCAGCGTGACGCGCGCGAACCACAGGAAGCCGAGGAACAGCGGGATGCCGCCGACCCAGAAGAACCAGAGCGCGCCGCTCTCGAGAAAGATGGAGTCGCGCCAGGTCTCGGGCGCCGGCAGCACGGGATCCGGTCTGACGCCCAGCACCCAGTGGAACCCCGACATCCGCGGGATGTAGAAGTTGGTGAGGTTGTTGATGCGGCCGAGCCAGCTCGGCGGTATTCCCCAAACGCTTCCGAAACCCGAGAGCCGCGTCGAGATGACCGGCCACGCGACCAGAGCGCCCAGCGCGGCGACCGGCGGGAACCACACGAGCACGCGTCGCAACGCACCTTCGTTGATGATGACGACGAAGAAGACGATGAGCGCGCCGATCCACGCCGAGAACTGACCGGTGCCCAGGGAACCGATGGCGATGACGACGATGAGGGCTCCGAGCAGCCGGCGCGGCCCGCGAGTGCGTAGGTACCAAGGGATCGCCACGGCCAGGCTGTACGCGAGATAGTCGCCGGTCGCGATCGCGGAGTTGAGCGTCGATCCTCCGCGCCCGGTCGTGTCGCCCTGGATGGTCGGGGTCCAGACGCCGCCGAGATTGAGGTGTCCCAACGCCTGCGCGAGCGCGATCGAGCGCGAGCACGCTTGCGCCGACCACCAGGATCCAGAAGCAGCGACGCACCTGCTCCTGCGTGCGCACGACCCACCGGAACAGCGCGTAGAGCGCGGCGAGCCGCCACAGGACCAGTGCCCAGAACACGTCGGAGGAGCTCGGGAGCTGCGACCGGGCGAGGAGCCAGAACAACGGCCATACCGATGAGAGCAGTACCAGTACCGCGATCGCGCGATCGAGCCTGGTGAGGTGGATCCGCAGCGCCTCGCCCCGCCACGCCCGGGCGAGGGCGCCGGCGAGGACCGCGCTCATCAAGAAGACTTGCAGCGCCTCGCTGGGACGCACGACCGGCACCAGCACACCCCGGTCGATGCCGCCGATGAACGGCTCCAGGGCCAAGAACGCGTACGCGGCGCGCACCGGGCGCGCCGCGACGAAGACGAACAACACCGTCGCCACGGCCAGACCGGCGAGCAGGAACAATGCCTGCGCCGCCGCGGGAATGAGCACGCCGACGGCGGCGGCGGCCGCGGCCGGTGCGACGACCGCGGTGAGCAGGAGCAGCAACTTGAGGTCGTCGCGGTATGACGCGGCCGGCGGAGGAAACGTCATGGTCTTCACGAGCCGCCGCCCTCCGCGCCGACCGGTACCGGCCGGGATCTCCGCCGGAGGATCATCGGGAGCTCGGGCGCGCGCAGGGCCGATTGCAGCGCCGCGTAACCGAGAATGCCGAGGCTCGTCGCGAGCACGACCTCGGTGATGGCGCGGACGTCGCCGCGCGTCGCGCGCAGGACGAGATGCGCGACGACCGCCGCGGTTGCGATGGTCACCAGCGCGACGACGACGTGCCGGAGGAGCGGGCGCCACCACGGCGTCGCGAGGCGCGGGGTGCCGCGTCGTGCGGCCTGGTCGACGATGAGGCATCGGGCGAGCTGCCCGATCGCGACGAGCACACCGAGCGCGGCGAGCATGGCGGCGCCGTCGAATGCCGTCAGGGCGATTGGGATCCCGATCGCGGTAACGAGGATCAACGCGATGCCGGCCCGCAGCGGTGAGTGGACGTCACCACGCGCGTAGCAGGCGTAACGCGCGAACTCCTGGGTCGCCGCGGGTATCAATGCGAGCCCCATGGACGCGACCGCGGCCGCCAGGAGGGCGGCGCCGTTGTTGTGCGCCATCTGCCCGAACGCGAGCGCGTCCGAGATCGGCTTGGCGAGGACCACCAGGATCACCGATGCCGGCGCCGCGACGAACCACGCCCACGAGACCCCTGACTCGTACGTCTCCTTGAAGCGCCCGAGATCGCCCGCAAGGGAGTCGCGCGCGAGCCGCGGGAGCATCACCGTCCCGACCGAACGGGCACTGAGCGCGAGCGGCACGTTGTAGAAGTTGAAGCCGATCTGGAGCGCGACCACGCCACCCGGCACGGTGCCCGCCGCGACGATCAGACCGAAGAACCAGATTGCGTCGATCATCGCGGTGCCGATCGTCGGCACCATGCGCCGGCACAGCGCTCGCACGACCGGGTCGCCCCAGCCCCATCGCGGCCATAGCGGGATACCGACCCGCGCCGCGCCGAACAGCTGGAGCGCAGCATGGGCGGCAACCGAGATCGTCGCGCCGACCCCCAGCACGATGAGACACTCGGGCGTCACCTCGCGCACGCCGAACCCGGAGCCGAACCAGCGCGCCGCGAGGAGCAACGTCAAGATCAACCCGACGTTCTCGACGGCGGGTGCCGCGGCGGCAAGTGAGAAGTGCCGGCGCGTGTTCTGGGCGGCCACGCCGACCGCCGCGACCCCGTACAACACGATTTGCGGCACCACCAGCAGCAGGAGCACCCACGTCTGGTGCCCTGCATCGACGGCCTCGCGGTGATCGTGTATCCCGAGAGTGAGCAGACGCACGATCAGGGGACCGAGCGCGAGCACGACGAGACCCGCGGCGCAGAAGCCGGCGATCACGACGCCGGTGAGCCCCTGGGCGATCGCGCGAGCCCGATCGAGGCTCTCCCGGTCCAGGGCTTCCACGAGCGTCGGCACGATGAGCGTCGTGAGGAGCGACCCCGCCAGCAGGTTGTAGGTGATGTTGGGGACGGTGTTCGTCGCTTGGAAGATGTTGGCGAAGAACGTCGGGCCGAGGACCGCGCCGACGACCGCGACACGGAGCAGGCCGGTGACGCGGCTGATCAGGGTGAAGCCGGCGACGCCGAACGACTCGGTGACCTCGCGTCCGACCGCCTCCCGATGCTCCTCGTCGGGATCCGCAGCCTGCCCGTGCATCAGTTGCGCTGGTCCGAAAGATGCCGTCTGATCAGGAAGGTTGCGCCCAGCGCGACGATCGCCATGCCGGCGAGCGCTCCCGCAATCGCCGCGCGGAACGGCTTCGGAGACACAGGGTCATCGAGCAGGTACGGCTGCGTGAGCTGTTGGATCTTCGGCTGATTCACCTGATCGAGCGTGATCTCGGTGAGCCGGTTGTTGTACGCCGTCCGCTGGTCGTCGATGTTGGACAACTCGTTGTTGATGCGGGTTTCGGTCGCGCTGCCGGCCGTCGCACTTGCAAGTTGGGTCTGCAGGGCGGTTTGCCGGGTGTCGAGCTGGGCGATGCTTGCTTTCAGGAGGTTCTGCTCGTCCGCACTCTTGTCGACGCGCGCAACCTTCAGGTACTCGGTGGTGACCGCGTCGACAAGTGTCTTGGCCCGCGCCCGTGACGGATCGTCGACCTCGATCCGTAGCACCTCGCTGTCCTGGATGACGCTGGCGTGCACCTTCCCGCTGAGCTCGTTCACGCTGAGGCCGGTCTTCTGCGAGACGGGCAGCAACACCTGGCGGCCCGTGACCACCACCAATTGCGTCGACAATGCACGATCCTGTTTGAGAAAGCCCGAGGGCAAGCTGTTGTCGAGCTGGTAGTAGATCTCGGAACGCGCGCCGTATTGCGCCTGCCCGAAATAGGACACCAGGTAGCCGACCTCGGCGCCGATGAGCACGATCAACAGGCCCCAGATGAGGTACAGCACGAGCGCCCGACGCGGGAACGACACGCGTCGCGGCTGGAAGACGGCAACGGCCAGCACGTCCGGAGCGGCGGTCGCGGGAGTATTCGACGTCGTTGCCGGTGAGCGTCCTTCAGCCGGTTTTTCCATACGTACTCTCTTCCGTCACTGCAACAAGCGCCTCGCATACGCGCTCGATCTGTTGACGACTGATCGTCGGGAACATCGGCACGGAAACGATCTCGTCCGCTGCCTGCTCGGTCACGGGCAGCGGGTTGGGCGCAAAGCGCGCAAACGCGCGCTGCTGATGGCTTGGTACCGGATAGTGGAGACCCCAACCGATGCCACGGGTGTCCAACTCTGCCAGAACCGCGGTCCGTTCCGGTACGCGCACCACCTCGAGGTGGTGCACGCCGGTCGCGCGGGGATCCTGCGACACGACCAGGCACGACGTGCCTTCGAGCAGGTACCGGTAGTGGTTCGAGGCGGCCCGCCGGCTGGCATTCCACAGGTCGAGGCGGCGCAGTTTGATCGACAGGATCGCGGCTTGGAGCGCGTCGAGACGGCTGTTGCGACCTGAAACATCGTGCACGTGCCAGCCGTCGAGGGCCCGGCCGTGGTTGGCGATCACACGAACCCGCTCGCTGAGGTCGGCGTCGTTGGTCGTGACCGCGCCGGCGTCACCGAACGCGCCCAGGTTCTTTCCGGGGTAGAAGCTGAACGCCGCGGCGCGACCGAATGAGCCGGCGCGTCCGTTCCGCCAGCTCGCACCGTGCGCTTGCGCGGCATCCTCGACGAGGGCGATACCCGCCCGATCGGCCACCCTGGCGATTGCATTCATGTCCGGCATCTGCCCGTAGAGATGTACGGCGATCACTGCCGCGGTGTTCGGCGTGATGGCCTCGGCCAGATGGTCCGCCGTCAGGAGCAACGTCTGCGGGTCGACGTCCACGAACACCGGGATCGCGCCGACCTCCACAATCGCCTCGACCGTGGCAACGAACGTGTTGCCCGGCACGATGACCTCTTGTCCGGCGACGTCGAGCGCCGCAAGGATCAAGGTGAGGGCGTCGGTGCCGTTCCCGACGCCGACGCAGTGGGACACGCCGCAGTACGCCGCGAACTCGGCTTCGAACTCTTCGACGTTCCCGCCCCCGATATAGGCGTTCGTCGCGGTGACGTGCGCCCAGGCCCGGTCGAGCTCGACGCGGATCTCGTCGTGCTGGGCGGCGAGATCGAGAAATGGAACGGCACCGACGGACGCGGCGCTCACGCGGTGTCCCCGTCGAGGACGAGCGGACGCTCCTCGTCGAACCTCCGTTCCGGGCCTTCGGCATCGATGAGCGGCAGGCTGTGGATCGCGACCTCACGACCGGAGAGCAGCGCGCTGTTGGCGGCCTCGAGGACGCGCGCCACCGCGAGCCCGCTGTTGCCGTCGGTACGCGGTGGCGAACCGGTGCGAATGCAGTCGATCAGGTGCGCGTCCTGCACCGTGAGGGGTTCCTCGAAAGCGACGAACGGCGAGATGATGTCACCGCGCCGGTACGTCACCGGGGTCGCGGCCGCGGCGCCGATGAGGCCGAGATCGTCGATTCCCGTGTCGTAGACGCGAATCCGGTCGTCGACGGACATGTCGTTGTAAACGGCCATCTTGTGACTCCCCACGACGGTCACCCGCCGAACTTTGCACGGCGCGAGCCAACTCACATGGATGTACGCGCGCACGTCGGGCTCCGTATAGCGGAGCTGGAGGTGCGCGACGTCCTCGAGGCCGAGATTCGCATGACTGTGACCCCATGCGGAGACCGCGACCGGGGTCCGGCCGAGAACGAAGTTGGCGATCGACACGTCGTGCGGCGCGAGGTCCCAGATCACGTTGACGTCCGACTGGTACAAACCGAGGCTCAATCGCGCCGAGTCGACGTAGCGAATCTCACCCAGCGCGCCACTCACCACCAGCTCGCGGAGCTTCCACACCGCGGCGTTGTGCTCGAAGGTGTGCCCGGCCATGAGCAACACGCCGTGCGCGTCCGCCGAGTCCACCAACATCTCACACTCGGCAACGGTGGTCGCGAGCGGTTTCTCGACGAAGACGTGCCGGCCGGCGCGGATCGCGGTCAATGCGAGGCGCGCGTGAGTCGCGGACGGCGTCGCGACGACGACCGCGTCTACCACCGGCAGCACGTCTTCGAGTGCTGCCGCGAGTCGAATATTTGGATATGCCCGCCGCACCGCCGCGAGGCGGCTCGGATCGGTATCGACGACGGTCACGGAGACGTCTGGCATGCCGGCGAACACGCGAACGTGCTTGGCGCCCCAGTAGCCGCATCCGACAATCGCCAGAGCGATCTGCCCGCGTGTCACTTCTTTCCGGCCCCCTCTTCCCAACCCCCTCTGGGTGGAACCATCTACCGCATCACGCGGGGTTGTAAATGGATTCCATCAACATGCCGCGCGTGCCGCGCGTCAAATGTGAAGTCCGACTGACTGCACGGCCTTTGATCGCGGCTGTGAGTGAGTCAGGGGCCGCGACCCGTGACAGGCGCGCGCGAATTGCGCGTACCAAGGATCGTACGAACCGCGGCTTCACTTCCTTTGACACGGCTGCGACGTTAGCGCGATCCATGGCGCGCGTTACTCATGTCCAAGAGACGCTTGTGCGTCAAAATCGCGACGCGTGAAGTACGACAGCGACGTCTTCGATTCTGCTTTCGTCACGTCCGACCAACTTCTGACAGCGCGTGCGCACGATGGCGCGGCGAGACGTCGATGACGGTGCGCGCAGCGGTGCATTGCACGTCGACACGGCGTAGAAAAGGCGCCATAGCTGCACGGTCGCGTGCGCGGCGTGCGCGGCGCGCGTGACGGACGTTCCGGACGTCTCCCGAAATTCGCCACAGAACGATCAGTGACCGCGCGCCGCGAAACGCCGCGTAATCGTGTGGTTCGTGCCCGATGTGTAGCTCGCGTCAGTGATCGCATTCGTGGAGGTGTCGCGCGACAACCCGCGCGACAACTGAACGAATTGGTCGAGCTTGCCGCGCACGGAGGCGCAGACTTTGCCAGTCGCTTGGCGGTCGATCGCGGCCATGCGCCGGTGACGCGCACACTGGTCGGCGAGCGAGCACGTTCCGACCGGATCGCGAAAGCTCTAGCGCGAGCCGCCGCTGTTGGTGCGACCGGCCTTGCGAGGGAGGTCGTCGTCGCCGGCGCGCTCGACGCGCACGTTGGCGAGCAGCCGCCGCGTCTTCGTCGGTGGCTTCTGTCTCGGCGGGCTCGGAGGGGCTCCGATCGGCACCCTCACGCGCCTTTGACTTCTTCGGCACGTCGCACCCTACGCCAGCGGGGGTCATGGTCGGTGCGGGCGTTCGATCGGGCGCCGCAGGAACGGCTGGTCCCGGTCGAAACGCTTCGCGTCGTTCACCGCCCGCCGCTCGCGCAGCGAGGTGAAGCATTCGTCCAATTCGCGCTCGATCGTCGCCAGCCGGCGACGATCCTCGGCCGACAGGCCACCGTGCCCGCGCGCCGCGCCGAAGAGTGACGTTCGCTCGGATGCCAGACGGCCGAGACGACGTTCGAGCGACGCCTTGTCGGTCGTCGCGTGCTCGGTGGTCATACCGGCTCGCGCCGCGCCGATCGGAGGGATCGACTGGCGCCACCGGCGGCAGTGGCCGCGGCCGACTCACTCGCCCGAGTCTCCGGCACGCGTTCTCGGGCTTCGCGGTAGAGGCGCTCACCGTTCGCGGCGCCGTAGTAGACGTCTCCGGTCCGGTGCGCCAGCGCTTCGCCCGAGGTGGCGGCAACGAGCCAATCATGCGATTCGTGCGCCCAGAGGGTGTCGTCGCTGGCACGGAAGAAGTCGCGCCGGCCGGGCGCGTATGCGAACAGTTCGTCACCGTCTGCCGTGTAGAGATAGCGCATCGACTAGGAACTCTAGCATCAGAATGCTGGAACTGGATTGCTGAAATCGGACCCGTGCCAGGGCCTGGATGGGCGGGGCTATAGTCTTTCCAGGCTTCTTCTTCGCCGGGCAGATGGTTCGCCGACCGGGGCTCAGATCGGTCGTGTGACATGGACGCGTCGCCCGTCACGAACGTCCGGTCGATGCTGGTCGCGGCAACGCCTTCGGACGCGCCGGAGAGCTATCTCTCCAAGCCGCTCGTGCTCGCGGTGCTCGGACGTCGATCGCTGCCTTCGCTCCTCGAGGCGACGTTGATTCCCGCGATCCTCTTCTATGTGTTCTTGGTATACGTCGGTCCCGGCGCGGCGATGCTCGCCGTGCTCTCGTGGTCGTACGGTGCAGTCGCGCGCAGGCTGTTGAGCGGCCACAGGATCCCGGGGATCTTGATGCTCGCAGTGCTCGGCCTCACGGTGCGCACGATCTTCGGCATCATGAGCGGCACGTTCATCTACTTCTTGCAGCCGGTGATCACGACGCTGGCGCTCGCCGTGGTGTTCCTCGGTTCGCTGCTGTTCGGCCGCCCGATCATCGGGAGACTCGCGTCGGACTTCTGCCCACTCTCGCCCGACCTCGCGAATCGCCCTGCGGTCCTGCGCCTCTTCTGGAGCCTCACATTGTTGTGGGCCGGTGTGCACCTGCTCACGGCCGCAGCAACGTTCGGACTGCTCGTGAGCCTCCCGACGACGACGTTCGTCGCGCTCAAGAGCGTCGTATGCCTCGCCATCACGATCGGGGCGATCGTGCTCACCGTCTCGTGGTCGATCCGAACTGCGCGCGCCGAAGATCTCGTGATGGCGCGGGTGGAGGCATGACGATGGCCAACACGCACGGCGACCCGCAGTTGCTCAAACAGATCCGCACGCTCGCCGAGGAACGGCTCGAGCTCCTGCGCACCTCGGGTGCGAACTTCGGCCTCAAGGACGCGGATCAGGAGCGGTTGAAGAGCGTCGAACGCGAGTTGGACGAGGCCTACAAGCTCCTGCGCGAAGGCCGGGCCGAACGCGACCGCCAACGCTTCTCGCGTTCAGCCGCGTTCCTCGGCCGTCGGCCGTCGATCAGGCTTCCGACGGTCCTGGTCGCACGATGTAGTCGTCCGCGTCGGCATCCCAGTCCATCTCGATCACCCCGCGTGCGCGCCCGGCCTTGCAGAACTGCAAGAAGCCGCCGTAGCCGAAGCGCTTTTCGCTGAAGTCGGGCAGTGCTTTGCGCAGCTGATTCTTCAGGCCGGACAGGTGCGGCGGGCCCGACTTCGCGGTGAGCCGTTCGACGACGGAACGCAGGAGCGCGAACGCGGTCTTCTCGTCGTCCGCCTCGGCCGGGAAGGTCACCTGGGGATCACCCTTCACCGGTCCCGGTGTGAGCTCGACGACGCCGCGCTGCTCGAGGTGCCGCAGCAGTTCGACGAACCCGCGGAAGCCGTAGTTCGTCTCGCTGAACGTCGGGTCCTTGCGCAAGATGGTTCGCTTCAAGGTCGACGCGAGCACCGGGCCACCAGTGCTGCGTTCCAGACCCGAGATCGTCTGTGTGACGAGCACCCCGAGATCCGGCTCCTCGGCAGGCGTCGCCGGCTTCTCTTCCTCCGGCGCGCGCGGCTCTTCGGTGGTCGTGGTCGCCTTCCGCGCGCGCGACGATCGGCTGGTCGAACGGCGTGGCTTCGGGGTCGAGAGCTCGACTCCCTCGAGCCGCTCGTAGAACAGGAACTCGTCGCACGCGGGCGGCAACAGTGCCGACGTCGACGCCTCCACGCCGATGCCGATCACCCGCCGGTTCAGCTCCCGCAGCTTGTGGACCAGGGGTGTGAAATCGCTGTCGCCGGTGCCGAGCACGAACGTCGTGATGTAGCTCCGTTCGAAGCACAGCTCGATCGCGTCGACCGCCATCTTGATGTCGGCGGTGTTCTTGCGAACCAGTCCCATGCGTTGCGGCATCTCGATCAGCTCGACGTGGTGGCGCGTCAAGCTCCGCCGGTCCTCATCGAACCGAGACCAGTCCGCGTACGCGCGCCGCACCACGACCCGACCCCGCGCCGCCAGGGCATCGGCGATCGGGCGGAAGTCGAACAGCGTGGCTCCCAATGCTTCGCGCGCGCCGATCGCGAGATTCTCGTAGTCGAGGAAGAGCGCGATGCGTTCTTCATCGTCGGCCATCGCGTCCCCGTTTCGTGTCACTGTTGTCCTCGACCATATTCCGCCAAGTGGCTACAGGCCTGGGATCTGCGCCGACCTGGTACGGTCCGCCACCGTGAGCACTCTGACCTGCCCCGGCTGCGGCGAGAAGGTCAAAGTGCCTTCCGGCCACCACGTGGTCACGGCATTGAACACGAATGCCGGCAAGCCCACGCGCATCACGATCGACGGCAAGGCGCTGCATTCATGCCGGCGCGAGCCTCTTCCCGCGCCGTCCTGACCCGCGGTCTGCAGTGACGAACGGTCACGACATCACCTGCGATGCGCGGGAAGACAGCACCAACGCGTGGTCGATCGTCGTTCGGGGCGAGGTCGACATGGGGACGGCACCGCGGCTCGCCGGCGCGATCGATGACACGATCGCCAAGGGCGCGCACCTCATCGTCGTGCGACTCGAGCACGTGTCGTTCATCGACTCGAGCGGTTTGCGCGTCCTGCTCAGTGGTGCGGACCAAATCGCGGAGGGCGGTGGGCAACTGTTCGTGGAGGGCGCGACGCCCGTCGTCGAGCGGTTGCTCGAAGTGTCGGGCATCATCGACCGGCTCCGTCGAAAAGCGGAAGACGAGAACTGATCTCGGCCGCTTCGGCCTAGCCGGACGCGACGGCCACCGGACACCGCTGCGGATCGGGTTGTAGCGGCGCACCGTCGGGCACACAGAGCACTCGCCGCGCCGTGCGGCTGCCGCGGACATGGGCACTGAGACCGAAGAAGGCGAGAGGTGCGGCGGCCGCTGCGACAATCGCCACGATCATCAACGACAATCGGAACGAATGGGTGACCTGGGCCGCGCCGACCGCGGCCGACAAGCCCGAGATCGTCGGGATCACCGCGAGCGCGCCGAGCGCGGCGGCGCGGGCGATCGCGTTGTTCACGCCCGAGGCCACGCTCACATGGTCCGGATCCGCGGCCGACATGACGGTCGCAGTGAGCGGCGCGACGAAGGTCACGAGCCCGAGGCCGAACACGAAGGCACCCGGCAGCACGTCGGTGACCCACGACGGGTCGGGACCGATCCGCGCGAGAAGAAGGAGGCCGGCCGCGGCGAGCAGTGGCCCGACCGTGAGCTGCAGGCGCGGCCCGATGCGTTGCGCGAGCGCGCCTGACGGCGCCGAGAACAAGAGCATGAGCACCGTCGCCGGCAACAGCGCGATCCCGGCTTGGAACGCGGACCAGCCCGCGGCAACCTGGAGCTGGTACGAGACGAGAAAGAACGACACGCCGATCGAGCTGTAGAGGAGCACCGTCGCGAGGTTCACGACCGTGAAGGTGCGGTTCCGGAAGAGTGCCGGCGGAACGAGCGGGTCGGGCGTGTGCAACATCCGCCACACGAACGCGGCGATGGCGACGACGGCAACCAGTCCCCCGAAGAGCACTGAGGGATCGGACCAGCCGCGCGGTCCGGATTCGGTGAGCGCCCACGTGCTCGCCCCGAGCCCGACGACTGCGAGCGCGGCGCCGACGAGGTCCAATCCGCGCGCCGCGTGCGGGTCGCGTGTCTCGGGCACGGCCGCGTGCGCGCAAACCACGACGACGGCCGCGACGGGCACATTGATGAGGAACGCCCACCGCCATCCCGGCCCGTCCACGAGATACCCGCCGACGAACGGTCCGAGCGCGCCGGCCACGCCGCCCAGCCCCGACCACACGCCGACCGCGGCGGCGCGGTCGCGCTGCCGGAAGCTCGCCTGGATGATCGCGAGGCTTCCGGGTGTGAGCAGCGCACCGCCGACGCCCTGCAGGATCCGTGCGCCGATGAGCACCTCGACGTTCGGCGCCGCGCCGCACAGCAAGGAGGCGATGGCGAACCACACGGTGCCGACCACGAAGACCTTTCGGCGTCCGAAGCGATCTCCCAACGCGCCACCGAGCAGGATCAACGACGCCAACGCCAACAGGTAGCCGGTGAGGACCCATTGCAGGGCCGTCACACTGACCTCGAAGTCCTCACCGATGTGCGGCAGCGCAACGTTGACGACGGTTGCGTCGAGGCTGGCCATCCCGCTCGCCGCGACCGTCGCGATGAGCGCGATGCGTCCCTTCGACGAGCGCAAGCTGAGACCGTCGGCCTCGGCTTGCGCGCTGACGCTCGTCATGCCCGCACGCTAGTAATCGTCCGCGCCGGAGACGCGCGTGGTCAGCCGTCGAGTACGGCTGCGGCCACCAGCTCCTCGAGCGCGCGATCGTCCCACCAGGAGATCTGCAGCTGCTTCGCGCGCCGAAAGTAGAGCTGGATGTCGTACTCGAGCGTGAACCCGACACCGCCGAAGACCTGCTGCGACATCGCAGTGACATCGCGAAACGTCGAGCACGCGAACAGCTTGGCCATGGGCGCCAGCCGGGCGATCGAGCGGTCGCCGGCTCGTGCCCACGCCGCTTCGTAGACAAGGGTCTCGGCGCCGTCGACTGCGGTCGCCCCGTCCGCAAGGTAGTGGGCGATCGCCTGGAAGGCGCCGAGCGGCTTGTCGAACTGCTCGCGATCCTTGGCGTACTGCACGGTGAGATCGAGCGCATACCGCGCCCCGCCCGCGGCCTGGGCCCCGAGCAGGATGATCCCGTCGAACAGTGTCTCGTGCCACGTCGCCCAGCCGGTCGCGACGCCACCGATGCGACTCGAAGCGTCGACGCGCACACCGGTGAGCTCGACCTGGTACTGCGTGTCGGACGCGATCGTGAATTGTTGTGAGAGCGTGACCCCCGCGCTCGCGGGGTCGACGAGGAACAGGTCGACGTCACCGTCGGCATCACCGGTGCGCGCCAGTACGACGAGCCGGGTCGCGGCCTGGGCAAACGGCACATGCAACTTCACGCCGTCGAGTACGAAGCCGTCGCCGTCAGCAGTCGCGCGCGCCTGCACGCCCCGGGGGCCGAAGCCCTGGCCGGGCTCGAGCCACGCGGTGGTGAGCACCGCATCGCCGGCGACGACGCGTGGGAGCCACTCGTGCTGCTGGTCGGCGCTGCCCGCACGCAGGAGCACTCCTGCGGCCATCACCGCGCTGACGAAATGAGGCGTGGGCGCCAGCGCGCGTCCGAGCTCGTGGTAGAGGATCGCGCCTTCGATCGCCGTCATCTCCGAGCCGCCGAACTCGGACGGCAGCATGAGCCCGATGAGGTCGAGCTCGGCCATCTGCTTCCACAGCTCGGGCGGATACCCGATCGGGTCGTCCTCCATCGCGCGCACCGTCTCGCGCGAGGCGTACGCGCCGCAGACACCGCGGATCATCTCCCGCAACATGTTCTGCTCGTCGGTGAAGTCGAGATCCATGCCTCAGCTCCCTGCCCGATCGGTCACGGTCGCCATTGGTCGCCGCGGCGCGCCCATGGGTTGTCGTCGCCGGTCGTCGGGAGTGCGATCCGCGCGGTGCAGCCGGTCTTGACGTCGCCAGCCACGGTGAGACGGACCGCGACAGTGGCCCATCCGCATCCCGTGTCGTCGGTCTCGACCGCTTCGACCGTGGCGGCAAGCTGCATCGTGTCGCCGGGAAAGACCGAGCCCTTCATCCGGAACTGCATGCGCCCGAGCCGGCCACGCGGTCCGGACCAGTCGGTGAGATAGCGCTCGAACCACGCAGCCTGGTTCGGCGTGTTCATGAAGATGTCCGGCGTCCCGTTGCGGTGCACCGCGAAGTCGTGGTCGTGGTGCATCGGCCGCCAGTCACGGCTCGCAATGGCGCCGAGCACGATCGTGGTCGCGTTGACGTCATAGGAGAGCTCGGGCAGCGCGTCGCCGACGTGCACATCGGCGAGCGTGATGCCGTCCTGCCGCACGAAGGTCACGATTCCTCCCGGCGGTATCCGAAGCCCGTGTACGACTCCACGCCCACGAGCTCGTCCCGTTGGTTGAGGTACTCGACGTCGATCACCCAGAAACGACCCGTGCCCAGCTTCGTCGTCTTCGGTGCGCTCACCGACCGCAGGATCTGTCGGGTGTACAGCACGTCACCGGGCCGGACCGGATCGTGGAACACGATCGTATTGTCCGTCATCACGGCTTCCGGGAGCCCGAACGTCTCCTTCAAGTCGAAGTGCACCTGTAACGGGAGCGGCTGCTCGGCGCGTCCCGGCGCCCAGTGGTGCGGGCGAAACCAGACCGAGAGCATCGTCGGTGGCGCGATCGGGCCGCCAGTCAGCTCGGCCGCGACGCGGTCGTCCCAGAACAACGGATTGCCGTTCTCGACCGACGCGCACGTCGTCCAGATGTAGCCGCGCTCTACCGGGAACTCGCCCGTGACCTCGTACTGCACGCACCCGATCTGCGCTTCGACGTCAGCCGGCAGATCACTCACGCGACCGCCCCCTCGTTACGCATGCGCGCGACCTCATCTGCCGAATAGCCCGCGCTTCGCAGCACCTCATCGGTGTCGGTCTGCGACGTGTCGGGGAGCTGCACCGTCCCCGAAACCCTCGACTGTCCCGCGAGCACGTGACCAGTCTGACGGAAGCGGCCGTGCGTCGCATGTGCCGCGTCGACGAACGCGCCCCGGGCAACGAACTGGGGGTGCTGCACCACCTCGGGCACTGTGAGGACCGGCGACACACACGCATCGGCCGGCCCGAGCAGGTCAGCCCATTCGTCCCGGGTCTTGTTCGCGAAGGCGGACGCGAAATCGGCGCGGATCTCCGCCTGGACGTCGTCGTCGGTCTGGTGGTCGATCCACCGTTCGCAATCGAGGGCCCGGCACAGGTTGACGTAGAAGCGGGGCTCGATGGCCGCGACCGCGACCCATGCGTCGTCGGCACAGCGATAGACGTCGTAGCAGGCATACCGCCCGGTCAACACGCCGTGGCGCGGCCCGGGCACGACACCGGTGGCGAGGTACTCGTCGACCGCGAGCGACATCAACGCGAGCACACCGTCCGCGGCGGCGACGTCGAGATGCGCTCCCGCGCCCGTCGCCGACCGGTGCACGAGCGCCGCGAGAATCGCGATCACCGCATGCATGCCACCACCCGCGCTGTCGGCCACGGTCGCGCCGGGCACCGGGGGGCCACCATCGGCGCGGGGATGCGTCGTGGCGAGGAAGCCGCCGACGGCCAGATAGTTGAGGTCGTGCCCGGCGTATTGCGCGTGCGGGCCGTCCTGTCCGTAACCACTCGTGGAGCAGTACACGATCCGCGGGTTCGCCTTGGCGACGGCGTCGTAGCCGATGCCGAGCGTGCCGACGACGCCGGGGCGGAAGCTCTCGATGAGGACGTCGACGCCGCGCGCGACGCGCAGGAAGGCCTCCCGGCCGGTGTCGGACTTCAGGTCGACGAGCATGCGCCGCATGCCGCGGTGCCCGCCGTAGGAGTGGAACGGCGGCTCGATGAGCACGCCACCGCGCTTGGGCACGGGCCCGACCTTCACGACGTCGGCGCCGTAGTCGGCGAGCCAGCGGGAGGCGCGCGCCGCGGGCCCGACACTGGCGAGATCGAGGACGGTGATGCCTTCGAGCATGCGCTCAGAAGTTCTTGGGGAGACCGAGCGCGCGCCGGGCGATGATGTTCTTCTGCACCTCGGACGTGCCGCCGCCGATCGTGTCGATCACCGTGTACCGGTACGTCGACTCGGCGCGGCCCTCCATGGGCGCGGTCGTCGTCTTCACGCGGAGCTGGCTACCCGGTCCGGCGATGTCCATTGACGCGTTGGCCAGCCGGCGCGAGTACTCGGTGGCGTACAGCTTGTACTCGGACGACTCGACGGTCGGCGGGGCACCCTTCGTCTTCTCGGCCTTCATCGACGCCGCGACGACGCGCAGTCCGAGGACGCGCGCGACCTCCGCTTCCGTCACGAGACGCGCGAGCCGGCCACGGATGACGGGGTCTTCGCGCAGCGGCCGGCCGTCGCGCTCCGCGGTCCGCACGTACTCGCACAACAGATCGAGTCGTTGCGCGATCGGCGAGAACGTGAACAACGTGAACCGTTCGAGGTCGAGCGCCTCCGAGATGTACTGGAAGCCGTGGTTCACGTCTCCGACCACGTAGTCGTCGGGCACGAATACGTCCTCGATGAACACCTCGTTGGTGCGTTCGTCGCCCATCGTCCAGATCGGGTTGATCGTGATGCCCGGCTGGTCGAGCGGCACGAGCATCAACGTGATGCCCCGGTGCTTGTTGTTCGGGTCCGTCCGCGTCCCGAGCCAGTACCACTCCGCGAAGTGCGCGGACGTCGTCCACGTCTTCTGGCCGTTCAGCAGCCATCCGGGCTGCCCGTCACGGTCGGCCCGTTCGGCCTTCAACCGCATCGATGCCGCATCCGAACCGGCGTTGGGCTCGCTGTACCCGACGGCGAATTCGACGTCATTGCAGAGGATCATCGGCAGGAACTTCTCCTTCAGGAAGTCGTTGCCGTGCGCGATGAGCGTCTTGCCGATGATGCCGACGCCCTTTCCGATCTGCGGACCGCCGCGTGCGGCGAGCGCTTCGTTCAGGAGGAACTCGTATACGCCTTCACCCTCGGATCCGCCGTGCTCCTTCGGCCACGTGAGGCCGAGCCAGCCCCGCTCCCCCACCGCGCGCATGAACGCGCGCCGCTTCGGCGTGTCCACGATCTGCGCCATGTTCTCGCGGGTCAGGTCGAAGACCTCGGGATCATCGTGCTCGTCGAGGAACTGCTCGACTTCCTCGGCGAACACGCGTTGCTCGGGCGAGAACTCGAAGTCCACGGCACGGATCGTACACAGGCGTGTGTGAGGTGCGATTTTCGCACCTCACACACGCCTGGTGGGTTGCTCAGGCGATGACGCCCCGGTCACGCAGATGTGTGAGCTCATCGTTGCCGAGGCCGAGCTCGCCGGCGAGCACCTCGTCGGTGTGCTCCCCGAGCCACGGCACGCGCGTCTCGGGACCCTCGGTCATCTTCGACAGCTTCACCGGGTTCCCGGGAACGAGGATCGGCTCGGCGACACCGTCGGTGCGCGGCATCTCGACGAGCATGTGACGCGCCGCGACGTGAGGATCGGCGATCACGTCGGGAGCGCCGTTGCTCGGCCCGGCGACGATGCCCGCGGCCGTCAGCTGCTGCGCAGCTTCGAGCTTCGTCCGCTGCGATGCCCACGCGTCGACCGCCGGCCGGATCACGCTTTCCATGTGCGGCCCCCACCCCGCGCGCGTCGCGAAGCGGGGATCGTCCTTCCACTCGGGGTGACCGACGAGGTCGGCGAGCCGGGTGAACTGATGCTCGCGGACGATCTGCACGACGACGTATCCGTCGGACGCGCGAAATCCCTCACAGATCACCGAGAGGCGATCCTCCATCGCATCGCGCACACCCATCGACCAGAAGTTCGTGACGATGTCCGTCATGGCGATCATGGCGTCGTACATCGCGATGTCGACGTATTGACCGACGCCCGTCCGGTCACGATGACGCAGCGCGGCGAGGACACCGATCACACCGAACAAGGCCGAGCTGATGTCGCCGAGCGCGCCGACCGGGATCGTCACCGGCGGGCGATCGGGCCCGTTCCGGTACTCGTAGATGCCCGACATCGCCTCGGCGACCGACGCGTACGCGGGCCAGTCTCGGTACGGGGACTCGCCGATGTTGCCGAAACCGGAGATGGAGACGTACACGGCGCGAGGGTGCCGCTCGGAGATCGTGTCGTACCCCAGGCCCATGCGATCCATCGTGCCGGGCTTGAAGTTCTCGGCGATCACGTCGAAGCGGGGCACGAGCGAGAGGAACAGCTCCCGGCCCTCGGGCACCTTGAGGTCGATACCGACACTGCGCTTGTTGAAGTTGTTGCGCAGGAACGTCGCGCCGACCTTGCGGCCGGACGGATCCAGCATGGCGGGTGTCGCGCCGCGTCCCGACTCCCCGTGGACCGGGTGCTCGACCTTGACGACCTCGGCGCCGAGGCGGGCGAGCATCTGGGTCGCGAAGGGCAGCGCCTGCATCTGCTCCGCGGCGAGGACGCGCACCCCGTCGAGCGGCTTGCCGTACCCGTGGGCGCCCGCGTTGGCCGTGTCCCCGAGCTGCACGCCGACACCTTACGGCGGCATACGGCCGCGGCTCCGGCTGAGAATCCGCCGAGTGGCCGAGCGTAGAATCCCGCGTCATGCGAGGAATCATCAGCGCCGGCGGCTACGTCCCCTATCGGCGCCTCGACCGTGGCGACATCGCGAAGACCTTCGGGTCCGGAGGCGGGAAGGGCACCCGCGCCGTCGTGGGCTACGACGAGGACACCACGACGATGGCGGTCGAAGCGGCGCGTTTCGCGCGCCGGTCGGCACCTGCCGACACCGCGATCAGCGCGCTGTGGTTCGCGACCGCGAACCCTGCGTACCTCGACAAGAACAACGCTTCCGCGATCCATGCCGCATTGCGCCTCGACACGCATGTGCCCGCGATGGACTTCGGTGGCGCGTTGCGGTCCGGCGTCGGCGCGTTGCGTACGGCGCTCGAAGGGAACGGCTGCATCATGGTCGTCGCTTCGGACCTACGCGACGGCCTGCCGACGAGTGCCGACGAGACCCAAGGTGGCGACGGTGGCGCCGCGATCCTGGTCGGGTCGGACACCGACGGGCCCGTCATCGCCGAGTGCATCGGCCGGGGAAGTGCGACCGAGGAGTTCATCGAACGCTGGCGTACTCCGGGCTCGCGACGATCGCGTACGTGGGAGGAGCGTTACGGCGAGATCAAGTACGGGCCGCTCGTGGAAGAAGCCTGGAACCTCGCGCTCAAGGACGCCGAGCTCCAGCCGGACCAGATCGACAAGCTGATCGTCACCGGCATGCACGCGCGCGCCGTGCGCAGCATCAGTGGCCGGCTCGGGGCGTCGAAGGCAGCGGCCGTCGACGACCTCGCGGCCAGCGTGGGGAACACGGGCACGGCGCAGGCGGCACTCTTGTTGACGAGCGCGCTCGAGACGAGCGAGCCCGGACACATCATCGCTCTCGTCGTCCTCGCCGACGGCGCCGACGTGTTGCTGTTCCGCGCGACGCCCGCGATCGCTTCGTATCGTGCCGCGCGACCAGTCGGCACGCAGGTGGCAAACGGCGGTCCGCTCCCGTACGGCAAGTACCTGTCCTGGCGGGGAACGGTCACCCTGGAGCCGCCTCGACGCCCGGAGCCGGATCGGATCTCGGCGTCGGTGTCGGGCCGCACCGAGGAGTGGAAGTACGCCTTCGTCGGTTCGCGCGACCGTGACAGCGGCGAGCTGCATCTTCCTCCGGCACGCGTGTCGCGCGTCGGCGACGCCGTCGACGAGATGGTCTCGGCGCCGATGTCGGAAGTGGAAGGCACCGTCGCGCTGTTCACGATCGACCGCATCGCGTACTCGCCGAGCCCGCCGATCACGTTCGCGGTCGTCGACTTCGACGGCGGCGGTCGTCATCCGGTGGAGCTCACCGATCTCGACGTCGCGGATCTCGCGATCGGCGACCGCATCGAGATGACGTTCCGCAAACTGTTCACTTCCGACGAGATTCACAATTACTTCTGGAAGGCCCGACCGATCAGGGGCGGGCTTCGCAACACGCACACCGGTACCGACCAGACGTTGCAGTCCGCATAGGGGGCTTCAGTGAGTTCGCAGGGCATCAAAGACCGCGTAGCGATCGTCGGCATGGGATGCACGCCATTCGGCGAGCAATGGAACAAGGGCACCGACGACCTGCTGCTCGACGCGTCGAACGAAGCGTTCGCCTCGGCGGGTGTCAGCAAGGACGACGTCGACGCGTACTGGCTGGGCACCGCCTTCTCGGGGATGAGCGGGATGGCGCTCGCCCGACCGCTCCAGCTCCACGACAAGCCGGTCACCCACGTCGAGAACTTCTGTGCGACGGGCTCCGAGGCGCTGCGCAACGCGGCGTACGCCGTCGCGTCCGGCGCGTACGACAGCGCGATGGCGATCGGCGTCGAGAAGGTGAAGGACAGCGGATACCAGGGCCTCGTCGGCGCGTCGAAGAGCGCGACCGACGGCACCGGGCGCACGCTGACTGCGGCGGCGATGTTCGCGATGTGCGCACCGGCGTATGCGCAGAAATACGGCCTCGGTGAGGAACAGGTGCGGGAGGTCCTCGCCCGCATCGCATGGAAGAACCACTACAACGGTGCGCGCAATCCCCGGGCACAGTTCAAGCGCGAAGTTTCCATGGAGACCATCTGCGGGGCTCCGTTGATGGCCGGCGGTCTCGGCGTATACGACTGTTCCGGCGTCGCCGACGGTTCGGCCGCCGCCATCGTCGTGCGCGCCGAGGACGCGCACAACTACACGGACCGGCCGCTCTACATCAAGGCACTGTCGCTCGTTGCCGGGAATTGCTCGGGCAACGCCGACCCCGCGTACGACTACACGACCTTTCCCGAGATCAGCGCGACCGGACGCGATGCCTACGCGCAAGCCGGCATCACCAACCCGCGCGAAGAGCTCGCGATGGCGGAGGTGCACGACTGTTTCACGCCCGCCGAGCTCCTCATCTACGAGGACCTGCAGTTCGCCGAGCGCGGCACCGCGTGGAAGGAAGTGCTCGAGGGCACGTTCGATCTGGGTGGTGAGCTGCCGGTGAACCCGGACGGCGGACTCAAGAGCTTCGGCCACCCGGTCGGCGCATCCGGCCTCCGCATGATGTTCGAATGCTGGCTGCAGCTGCGGGGGGAGGCGCCCGAGGAACGGCAGCTCGGCAACGACCGTCCGCTGGCGCTCACCCACAATCTCGGCGGCTATCCCGGCGAGATGGTGTCGTTCGTCTCGGTAGTCGGCCGAGACCGCGGCTGACCGCCGGTCACTGCGCGCGTTCGCGAGACGCGGCGAGAAACGCAGCGTTTCGTCAGCCACAACGTACGAGCCGCGGAAGACACCCCACGGGGTGATACGGGTGAATCATCGCCCCTGCCGCGCGCGCCGCCGCGCACGTATCAACCCGTTGTCCGATCTGAGCCGCGGCGAGAGCGCCGCCACCAGGGACGATGCCGGATCGGCGCGAAAGGTGCGCGGCGACGTCTCGACCGCGATCGGCGTTCGCGGGGTCGCGCGCGTCGAATGCAACCACCCGGGGATGCGTGTACCTGTGCAGCCGAACGGCAATGATGCAGAGATGCGTGGGGACGAGTTGACGCGAACCGAGTTCGATGAATCCTTCCCGGGACTCGTGACGGTCGCCTGCCACGCTGCGCAGCGGTTCTTCCGCTTCGACGACTCCGTGGTCCGGCACGCCGTCGCGGAGACGATGGCGCAGACCTATGAGCGTTGGGAACGCGTTCGTCACCGGGAGAACGCCGCCGGTTGGGTGATCGTGCGCACAAAGGATGTATGTCTCGAGTTCCTGCGCCGCGAAATCCGAGACCGAGGACGAAGCGATCTCCGAGAACATCGTCGACACGCTTGATCGCCTGTCGAAGCGTCAGCGCGATGTCGCGGTGTTGCGTTACCTGATGGACTGCGACGAAGCGACAACAGCTGTCGCACTCGGCACCACGGAAATGAAGGTGAACGCGCTCGCAGAAAAGGCGCGTCACCGCATGCGCGGGGACCTCGATGGCATTTACGACGTCCCCGACGAGGCTCCGATATGACCGACACGCACGAGAGCCCGGAGCCCTGGGCCGACGTGTCGCTCCCCGCGGCCTTCGACGCTCGTGAGATCTACGAATACGCGACCGCGGTCGGCGCGGAGCGGCGGGGACAGCGTCGAAGGCGCCAACTCGTGGTCACGATCTGCGGGTGTCTTGTCGTGGCCCTCACCGCCGCCGGCATCGCCGTCTCAGGCGACGACGGTGGAGGCGCGAGCATCCAGCTCGCGACCCAGCAGACGATTCCGCACGAACCGACGAGGAGCGCGGCAACGGTGCCGGATTCCACGCCTCACCGGCGCGCACCGGCCCAGCACAAGGCCGCCGCGCCGGCTACCCCGCCGATCACCTCGCAGTGCCGCGCGTTCGCGCTCCTCACCAGCTCGGTCTCCGCGCAGCTCACCGCATTTCACGCGGCGGACCCTCCCGCCGCCGACACCACCACCACAACGACGACCGAGCCGGACCCGCCGACGACCACCACGACTACCGCACCGCCGCCAACGACCACGACGACGCGCCCTCCCACAACGACGCCGACGACCAGGCGGCGCACGACACCGACCACACACATCGTGCTCTCGCCCAGAACCGCCTTCACCCCGCCACCCGTCGCGCCCGGCAACTCACCGATACCCCCGCCGTCATTTGCGCCGCCGCGGCGTACGCGCTGCTGACTCGCGATGTCGCAGCGGCGGCAGTCGCCGACGCACCGGTGACGAGTCCGACGCACATCGGCCGACGGAGCCGCGCACGAGAGCGCCGCGTCGACGTCGGCATCATCGCGGGTCTGGTTGTGCTCGTGCTCTGCGTGCATCCGCTCGGCACGATGCTCCGAAGACCCTTCTGGCTCGATGAGGCGTGGGTTGCGGAGTTGGCGAACGCCCCCTTCTCACGTCAGGTGGACCTGTCATCTGTCTCGCCTATCGGATGGATCGCGCTGCTCCGACTCGTTCCCGGTGACGCGGAGCAACGGTTCCGGGTCGTGCCGCTCATGTTCTCCGCCGCGACAGCAGTGTTGACCTACCTCCTCGTCCGTGGCCTCCACTGGCGAAACCACTTCGAGGCGCGCTGCGCAGGTGTCATCGCGACCGCCGCCGTGGTGCTCGCGCCGATGTCGCTCCGTCGCAACGATCTCAAGCAGTACACGAGCGATGCGGCGTTCGCGCTGCTCATTCTCGTTCTCGCGCGCAACGCTGACCGGGACTACGGTCGCCGGCCGCTCGTCCTGCTAGGCATCGCGGGTGTCGTGGTCATGCCGTTCAGCACCGTCGCCGGACTGGTGACGATCGCCGTCTTCGCCGGGCTGATCGGGTCGGCGACCCTCCACAAGAGCTTCGGACGTGCGCGCGAGGTGCTCGTCTGCGGTGCGGCAGCCGGTACCGGCATCGCCTCGTACATGGCAGTTGTCGTGTTACCGCACCAACACGCGCAGGTTCGTACCTACTGGCGGGAGTTCTATCTCACCGGCACGCCGTGGGACGTGTGGTCGACGGTGTGGGACCGGGTGGTCGACCTGAAGTCCCTCGGTGGCCCGTCCCTCGTGGTGTTCGCGCTGTTCGGATTCGGGCTCGTCCTGCTCTCGATACGCGGGCACGTCGCGCTGGCAATTGCAGCAGTCGTGTTATGGCTCGAAATGTTCCTGTGTGGTGTTGTGAGTCGCTATCCCTTTCTCGACCAGCGCACCTCGTACTTCCTGCTCGTCGTCACAGTCGTGATCGCAGTCGATTGGTGTGGCCGAGCTGGCACTCGTGGTCGCCCGCCACAAGCGTTTCGTCGTGATCGCCATTGCGGTCGGACTGGTGGGTTTGTTGGCGTTGCGATCGCGTCATGACATTCGGAGCTACCAGTCCCTCAGGGAGGACGCACGCACCCAATCCCGCTACGTCGCGACCCACCGAGCAGCGCAGGACGTCGTCGTGGTGAGCGTCGCAGGCAACTACGGATTCACCTACTACTGGCCCGGCTCCGAACCGAAGACCTACCACTCCTCCCAGACGGCCATTGGTTTCGTCGTCCGAGTCGAACACATCAATGCCGTCGTCGCGACCGGGCGCACCACGGAGGCAGTGATGGAAACGATGCGGACGGCGATCGCGGACTGGCGCATGCTCGGGAGCAACGGCCGCATCTGGATCGTGCGCTCGCACGTCCAACCTGCCGAGCACGAGGCGTGGAACGAGACGTTCCGGGCACTCGACCTGCGGCCATCCGCGGTAACCCACACGTCTGAGCCATTGCTCGTTGTCGATCAACCGTGACGCGACGCGTCGCTGCTCAACCGTCCTGTTGTTCGAGCGTGGACCGAAGGGCTCGCCGAAGCACCTTGCCGACCTCGTTGCGCGGCAATGCGTCGACGCGATGGAACGCGACGGGTGTCTTGTACGGCGCGAGATGCGCGCGGCAGAGGCCGCGCAGCTCGTCGTCACTCGTGTCGCGGCTCGCCACGATGAAAGCCACGGGAATCTCCCCAAGACGCGCGTCGGGCACACCGACGACCGCCGCGTCGGCGACACCGGCGGCGAGCCGGAGAACTTCCTCGACCTGTTCCGGGAACACCTTGTTGCCGCCGCGATTGATCACGTCGCCGGCGCGGCCCTCGATCCAGACGAACCCTTCGTCGTCGATGCGGGCGAGATCGCCGGTGTCGACGTAGCCATCGCGGTCGACGCGCTGCGGGTCGAGCGCGCTTGCGGTCGAAGGTGGCTGCACGAACAGCCGGCCGATGTCGTGTTCGACGTCGACCAGCTTGAGCGTGACACCGGGGTGCGGCCGGCCGACGGCGCCGAGCTTCTCCGGATGCTCACGAGCATCGGCTGCGGTCCACCCGATCACCTCGCCGATCTCGACTTGGCCGTAACCGTTGAGCACCACGATCCCGAACTTCTCGGTGAACCGCACCGCTTGGAGCGGCGACAGCGGTGCGGTAATGCTCCGGACGAACCGCAGCGGAGAGAGATCCGTCACCGCGTCGTCGTCGGCCAACATCGTCATCGCCGCGGGCGGCAACACTGTTGACCGAACGTCGAACCGTTTGACGAGGTCGGCGAAGACACGCGTGTCGAAGCCGTCCATCACGACGATGGCGGCGCCGGCCCGCAGGCCGAACAGCACGTTGTAGACACCTGCGTTCACCGCGAGCGGCACGGGCACGAGGTTCGGGGCGGTTCGCCGAGTGGCGTCACGACCGGCACCGCGCAACGGCCGCAAGACACGATCCAGCAGCTCCAAGTAGGAGGAATGCGCGTGCGAAACGGGCTTCGGGGCACCGGTCGTCCCGGACGTCCACGCGACCAGTGCCACGTCGTCGTCGTACGAGATCGGGTCCGGCAGGCGCGTGATCGCGGCATCGGTCCATGAGACCACCGGCCGGACGCTCGAAATGATGCGCGACACCTCGGCGGCGGGGAATCGCGGATTGACCGGCACGAAGACCGCGCCCGCCAACCAGACGCCGAACATCGTCGTGATCGTGTGCGGATCATTCGGGGACTGGACGGCGACCGCGTGGCCACGTTGCACCCCGGCGGCGCGCAACTGCTCGGCGACGGCGCGGGCTTCGGCGCGGGCGTCGCCCGCGGTCATCGAGATCGTGACCGAGTGGAGCAGGAGCTCGTCGTCCGGGAACGGATGCTCGAAGAGCAGGGACACGAGAGACATTTCGAACCTGACGGTAGCCGGGGCGGCGGCGCGTCCGGAGCTGCAGCTACGACTGCTCGCGGAACACGGCGACCGACGAGCCCCGGATCCGCGAGGCTTCGAGCGCGGCGTGCGAACGCGTCAGCAGGGATGTCCCCCGCGTTGTACGCGGCGAGCAGTCGGTGTTGCTCCGCGCTTGCTCGCCGGCCGGCGTCGACGCGCTCGTCGAAGGGCATACGGCCGTCGTAGGCGACCAGCTCGAGCTTGGGATCCCGGACGAAGCCGTCGAGGTCGGTATCAGCAACAACGACGAGGCGCGCCTCGACCGGCCCGCCGCTTGCAACGCGATGCTCGCCGAAACGCTCGACGGGATCGGCCGCGACGCGCGCGTCGAAGCCACGCCGTTCCAACGCGAGAAGGAGGCCTTCCATGTACCCTTCGCCGGCCGCGGACTCCGATCGCAGCACCAGCTCGCCGCGGCGTGCATCGAGCCGCGCCGCGAGCTGGCCGGTCACGGTCGCAGTGACCGCCGAGTCCCAATCGGGTGTGCCGGCACGCACGGCCGCGACACTCTCGGCCGCACACAGCACGGAGAGCGTGAGCAACGCGAGCGGCACGAGCACCCGTGCCTCCGCCTTCGGCCAGCGCGTCACGACGAGGTTCCAGGCCGTCCATGCGACAACGACGCCCGCAAGGGCTCCGAGCACCCAGGTCCAGAGCAAGCGGTACTCGTACATGATGCCGACCGTGCGGGCCACCGAGACGACCGACGCGAGCAGCGTGAGCGCGAGCACGGCCGCCAGCCGCACGATCGCGCGATCGCGCCGCCGCCACGCGACGATCGCGGCGACCACGAACGGCACGAGCAACAGTGGCAACAAGGTCGTGTGACGCAGCATCGTCTCACCGCCGAACGCGCCGATCCGCCGCTTCCCGGTGACCCAATCGGGCACGGCGGCGAATTGCCCGAACACGACCCGCGCCCCCTCCGTGAGTGTGTGCGCACCCGCGTCCACGCGAACGAACCACTCGACGGCGTTGCCGAGATTGCCGGCCCGAAACACCTGGTCCCACAACGGCAGTGCCCACGCCACCGCCAGTATGGGCACCACGAGGATGGTGGCCCGGCGTGCTCTCCGCGTCACGGCCGGATCGTTGCGGCGACGGACCCCGACCCAGAGCCAGATCGCGCCGGCAAGAAGCGCCGGTGCGGTGAGCGGCGCGTAACCGATGTGGGCTTGCACGAGCCACGACGCGAGGCCGACGGAGGCGGGCAGCGCCCATGCTTCGCCCGACGTCATCGCCCATGCGAGAAAGCAGAAGAGCCCGAACGGCAACACGGTGACGAAGCACACCCACGGATCGAGCAACAGCTCGGCGCCGAGGGCGCGCGCGGCGATACTCAGCCCGACGAGCGTCAAGAGTGCGGCCGGCATGCCGCCGAGACGCTTCGCGAGCGTGGCCATGCCTCCGATCGCGGCCGTGTTGATGGCGAGCGCGCCGAGCAAGAGCCCGCCGGAGCTTCCGCCGGTGAGCCGGTACGGCAGCGCGAGCGTGTAATAGAGCAGTGGACCGGGATGGCTCCACCCATCGCGCAGTAGAGCCCGATCAGCACGGGGTGCCGGCCGACGTCACGGACTTGCAGCTCCATGAGCGCGTGATCGCGAACCAGGGCGCGTGGCGCGTCGTGAAGCACCGTGACGGCCAACACGACGAGCGGGACCAGGACGAGAGCGAGCGCGACGCCGAATCCGCGCCACTCAGCGCTCGCGACGCGGGCGCGATCGCTCTCCACGTACGCGGTGCCTCCCCGTCGACGTGACGACAGTCGGTCGGTGAGCGCGGAACGTACTACGGATCGACCGCGCGGCAGCGCGCGAGCACCCGACGGAGAAGCGGGAACGCGTGTCGACGCGCTTCCCGGCTTCTCCGTCGATGTGCCTCGTGGATCAGGCCACCCGACCGCGGCGGTGGCGGCTGACCAACAACATGACTGCACCGCCGAGCAGGGACACCAGGCCGATCACCGGACCCGGTCCCCCACCCCCACCAGTTCGCGGCAGTGCATTCGCGGCCGCCGCAGCCTCGACCTCGCCTGACGGCGACACGGCGGCAGGTCCGCCGGCCGACGGTCCGCTGCTCGGAGGAGCGGCGGTCACGCCTTCGGCGAAGACGGTCGTGCTCTCGGGCACTGTCGGGCCGGTGGTCGCCGGAGGACTCGTGGTCTGTGTCGAGCCCTGCGTCACGATCGTCGTGGTCGTCGGCGCATTGGTCGTCGCCGGGCCCGTGTCGCGCGTCGTCGTGGTCACGCAGCCCCTCGGCACCGGCAGCGCCTTGGTCTCGGTGTACTCACGCCGCCCGTTCGGGAAGTAGACGTTCAGCGTGACACTGCCGTGCGTCGGCGCTTCACCGCTCACCGACCAGATCGGACCGAACGACGTGTTGTAGTGCCGACCCCTGATCCCCATCGTGCCGGGAATCGTGGTCACGACCGACACCGTCCGGTCGGGCGTGACGTTGTGGTCGAGGGCGACGCTGGCGTGCCAGCGCTGGCAGTTCTGCCCCACCGAGACCGAGCCGGTGTTGGCCGACGCCGGCATCATCCCGAGGGCGACGAACATTGGCACGAGGAGCGCCACCGACAGGGCGCCTCTTCGTCTCACCTGCTTTGTAGTGGCGCGAGCGACGCCCGCCGTGACGACGCGCATGCCCGAGCGCACGCGACCCTGAAGATGAAACGTTCCTGCTGCCATTTGACTTAGCTCCTCCAAAACCGCCCGCATGCAATCGCTGCGGAATGTGCCGCTTCGATCGCTTCTCGTGGTGCACCCTTCCACACTCTTCGAGAAACCTTGAGCACAATTCGCCGTTTCATGGAAAAATATGCGCCGCGACCTGTGGCAAAATGGACATACAGAGCAGCTGGAAGAAACTGGGCGGACAGCGTGATCGACGTTGCAAGGGGCCGAGCGCCCACAATTCTCGCCACCAACCCGAACGCGGACCTCTACGGCGCCTCGCGCATGTTCTTGGAGAGCGTCGACGGCATGCTGGCGCTGGGCTGGCGGGTGGTCGTGTCGATCCCCCAGCCCACCGGGCCGCTGCTCGACGAGATCGTGGCGCGAGGCGGTGAGCTGCGCCCGGTGCCGAGCCCGGTCTTGCGCAAGGCGTATCTCAAGGGCCTCGGGGTCTTGCGACTGCTCGGAATCGTGTTGCACGCCCTGCCGTCCGAGCTCCGGCTCCTTCGGGAGGTCCGGCCCGACGTCATCTATGTCAACACGATCATCCAACCCCTGTGGTTGGTGCTCGGGCGATGTCTCGGCATTCCCGTCGTCTGTCACGTGCACGAGGGGGGAAGCATCGACTCCTCGACTCGTGCGCAAGGCGTTGGGGATCCCGTTGTTGCTCGCACGCCGGTTGGTCCTGAACAGCCGGTGCAGCTCGAGCGTGCTGACCGACGCGCTGCCGCAGGCCGGGCCGCGCTCGGTCGTGATCGTGAACGGCGTGACCGGTCCCCCCCGCATGCAGCCGCCGCGTGCACGGCTCGAGGAACCGGTTCGTCTGCTCTACGTCGGTCGTCTCTCGGAGCGTAAGGGACCCGGCGACGCGATCGAAGCCGTCAGGTTGCTCGGGTTCCGCGGTGTCGACGCGCACCTCGACATCGTGGGTGCAGTCTTCCCGGGAAACGAGCTCTTCGAGGACGACCTGCGCCGCCAGGTGGAAGCTGCGCGACTCGACGGTCGTGTGCGCTTCCATGGCTTCACCGCCGACGTCTGGCCGTACCTCGCTGCGTGCGACGTCTTGCTCGTACCGTCGCGAACAGATGAATCGTTCGGCAACACGGCCGTCGAAGCGATCCTTGCGGCGCGCCCGGTGGTTGCGACACGCATCAGGGGGCTCGTGGAAGCGACCACCGCGTTCGACGCGTCGCTGCTGGTCGCGCCGTCGGCTCCCGCGGAGATCGCCGACGCCGTCGAGCGCGTCGTCACGCACTGGAACGAGTTCCGTGCGCACGCGCTGAACGACGCGCCTCGCGCCGCGCATCGGTACTCGCGGGATCGCTACCAGTCGGCGGTCACGGACGTCCTGCGCTCGCTGCTCTCACGAGAGGTTCGGCAGGCAGTACGGTCCGCGTGAGGCGTCAGGGTTCAGTTGGAGCGGTGGCGCGGAAGTTGTCGATCGTGATCGCCGGGGCGGCACCCGACCACGAATGCGACACGTACAGGAGGATCCCGACGTCGCCCGCCTTCCGGAGCACCGAAGGTGTCGCATCGGTGGTGGTCAAGAGCCATGAGCGCGGCTCCTGGCTGCCGGCGCGCCAGACCTTCGCACGGAGCGTTGTCGTACCGGTGCCGTCGATCACGAATCTCGATCGCAGCACATCCCCGGGATCGACGCTCGGGCCAGTGAGCTCTGTTGTGCCGAGGACGGTCTCGGTGCCGCCCACCGTGCGAACGAGGTAGACGACCACCGAACCATCGGGCATGTAGCGCAGCTTGAGCCGGTAGTCGTTGCCCTCCGACACGCGCCGGCCGATCAGCGAGACATAGGCCCCACCGCCGCTCGCTGCGTCATCGAGTGCGAGAGCAGAGGCGATGTCGACGTCCGCATGCCGGACCCTCGTGAGCGAGGCCGCGGGTTCTTCGCAACCTCGCCGCGGATCCGGCCCGCTCCGTTCGCGACCGAGAAGCTCGATGCCGAGCCCGAGACGTCCCACGCGCCACCGACGTCGGCATTGCCCAGCCCCTGCGCGACCGTACGGGCGAATGCGTCAGCCGCATACGCGGCGAGCGGCTTCGGCGTCGGGCTCGGGCTTGGGCTCGGCTTCGGGCTCGGGCTTGGCGCCGGGTTGGGCTTCGGGACAGGTTTGGGAACGGGCTTCGGGGCCCACGGTCCGCGCAACAACACACCCGACTTCTCCTGACCGGTCGCGGCACGGAAGCTCTTGAGCGTGGTGTAGACGGCGGGATTGCCAGGACCGCGGGACCACACGACAAGGTATGTCGGGCGCGACGCGTTCGTCCGCGCATAGACGTCGCCGTTAGCGGTCACGTCGATCTGCTTCGCGCTTCGCTTCTGTGTGTAGTCCTCGACGCAGAGCATGCAATCGCCGGACTTCTGGTTCGCGAGCACATTGTTTGAAACGCGAACCGGACCGATCAGCCAAGTCATTGTGGGATCAGGGAACGGCTGGCGTTTGTCGCGGCCCGCGGTCCCGGCACTCGTGGGCCGGCGCGTGTCCTGCACGACGTTGATGCTTCGGTCGTTTTGCGAGAAAATGTTGTTCGCAATCGAGACGTTGCTCGTGTTGTTCACCTTGATCCCGTACCCGTCGTTGTCCACGACGGTGTTGTTCGTGACGACTGCCTTGGCAGAGATCTCGAGCGAGATGCCGTGCTTCGCATTGTGGCTCATCACGCTATGCGTCACGGTCATGCCGTAGGACGACTCGTCGATCCACAATCCGGGGCCGTCGTTGCTGGTGAACACGCTGTTGCGCACCGTGATGCCGCGTGTTTCGGCCGATCTTGACTCCGCCCGAGACCGGAGAAGTGTTGAAGTGTTCCGTGTTGTTGTACACGGACCACACGTGATCGAGCGTGAGATGGTCGGCGTACGAGGCGTTGATGCCCAGCATCCCGCTGCGCGCCACGTGCACATTGCGGACCACGACACCAGAAGTCGTTGCGCCCGATCCGACATGCAGACCCGTCGTCGCCGAGTCGGTGATCGAGACGTTTTCGATCAGCACGTTGTTGTTCTCGACGGTGACCGCACCCATGTCGGGAACCGAGGGCGCGAAGCGGCGGATCCCCAACCCACGGACGACGCTGCCCGCCGAGCGGATCATGAGGGCCCGCACGAGATCGCTTGCCCGGACCTCCTTGCCCTGCGGGCTGGAACCCAGCCAGAGCTGATCGGCCGCATAGTCGACGAAGAACGTCCCGGGCACGACCTTCGTCTTCGAGCGCACTTGGCGCTGCGCGACACCATTGATCCATACCTGGTCGGGATGCGCGGCCATGGGATAGTTCGGGTCCACGAACCCCCAGTTGGCACCGGTGTTGTCGCCGGCGCCGCGCGTGTACGTCGGTGACGCGTCGAACGTCACGGTCCAACCACTCCTGCTCCACAAGCCTCGGGAAGATTTCCAGCCCGTCACAGGCACGGACCCCTCGAGCCACACCTTCTCTCGGGGCCACGCTTGCACCGTGAGTCGCTTCGACGACGGGATGACCACGGACTCGTGATAGGAGCCCGCTCGCAACACGATGGTCGCCCCGGACGGTGCAGAGGATACGGCGCGTGCGAGTGTCCGGAAGGGCGCCGACCGCGTCCCGGAGGCCGTGTCGCTGCCCGAACGCGAGACGATGATCGCCCGCGTCGGCACTGCGTATTGCGCTGCTCCAACGGTGGTACCGGCCTTGCCGGAAGCGCCTCCGGCGATGCTGATCGGGACTCCGATCAATGCAGCCGTGCAGCAGACCGCGAACAGGAGAAGGGCGACTCGGTTGACGCGACCACCGGGTCGCTTCGTCCTGACGGCGAGACGCAGCATGTGCCTCCTTGGGCTGTGAAGGTGCTTCACGCGCACGACATCGGACGGCGCACATCACGTGCGCGTCGCGACACCGTTCGATCGGTGACCGGCGAGCGAATCTCTACCCGTTGATCGGGCCAATCCCGCCTAGAATTTTCGCACCATAGCGAAGAACACGCGTCATGTCTCGCTTCGCATCACAAGCTCGGAACGCTGCACCGCGACTCGCGAATCGGGCAAAGCCTCGAAACGAAACCCAATCGGGTGGCAGAAAAAGACTGGTCGCTTACTTGTCGACGTCGACGATCACAACATTCGGCGCGGCCGAGTGTTGTATGTCGACGCGTACCGACCGCGCCTGATCTTTTGGTACTCGAAACGCGTAACGCGCGGTCTTGCTCGCGCCGGGACGAAGCGATCCGTGCAACGCACCGGCCGGCAGCCGGATCGGTGTCGTGGGCACGCGGTTCCCATAGTGCGCATTGACCGCGAGCGTGTCGAGGTCGACCACCGCGTCGGTGTCGTTTCGAATCTTTATCGTCACGAATACGCCGGGCCCGGTCGTTTCACCGGGAGCCTGCGCCGTCAGTGTCGTCGGTGTGACCTGCGTGACGCTCGCGAACAGGCTGTGCGCGAGCTCGGCCGGTTGACCGACGCCCACAGGGCGGAGTGTCCGAGATGCGACTCCGGTGTGCATCGTCGTGGGCGTCCCGTTCCCGGTGCTGCCATTCTTCGATGTCGTCGACGTCGCCGTGGCCCCGCTGTTGGTGCCCGCGGCGTTTGCGCCGTTGCTGCCCTTGCTCCCGCCGCTGCATCCCGATGCGCCGAGCGCGACCGTGCACAGACATGCGGCGATGATGGGACGCCGAATCATCGCGAGTCCGCCGCATCGAGGGCGCGCATCTCGAGAAACCACTTGACGAGCGCAAGAGCGAGATAGCCGACGTTGAACGCGAACAGGAACGTGTAGACGCGCATCATCCCAAGCGGTGCACCCACGAGCAGAAACGTCCAACACAGGACGCCGTAGTCGTGAGGGAGTTTCAGGAACGCGAGCAGCGGTGACGCCGGTCTCGCGCTCGCGGGACGAGGGCCGACGCCCCGGTTGCGGCGAAGCTGCTCGTTCAACAGCTGTGCGAAGAACAGCGCGACAGAGACGATCGTGAACCCGAGCGGTACGAGGAACCACGTGGTGCCGAGATCGGTGAAGCGGTACAGGTGCACGAGCACCGCGAGATGCACCGAGGTGATCTTGACGGAGTCGATCATGTGATCGAGCCATTCGCCCGCGAGCGACCCGCCGCCACGTAGGCGCGCGAGTTGACCGTCGGCGGCGTCCAACACGTACCCGAGTGCGAGCAACGGTGCCGCGACAGCAGCGCCCCATCCGCCCACCAGCGCGATGACTGCGACGCCCGCGAATGAGAACCCTGCGCTGATCAAGGTCACGGTGTTGGGTGTGAGTGCGGCGAGGTGCGCCGCCGCGGCGGCGAGCCGGCCCAGCTTCCGGTTGACGTAGAGGGAGTACGCCTGTCCACCCTTTCCGCTCTTCTGCGCGAGCGCGAGGCGTCGCACGGTCTCGCGGTAGGTCTGCGCGGGCGCGGACACCCTCATGTCGGACTGTTCGGCACTCGAGGCCATCGTCTTAGGCGCGATCAGCGCGGATCGAGAGCTTGTTCCGTCGCCCGGAACGACCGGCCCGACGTTGCTCGCCTGCGGCCAGCCGCCGGCACAGCTTCTCGTAGTCGGCGGCGACGTCGTCCCACCGGTATGTCGCGGCGCGAGCTCGGCAACGTTCACCACGGCGCAGCGTGGCCGCAAGATCCTGCTCCGCGTGTTCCACGAGCTCGGCAACCTCTGTCGCCGTCGACCAGTAGCGACCCCCGTCGCCGAGCACGTCGCGATTGAAGGACACCGAGAACGCGTCAGTGGCCGCGCCGGCACCGATCGCCCGCAGCAGCGAGGGATTCGTACCGCCGACGGAGTGGCCATGTTGGTAGGTGAGCGCGTTCGCGTAGAGCTCGTTGAGGAGCGACTGGTCCCAGACGCCACCGAGGAAGCGTACGCGCGCGTCCGCGAGGTCTTTGACGCGGGCCGTGTACTCGTCGGCGTAAGGCGCGGCCCCGACGACGACGAGCGGATACCTCGCGGAGCTAGCGCAGTAGCCGCGACGATGACGTCGACGTGGTTCTCGGGTTCGAACCGAGCAACGACGAGGTGGTACCTGCGCGGTTCCAGCTGCAGCTCCGAAAGAAGCTCGGGCGCCCGAGCTTCGATGATGGGTGCGCCGTAGCTGATGAGCTCCGTCGGCGCGCCGAATTCGCTCTCGTAGTACTCGCTGATCCCGTTGGCATCGGCGATGAGCGCGTCGGACCAGCGCACGGCGAGCGACTCCGCGACACGGTAGTAGCGGCGGCCGAGGCCGGCCCACTTCCCGCGCTGCCATTCGAGCCCGTCGACGTGCGTTGCGACGGGTATCCGTCGAGCGCGCAGCAGCGGCAGCAGTGGTGCGTTCGCGGCGTTGAACAGCAACACCACGTCGGTTGGACGCGCGGTGATGTGCGCGACCGAGAGCGCGGTGTGGCTCAGCGTCTCCAGTGAACGTCGGCGTACCGCCGGTAGGTGCACGAGCGTCATCCCGAGATACGTCGTCGGGAGGTCGGACGCGTCGGCTTCCGCCACCCGGCAGTAGACGACGACGTCGTGGCCGGAGGCGGCAAGGCGCGAGCCCACCTCCTCGACACAGGTCTCGAAGCCGCCGTAGCGCGCCGGGAGACCGCGAGTTCCCACCATCGCTATGCGCACAGCCGCATCCCGCACATGTCGCGCCGCTACTGGTGCGTGCTTATCGAATGCGCTCGGGCCAGGAACGGCGCGGCGCGGCGGTGTAGATCGCGATGCTCTTCTCGGCCGTGATGCGCGGCAGCGACAGCTCTCGGGGCATGTTCTCCGGGAGCTGCGTGCGATCGGCGCGGATCCACGCTGCCGTCGCTGCGAGCAGAAGGCCGAGCGCCAAGCCCAGCGCCGCCTCCCGCAGCGGAATGGACCGCTTGGTGACTGCGTCGGCGCGGGGAGCAACGACGAACTCGACGCCGTCGCCGAACAACGCGCTGCTCACTCGGATCTCGCTCGCCTCGACCGCGAGCTGGCTGACGGTGGTCGGGACGGCGCTGCCGGAAACGGCTCCACCCTGCACGCGAGTGAGCTCTGTTCGATCGACTGGATTGCCGCGTCGGTGAGACGCGGCGACGTCCTCGGCGGTCTTGGACCGGTATGCCGCGACCGTCGCGGCCGCGATCTGCACTGCCTCGCGATCGGTCTTGCCCTGGGCGACCACGACAATGGTGTTCGCAGTGCTCGACGGTGTCGCCGAGATGTCCTGGCGCAGCTTCGTGATGTCCTTGCGGTGGAGGGTCGCGGCGACCGAACGGAGCACCGCGTCACTCTTGACGTACGCCGCGCGCTGAGCCGTGTATCGAGCCAATGACGCGTCGCCCTGCACGCCTGGTGCGAGGACGCTCTTGGCCGGCGGGCTCGCAAGCGCGATGGTCGCCTTGGCTTCCGCACGAGGCTGCGCGAGCAGCCCGACGCCGACGCTCAGCAGCACCATCACCGAGACGATCACCGCCGACATCGTTCGGTACCGCCAGAGCGAAGCGAGAACTCCCGGATGCGCTTCGTCGACTATCGCTGCTGATCCGTGCATCAAACTGCCCTCCATGGCGAGTGATCCCGGCGAGGCGCTAACAGGCGCCCTTGCCGAAGAACACAACTGGAACCGTCTTGGCGACGATCGCAAGGTCTGTCAGAAGGGTCCAGTTGTCGACGTAGTATAGATCATTCCGGACATAATCCTCAAATGACAACGCACTACGCCCGTTCACCTGCCACATGCCGGTGATCCCGGGCTTGACACGAAGGCGCGCACGCATGTCGTCGGTCCAGAGCTCGGCCTCGGCAGGGATCGCCGGACGGGGACCGACCAGGCTGATGTCACCCACGACCACGTTCCAAAGCTGGGGCAGCTCGTCGATCGAAAGTCGTCGAAGAGTGCGCCCCACTCGTGTCACACGAGGATCGTTTCGCATCTTGAACAACGGACCGTCGACCTCGCTCTGATCACGCAGGTCATCGAGCATCATCTCGGCATCGACCACCATCGTCCGCAGCTTCCGTACACCGAAAATGGCCCCGTCCCGACCCAGACGGGGCTGGGTGAAGAAGAGCGGGCCTTTCGAGTCGAGCTTGATGAGAATGGCAGACACAATGAGGATTGGGAGCGTCAGGAACAGCAGAAAGACCGCCAAAAGAAGGTCGAATCCACGCTTGGCCACTGCTCGCCAACCGAACCTCCGGATGGGTTCGACGTACACGACGGGGCGAGTACCGAGTGGGTGCGGGAGCAACCGATCGGCCGAGATGTCGATGAGCCCGGACGTCAACTCGACGTGGCAGCCCACCTCGATGAGGTCGCGCGCCAGCCGGTTCGCGGTCGAGGTGTCGATCGCGCTCGTGGCAATGATCACCCCGGTGACATCGCGGTCCTTGACGAGCTCGACGGCGTCGTGCCAGTGACCGAGGACGGGCACCTCCTGAGCGACTCCATGGATCGAGTTGCTGCAGTCGAGGAGCCCGAGCACTTGATAGCCGAGGCTCGGATCGTCCCGAAGCATCTGCGCGATACCAAGGGCCTCCGAGTTCGTTCCGACCACGATGACAGGCCGCTGGAGATTGCCGCGGCCACGCGCCCGCTGAAAGATCCCACGGATCGCAGACCGTTCCGCGAGGACCACGAGCGTGGCGATGACCATCAGGAGGAGCAGCCAAACCCTTGAAACGGCCTGCTGGAGGACGACGCTGGTCAACCCCGTGAGCGCGACGCCCGCGGCGATCGTGTGCACCGCGCGTGTGACTTCCGAGCTGGCGCTCGAGATCGCCGCCGTCGTGTAGAGCCGGTACCGGCCGAAGACGATGGGCCACATGAGCAGCGACGCGAGGCCGGTTCTGACGATCGGGCCCAGCGCCTCGGGCCGCGCGACCAGCTTGTTCCGGATCCACGCGGCGAGGCACATCGACGCGGCAACGGCGGTGACATCAGCGAGCATCACCGAGCACTTTGCAGCCCTCGAGCCGTGCACGCGGTGGTGAGGCCCCTGACTGGTTCCCGGCGCGAGACGCTCGCGAACAACTCTCGGTTCGAGCGCATCGATTGCATCATCGATGTCATCATCGACAACGCAATCAGCGCGGCCTTCGTGCGAAATCATCGCCCCCGCCCACCCCACGTGCGAGACAACCCGCGCTGCCTCTTTCGGCCTCATTACGAGCGCCTTAACCCCGAGTGGAGAGACGGTAGACGGTGTCCACCGAGAATGGCAAGGCCCTTGACAACGCGGAAAGAAGCTATTGACAGAAGTTGTCGAGCGACTATTGACAGATCTTGTTCCCGCGATCGCTGGTCCGTAGAAGTCGTTGATGGTGTCGCCGGCGCATCAAGCTTCGGCGATTGGCAGAAGTTGTTATGGCGCACGGTTGTATTGAGCATCTAGGCTCCAGCGGATACCGGCGGGACACCGCGACGCTTTTTCAGCGCTCGCGGTCATGGGCGTGGGGCGTGGGGCGTGAAAACGAGAGGGCGGGGCCGCGTTCTTAGCGGCGTGAGTTGCTGTTTGCGGGCCGGCTTTGTCTCGTTCCGGCGTGTCCTCGGTGCACGATCGACGTCGTTGTGGCGTGGTCCTGTCCGACGGTCGGCGACGGGCCTCCTCGCGGTGGTGTTGTTGGCCACGAACCTCGCCCTCGTCGTCGGAGGTGTCGTCGCCAGCACGCCCGCAGCCGCCGATACGTCCCCTGTGGACCCGTCTGCGCCGGAGACGGTGTCGGCGGCCGCGTTGCCGACGGTGCAGATCAACGGCGTGGTGTGGGCCCAGGTGATCGTCGGGAACCGCGTGTACGCCACCGGCCAGTTCTCCCAGGCGCGCCCAGCGGGTGCGGCGCCGGGGATGAACGAGACCCCGCGTTCGAACATCCTGGCGTACGACCTGACAACGGGTGAGCTGATCACGTCGTGGGCGCCGACGCTGAACGCACAGGGCATGCAGCTCGTTGCGTCCGCAGACGGTTCGAAGATCTACGTCGGCGGTGACTTCGATCAGGTGAACGGGCAATGGCGCAGCCGAATCGCGGCAATCGACGCGCAGACCGGTGCCGTGCTTCCGTTCAACCCGGCCGCGAACACGACGGTCGAAGCACTCGCGCTCAGCGGGAACACGCTGTATTTCGGGGGCGACTTCACCACTGTTGGCACCAACGAAACCGCTTTCGTGCCGCGTTCACGTCTGGCCGCCGTCGACGCGACAACGGGTGAAGTGTTGCCGTGGGCGCCGTCTGCGGATCTTCTCGTGCGGACGATGGTGGTCCACCCCGCGAGCGGTCGTGTCATCGTCGGCGGCTCGTTCAACACGCTCAACGGTTCGCAGCAAAAGGGCATGGGGTCGTTGGACGGCGTCACGGGCGCGGTCCAGCCGTGGGCCGCGAACACCGTCATCCAGAACTCGGGCGACGGCACCGCAATCGGGTCGCTGACGACTGATGGCGAAAAGATCTACGGGACCGGTTGGGCGTTCTTCGCGTCGGGCGCGAACGCGAACTTCGAAGGCGTATTTGCAGCCGATCCACTTACCGGGGTGATCGATTGGGTCGACGGTGGCCACGGCGACAACTACAGCATCACGGTGACCGGCGACGTGCTCTACACGGTCGGTCACCCCCACGATTGGGGAATGCTCGACTGGAACCCGCAATATCCGGATCCGTGGCAGTTCCAGCGGACCGCGGCGATCAACAAGCACCGCTCCCCCACGCTGACGAACGCGGTCGGGACGAGCTCGAACTGGCAGGCGTTCGCGGGCCGTCCGGCGGCGCAGCCGTTGCACTGGTTGCCGACACTCACCGGAGGCACCTACACCGGTCAGGGCCAAGCAGCGTGGAGCGTTGTCAGCAACGGTGACTACACCGTGGAGGGCGGCGAGTTCCCCGCGTGAACGGCACCGCGCAGCAGGGACTCGTTCGCTTCGCCAAGCGCGCGATCTCCCCGCTCGTCGACCCGATCCAGAACTACACAGAATTGACTCCGACGCTCACACCGTTGGGCGCAGGCACCGTTCGGGTCGCATGGAAAGCGGCATGGGACCGCGACAACCAGCGGCTGAAGGTCGAGGTGTTGCGCGGCGACACCACCGTGACGTCCACAGTGCTCAAGACCTTCCAGACCGACACCACGTGGTGGAACCGCCCGCCGCTCGGGTTCGTCGACACGACCGCACCGGCCGGGACGACCCAGACGTATCGGATCCGCGTCACCGATCCCTTCGGCAACGGCTTCGCGGGACCACCGGCGACGACCACGATCCCCGCCGGCACGCCGAGCTCGTCGACATACGCCGCGAGCGTCATGGCCGACACTCCGGACTGGCAGTGGCGCCTCGGGGAAACCAGTGGCACCACCGGTTATGACCGGTCGGGCTCCAACGACCTGACGCTGAACAGCGCGAACAACCTCAACATCCCGGGCGCGCTGCTCAACGACAGTGATCCCGCCACGAACTTCCCCGGCACTTCCGGCACCACGGCAGTCCAGGGTGCATCGCCGTACTGGCAGTCGGGCCCCCAGACCTTCTCGCTCGAGACGTGGATACGGACGTCGACCAACCAAGGCGGCAAGATCCTCGGCTTCGGTGACAGCAACACGAGCCGCAGCAGCAGCAACGGCACCGACCGGCTCCTCTACATGAACAACGCGGGACAGATCTACTTCGGCGTGCGGCCCGACATCGGCACGCGCGTCACAATCAGCAGTCCGGCCAGCTATCGCGACAACCAGTGGCATCACATCGTCGGGACACTCGGCAGCGACGGCATGAAGCTCTACATCGACGGGAACCAGGTCGCTGCGAACGCCGGCATCACGAAGGCCCAGGTCTACCGCGGTTACTGGCGTGTCGGCGGCGACCGGCTCACGTCATGGCCGTCGACCCCGTCACGCGAGGCCATCACCGCCAATCTCGACGAGGTCGCCGTCTACCCGAAGGCGCTCACCGTCGGCCACATCCGCACCCACTACCTCGCCAGCGGACGATCGACCGTCTTCCCGAACATCGCGCCGACCGCGTCGTTCAGCTCGTCCTCGCACTACCTGACGGGATCGTTCGACGGCACGGGCTCCGGCGACGACGACGGCACCATCGCGTCCTACGCGTGGAACTTCGGTGACGGCGCCACCGGCACGGGTGCGACACCGCAACACCTCTACACGACCGGCGGCACGTACTCCGTCACTCTCACGGTTACCGACAACCGCGGCGGCACCGCGTCGACCAACGCCCCGATCACGGTCGTCAATCCGCCCGCGAACATCCTGCCGATCGCGTCGTTCAGCAGTTCGGTCACCTACCACACCGCCACGCTCACCTCCACGTCCACTGACGAAGACGGCTCCATCGCGTCCTATGCCTGGGACTTCGGAGACAGCACCACCGCGACCACTGCAACGACACAACACACCTACGCGTCGACCGGGACGTACACGGTCACCCTCACCGTCACAGACAACCGCGGTGGCACCGCCACGACTACCCGTCCGGTCACGATCACCGACGCCTACTCATCGGACACCTTCGAGCGCGTGGTCGCGAACGGGTTGGGCGTGGCCGACAACGGCGGGCCGTGGACGCTGTCCGGTACCGCGTCCGGCTTCGCGGCGAACAATGGCGTCGGCAAGATCACCGGTGCAGTCGCCGCCAACCGCGCGGTGTACCTGAACTCGATCCACCAGACCGACATGGACGTGAAGACACAGGTCTCGGTCGACACCGCGGCGAGTGGCGGAGGCGGATACGTCTCGATCATCGGCCGGCGCGTCTCCAACGGCAACGACTACCGCCTGAAGCTGCGATACCAGCCCGACGGGACGGTCATCGCGTACCTCGCCCGCACCCTCGGCGGCGTCGAAACCATCCTGGCCAACATCACCGTGCCCGGCCTGCGCGTCAACCCGGGCGACCTCCTCCGCACCAGGTTGCTGATGACCGGTACCGACCCGACGACGGTGAGCGCGAAGGTCTGGCGCCAAGGCACCATGGAACCTGTTGCGTGGCTGCTCACCAACACCAGCGCCACGCCGGCGGCGCTGCAGGCGCCGGGTGACATCGGCGTCCTGGTGTACCTGTCGGGCACATGGGTGGGCGCGACACCGGTCGTCTCGCTCGACAACCTCAAGGTCGGCGCCGATTCCGGGCCGCCCGTCAACACTCCGCCGACCGCGTCGTTCACCACGAACAGCGAATACCTCAAGACCTGGTTCGACGGCAGCGCATCTACCGACGTCGATGAAGACGGCAAGGTCGTCTCGTATGCGTGGAACTTCGGTGACGGCACCACCGGAACGGGAGCGACACCGCAACATACCTTCGCAACGGCCGGCACCTACACCGTCACCCTGACCGTCACCGACAACGGTGGCGGGACCGGCACGAGCACGACCCCCGTCACGGTCGAGAACCCGCCGCCGCCGACTGCGTTCTTCATCGTCACGAACGTGAACCTCCTCGACCGCGGCGTTCGATGGCGGCGGATCGAGCGATGTCGACGGCACGATCACCGGCTACGCCTGGAACTTCGGCGACGGCACCATGGGTACGGGTGACAACGTCCAGCACACCTACGCGGCGTCCGGTACCTACACCGTCACGCTCAATGTCACCGACAACGACGGCCACACCGGGTCCGCGAGCGAGACCCTCATGGTCGAAGGTCCGCCGCCGACCGCGGCGTTCACCTCGAACATGACGTACGCCAAGGCGTCGTTCAACGGTGGCGGATCGACCGACCCCGACGGCACCATCACGAACTACGCCTGGGAGTTCGGTGACGGCGTCACCGGTGCCGGCGTGACGACACAGCACAGCTACACCACGAGCGGCACGTACACCGTCACGTTGACGGTGACCGACAACGACGGTCACACCGCGACCATCACGCACGACGTGAGCGCCACCGTGGCACCGCCGCCGACCGCGGCGTTCACCTCGAGCGCGACGTATCTCAAGGCGTCGTTCGACGGTACGAGCTCCGGCGATGTCGACGGCACGATCACCGGTTACGCATGGGACTTCGGTGACAGCACGAATGGCACAGGCGCGACCCCGCAACACACCTACGCGACAGGCGGCACCTACACCGTCGGCCTGACCGTCACCGACGACGACGGCCACACCGCGACCGTCACGCACGACGTGACCGTCACCACGGCGCCACCGCCGACCGCGGCGTTCACGTCGAACATGACGTACCTCAAGGGCTCGTTCGACGGCACGGGTTCGACCGACGTCGACGGCACGATCACGAGCTACGCATGGAACTTCGGTGACAGCGCGACCGACACCGGTGCGACACCACAGCACACTTACGCGACAGGCGGCACCTACACCGTTGTGCTGACCGTCACCGACAACGAGGGCCACACGGCGACCGTCACGCACGACGTGACTGCGACCGTGGCGCCACCGCCGACCGCGGCGTTCACCTCGAGCTCGACGTATCGGACCGCATCGTTCGACGCCAACGGCTCGGGCGATGTCGACGGCACGATCGCGGGCTACGCATGGGACTTCGGTGACAGCACGTCCGGATCCGGTGCGACTCCGCAACACACCTACGCGACGGCCGGCACCTACACCGTTGCGCTGACCGTCACCGACAACGAGGGCCACACGGGCGCCATCACGCACGACGTGACGGTTGCCGACCCGCCGCCGCCCACCGCCGCGTTCACCTCGACCTCGACGTACCTCAAGGCGTCGTTCGACTCCAACGGCTCCGGTGACGTGGACGGCACGATCACCGGCTACGCCTGGAACTTCGGAGACGGCGCTACCGGCACGGGCCCCACACCACAGCACACCTACGCCACGGCCGGCACCTACACCGTCACCCTGACCGTCACCGACAACGACGGACACACCGGTGTCGTCACGCACGACGTGACCGTGGTCAACGCACCGCCGCCCACCGCCTCGTTCACCTCGAGCGCGACGAACCTGACTGCGTCGTTCGACGGCACGGGTTCCGGTGACGTGGACGGCACCATCACCGGCTACGCCTGGAACTTCGGTGACGGCGCTACCGGCACCGGCCCCACACCACAACGCATCTACGCCACGGGCGGCACCTACACCGTCACCCTGACCGTCACCGACAACGACGGACACACCGGTGTCACCACCGGCCAGGTGACGGTCTTCAACCCGGCCGTCCAGTACGCATCGGACACGTTCACCCGCACGGTCGCCAACGGTCTCGGTACCGCTGACTTCGGCGGGCCCTGGACCCTGGCCGGCACCGCCTCCGGGTTCTCGGTCGCCGGTGGCGTCGGCCGCATGACGGGCGCAGTCGCCGCGAACCGCGCCGGGTATCTCGCCGGGGTCCGGCAGACCGAGATCGACATGACCACCGACCTCGCGCCCGACCAGCGCGTCGACGGGCGGTGGTGCCTACATCTCGGTGATCGGCCGGCGCATCTCGAACGGCAACGACTATCGCCTCAAGCTGCGATACATGCCCGACGGGTCGGTCATCGCGTACCTCGCCCGCACCCTCGGCGGCGTCGAAACCATCCTGGCGACCGCGACGGTCAGCGGCCTGAACGTGAGTCCCGGCGACATTCTGCGTACTCGATTCGTCGTCACCGGCACGACCACCACGACGGTGAGAGCAAAGGTCTGGCGGCAGAACGGTCAAGAGCCGCAGAACTGGCTCCTCACCAACACCAGCGCGGCGCCGGCGGGGCTGCAAACAGCGGGTGACGTCGGAATTCTCTTGTACGTGTCGGGTTCCTGGACCGGTGCTGTCCCCGCTGTCATGATCGACAACGTCGGCGTCATCGCTCCAACCGGCTGATGGCAACTGACGACGACTTCACCCACGCGTCAACCTGGTCCACGCGCGCGACAGAGCTGCCGGAACGTGGTGACCGCTCGCAAGGTCGCGCGCGGCGGAGGTGCGACGGGCGCGGTGGGAGCACAGCTTGCGCAGGCGCTCGCAAGCCTGGTGCTGTCGATCGCGGCGGCTCGTTCCCTCGGCGCCGATGGACTCGGCGTCTACGGCCTGATCTCCGGCGGGCTCGTCCTGGCGACGGCAATCGCGACGGGCCTGGTCGGAGATTCGCTCACCGTGCTCGACCGGCATGCGCTCGGTCTCCGTGCCGGTCTGCAGATCGTCGGGCTCTCGTGTGCAGCGCTCGCCGGCGTCGTGGGCGCAGCGGTGTGCTGGTTCTCCGGCCTTCTCAGCTGGCAGACGTCGCTGTTGTTCGGGCTGGGATCGGCTGCGTTCATCCTCGAAGAGTTCTTGCGCCGCCTGTTGATGGCGTCGCTGCGCTTTTGGGCCGTCATGGTCGTCGATCTCACGTGCCTCGTGGCGACGATCTGCTGGTTGGGTGTGGCGGCGACGCTCGTCTCGCTGGACATGTTCCAGATCCTCTTGGCCCTGCTCGTCTCGCAGCTCGTGGCCATGGTCGTTGCGGTGCGCCTCCTCCCCCACGCCGAACGACAGCTCACGCGGTGGCGGCTCGGCGATGTTGCTTCGGTGCTGCGGTTCGGCGGGTGGCGTGCGGCGCAACAAGCGGTGCGGCCGGCGATGCTCACCGCGATGAGGATCCTGGTCGTCATCGCCGCGGGAACCGTGGTATTCGGAGAGCTCGAGGCCGCGGTGTGTACACGGCTCCGACGCTCCTCATCGTCAACGGCATCGGCGGATACCTCTTCGCGACGTATGCCTCCAAGAAGCGGGAGCCGATCGCCGCGCTCGTTCGCCACGCGGACACCGGCGCATTTGCACTCTGCGCCGCCGTGCTCCTCGCCGGCGGCTTCGCGGCCGCGTTGCTTCCCTGGGCCGGGGGCATCGTGACCGGTGCCAAGTTCTCGATCGACCGCGTTGCCGTGCTCGGTTGGGTCCTCTATGCGGCGGCGGCCGGGCTGCTCATGCCGTACGGCACGTTGGCAGCAGTGACGGGCATGCACGTCAGGGTGTTCGGGCTGCGCGTGTTCGAGACAGCGGTGTCGCTCGCGGCCGTGGCGATCGTCGTGTTTCCCATGCACGCTTCGTCGAGCTGGGTTCCGGCCGCGATGGCCGTCGGACCCGTCGCGCTCGGCGTCGTCATCAGGCAGTACGTGCTTCTCCCGCAAGCACGTGCTGAATCTGAGTCCTACGAAGGTGTGCCCACATCAGCGGGAGCGTTCACGAGATGACAGATCTGTTGCAACGTCCGGCGGCATTCACGTCTTCGGACCGGTCGCCGAGGTTCCGAACCGACGCGCGGGGGCCGATGGTGGATCGGGATCTGCGCGCTGACGCTCATCGTCGCGAGCGATTACAAGCTTCGCGTGCGAGATCCCAACAACGCGTTCGGCGGGAAGATCGACAACCTCGTGCTCGTCGAGCTTGCTCTCTACGGGATCGTCGGGCTCTATCTCGTCCTCGCGCACGGACGACCGCCTCGCATTCGCCGTACGCCACCGCACATCTACCTCGCGTGCTTCTTCGTCGGCTTGATGGTGCTGTCGGTCGTGTACTCGCCCTACCCGCAGTACGCGGTCGTCCGGGCCGGGCAGATGTGTGTGCTGCTCGGCCTCACACTTGTCGTCGGACGCAAGGCGACGCGGGCCGACCTTCACTGGTTCGCGCATGCGTACATCGCGCTGATCGCTGCCTCGGTCGTCTACGGCGTGTTCGTGCGCTCGGCACCGGTGACGAAGCTCCAAGCGGGTCGTTTCACCTGGCTGGCGATCCACCCCACGGTCTCGGGAGTCCTTGCCGGGCTCGCCGCGCTGCTGACCGTGGGTTACCTGGCGGCAACGCCTCGCTATCGCCCCGGGCCCGTGTGGTCACGCGCCGCGTACATCGTGACGCTGATGGTCGTCGGAGGTGGAGCACTCGCGTCGCAAACGCGCGGTGCCGTCGCCGGATGTCTCGTGGGCGTCCTCGTGTTGCTCCTGGCGCTCCGCGGGGGCCGCGCCATGCTCGAGCTGCAGATCGTGCTGATCGTCGTGGTGATCGCCGTGGCCCTCTCGGCAGGTGGGCACGTCGTCGACTACTTCGAGCGTGGTGAGACCAGCGCGCAGATCTCCACGCTCAACTCACGCACCGAGGTGTGGTCGACAGCGAAGACCGCATTCGAGCAAAAGCCGATGTTCGGCTACGGCGTCACATCGTCGCGCGGGCTCTTCTACGACTCGCTGAACCTCGGCGGCGGGCACAACGCGGCCGTCAATGTGATCGTGGAGCTCGGCATCGTCGGGCTCGCGACATGGTTGGCACTCTTGTTCGCGTTGATACTCGGCATCCGACGCCTGCCGATCAGAGCATTTCCGGGGCTTCGCGTAGACCGAGCTCTCATGCTCGGCGTGATGACGTTCTTGATCGTTGACGGCGTCTTCTACGAGGGGTTGGGTGCCACGACAAATGTCGCGAGCACCTGGTTCTTCATGTGCATCGCTTGGCTCATCGTTGCACGAAGGAACACGAACCAAGAGACGCTGATCGCGCAGTAGCCATGCACAAATCCGATGGATCGAATGAAGAAAGTTGTACCAGGGGAGCTGGGATGGAACGCACGGGTGGGATCGTGTACACGGCAGGCGCGTTCGACCTGCTGCACGTGGGTCATATTCGGATCATTCAGGCGGCCGCCGCGCTCGGCGACACGCTGGTCGTGGGCGTCTCGACGGACGAGCTGATCCACGAATACAAGGGCCACGCGCCGGCGGTGCCCTACGACGAGCGCCGCGAGCTCGTCGCCGCGCTACGCGGCGTCGATGCGGTCATCCCGCAGCACACCCAGGACAAGATCGCGATCTGGGAACGTCTCGGGTTCCATCGGTGGGTTGTAGGTGACGACTGGTTCGACACCAACAAGTACAAGGAGTACCGGCGCCAGCTACAGGCGTTGGGCGTCGAGTGCATCTTTCTCCCGTACACCGAAGGCGTCTCGAGCACCCTGCGAAGGCGCGCATTGGGCGCCTGACGACGCGTGGTCGCCGGACGACGCGTGGTCGCCGTTTCAGCCAGAAGTCATTGCCGACGGTTGATGCGACGACCGGCGAGCGGACGCGCGAGTGAGGTGGCGATCCAGCTGAAGCTCACGGCCAACGAGACGCGGGTGTCGGGCTCCAGCGTGCCGACCGACACCTCGATCTCCACGGCGTCGTCGGACTCCTTGACTGCGACGCCGTCGATGGTCTCGTGCTGTCGGTGCCGAACTTGAACGTTCAGTTCCCGTTCGTCCGGTTGCCGCACCAACACCCGCGTGATCGCGGCCGGGTGCACGTGCAGCAGCCGGCCGCGATCACCATCGCGCTCGGCAGGGACGGAGCGCTCGGGAGGTCGGGCAGGCGCGGGCCGGGCTTGGACCGCGGGTACGCCCAATCGTTCGACCGCCGCGACCTCGTATTCGTTGAAACCGAGACGCTGCGCGATGAGGTCGCTGACCGCGTGTATGTCGACGTCATCGTCGATCTCGATGTATGCCTCGACGGTCTTCGCCTCGAGGAAGTCCGCGTAGATCAAGACACCAACCGGCGCCGCGCTGCGCAGCTCCCGCGCCCAGTCGCGTGGGTCGCCAAGAGTGTCCGTCAGATGAAACGAGACTCGAAACATCAGCGCGCCAATGTGAACAGACACCCCGCCGGGATTCCGTGTCGACAGTACGCCGCGCGCGGCACGTATACACGGATCTCCTCGGATCTGTCGCGCCGCGCGCGAAACAGCGCGCGCACCTCTCCGTATGGTGGTCACTCCCCGCCGGGTTCGCGGGAGTCGACGCTGACGATGAGGCCGTCGCGCAGTACGCACTCGACCTCGAAGGCCTGCACCGAGGGCTCCCCGTCGTCACCGTGAAGGACGAGCCGGCCCCGGCCCATGACGCTCCCGGCGGGAGTCATCGCGATGTCGTCGACTGTCATCTCGCGGGGACCGAGGAAACGGTCGTCGTCTTCGCGCATCTGGCGAATGCCGGCGTGACCGGCATAGAGGGTACGGCCGGGTCGCGTCAGCGGGCGCCACGTGACATCAGGATGCATGGTGGCGACGACATCTTCGATGCGCCCGTCACGCTGCGCGTCCCACATGGAGCGGACGACCGCGACCTGGTCGTTCAGTGCTCCGCTGGCGTCGTCCAAGATGCCCTCCGTGGCGGCATCGCCGTGCGGCTACCCACCAACCCCCTGTTCGGCGGCAGAGTGATCGAGTTGAGCCACCCTCCCCCGATTTCGCACGGGGCGACAACCGCAAATGGGTACCGTCACGCAGCCCGACCCCCGGTCTGCCCCGGAGGCCCCGACGTGAAGGTGTTCGCCCTCACCTCCTTGCTGCTTGTCGGTTCGAACATCTTCATGACGCTCGCCTGGTACGGCCACCTCAGGTGGCTCGACCATCGCGCCTGGTACATCGCCGTCTTCGCGGCGTGGGGCATCGCACTGTTCGAATACACCCTCCAGGTCCCTGCGAACCGGATCGGCTTCACGAAATTGAGCCTGCCGCAGCTCAAGCTGCTCCAGGAGGTCATCACCCTCGTCGTGTTCGTCCCGATTGCGATGCGCCTCTTCGAGGTCCGGTTCCGCTGGGACTTCGTGTGGGCCGGGCTCTGCCTCTGCGGCGCGGTCTTCTTCGCGTTCCGGAGCGGCCTCGGTTCACACTGACCGATCAGAGCCCGTAGAGCCGCGCCGCGTTCTCGCCCAGGATCTTGCGCTGCGCCGCCTGGCTCAGTGCGCCCATGTTCCTCGCGGCCGTCGTCAGGGGGTCGGGGAACAGGCAGGTCGGGTGCGGGAAGTCCGTCTCGAACAAGATGTTGTCCTCGCCCACCGCAGCAACGACATCGACGACGTTCGCCTTCTCGAACCACATCGTCGCGTAGATGTTGCGCTGGAAGAACTCCTTCGGCGTCAACGACAGCCGGGACTTCAACCCCGGTGCGTTCTCTTCCATCTCGTACTCGAGGGCCTCGAGGATGAATGGCACCCAGCCCGCACCGCTCTCGACGGAGACGATCTTGAGCTCGGGGAAGCGATCGAGCATTCCGGAGCAGATGATGTTGACGACGACGCGCTGCGTTCCCGATGAACAGCAGGGTCCCACCGATGGCGAGCTTGGTGTCGTCGTCGTGCGCGTCCCACGGGTAGGTCCCGAAGTAGTTCATCGTCGTCAGGCTCGCCCCGATATGGAAGTGCACCGGCATCCCGAGCGAGCTGCATGCGTCCCAGACGGGATCCCACTCCGTGCTCGCGAGGTCGGGCGCGCCGAGATCCTGCGGGTCGGAGGTCAGGTTGACGCCGCGCAGGCCGAGGTCCTTGGCCCGCTGCACCTCGCGCACCGATGCGTCGATGTCCCACGCCGGGAGCAGCGCCATCGGCAACAGCCGGTTGCCGGAGCCGGCTTGGATCTCCGCGCTCGCGTCGTTGAAGATCTCGAGGCAGATCGACCGGAGCGCAACGTCCTCCACGACGCTCGCGAGGCCCTGCCCGCCGAGGCCGACGACACCGGGGAACACGACCTGGGCCCAGACGCCGATCTCGTCCATGAGCTGCACACGCGCGACAGGGTCGTAGGACGCGACATGGGCCCGGTCGATCTCCCACTCGTACAAGCCGTCGAACGAGCGGCCCTTGTTGCCGTGATTGTCGACGACCCCTCCCGCACCGGCCCGGCCGAGGATCGTGCCGTCGACGCACCAACAGGCCATCCCGTCGAGGCGCGCGACCTGCGGCATGCGATCCCTCAGCGACGCCGGTGCCCGGCTCGTCCACAGGTCGTGTTGTTCGGTCATGTGCGTGTCGGCGTCGACGACCTTGACCTCGGCGAGCGGGAGCGTCATGCGGTCTCCTTGTGTCCTAGCTGTGCTGCGGGAAGCCGAGGTTCACGCCGCCGTGGCCCGGATCGGGCCAGCGGCTCGTCACCACCTTGGCGCGGGTGAAGAAGTGGACGCCCTCGGCACCGTAGGCGTGGGTGTCGCCGAACAGCGAGCTCTTCCAACCGCCGAACGAGTAGTACGCGACGGGGACGGGGATCGGCACGTTGATACCGACCATGCCGACCTCGACCTCGGTCTGGAAGCGCCGGGCCGCGCCACCGTCATTCGTGAAGATCGCGGTGCCGTTGCCATAGGGATTCGCGTTCACCAACGCGAGCGTGGCGTCGTAGGTCGCGACGCGCACGATCGAGAGCACCGGCCCGAAGATCTCCTCGGCATAGAGATCCATCTCGGGCGTGACGTGGTCGAACAGTGTCGGCCCCAGCCAGAAGCCCGATGCGTTGCCGGCGAAGGGTGCGTCGCGCCCGTCGACGACGAGCTTCGCACCCGCGGTCACGCCGGCATCGAGATACGACACCACCCGCTCGCGGTGCGCGCCGGTGATCAGCGGACCCATGTCCGCCTCGGTATCGCCGGGGCCGACGGTGAGGTTGCCGATGCGTTCCTCGAGCTTGGGCACGAGCCGGTCGCCGACGTCGCCGACGGCCACCAGCACCGAGATCGCCATGCATCGTTCGCCGGCCGAGCCGAACCCCGCGTTGACGGCGGCGTCCGCCGCGAGATCGAGGTCGGCGTCGGGGAGCACGACCATGTGGTTCTTGGCGCCGCCGAGGGCTTGCACACGCTTGCCGGCAGCAGTCGCCGTCTCGTACACGTGGCGTGCGATCGGGGTCGAGCCGACGAACGACACCGCTCGCACATCGGGATGTGTCAGCAGCCGGTCGACCGCGACCTTGTCGCCGTGCACGACGTTGTACACCCCCGCGGGCAAGCTCGCCTCGGTCCAGAGCGCCGCGAGCCAGTTCGCCGCGGAGGGATCCTTCTCGCTCGGCTTGAGGACGACGGCGTTGCCGGTCGCGATCGCGATCGGGAAGAACCAGCATGGCACCATCGCGGGAAAATTGAACGGGCTGATGATCGCGACGACCCCGAGGGGTTGCCGGAGCGAGTACACGTCGACGTGGGACGACACGCCTTCGGAGAACCCGCCCTTCAATAGTTGCGGCACACCGCACGCGAACTCGACGACCTCGAGCCCGCGGGCCACTTCACCGCGCGCGTCACTCAACACCTTGCCGTGCTCGGAGCTGACAATCGATGCGAGCTCGTCGGACCGCTGGTGCAGCAGCTCGCGGAATCGGAACATGACCTTCGTTCGCTCCGACAACGACGTGGTGCGCCAACCTGTGAACGCGCTGCTCGCAGCGGCGACCGCGAGATCGACATCGGCGCTCGACGCGAACGCAACGCGTTTGGTGATCGCACCGGTCGCCGGGTCGAAGACTTCGCCCGAGCGCGTCGACGATCCCGCGTGTGTTCGACCGTCGATCCAATGCGCGACCAACGGAAGCGCGTCGTTGCTCACGCCGCCAGTTTCGCCGCTCCGGTTGCGACGGACAACCGGTACAGTGCGGCTCGCATGGCGACGGCCGACATCGACGGAACGATGATCGAGTACGAGATCATCGGAGAAAGCGGTCCGCCGTGGGTGGTGACGCCCGGTGGCCGGTTCAGCAAGGACGTGCCGGGCATTCGCGAGCTGGCGCACGCACTGGCCGCGCACGGTCAGCGGGTGCTGATCTGGGACCGCCCGAACTGCGGCGCGTCCGACGTGCGTTTCACGGGTGCATCCGAATCGGAGATGCAGGCCGACACGCTGGCCGGATTGCTGCGCGTGCTCGACATGGCACCCGCGGTCGTCGTCGGCGGTTCCGGCGGCGCGCGTGTCTCATTGCTGACCGCTGTGCGCCATCCGGACGTCACCGCCAAACTCGCGATGCTGTGGATCTCGGGCGGGATCTACGGGCTCCTGCTCCTCGCGGTGCACTACTGCGGCGAGTCGGTCCGCGCCGCGTGGCAGGGCGGGATGGAAGCCGTCGTCGTGTTGCCCGAATGGACCGAGGTGCTCGACCGGAACCCGCGGAATCGCGCCCGGTTCCTCGCGCTCGATCCGCAGGCGTTCATCGCGACCCTCGAGCGATGGATGCTCGTCTACTGCCCGCAGCCCGACTCGACGGTGCCCGGTCTCGCGGACGCCGACCTGGCGGGCCTCGCCGCGCCGACGCTCATCTTCCGCAGTGGCAAGAGCGATCCGCATCACACGCGTGCGACGTCGGAGACGCTGCACAAGTTGATCCCGGGATCACTGCTCGTGGAACCGCCGTGGCCGGACGACGAGTGGAAGCAGCGGGGCGCTGCGGCGCACGACGGCACCGGCGCTCTCTTCGAGCACTGGCCGTGGCTCGCACCGCAGCTGCTGGAGTTCGCAACCTAGGTGTTCGGGTAAGCTGCGTGTTCTTTCGGGCGATTTCCAAAGTCAGATCATGGACGACAACGGCTTCAACCAACGGCGGCCGCGCCCGCGCTTTGCGATCAGCCGAGTGGTCGTCGGGCTTGCTCTCCTCGGGTTGACGCTCGCATGGCCGCTGGTCGAGATCGGTCCGAACGGCGACACGCTCATCAGGTTCACGTCCACGCACGGCCTCGACGTGCGTGATCTGTTCTCACTTCCCCTCCTGCTCGCCGCGGTCGTCGTGGTGTGGCCACACAGGCCGCGCCACGTGCCGGCTCCCGGCAAATCCGGCTGAATCTCAATCGACGCGAGCTGGGTTGATCTCCCACCGCGGCGCGCGAGTCGCGCAGTTTGTCGGATGCGCGAACCACGGCGCGCATGATCGTCCGGTGATAGTCGCGGAATTATCGCGGGAGTGGTGCTGACTCTTACGGGTGTCACAGGCAGGATCCGTAGCGGGAAAGGGGTTGGGGATGCGGATCATCTGCGTGGGGGGTGGTCCCGCGGGCTTGTACGTCTCGATCTTGATGAAGCGCGGCGGACCCGAGTCACGACGTCACGGTGTTGGAGCGGCGGTCGCCCGGTTACGCGGGCGGCTGGGGTGTCACCGTTTGGGACGACCTGCTCGACGACCTGCAGGCGACCGACGCGGTCACCGGAACGCGCATCGCGGAGGCCGCGTTTCGCTGGCGCGGTCTCGTGCTGGATCTGGAAGGTGAACGCGTCGAGGTCGAGGGCGGCTGTTATGCCATCTCGCGCGCGACCGTGCTCGACATCCTCACCGAACGCGCCACCGAGCTCGGTGTGGACATCCGGTTCGACACCGACGTCAGCGATACCGCAGCATTCGCCGACGCAGACGTCGTCGTCGCGTGTGACGGCGTGCGAAGCGTGCTCCGCGATCGTGAGCGCGACCAGTTCCGCACGAACATCGACCTGGGAAAGAGCAAGTTCGTCTGGCTCGGCACGACGGGAGTGTTCGACAAGTTCACATTCGCCTTCGCGCGCAGCGACGCGGGCTGGATCTGGTTCTACGTGTACGCGTTCGACGAGCTTGCGAGCACGTGCATCGTCGAGTGCACCGAGGAGACGTGGCGGGGCCTCGGCCTCCACGAAGCGTCGGCATGCGAGAGCCTGCGCATGCTCGAGCAGATATTTGCCGACCAGCTCAAGGGCGAGTCACTCATGAGCAGCCCCTCACGCGAGGATGAGACGCTGCCGTGGCTGAACTTCCCCACGGTCACGAACGAACGGTGGTATTCGGGCAACGTCGTACTGATGGGTGACGCCGCGCACACGACACACTTCTCGATCGGGTCGGGCATGCGACTCGCATTGCAGGACGCGATCGCACTGGCGCGTGAGCTGCAGCGTCAGCCGACAGTCGCAGCAGCCTTCGCCGCGTACGACACAGACCGGCGCGCCGCACTCGTGGGTCCGCACACCGAGGCGCGATTCAGCCAGCAGTGGTTCGAGGAGAGCGCGCGCTACATGCACATGCCGGCGCCGGCGCTGTTCGCTCTGCTCCGCGCGACGCGACCCGCTCATGCCGAAGGTCTCGCCGAAGCTCTATTACCGGCTCTACAAGGTCGTGGACTCGGTCGGCTTCTTACGCACCCTGCGCCATCGCGTCGGACCCATGGCGCGCACGCTGTACGGCAAGCGCACTCGTCGGAAGGCGAGCTCGATCGCCCCTTGACGCGGTCAACCGCGTCTCCTGCGGTTGCTTACACGTCGATCACCTCGCGGGGTGATGCGCGCGGTCTCCCGGACGCGACAGCATCAATCGCATCGGCCTGCCGTGCTGCTTCCAGGCTGCGGCGGGCTGGCCGGGGGAGTCAGAGCGGTTGCCGGAGGGGCCATCCCCCGCACGGGCAATCCCCCGCACGCTCTGGCTCCCCGGCGCTGCCTCTTCGCTCGGCACGATCGTCGCGTGCTGCGACAAGGTTTTGGCTGCGCGACGTTCGGGGATCAATGCGGTCCGGTGGGCATTGCGCATCGCAGCGATCATGATCTCGGGCTCACGATCGTCGTGGGCGACGGCGTGGTCACCACGGGGGACTGGCACGCCCACGTCACCCGCTTGACCGGCGATCCGGAATGGCCGGTTGGCCGGCTCGGGCTCACGGACTTGAGCACGGCAGACACCTCGGCGATCACCGATGACGACATTCGTGGACTCGCGAACGCCTTCGGCTCCCGGGACCTGCAAGCCCCTCGGAAGGGCGCGATCGTCGCGAGCGACGCGGCATACCGCGCCGCCGCGGCCTTTCAACAAGCAAGAGGACCGACAGGTTTGAGAATCCGGATCTTCTCGGGACTCGACAGCGCGTGCGACTGGCTCGGAATCAGCAGCGAGGGCGTCGCGCAAACGGTCGAAGCCCTGCGCCTTGCAATCCGATCGGGAAACGTCTGACCGCAGCCAGCTCGGGAACAGTTTGCTGCACACCGCGGTAGGCGTGGCGCGGTCTGCGTATGTTTCCTCACCTCGAGGCGGTAACTCGGCCAATTCCTTTCGACGTAATGCGGCGAGCTCACAACCTCCTACGGTCGACTCCGAGCAGGCGCTCCAAGATGCGGGGTTCCGCGGGCCACGCCTCGAGCAAGACTTCGCGTGATATCTGACGCGCGGCGTAGCGGAACGCCAAAGCGACGACGATGACATCGTCGAGGGGTCCAATGACGGGAAGGAATTCGGGGATCAGGTCGATTGGCGACAGGACCCAGAGCCCGGCGAACGCGACCACGACCTTTGCGCGGCGCGGCACCCGCGGATCGCGCCGTAGCTTCCGCACCGTCGTGACGCAGGCCGGCAGGACAGTCGCCAAGTCCCTCGCGGCACCCGGCGGAAGTCGCCGTGCGAGGACCGCCAGAAGGGCCCATGACGCGATCAGAAGACCCATTGCGATCAACAGGAGCCGAAGCATGGACCTCCGCGTGAACGTGTCGGGGGGCTTCGCCGCGGCCCGCCGTGTTGGCCGTTCGTACGAAAGGTTACCGGGCGGTGACTGACATCGGCCGTCTTGCTGCCGCGGGAAGCCACGAAGAGACTCGCGATGTGGCGCGCCCCTACCGCCTCGGAGCTGGGCGCAAGGCGATCAACATGGTGATGGCTCCGCTCTTGCGTCTCGGAGTTCCTGTGCCACAACGCTCGAGCTACTTGATGACGACGATGGGACGGAAAGCGGCTGGAGCGAGACGCTCATTGCCGAAGAAGTCGCCGCCGGGCAGGCGGGCCCGTGTTGCGACGATACGTGCAACAGGTGCGTATCACCGCGCCGTACTTCGACGAGCGACGACACGACCCGGTCTCGAAGTTCATCGCCGAGGCCGATCGACATCCAGTATTCCGGCTCGCAAAGGGTTGAGCGCAGGGCGCGAACCACGGGCGAGTGGAGGAACGGTTTGCTGCACACCGCAATAGGCGCAGCCCTTGCGCGTCCAGACCCAGCACCGCACCGGATCACCTTCATGACTCAGGTCGCGACCCCGGCAACCCCTCCCGAGCGTGCAGCCGGCGACCTTGCCGTCCGCGTGCTCGATCAACCTTCCGGGACAACTCGTCACGCGTCGACAATACGGCCGAAGGCGCGGCGCGGTCTGCGTACGTTTACTCAGCTCCGAGTCCGCTCCCGCCGTCGATCACTCGTCCCGTCCGCTGACCGGGCACCTATCCTGCGGTCGTGGAACTGAACCCGCCGTCGCCAGGCCTCGTGCCACAACCCTTTCGTGGAAGTCGCGGACCGGAAGCGACTTCTTGGCGAGACGTCGAATGCCCGGGGTGCGGCCGCACCATCAAGCTCCGCGCCAGCGACAACATCAGCACTCAATGGGAGTTCCTCCCCGACGAGGGGAGATACGTGGGGCACGTGTTCGCTGCGGGCTGGAACTACGAATTCGAGAGCGACACGGGCCACGGTGGCGGGGGCCCCGAAATATCTCGGCCGCCCGGTTGGCACGTCACCGCGTCGGACGTTCCGCGGCGCGTCGGCCTCTTCCACAACTGCGGGCTCGATTGGGGCGGCGGCGGAACCAGCGACGACCGCGAGCCACTTTCGCCTGCGCCGCCACCGCGTGCGCTGTCGGTCGAACGCGACCTGCTCGAATCAGATTGAGCCACTGTCGAGCGATCAGGACTCGCGTCCCACGCGCACGTCGAACCGGAGCGTCGAGCCGTGAAATCGACCGGTGACTTCCCAGCAGCCCTTGGTCGAGAAGATGAGGTTGGAGGCGACCCACCTACCGTTCTGGTCGATCGCCTCGTTGGCGGTTGCATGGAACGCGCCAACGCCGTCGAGCCGGCGTGCGGTGATCAGCGGGATACCGAACGGTCGGGTGAACCAGGGCATCTTGATGACCCAGCCTCTGGGTTGGTGATCCGCGTGGAGCGCGCAAGGCGGATGCGATCGTCCATCAGCGCGTCGGACCCGACAACGACGTGACCATGGGGCACGTCGCGCGGAACCTTGTCCGGTGGAACTGTGGTCAACGTCTGGGCACATGGACGAACGCCAGTGGACCGAGAGGTCGCGGTGGTCGTCGATGTCGACATCGCCGGCCTCTGGTGTGACGCGCTACACCCCGCGACGATGACGAGAAGTGATGCAGCGACGATCCACTCGGAAGGCTTCACACGGCTTGTACACCGCATTCGACACCAAAGTTCCACCCCCGGAGAGACAGTGAGAGAGTATGGGCATGGAACACGGCGGCGAACGTTGGCCCGAAGCTCCGGCCGGTCGCGAGGCCCGCGCCAAGGTGGCTGATCTCCTCCACGCAATGAAGCACCCTCAAGAGTTGGTCTGGACGGCGGATCGTCGCCACGTCTTTGCCGATGGAGGTTCGCTGCAGCTCGAGGTTGAACGAGAGCCTCGCCACTGGCTCGGTGGGCCTGGTCATACCCGGGCAGTGCTGAGGGATCGTGCCGGGAACGAGATCGACGCGACGGAGTGGTTTGCGGATCCCGGACGGTATAGGTCTCCCATGGAGCGACTCCGGGTCTTGGTCGATGAGTATCTTGCGCTCCACCGAAGCGTTCATGAGCCGCCCCGGTAGAGAGGCCGATGGACGAGGATCACGCTTTCGTGGCTCGCACAAACTTCGCGGGCTGACCGGCGAAGACAGTCTTGTCCGCGTTTGTCACGGCAAATCCAGCTGCCTCGAGCTTGGCGCCGACCACGACCGGATCGACGTGCGCGAACTCATGCTTGTCCGCGCGTCGCCTCTCTCGGAACTGCTCGTGGCTTTCATGCGCTGGGTCATCGAAGTCCTCGTCGATGAGGAGCACGCGACCCCCAGGCCGCATTGCCCGCCGAAGCTCGGCGATCCCCGCATCGAGGTCGGTCCAGTGATGCATTGCGTTGACTGACCATGCGGCATCGACACTGGAGCCCGTGACAGGAAGATGTTCAACGGCGCCGTCGAGGATCTCGATCCGCTTGCGTGCGCGCTGCCCGAGACGACGCACCCGGAGGACGAATCGCATGAACGGCGTCGGGTCGACCGCGACGACTCGGGCACCCATCTGCGCCGCGAGCACGACACCGGCGCCCATGCCCGCGCCGACATCGAGGGCACGCTCATCCGCGCGGATGTCGAGCTGCATGATCACCTCGCGATTTACCGGCGATCGCCACATCCTCGGGGAGCACCGCAGGTATCGGACGACCGCCCGCCAACCGCGGTCGTGGTGATGTCCGTGACCGCACCGTTGCTCGTGAGGCACCTTCCGAGCCTACGCCCCACGCAGATCGCCGAACTGCTCGACGGAGCAACGAAGTACATTCATCATTCATGTGCTCGACGGCGGAGCAGACGCGCCAATCTCCGCGAGAGGTCGCCTGATCTTCCGAGCGACAATCCTTGCGATTCTCGCGATCGGCTTTGTCCTCATCGCTGTAGCTGTTCGCTCGAGCTGAACGTCTACCCACGCACTGCAACGAGAGGGACAGGAGCATGGCGGCACGTTGGTTTAGTTGGTCCGGTGTTCTCATCATGGTGGTAGGGATCATCGATCTGATCTGGAGCGAAGCATCGCTCCCAGCAGTGTTCGCGGCCGGCGATGAGGCGCACTACCGCTGGCAGTCCGCGACTGGGCCCATCTTCGTCATCGGTCTCGGCGTGTTGATCGTCGTGGCCGCGCAAATCCTCGACGTCGTCTCGCGCCGCTCGAGCGCAAGCTGAGGACACCATGAGCTGACGAGCACGCCGGAAGCGGTTCAGAGCCCGGGGCCTCGAGCCGATGAGATCCCGCGACGCGAACAAGGACCGACCGATGACGGACCACGCTGCCCCGTGGCAGGCCGAAGAGCCGACTGCGGGGTCTCAGCGGACGAAGGCGTACGCGTCGCCGGTGTCGCGTGTTGTGGCCATCGCGCTGATCGCAACGGCGCTCGCCGGCCTCTACATCGCGAGAAACGATGCCGACGTCCGCGTCATTCAGCAAGACACCACCGGCGGGCCCGGAGGATATGTTCGGCTTGACCGCGACCCGAGCCCGGGATTGGAATCCGCGCTGGTCACGGGTGATGGTCAAGCGTATGCCGCAATCGCACGCGACCCGACGATCTCGCACCCCGAGGTCTTTCGGTTGGGCCGGTCCGATGCGGCCTATCGCTGGCAACGGCCACTCTTCGGCTACCTCGTCTACGTCGGCGCACTGGGCCACCCGCACTGGGTGCCACGCGCGCAGGCTGCGGTCGTCGCGCTCGGCGTCGGACTGGCGGTTGCTGCGGTTGCCCTCCTTCTCCTCGCCCGCTCCGTTCCTCCGGCGCTCGCGTTGCTCGTGCTGGCGAGCCCGGGAATGTTGTCGTCAGTGGTCGACCTGACCGGTGAGGCGTGGGCGCTGGCATTTCTCACGATCGGACTGTTCGCCTGGCACACGACACCACGACGCGGATGGGGTGCAGCGGTCGCGCTGACGCTCGCGATCCTGACGCGCGAGAGCGCGCTCATCGCGATAGTTGCGCTGATTCTCGTCGAGCTCACACGCCGTCGCGACAACGCGACGAACGCGTCTCGCGCATCTCGGGCCGGACCGTTGCTGATCCCGATCCTTGCCTACGCCGGGTGGGCGACCCTGCTGCGTGTGCGCATCGGGGCCTGGCCGGCGGAAGAACGCAGCGGAAAGATGTCGATCGTTCCCCTCGGCGGCCTTCTTGACCGCATCACCAACTTCGCGCAGCCACGTCAGTCGGTCGCCTGGCTGGCAATCGGAGTCGTTCTCGTCGTCTACGTCCTTGCACGAGCTCGTCGCGATCCCCTCACGCCGATCGTGATCGCCTTCGCGGCGTTCGCGCTCTTCGTCGGTTCCCTGGTTTGGGACTACTGGGGCAACTTTGGCCGGGCACTCGAACCGATCTATGCGTACGGGTATGTCATCGTCGTGACGACTGTCCTGGAGCAACGACGGCTTGAGATCGCGCAGCGATGCAGACGCGGTTGAGACGTCCCCTGCGATGCGGTCCTAGTACCTGTTCCGGAGCGGTCGATGACGGCGACGACCGTCGCCTGCGCGCTCACGGGTCGGACGCTCGCCGAGTGGAAGGCTGGGTGCCAGACTTTCGTCGTGGCCGCGGACGAGAGCTCGCGTGACAGCAGCGACGCGGACAGATCGGAAGATCGGAGCGAGGATCTCACCGAAGGAGAAGCTGCGTTGAGCTTTCAAGCTCGCTTCGGGCCGATGATGGGTCCCTTCGGCATGGCGGGTCAGGGCGCGCGACGGTGCTCGTTCTGCAATCGTCGCGAAGAAACGGTGTCGAGCTCGTGCGTTCACGAGGGTCCTACATCTGTGACCGTTGCGTACGCCTCGCGGTCGCCGCGATCGACGACCCGACGAACGAACGAGCAGTCCTTCGGATCAAGCCACGTCCGGTCTTTCCGTCAGACCGCGTCGCGGCTGAAGAGGCCATCGAGCTGGCATACGAAACAGTGTTCGGCGGCGGCAGCGACGTTGAGCGCAGCCAGGCAATCGAACGAGGCTCGAATCTGCTTCCGCCGCCGAGCGCCTCGGCGGTGCCAGGCAACGGCACGATCCATTGGACGGCACCGACAACCACGAACGGCTCGGCGATCACCAGCTACCGAGTCACACCGCGCTCAGGATTCTTCCCCCTCAACCCGGTGACCTTCCCCAAAGGTGCGACTGGGGGCGTCGTCACCGGTCTCACCAACGGCACCAGCTACACATTCCTGGTGCAAGCGGTGAACGCACGGGGGGCAAGCACTTCGGCCAACATCTCGGCAACGGTCGTCGGCAGCCCAAGCGCCCCCAAGGGCGTCGCCGCAACGCGAGGACCCGGAACCGGCGCCATCACAGTGCAATGGAACACACCGACGAGCAACAACGGCTCGGCGATCACCAGCTACATCGTCACAACGCGCTACAAGTTCAAGGCCGTTGCGACCAAGACCGTCACCGGCGCTACTCGCGCGGTGACCTTGACCGGCTTGATGCCGGCACGTCCTACTCGTTCCTGGTCAACGCAGCCAACGTCCGCGGCACGGGTGCGACGTCGGCCTCGAGGCCCGAGATACTCGCACCGTGACTACAGGCGTCGCGCGTCGTTACGCTGCGTCAGACGGAGTTCATCGCCGTTGGTCTCAGAGGGTGGAAGTTGTCGACGATCATTGTTCACGCAGGTATGCCGAAGACCGGCTCCAGCAGCCTGCAACGATGGATCGCGCTCAACGCCGACCGCATCCGCGACCAACACGGCATTCACACCGTCGTCGCGATCAACGAAACGGCTCGCAATCCGACTCGACGTGTGCATGTCGAGCCGTTCGCCTCGCGGGAGCCGAACTCGGGTCTTTTCGCGGTCAGCTGGATCGCGCATGGAAAGCCCGCGCACCTGTCGCAGCGTTTCGCCGACGAACTCTTCAGCTACGCAGACAAGTACCCAGCGGTGCTCATCACCGCCGAGGGGCTCGCCATGCCCTTTTGGGAACTCGACGATGCGTTTCTCCTCGCACTCGATCACCTTGGTCGCAGTCACGACGTACGCGTCGCCTACTACGTACGACCGCAACACACCGCCATTGAGGCGACGTGGCGCGAGCGCGGATACCGCGAACCTCGGAGTCCCTCAGAATTCGCAGCGGAACAACACAATCGCGGTTTGCACTACCTCGCCACGCTCGAAGGCGTGCAAGAGCGCGCGCCTCACGTGAGCTTCGAAGTCCGCCCGTTTCGAGCAGATCTCCTGATTGACGGCAGCACCGTCGATGACTTCGTCCGGTGGCTTCTCTCGCTCGACGAGCCATGCGACGTGCGCGAGAACGTGGGCCTTCCGCTCGAGCTCGTCAACGCACTTCGACTTGCCCCCGAGGGAATGTTCTGGGCAAACGGCCGCTGGAAGTATCCGCGACGCCATCTCCGCGGCGTGCTCGCGGGTCTCAACTTCACGGAGTCGCCACAGCTACGGCGGTCCCGAAGATTCTTCAGCAGCATTGCCATGAGTGCTTCGAGCCGGAGAACCAGCAACTGATACGCGCGCTCGGATGGAACACCTCGAATTTCGTCGCTCCCGCGGACGGGCTCGATGGCCAATGGAGCCTCGCCGAGCTCGACGACCTCTGGAGCCCCAACGCATCAGAAGCAGAGCTGGCGCTGCTCTTCGCAGCTCTACGCACTGCGCTGGACGCGCTGCGGTAACTCGGCGTCGCCCAGGCGGAATCTTGCCCGCATCGAAATGTTCCTCGGCGAGGACGACGAAGCTGAGGACCGTTTGACGCGCTACCGCGTGTGGGTAGCGGTGGTGCTGCTGGACCGCCCTTTTGGCGTTCCCGAGGAAACGATTGCAGGAAGCACACAAGGGAACGGTCCCCTCGCGGTCACCTTCGCTGCGACGGTGCGGCTTGTATCGGGGTGTGAGTGATGATGCGTCCTTGGACGATGACGTTCATATCGTCGTTCAGCCTGTAGCCGTCGACGTTGCGCAACGCTGAGAGTCACGTGTATCGCCGCGGCGGCGGTTATCTTCCCCCGGTGGCTCGCGAGCGGGCGCGGTCTTCCTTGGCGCGACTTGCCGATCCGCGGACGTTGGTCCTTCTCGTCGCCGTGCTTGTGGGTCTCGGCCTTCGTGTGTGGATGATGCTGGGCCCGTTCGCGCGATTGGACGTCGACGAGTCGATCGTCGGGCTCATGGCGCGCAATGCTGCGCACGGAAAGTTCTGGGCGTTCTTCTGGGGGCAGGAGTATGGCGGCACCCAGGAACAACTCCTCGCGGCGCCGGTGGTGGCAGTAGCCGGCGCGCGCCAATGGGCGGTGCGGCTTGTGCCGGTTGGATTGACCGCGCTTGCGAGTTGGCTGGTTTGGCGGGTCGGCCGCCGTACGGTCGGCGAGCCGGCCGCGCGTCTCGCGGCGGTCCTGTTCTGGATCTCGCCGGGCGTGTATGTCTGGTGGTCGATCAAGCCGCGGGGGTTCTACGAGACGCAGGTTGTGCTCGGACTCGCCGTGCTGCTGTTGAGTCTTCAGCTCGCCGAGCGGCAGTCGACACGCGACGCCGCGCTCTTGGGATTCGCGATAGGGCTCGGCATCTGGGCCAGTCCGCACATCGCGTACTTCGCGCTTCCGGCACTGCTGTGGTTGCTCCTCCGCGACTGGCGCCTCCTACGGTTCGCCGGAATCGCGGCCGGCACGATGATCATCGGTGCCGTGCCGTGGCTCTATCACAACGTCGGGACCGGCTGGCGGTCGCTCGACGCCGGGAGCGGCACGGTTTCATTCGTCGACAATTTGCAGGTGTTCTTCCGCGTCTCGCTTCCGGTGACGCTCGGGCTCCGACAGGCGAATCCGGCCGGACTCAGAGCGACCATCACGGCGGGGCGCGACACGTGGATCGTGCCGGGAATCGCCGTCGTTGCCTACGTCGTGCTGCTCGCCGCCTTCGCCTGGCTGTGCATCCGACGGCCGACGGGAACCGGTCTTCTCATCCTCGTCGCCGCGCTCTTCCCGTTCATCTTCGCGGCACAGCCATTCGCGCCGTTCGCCTCGATCGAACCGCGCTACCTCTTCTTCCTCGCCCCTATCGTGTCGCTGCTGCTGGCGCGCGCGCTTGTTGCAATACACCTCCAGGTCATAGGGATCGCGCTGTTGGTCGTCCTCTCCGTCACTGGCTCGATGTCGTTCGTGAAACTGGCCGAACGCGCGCCGGCTGATCTGTTCACACCGTGGAACCTCTCCCCGCTCGTCGCGGTGATCGATCGTCACCACGTCCGGGACGTCTTCACGCCGTACAACTTTGCGTACCGCCTCACATTCCTCACCCAAGAGCATGTGATCGCCACGCCGATCGAAGGGATGGGAACGCGGTATCCGCGCTATCGATCCGTGGTGCGGAAGAGCGCATCGCCGGCATATGCGTTCGTACGCGATGGCCCGGGAGACCGCTACATCGCGCCGACACTCACGAGCAAACAGATCGCCTTTCGCCGCTTCCCCGCGGGCCGCTACGTGCTGTACGTCCTCGATCGTCGTGTCATGCCGGAAGACCTTCCAGGCCTCGGAGCACTCGGCATGAGCCTGATGTGAGCCGAAAGGCCTGATCGCCCCTCACGGGGCGGTGTCGTCCTCAATCCACGCGTTCGTTGTGGTCAGGTGGTCGGGCTGGCGAGATTCGAACTCGCGACCTCTTGACCCCCAGTCAAGCGCGCTAACCAAACTGCGCCACAGCCCGTGAGCCGCGTGAGTGTAGCGCCCGACGTCTCGACGATCAGTGGCCGACGAATCTGCGGTTGATCCGCTCCCATCGGTGTTCGGCCTTCGTCGTGAAGGCCGACGGATCCGTGAAGTCGGGGTTGATCGCGGTGGCCGTCGCGAAACCGTTGTTGAAGGCTTCGATGTCGTTGGCGACCCGGCGCAGCGTCGACGCGCAGTCGGCAATCGCAACCGGGTTCTGCATCTTGATGGCCGGTGCGAACGTCCCGTTGTCGATGGTTCCCGTCTGGCGGGTAAATCCCGACACCGAATCCGACTGTCCCAGCGGCACGAGCCGCACGCCGCGCACGGAGCCGGTCGGACAGGTGGGGACGTTGACGTTGATCGTCTGGCCCGGGCCCTTCGACCGTTCGAACCGGTCACGGAACGACTGGACGATCAGCGCGGTGAGTTGTGCAGCGGTGCGGTAGTTGACGTTGGCGCCGATGCCCTGGCTGACCGCGACCGCCGGGATCCCCAGACGATTCGCGGTGCGCGCGGCGCCGACCGTGCCGGAGAGCTCCGTGATATTGCCGAGGTTTTGTCCCGCATTGATGCCGGACACGACGACATCGGGGTGGTCGTGCGCAGCAAGCACGTCGTACAGCACCGTGTCGGCCGGGAAGCCGCCGACTGCGATCGCCGCGTCCCCGGATGCCGTCGTGGCGTGTGCAACGTTCAGCGGAGTCGTCGAGAACTTCGCGCCACTTCCGCTCTGGTTCGTTGCGGGCGCGACGATGCGCACCCTCACATTCGGCAGTGCCTGGAGGGCATCGGCCACCGCGGCAATGCCCGGCGCAGCAATGCCGTCGTCGTTGGTCACGAGGATGCGCAGCACCCGGCGGCCGTTGGCGGCACCCGCGGTCGCACCGACGGCGACCACTGCGACGACCATGAGCGCAACGACGATCGACGCGAACACCCGTACCTTCGACATCGTTCCCCCTCCGATGACACCTGGCGTGAGGTACCTGCGTACCCGCTGGGCTCGGCGCTGTCCAGATGGTGGGGCGGAGGATCAGACCGGAGGGACGCCGTGGCGCTTGCCGAAGTCCTCGCGGACGCGTCCGGCCGCGAGCGCGAGCCGCTGTGACACCTCACGCCGCAGATCTTCGGGCTGCACGACCGCGTCGACGACGAGCTCGGCCGCGAGATGGACGAGATCGACGTCTTCCTCGTACTCGCGCACCTTGGCAGCCACGAACTCGGCGCGCTCGGCGGGATCCTCGATCGCCTGGACCCGGTTGTAGAACACGGCGTTGACCGCCGGCTCGGGACCCATCACCGCGATCTGCGCGGTCGGCAACGCGAGGCACACGTCCGGATCGAATGCGGGACCGCACATCGCGTAGAGGCCCGCGCCGTACGCCTTGCGCACGATCACCGACACCTTCGGCACCGTCGCCTCGGTCACCGCCGTGATCATCTTCGCGCCGTGCCGGATGATCCCCTGCCGTTCGACGGTCGAGCCGATCATGAAGCCCGGCACGTCGGCGAGGAACACGAGCGGCACGTTGAACGCGTCGCACAGCCAGATGAACCGCGCCGCCTTGTCGGCGGAGTCGACGAACAGCACGCCGCCGAGATGCATCGGATTGTTGGCGACGATGCCGGCCGGCTTCCCGTCGAGACGAGCGAAGCCGATGATCAGCTCCTTGGCCCACAACGGCTTCAGCTCGAAGAACGAGCCTTCGTCGACCACCGCATCGAGCACCTTGTGCATGTCGTAGGCGCGCCGTGCTTCGGCGGGGACGATGTCTCGGAGCGGCTTGGTGTCCGCACGCGGTGATCGGGCACCGACGACCGGCGGCGGTTGGAGCCAGTTCGTCGGGAGATACGACAGGAAGTGCCGTGCCGCTGCGGATCGCGTCTTCGTCGGACGCGCAGAGGTTGTCGCCGCACCCGCTCACCGTCGCATGCATGCGAGCGCCGCCCATCTCGTCGAGCGACACCTTCTCGCCGATCACGACCTCGGCCATGCGCGGCGAGCCGAGATACATGGACGCGTTGCCTTCGACCATGAACACCGCGTCGCAGAACGCGGGGATGTACGCGCCGCCCGCTGCGGACGGGCCGAAGAGGCAACAGACCTGTGGCACCTTCCCCGACAGGCGCACTTCGTTGGCAAAGATGCGACCCGCACCTCGGCGCCCCGGAAACAGCTCGACCTGATCGGTGATGCGCGCCCCGGCCGAGTCGACGAGGTAGACGACCGGCATCTCGTGGCGCAGTGCGTGCTCGGTGAGCCGCACGATCTTCTCGACGGTGCGCGCCCCCCAGGAGCCCGCCTTCACGGTCGGGTCGTTGGCCATCACGCACACCGGCCGGTTGTCGATTCGGCCGACACCGGTGACGACGCCGTCGGCCGGAAGGTCGCCCGCGAGGGCGTTCGCCAGGAGTGCGTTCTCGACGAACGAGCCCTCGTCGAGCAACAACGCGAGACGATCGCGGACGAACAGCTTGCCCTGCCGCGCCAGCTTCTCGCCTTCCTTGGCGAGGTTGCCCTGGAGCGCCCGCTCGGCATACTCCTGGAGACGATCGGCGTCGCTCACGAAGCGTACCGACGGGTCCGTGCGCCGGCGTGCAGCAAGGCGCTCGGAAGCTCGCGGCCGACGATCTCCTGGGCGAGGCGCGCACACTCGACCAGCGCGTCCAGGTCGATGCCGGTGTCGATCTCCATGTCCTGCAACATGTGCACCAGGTCTTCGGTCACTGCGTTCCCGGATGCTCCGGGAGCATACGGGCAGCCGCCCAAGCCACCGACCGACGCGTCGAAGTGTGTGACGCCTCGCTCCAGCGCGGCGACCACATTCGCGAGCGCAGTGCCGCGCGTGTTGTGGAAGTGCAGGCCGATCCGCGTCGGTGCAACGCCCGCGCGTTCCAGAGCGTCCAGGAGGTCGTTCACGCGGCGCGGCGTCGCCATGCCCGTGGTGTCGCCGAACGACAGCTTGTCGGCGCCGGCATCGACCAGATGGCCCGCGAGCTCCGCGACCCGTTCGGGCGCGACGTCTCCCTCGTACGGGCATCCGAACGATGTCGAGACGATTGCCTCCGCGGCGATGCCGGCGTCGTGCGCGATGTCGACGACATCATGGGCCGCGATCAGCGACTCCGCGACGGACCGGTGCACGTTCTTCTGGTTGTGCGCCTCGCTCGCGCTCACGACGAGCTCGATCTCGTCGGCCCCGGCGGCGACGGCGCGTGCCGCGCCCTTCGGGTTGGGCACGAGCGCCGAGTACACGACATCGGGCCGGCGTGTGATCGCGGCCATCACGTCCTCCGCGCCCGCCATCGGCGGAATCGCCTGTGCCGACACGAACGAAGCGGCTTCGATGCGCCGGAGACCGGTTGCCGACAACGCGTCGATCAACCGCACGCGTTCATCGACGGGTACCGGCGACTCGTTCTGCAATCCGTCGCGCGGGCCGACCTCACGGACGTCGACGTGCGCGGGCCAGCTCGACATACGCACACGTTAGGCGTCGAGGAGGTGGGCTCGGCCGACCCGCGTCACTCGGCGCGGCGCCGGACCCGCATCTTCACCGGGGTCGGGCCCAGGTCGAATGCCTCCCGGAGCTTGCGCTCGAGGTAGCGGAGGTACTGGGGCGACAGCGGGCGCGTGGCGAAGAACGTGAACGTCGGCGGGTCGGTGGCACCCTGCGTGGCGTACAGGATGCGGGGCCGGTGACGCTTCACGACCGGCGGCGGGGTGGGCGGCCTGCGCGTCGCGCACCACGCGATTCAAGGCGGCCGTGGGAACGCGCTGGTGATACGCGGTCTCGGCTTCCCGGAGCGCCGGGAGCAGTTGATGTACCCGCCGGCCGGTCAGCGCCGAGATCGGGAACGCCGGCGCGTACGACAGGAACGCGAGCTTGTCGTCGACCTCGGCGCGGATCTTCGCGCGCTGCGCGGTGTCGAGCAGGTCCCACTTGTTCAACACGATGACGATCGCGGTGCCCGCGGCGTCGATGCGCTCGGCGAGCCGCTGGTCCTGGTGCGTGACGCCTTCGGTCGCGTCGATGAGCAGGAGTGACGCGTCGGCGCGGTCGATGGCTTCGAGCGCGCGCACGAGGCTGTAGTACTCGGTCGGCTCGTCGATCCGGCTCTTGCGACGGAGCCCGGCAGTGTCGACGAACCGCAACGGTCCGTCCTCGGTCTCGACGACGGTGTCGATCGCGTCGCGCGTCGTGCCCGGGAGGTCGTGCACGACGGCGCGGTCCTCCCCCACCAGGCGGTTGAACAGCGTCGACTTCCCGACGTTGGGCCGCCCCGTGATCGCGATGCTGAAGATCTTGTCGGCGGCCTCGGTGTCATCGTCGGTGCCGGCGTCGGCTTCGGGCTCGGGCGGCAACGCCTCGACGATCGCGTCGAGCATCTCACCGGAGAGACGCCCGTGAATGGCCGACACCGGCATGGGCTCGCCGAGACCCAGGCGCGCGAAATCCCACACGTCGGCTTCCCGGCGATCGTCGTCGACCTTGTTCACGACGACGATCACGCGCGCCGGTCCCTGCTGCAGCAGGCGCGCGACGCGAGCGTCCTCGTCGGTCACGCCGGTCGTGACGTCGACGACGAGGATCACGAGATGCGCCTGCTTCATGGCTTCGGTGGCCTGGGCACTGACCTTTGCCGCCAGCGCCGGCTCTTCGCCGGTGAGCCCGGACTCGCCCTCGGTGAGCCAACCGCCCGTGTCGACCACGAGGAAGGGCCGGCCGTTCCACTCCGCCACGAGCTCCTTGCGGTCGCGCGTGACGCCGGGATGCTCCTCGACGATCGCGGCGCGGCGGCCGACCATGCGGTTCACCAGCGTGGACTTGCCGACATTCGGCCGGCCGACGACCGCGACCACGGGCAACGAAGAGGTCGTCGTCGTGGTCGTCATCGCGCCAATGCCTTCACGAGCGACGCGCCGTCGGTGGGCACGATCTCGACGCGTCGGGGCAGTTCTGCGACGGTGGTGCCGTCGAGGAACTTGCCGCGCGACAGCACGACGTCCGGCAGGAGGTACCGCGCGTCGTCGGGTCCGCCGGTGAGCGCGGTCGCCACATCCGCGCCCGTCAACAGCCCGGTCACCCCGATGTTGCCGCCGAAGAAGGTGTTCGGGACGGTCAAGAGTTGCGGCGCGCCGGGCAGCTCCGCGAGCAATGGCTCGAGCACCGGAGCCCCGAGCTCGCCCGTCAGGACGAAGGTCTGCGCCCTGTTTGGACGCTCGGCCCGCCTGGGGCGGGCTGAGCGTCCAATGTGATGGGACGTTGTCGGGGCGCGGTAGCCGTCGGCGGGGGCGCCGTCGACCCAGGCGAAGAAGCCGGAGCGCACACCGGTGGGTGCGACATCTGTGCCGGCGAGCGCGGCCCGCACCTCCGACTCGAACGTGCGCGCCATGCCGATGCCGTTCTCGTGCTGGGGGCAGCCGTCGTACGCGTCGAGTGCGGGGAACGGCAGACCGGCGAGCAGGTAGTACTCGTCGGCGACATAGACGAGGCGACGGCCCAGCCCGCGCGACGAAACGTGCCTGCCAACGCTCGACGATGTCGACGACGGCAGCCGCCTCGGCGCGCGTGTGCTCGCGCATCTCCGCCTCGTTGGAATGCGCGCTCACACCGAGCGGTACGACGCCGACGGTCGCGAGCCGGGGAAACCGGTCGAGCACCCCCAGCATCGTGTCGTCGAGCACCGCTCCGTCGTTGATCCCCGGGCACACCACGACCTGCCCGTGGATCTCGACACCGGCGTCGAGCAACAGCTCCAACCATCGCAACGATGTGGCGCCGCGCCGATTGCGCAGGAGCCGGGTGCGCACGTCCGGATCGGTCGCGTGGATGCTCACGTACAACGGGCTGAGCCGCTCGGTCAGTACCCGCTCGAGATCAGCCTCCGTGAAACGTGTGAGCGTCGTGAAGTTTCCGTAGAGGAATGACAGCCGGTAGTCGTCGTCCTTCAGGTACAGGCTGCGGCGCATGCCCTTCGGCAGCTGATAGATGAAACAGAACGGGCAGTGGTTGTCGCACGTTTGCACGCGGTCGAACACCGCGCTCGTGAGCTCGACGCCGAGGGGCGACCCATCCGCCTTGTCGATCGCGACGCTGCGCTCGAGTCCGCCCCGCCGCAGCTCGAGGTCGACGTGCGGGCCGTCGACGTGCAGCTGGTACGCGATGACGTCGCGCACGGGCTCGCCGTTGACGCTCATCACCTCGTCCCCGGAGAGCACGCCCGCGCGCAGCCGGCGATCCGGGCGCGACGGCTTGCACTCGGGCGGTGAGCATTGGAACAGACTACGGGCTGGATAGGGTGGTTCCCGTGCCCGTGGAGAAGGTGTTGCTCGCCGAGCCGCGCGGATTCTGCGCCGGCGTCGAGATGGCCATCAAGGCGCTCGCCTGGATGGTGCGGGCTTTCGAGCCGCCGGTGTACTGCTACCACGAGATCGTGCACAACCGGCTCGTCGTCGATCGTTTCCGCGATCAGGGCGTGATCTTCGTCGACGACGTCGTCTTCGGTGCCGGCGGGCGCGCCGCTCATGCTCTCGGCCCACGGCTCCGCACCCGACGTCGTCGACGCGGCCCGCGCGCACGGCCGCTACGTCGTCAACGCGGTCTGCCCGCTCGTCACCAAGGTGCATCACGAGGCCAAGGTCCGCGCCCGCAAGGGTTTCACGATCCTGTACGTCGGTCATGCCGGTCACGACGAAGCGGTCGGCACGATCGCGGTCGCGCCCGATGCGATCCGCCTCGTCGAGCACCTGGACGATCTCGGCAGCGCAGCCGCGGCCGTGAGCGATCCGGAGCGGGTCGCGGTCCTCGCGCAGACCACGCTCGCGCAGAACGAGTGGTCGGCCGTGCTCGAAGAGACCCGCCAACAGTTCCCCGCGGTGTGGACCGCGTCGCGCAATGACCTGCTGCTTCGCGACCACCAACCGTCAAGAGGCGCTCACCGAGATCGCGCAGAAGGCGGACGCGGTCGTCGTCATCGGCAGCGCGAACTCGTCGAACACGATCGCTTTGACGAAGGTTGCCCGCGAGGCCGGCTGCGCCAACGTGTTGCGAGTCGACGGCCCCGACGAGCTCGATCTCGACGCGATCGGCGACGCGCGCGTGGTCGGTGTCACCGCCGGCGCGAGCGCGCCCGAGGAGCTCGTGGACGCGGTGATCGCCCGGCTCGCGCCGGTCCACGGCGTCGACCGGGTGCGTGTCACCGACGAGGACGAGTACTTCCCGCCGCCGCGTGAGCTCCGCGAGCTGATCCCGGCGCTCGACACCGTCGCCGCGCTCGTGCTCGGCGGTGACCCGACGCGTGCCCGGGCGGCCCACGGCCCGTTCACCGACGACCGTACCCTCGACGCATCGCACGTGCTCGCCGGCCTCAGCGAGTGACCCACGGGGGGTTTTTGCGACGTGCGACGACAATATTGTCGCCGTTGGTCGCAAAAACCTATCATTGCGGAGCTCGTAGGCCTCGTCGAACACCTGCTGCACCGCGTCGTGGAGGCGCAGGCTGAGCGCATCGACCTCGGCCCGAGGCACGAGACCCGATTCACGCGCCGACGGCACGATCGGCTCGCCCACGACGATCGCGACACGACCGAAGCGCGGGAGCTTCGAGCGGTGGTCGCGGAGGATCTCCTCGGTGCCGGCAATGCCGACCGGCACGATCGGCACGCCCGCCCGCAGCGCGAGGTACGCGGCGCCGGGCTGGAGCGCCTCGATCTTCGGGCCGTGCTGCCGCGTCCCCTCCGGGTATACGAGCAGGATCTCGCCCGCCTGCAGCATCGCGATCGATTCGCGCAGCGCCTTGCGATCGGTGCCGTCGCGCTGCACCGGGAAGCCGCCGAGCACCGTGAACAACCACGCCGAGCACCGGGATGTTGAACAGCGACTGCTTGCCCATGTAGCGCAGCCGGCGCCGCGTGACCCATCCCGCGAACGGGATGTCCATCATCGAACGATGCGAGGGTGCCAGCACGTAACCGCCCTGGCGCGGGAGGCGTTCCGACCGCGAACGCGGCGCACGGAACATGAGCTTGAAGCTGCCGGAGACGATCCAGCGGACCACGCTGTAGAGCACCACTAGCCCGCCTCCGCTGCTCGCGCTCGCTTCACGATGTCGGCGACCACCGTATCGACGTCGAAGCCGGTCGTGTCGACAACGGCGGCGTCGTCGGCGATGCGCAACGGTGACGCGGCGCGAGCGCTGTCGATCGCGTCGCGCCGTTCGAGCGCGGCCTTGACGTCGTCGATCGGGACGTCCCGATCGGCGGCCGACCTCGTCGCGTTGCCGGCGCCGCGCCCGCTCGTCGTCGCTGGCGATCAGGAAGACCTTCACCGGCGCGTCGGGGAACACCACCGTGCCGATGTCGCGCCCCTCGACGACACCGCCGCCGTGGTTCGCGACCCATTCCCGCTGGCGCCCGACGAGGATCTCCCGCACCGCCGGATGCGCGGACACCGCCGACACCGCGGCGGTCACGTCGGGGGCACGGATGGCGCCGCTGACATCGCGGCCGTCGAGCGTGGTGACACCCTTTTCGACCGCGATCGATGTGGCGCGCGGCGATCGCCGCGCACTGGTCCGGGTCGTCGAGCGGCGTGCCGGCGGTCGAGTACCGCGAGCGTCACCGCGCGGTACATCGCGCCAGTGTCGAGGACGGGCAGGCCGAGGCCGTCGGCCACCCCGCGCGCCACCGTCGACTTGCCCGATCCCGACGGGCCGTCGATCGCGATCACGAGCGGCCGGGCCTCGCTCATGAGATCGTGCCCGTGAGCCGGGCGAGGTCGTCGGCGAACTCCGGATACGACGACGAGACCGCGCGCCAGCCGCGCACCGTCGACTCACCGTCGAGCGCGTTGGCGGCGACCGCGAGCGCCATCGCGATGCGATGGTCGCCGTGGCTCTTGAATTGCCCGCAACTTCCGCGCCCGCCCCGGATCGACAGCCCGTCGGCCCGGGCTTCCACGCCGATCCCGAGCTCGGTGAGCTCTTGTTCGAGCGTGCCGATGCGGTTGCTCTCCTTCACCACGAGCTCGGCCGCGTCGCGAATGTCGGTGACACCGTCGGCGAACGCGGCCGCGATCGCGAGCGCGGGAATCTCGTCGATCACGTTCGGCACCTCGGCGCCTTCGATCGTGATGCCGGTGAGGGCCGACGCCCGCACGTGCAGTTCACCCACCGGCTCCCCCACCGCCTCGCCGGTGACCTGCAGCTCGACCTCCGCGCCCATGCGCCGCAGCACCTCGACGAAACCGACGCGTGTCGGGATTGGCCGACATCTCCTCCAGCACGAGATCCGAACCGGGTGTGATCGCGGCCGCCACCGCGAAGAACGCCGCCGACGACGGGTCGCCCGGCACATCGAGCTCGAACGGCTGCGGCGCGCCCGCGCGCACGCGCGCGACGAGCTGGTCACATTCCAGCGGGACGCCCAGCGCCGCGAGCATTCGCTCGGTGTGGTCACGACTCAGCGAAGGGGACAAGACCTCGGTCGTGCCGTCGGCCTGCATGCCGGCCAGCAAGAGCGCGGACTTCACCTGGGCGCTCGCAATCGCCAGCTCGTGCCGCATGCCGTGCAGGGGTCTCCCCCGGATCACGAGCGGCGCCAGCGAGCCGTCATTGCGGCCGTCGATCTCCGCACCCATCGCACGCAGCGGGTGCACGACGCGCGCCATTGGCCGTTGACGCAACGACGCGTCGCCGGTCAGTACCGACAGGAAGGGCCGGCCCACGAGCGGACCCGCCAGGATGCGCATCGTGGTGCCGCTGTTCGCGCAGTCGAGCACGTCGGCCGGCTCGGTCGCACGCGTCGACGCCGACGCTGTCCACGACGACCGCGCCACCGGGCGTCCGCAGGTGCACGCCGAGCTGTTCCAGCGCCGACCGCGTGGCGTGCACGTCGGCGCCGGTCGCGAGGTGACTGATCGTGCTGCGTCCGTCAGCGAGCGCCGCGAACATCAACGCGCGGTGCGAGATCGACTTGTCGCCCGGCAGCCGCAGCCGGCCGCGCAGCGGGCGGACACCGCCCAGAGCGATCTCGGTCGGCGGCGTCACGACAACTCCGTGCGCGCGGTGCGGTATCCGAGGTCGCGCAGACCTGCCTCGTACCCGTCGGCCTCGTCCGCCGCGACGACGACCACCAACACGCCGGCGCCACCTTCGAGCGAGTGCGCGACCTCGACGTCGGCCACGTTCACGCCGAGGCGGCCGGCCAGCGTCAATACCTCTCCCATCACGCCGGGCCGGTCGGGCACCGGGATACGCAGCTCCACGAGGTCACCCGCGACCGCGGCACCGACCGGAAGGTTCCGGCGTGCCGCGCTGGCGCGAGCCAACAGCGCGTCGAGCGCGCCCGAATCGCCGTCGGCGACGAACTTCCGCGCCGCGTTGAGCGCGTCCAGGTACGCGTCGAGCGCGGTGAGGATCGCGTCCCGATTCGACGTCATGATGTCGAGCCATATCGCGGGTTGGCTCGCCGCGATGCGCGTCATGTCGCGGAACCCGCCGGCCGCCAGCCGCAGGAGCGCGCGGTGCTCTTCTTCATGGGCGGTGGCGACGTCCATCAACGTCGACGACGCGAGCTGGGGCACGTGGCTCACGAACGCGACCATCAGATCGTGGTATTGGGGCGTCACGGTGACGACCTCGGCATCGAACGACCGCAGCAGGCCTCGCAGACGGGTATCGCGCGTCGTCATCGGTCGCGCTCGTCGGCGTGAGCACCCATGTCGCGCCGACGAACAGGTCACGGCGTGCCGCGTCGATGCCGTCCTGCTCCGAGCCGGCCATCGGGTGGCCGCCGAGGAAACGGGCCGCGGCATCCGGCCGGTCGTGCTCGACGGCCGCGACCACCGGCCCCTTCACGGAGCCGACGTCGGTCACGAGGCCCGCGCCGGCATCGAGGGCACCGATCACCACCTCGACGATCGCGCCGACCGGCACCGCGACGAACACGACGTCGGCGCCCCGCGTTGCGTCCTCGACGCTCGCGGCGACCTCGTCGACCGCACCCAACGCCTTCGCACCGCGCGAGCCGATCCGCGTCGCGGTCGTAGCCGACCACCTCGTGGTCGAGCCCGGCGAGCGCGAGCCCGATCGAGCCACCGACGAGGCCCGTCCCGATGACGGCGACCCGCATCAGGCGCTACTCGGGCAGGTCGTCGCGCAGCGAGCGCGCGCCTTCGAGGTACACGTGGTGCAGCTCCTTGCGCGTCTGCTCGCCGTAGAAGTGCATGAGCACGCGGATGGTCCGCCTCATGCCGTGGCCGATGTTGAGCTCACGGGCGCACAAGAGCGGCACGTCGCCGAGCCCGAGCGCACGCGCTGCGGTGGCGGGGAACTCGGCGGTGAGGTCGTCGGTCGCGGTGAAGATGATGCTCACGAGGTCGTCGTGCAGCACCGCGTTGCGCTCGAGCATCTCGTTGACGAGGGCCTGCGTCTTGCGATCGATGTCTTCCTTCGAATCGTCGTCGCAGGTCGTTGCGCCCCGCAAGGCCAGCAATCTCACGGGCTCTCACGTTACTCGGCGGCGCGAGCGGGCCGGTCGAGTGCAGCTGCGTACAGGGCTCGCACCTCGTCCGCCCGCAGCGCGCGCCATGCGCCGGGAGCGAGCTTCGCGTCGCGGACCGGGCCGATGCGCGTGCGAACGAGCCGCCGCACAGGATGCCCGACTTCCGAGCACATGCGGCGCACCATGCGTTTGCGGCCCTCCTTGACGACGATCTCCAACGCGGTCGTGCCGCGCTCGGAGTGCTGCACCAGGCGGACACGCGCCGGCTGCGTCGGGCCGTCATCCAGGTCGACCCCCTCGCGCAACGCGCGCAAAGCGCCCGCCGCGGGCGTTCCGTCGACTTCGGCGAAGTATTCCTTCTCGACACCGTGACTCGGGTGGGTGAGCAGCTGGGCGAGCTCGCCGTCGTTCGTCATCACCAACAGCCCTTCGGTGTCGAGGTCGAGCCGTCCGACCGAGAACACGCGTGGCTCCGCCGGCACCAGCTCGAACACCGTGGCGCGGCCCTGCGGATCGCTCGCGGTCGTGACGTAGCCCGCAGGCTTGTTCAGCAGCCAGTGCACCAGCGTGCTGTCGACGACCACCGGGACACCGTCGAGCGCGACATGATCGTGCGCGGGGTCGACCCGCCGCCCCAACACTGCGACTTCACGATTCACGGTGACGCGCCCGGCGGCGATCAACTCCTCGGACACCCGTCGCGAACCCACGCCCGCGCGCAAGCACCTTCTGCAGGCGCTCGCCCTCGGTCAAGCCTCTTCGGCGAGGTCGATCCTGCCCGCGGTCTCCGGCCCCACCGGCTCCACCGAATCCCTCGACCCGTCCGCGTCATCGGTCTCGTCGTCGTCCGGCGTCGCGTCGGCCTCGGTCGGCAGCCGCAACCCGCGCTCGAGCGCTTCGACGATCGACGAATCGGGCACGAAATCGGCGAGTGCCGGGAGCTCGTCGAGCGAGTCGAGGCCGAGCCGCTCGAGAAAGAGTCGGGTCGTGCCGAACAGCACGGGATTCCCGGGCGAGTTGTCGTGGCCGAGCTCCTCGACGTAGCCGCGCGCAACGAGGGTCTTCAGCGTCGCGTCGACGTTCACCCCGCGGATCGACGAGAGCTGCACACGCGAGACCGGCTGCTTGTAGGCGACGATCGCGAGGGTCTCGAGCGCCGGTCCCGACAAGCGCGCAGTCTGGCCGTCGAGCACGAAGCGTTCGACGTATGCGAACGCGTCGGGATGCGTCTGGAAGCGGTACCCGCCGGCGATGCGTGCCATCTGGAAGCCGCGGCCCCCCGCCTCGTACTCGGCCGCGAGCTCGGCACACAGATCGTCGATCTCGTCGACCGGCAGCTCGAGCAGCTGCGCCATGACCGTTGGATGCACCGGTTCGGTCGCGGCGAGCACGATCGCTTCGACCGCGCGCCGCATCTCCGGATCACTCATGGCGTCCCGCCCGTTCGGCTCATGCGGGCTCGTGCTCCTCGATGCGTGTCGCGGCCGGCGCCGAGCGCTCGTCGTCACCCCACTCCTCGAGCGACGAGAGGTCGAGCGCGACGCGCTCTCCCGGTGCGAGCGGGCGCACGACGAGCTCGCCGAAACGTTCAACCTGTTCGAGATCGACGATGCCCTGCTTGAACAGCTCGAGCACCGCAAGGAACCGGACGATCATCTCCAGCTTGTGGTCGACGCCGAACGTCAACTCGCGGAAGCGGATCGCGCCGTGGTCGGGCAGCAGCGCGAGGACGGTTTCGATCGCGTCGCGCACGCTGGCGCGGATCGGCGCGACGTGATCGGTCTGCACTTCCTCGACCGGCTTCGGCAGGAGGCCACGACGCGCGGCTTCGAGCAGCTTGTCGAGTGGCACGCGCTCGAGCGGATCGGGTGCGAGCGAGCGGAACGGCTCTTCCGGGCCGGCCGTGCGGGCGACGGTGCGTCGCGCTTCCACCAGTCGCTCGTGCAGGACCTTCGCCGCGTCCTGGAACGTCTTGCATTCGAGCAGACGAGCGAGCAGGAAATCGCGCTCCTCGAAGCGCATGAGCTCCTCGTCGAGGTCGATGTCGTCACGCCCGGGCAGCAGCCGCCGCGCCTTGAGGTCGACGAGGGTTGCGGCGATCAGCAGGAACTCGGTGGTGACCTCGAGGTCGATGTGGTCCATCCACGCGACCTCGGCGCAGAACGCGTCGACGATCGGGACGAGCGAGATCTCCCAGAGGTCCACCTCTTCTTTGAGGATGAGGTGCAAGAGAAGGTCGAACGGGCCTTCGAAGACCGGCGTCGAGACCTCGTACGGCACGATAAAGGTGCTCCCTCGCTACGGCGCACCCTTCGGCACACCTCCGCTGCGTCCGCGCCCGCCAGGTTACCCGGCGAGAATCACAGTGATGTGGTACACGGCAAATGGCCAGGCCACGACGGGTGTGGCCGGTATCGTGCGCTTCCATGCCGAGGGTCTTTTCTGGGATCAAGCCCACCGGGGAGCTCCAGCTGGGGAACTACCTGGGCGCGATCGCCCGGTGGGTCGAGGGCCAGCCCGTCGCCGGCTCCCCTGCCGCCGAGGCCCACGAGGCGATCTTCTGCGTGGTCGACCTGCACGCGCTCACCACGCCGTGGGATCCGGCCGAGCTCGGGCGGTTGACGCGCCACGTCGCCACGATGCTGATGGCCGCCGGGCTCGAGGAGCGCCGCTCGCTGCTGTTCGTGCAGAGTCACGTGCGCGCGCACGTCGAGCTCACGTGGATCCTCAACGGCATCGCGACCTTCGGCGAGCTCCGTCGCATGACGCAGTTCAAGGAGAAATCGGCGAAAGGCAAGGGTGGCCAGGAGTCGGTCAGCGTCGGGTTGTTCGACTATCCGGTCCTGATGGCCGCGGACATCCTCTTGTACGACACCGAGGACGTGCCGGTCGGCGACGACCAGCGCCAGCACGTCGAGCTGACGCGCGACATTGCGGTGCGGTTCAACACCGCCTTCGGTGACACGTTCGTGATGCCGCGGCGACGTACCCCGCCGTCGGCGCCCGGATCATGGACCTTCAGAACCCCACCAAGAAGATGTCGAAGTCGGAAGACTCACCGATGGGTTGCGTGATGGTGCTCGACGACCCGAAGATCATCGCGAAGAAGATCAAGTCGGCGGTCACCGATTCCGGGAGCGATGTCAGGCACGACCGCGCGGAGAAGCCCGGTGTCTCCAACCTCATCGAGATCTACGGCGCGGTGACCGACACATCGATCGCCGATGTCGAGCGCGCGTTCGAGGGAAAGCAATACGGCGCGTTCAAGGGCGCGGTTGCCGACGCGGTCGTCGAGTACCTCCGACCGGTGCAGGATCGCTTCGCGCAGCTCGCGGCCGATCCCGCCGAGGTCGACGGCCGGCTCGCGCGCGGCGCCGACCGCGCCGACGAGATCGCAGAGAAGGTGTTGCAGCGCGCAACCCGCGCCGCCGGGCTTCTCGCCCGGCCCTCGTCCTGATCGATCGACGCGGGCTACCGGGCCTTCCAGGGGCTTGGATCCCGGAGGTTGGTGGGGCACGGGCGGCGGCCCGAGACCTCTCCGAGGTCTTGTCCGGCGAGCAGGAGCCGGCTGACGGTGAGCGTCTGGAGCACGACCGCCTGGCCGCCGCAGCTTGCGACGTCGATGTCGATACCGATCCCCGCCGCCGTCATCTTTTCCTCGTTGAGCTGGGGGTAGCTCCCGGTCTGCGCGTACTGATCGTTGAAGAACGTCGCCGCGCGCCGGAGATCCCGGCCCGCGCTCGCGCCTTCCACGCCGCCGCGCACGTGCTCGATGAAGCCGTTCACGGTGCCGGAGACGCCGCCCGGCTGCTGGGTCGCCCATGCGAACCATGTGACCAGTGCGATCGCGAACAGCCAGAGCAGCATCGACCGTCCCGACGCGCGGCGGCGCCCACGTTGCCGCCGGCTCGGCGCCGGCTCGAACGGCGGCCGTTCGACGTGGCGGCGGCCTGCGACGGGCGGCGCCGGAGGCGTCGCGGCCGGAGGCGGCCCCGCGTCCAGCCGCACGAAGTAGTTGTCAGAACCCTGACGAGACCCCTGTCCCACGAAGCTGTATCGGCGCCGGACGTGACGAAGTTCACCGATCGCCGTCGGCGACCGAGAGGATCTCGCAGATGTCGGCCGGGATCCCGGTGGCCGGCCACCGCTCCGGGCGATGATGCGCGCCGGCCCACGCCGCAACCTCGGGTCGCGCACCCACGGCCGCGAGCATTCGAGCACCGGCATCGTCGTGGGCGACGTAGCGCCCGATGCGATTCGGCCACCGGCGCGCGCGCCCGTGGCCGGCGGCACCGGCGACGACGGTCGCGCCCACCCGGCCAAACGTGCCGAGCCCGGCGTCGTTCTTGCCGGCGTCGTGCAGCAACGCGGCCGCGAGCCACCGCGGGTCGGCGTCGGAGCCGAGCGCTCGTGCCGTACGGCGTGCCACCGCGACGGATTCCGCGAGATCGGCGCGCCCGAACGTCTCCCACACGCCGAGCTCCGGCGGCGTGAGCACCCGTCGCGCCCACGCCCGGTCGGCATCCCCGACCGCCCGCGGCCGCAACGACGTCAGGAACCGCGCGGCGAGGTGCCCGGCCCGTCTCATCCCAGGACGAAACGATCGAGGCGCGCGACGAACGGATCGAACACCTTGCTCGGGAAGCTCGTCAGGAACACGAGGAGGAACAGCACGAGGATTCCGTACGGGCGGAGCTGGTACCACCTCGGCAACCATCGGCTCGGGAGCACCCGCTCGACGATCGCGGCGCCGTCGAGCGGTGGGATCGGTAGGAAGTTGAACACGCCGAGGAGCAGATTCACGATCGCGAACAACAGCGGGAAGAGCACGATCAACGGCAACTGACGGATGAAGATCGTCGATTGGTCGCTTCCCTGGAACTGCGACCGCGCAAAGATCGCGGCGCCGAAAGCCAGCAGGAAGTTCGTAGCCGGGCCGGCGAGCGAGACGAACAGCATGTCGCGCCGGCTGTTGCGAAGGCGCGCGGGATTCACCGGCACCGGTTTGGCCCATCCGATCACCGGGATACCCGACAACGCACCCAGTGCCGGAAGGATGATCGATCCGAACGGATCGATGTGCGGCACGGGGTTCAGTGTCAGGCGCCCGGCCCGCTTGGCCGTGTCGTCACCGAACCACAGTGCCACGACGCCGTGGCTGACCTCGTGCAGGATCACCGCGATGACGAGCGCGACGAAGTAGCCGACCGTGATGCGGTCGAGATGCACGACGCGTCAGCGGCGCTTGGACGCGCAGGCGATGCACAGCCGCGCGGCCGGCATCGCCTCGAGCCGGGCCTCGGCGATCGGGCGACCGCACGACTCGCACAGCCCGTACGTGCCCTGATCGATCTTGCCGAGCGCGGCGTCGATGTCCTGGAGGGTCTCTCGCAGGGTGCCCGCGAGTGCCTGGACCTCGCCCCGTTCGGCGGTGACCTGACCGGAGTCCGCGAACCCTTCGTCGAAGTCCGCTCGGTCGACGCCCAGGTCGGCCAACTGTCCGGTCAGACGGTCGTGTTCTGCCTGGAGTTGGGCGCGCCGCGTCGCAGAGGTCGTCTCGGCCATGCGTCGAATGTTACCCCTTGAGGTGCCCGCTGCCGCCCGAGCGTCCGGCGGACCAACGCGGCTTTTCCGTGGTCAGCGCGTGATCCGGGCCCTCGGATGGGCCGCCTCGTAGACCGCCCGCAAACGCGATGGCGTGACCTTTGTGTACACCTGCGTCGTCGAGATGCTCGCGTGGCCCAGCAGCTCCTGCACGACGCGTAGGTCCGCACCGTGGTCGAGCATGTGGGTCGCACAGGAGTGCCGCAGTACGTGCGGAGACAGTCGCTCACCGAGAGCAACCCGCTCGCCCGCGCGGCGCACGATCTGCCAGCACGCTTGACGCGAGATCCGCCCGCCGCGCGCGTTGAGGATGACGGCATCCGCGTCGCGGGGTCGGCTCGCGCGTGAGCGGCGCAGTGCGAGCCGTCCGTCGCCGAGATACGCAACCAACGCGCGCTGCGCTTCGCGACCGAGAGGAACGACGCGCTCCTTGTTCCCCTTGCCGACGACGCGCACCATCGCATCTTCGAGGTCCACCTCGGAGAGGTCGAGGCCGACCGCTTCGCTGATGCGGATGCCGGTGCCGTACAGCAGCTCCAGGAGCGCGCGGTCGCGCTGCGCGAGCGGTTCGTTGCCGGTGACCGCGGTGAGCAGCTGCTCCACATCGGCTTCGTCGAGCGCCTTGGGGATGCCCTGGGGAACGCGGGGCGCACCGACATCCTCGCTCGGATCGCCGTCGACGAGGCCTTCGCGTGGCAGAAGCGGTGGAACGAGCGGACGGCGACGACACCGCGTGCAACCGACGCGGGCGCGAGCACCCGCCGGCCGTCTTCGTCCACGAGCGACTCGAGGTGCCGAACGTATGCGTGGACGGTGTCGTCACCGATGCGCGCCGGGTCGTGCTCACCGCGCGCACGAAGGAAGGCGGCGTAGCGCCGGAGGTCGCGCCGGTACGCGGCGAGCGAGTTCGCGGCGAGCCCGCGTTCGACGGTCAGCCAGTCGTCGTGCTCCGCGAGCAGGCGGGCGAGCTCGTCGTCAGGCATCGCTCGTCCCGTGGTCACAAGAACCGACGCATGGGTCGGCAACCGTGACCACGGCCGGGATCACGTGCCGAGCGTGGGCGCGGCCTCGGTGATCGGCAGTCGGGGCAGGCGTCCCTCCGCCCGTTCGAGTGCGGCGCGCACGAACGCGGCAAACAGGGGATGCGGACGGTTCGGCCGACTCTTGAACTCGGGGTGGGCCTGCGTGGCGACGAAGAACGGATGCGTTGTCACCGGCAGCTCGATGAACTCGACGAGCAACCCGTCCGGTGACGCGCCCGACAGCACCAGGCCGTGCTCCTCGAACACCTGCCGGTAGCGGTTGTTCACCTCGTACCGATGCCGGTGGCGCTCGTAGACGACTTCCTCGCCGTAGGCCTCCCGAGTGATCGATCCCGGTGCCAGCCGCGCCGGATAGGCACCGAGCCGCATGGTGCCGCCCATGTCGACGACGGCCTTCTGCTCGTCCATGAGGTCGATGACGGGATGCGGCGACAGCGGATCGAACTCGGAGCTGTTGGCACCCGCGAGGCCGCACGCGTCGCGCGCGAACTCGATCACCGCGCAGTGCAGGCCGAGGCACAGCCCGAGATATGGCACGTGGTGCTCGCGGGCGTAGGCCGCGGCCGCGATCTTGCCCTCGATGCCGCGCACGCCGAAGCCCCCGGGGACGACGATGCCGTCGAGGTCGTGCAACCGCCCCTCGGCGAGCAGGCCCTCGGTGTCGTCGGCCGAGATCCAGTCGATCACGACCTTGGCGCCGCACGCGTAGCCGCCGTGCTTCAGGGCCTCGACCACCGACAGGTACGCGTCGGGCAGATTGATGTACTTGCCGACGAGGCCGATCCGCACTTCCTGGTCGGCGGACCGGATCCGGTCGACGAGACCCTGCCACTCCGACAGGTCGGCAACGTGGCCGGCGAGGTGCAGCATGTCGCAGACGTAGTCGTCGAGGCCCTCTTCGTGGAGCACGAGCGGGATCTCATAGAGGTGCTCGGCGTCGACCGCGGTGACGATCCCGGCCTCGGGCACGTCGCACAATGCGGAGATCTTCTCCTTCAAGCGCTTCGGGATCGGCCGGTCGCTCCGGCAGACGATCGCGTCGGGCTGGATGCCACGGCTCCGCAGCTCGGTGACCGAGTGTTGGGTCGGCTTGGTCTTCTGCTCGCCCGACGGGCCGATGAACGGCACCAACGTGACGTGCACGTAGAACACGTTGTCGCGCCCGACGTCCTTGCGGAACTGCCGGATCGCCTCGAGGAACGGCAGGATCTCGATGTCGCCGACGGTGCCGCCGACCTCGGTGATCACGACGTCGACGTCGTCGGTCGCGAGCGCGGTGATGCGCTCCTTGATCTCGTTGGTGATGTGCGGGATCACCTGCACGGTCTCGCCGAGATACGCGCCGCGCCGCTCCTTGGCGAGCACGGCCTGATAGATCGAGCCGGTCGTCGCGTTCGAGCGACGCGTCAGCGGCACGTCGACGAAACGTTCGTAGTGCCCGAGGTCGAGGTCGGTCTCACCCTTGTCGTCGGTGACGAACACCTCGCCGTGCTGGAAGGGGTTCATCGTCCCCGGGTCGACGTTGATGTAGGGGTCGAGCTTCTGCATCGTCACGCGCAGGCCACGGCTCTTGAGGAGCCGGCCCAGCGACGACGCCGTGAGCCCCTTGCCGAGGCTCGATGCCACCCCACCGGTCACGAAGACGTGCTTGGCCAAGATGTCATGTCCCTTCGGATCGCCCCGACCGCACCGCTGGCGACGGTAGCACCGGCCTACGACACCTTCGGTGATCCGGCGCATAGCGTTCGGGCCATGTTGGCGGACGCCCGGCGCGTACCCGTTCGCGCGCGCGCCCGGTGGTCGACGCCGGCCCTGCTCGCCCTGGTCGCGGTCGTCGTGCGCGTGCCGGCGTTCGTCTCGGCGCCGTCGCTCGTGTTCGACGACGGGCAGTACGGGGTGTCCGTGGTGGACATGCGCCACGGGCTGGCGCCCTACCGTGGGGTGTTCTCGTCACAGGGCCCGCTGCACTACCCGCTGCTGTATGTGGGCGACCTGCTGGGCTTCCGTACCCTCGACGCGCCGCGGGTCACGCCGGTGCTGGCCGGCGTGGTCGCGGCGATCGGCGTGTGGGCGATCGCCCGGCGCCTCGGCGCGAGCGACCCGGTCGCGACCGTGGCCGGCCTGATCGTCGCGACGACCGGCACGATGATCTGGACGACCGGTCAGGTCACGGGTGACGGGCCGGCCGCGGGGCTCATCGTGTGCGCGCTGTGGGCGGCGATCGTGTATCGCGACGATCCCCGGCTCGCCCGGGCGCTGCTCGTGGGTCTGTTCCTCGGGGCCGCACTGGCAGTGAAGCCTCTGGTGGGCGCGGCGGTGATCCCGATCGGCTGGTGGATGGGCCAGCGCCGGCGGTTCGATCACATCGCCGTGACAGTGGGCGTCGCGGTCGCGGTGTGGTTCGCGTCGGCGGTGCCGTGGGGTCTCGGCCGCGTCTGGCGGCAATCGATCACGTACCACACCGGCAAGGGACCGTCGTACGGCAAGCTGTTCCAGTTTCGGAAGCTCACGTCGTTGCTCGCGCTGCGCGACGGGATTCTCGTCGCGGCGGTGGTGCTTGGAATCGTCGCTGCAATCATCGGCGTGACACGCGTCCTCGAGACGAGACGACGCGACGCGATCGTCCTCGCGATCTGGGCCGGCACGGTTGCAGTGGTCCTCGTGTTCGAGCAGGCGATGTTCGCGAACCACATCGCCACGATCGTCATCCCGCTCACGTTGCTGTTCGCGATTCGACCGCCGCCGCTTCGTTGGCTCGCAATCGGGCTCGTCGCACTCGTGCCGTGGGCGATCGTGAACACGAACGACATGCTGTGGTTCCGGCACTACACCGGGATCGACGCCGCGCTCGTCGCCGATCTGCAACGCCTGCCGCGGACCGCGAAGGTCGTCGCCGACGATCCCGCGTACGTCTGGCGCGCCGGGCTGTCGACACCGCGCTTGATGAACGACATCTCGAAGATGCGAATCGACCAGGGCATCCTGACCACAACCGACGTCATCGACGCCGCGCGCGAGCGCGGTTCCTGTGCCGTGGTGATCTGGACGTTCCGGTTCGGTTCCCTCCTGCCCGGTGTGCGGGACGGGATCCGCGGTGCCGGATACGAGCTCGCACGCGAGTACGCGCCCGGTCACGAGCTGTGGCTCAAGGCCGACGACGCCACCAACTGTCGCTGACCGTTGTCGCGGCCGCTCACTGCTCCAGATGGTCCCGGCGCCCGAGCCGGTCGAACGCGCGAAGAGGCGGGACCCGGTCGATCACGCGACTGAACGAGACGAGCTCGGCCGCGACCGTGAGCACGATCAAGCCGATGAGCACCCCGTTGCGCGGGCCGCGACCGACGTCGAGCACCACCGCGAGACCGAGCACCCCGCCGAGCGCGTACGCGCCGGTGTCGCCGAGCATCACACGCTCCCGGACGTCGTCTCCCAACATTCCGGCGAACGCGCCGATCACCGGCGCGATCGCGATCCCCACCGCGTCGCTGCGCGCGACCACCGCGATCGGGATCCACGCGCACGAGCGCGACCTTGATGGCACGGCCCGGCGCCCGATCGAACAGGTTCACGAGGTTCGCGGCCAGCGCGACCAGCACCGCGTCGGCCAGCAGGCGCTTGCCGGACACGAGGTCGCCCGCGGTCCCGACCAGCACGAGCGCGATGGCAGCACCGCCGACGATCTTGCACGACGCCGGTGGTGAGCCGGCCATGCGCCAACGCGCGGACGTGTCCGCGAAACCCCCGGTCTTCTTCGGTCCCGAGCACGTCGTCGATGAGGCCGAGGAACGCGAAGCCGACGCAAGCGAACAGCACGAGCGGCCGGGCGAGGTCGAGACCGGGTTCGTCGCCGAGCCCGAACGCGCCGAGCACGGATCGTCCGGCCTCGACGCCGAGCACCGCGAGCACCGCGAAGATGCCGGCCGCGGTCGGTACGATCCGATCGCGATAGTTGCGACGCTGCAACACCGGCACCGAGAGCACGTCGCGGGCGGCGAGCACGACGAAGCGGACCGCGAGCACCCCGACGACGAACGCGAGTAGGACTTTCATGCCGTTCCGGCCTCCCCGCCTGCGGTCTGTGCCCGGTTCGTCATGCCTCCACGAGCTCCGCGTCGCGTGGGAGGAGTCGACGGCTCCAGACCGAAGCGTGCGGCCAGGATCACGAGCACCGGCACGACGACGCCGAACATCACGCCGGTGATCGCGATCCCCGAGTCGTTGAGTGCCGTGCCGAGCACTGCGACGATGCCGAGCCCCGTGAGCGCAGCCGTCATCGTCGGGATGCGAGCCCGTACGACGCCGAGCGGCCCGGGCGACCGCCACACGTAGTACGCGACCGCGATGTATACGAGCGGCAGTAAGAGCGCGAACGGTGTTGCGGTCACGACATCGAGGTTGGCGTCGAACTTCCGGCGCAGGATCACCGACAGGTCCCCGCCGTTGCCGCCGAGCAACCGACCCAGATGCGACCGCTCGTCCGCAGGCCGCGACAGGTCGACGGCCACGAAGATGCCCAGGAGCACGACCGCGGCGGCGCCGAACGCGGCGACCAGCCGCCAACGAAAGCGCCATCCGAAGAGCATCGCGGTCGTGACGCCGAATGCCGGCACCATGGAGAGCACACCGCCGACGTCCGCGCCGAAGAACGGGAGGCCGTCGACCAGGATCGCGATCGCCAGCAGCCCCGCCGCCCACCGGGCACCGCGGCGGCCGCCGATGCGCGCCGCGAGGAGGCACGCGAGCAGCACCGCTCCCGCGGCGAGCTGCGCGAATCCCAGATTGCCGAGCCCCGCATACCGGCCGCCGATGGTCGGCGAGTAGCCGAACGTGCCGTTGAACTGCAGGTGCGCGCCGGTGAGCACATCGACGACGACCAGACCGACGACGGCGCCCAGGGCGACGAGCACGGGCGTGGTACCGCGGCGGTCGGTCGTCGCATACACGAGGGCCGCGCTCCCTACGCTCGCGGCGACGACGAACAGCCAGTACCCGGGCAGGCCCGAGTATGCGAACGGCAGCAGCGCGGCGAGGTACGTCGCGGGAAAGACGAACAACAGCGTCAACGCCGCGAGCTCGAACGCCGCGACACCGCGCACGCGTGCCGGCGCGCGCTCGTGAGCCAGATCAGCGCCGCGCCTGCGAGCGTGAACTGACACGCGGCGAACACACCGCCGGCCTGAGTGATCGCGCGATCGCGGAATTGGGCCCGATCGTTGGTGTCGACCAGCCAGTCGATCCGATGATCGAGATCGCCGTCTGCCCTCCCGAACTCGAACGGACGCCCTTCCATCCGGCTCGGTGCCTCGATGTCGAGCAGATCGAGAATCGTCGGCGCAACGTCGACCAGCGCGACAACGCCCGCGTGGCGCGTATAGGCCGAACGCAAGAAGCCGGGGCGCAGACCGGGCGCACGGAGCGACGCGACCGTCGTGGTCCAGGGCCCGGCCGGCGGCCCCGGCGCGACGACGAGCACGGCGTCGCGCGTCGGATCCGTGCGTGCGATCACCGCTCCCACCGTCGCGTCGAATGTGGCCAGAGCGGCGCGACGCTGCGCCGGGGTCCCGGCACTCACGAGGCTGCTCGCCTCGAGCACTTCCACGACGCGATCGTGTCCATTGCCGCGTATGTCGCCGTGGTGGTCGGCGAGCGCGAGCGCGGCGTCACTGGTGGTGCTCGTAGCCTTCGTCACGACGCGCCCGACACCCGCGCGCTCGAGCGTGTCGCCGAGCAAACCGACCTCTGCGTCGAACAACAGCGTGTCGTTGTGCGCCGCGATCCGCCGCTGGGTCGCGCACGACCACTCGTCCCGGGCTTGCGCTGTGCAGTCACCCGTCGGCGGACGCGCCTCGGCGCGCGCGCCCGTCCCCATCGTGACGTAGCCGTCGACGAGGCTCGGGTCGTCGTTCGCGCCCCGGAGGTTCATGTCGGCCAGCCCGCTCTGTGCAAACAGCGCCCGCAGGTTGGGGACCTGCGCGTCCTGGACGTCGGCCCACTCGATGCCCGGGAGCGACACGACGAGCACCCGACGGACCGACGCGCGACCGTTCGCGGCAGACGCCGGCTGCGCGCACCAGACGATTGCACCGCCGAGCGCGGCGAACAACGCGATGCGCCCGGCACGGCGGCTCACGCTCCCACCAGCGGACCCACCGAGGGCCGCCAGCGCCGGATTGCCAGCGCGTACGCCCCGGCACCAAGCACGACGAGCACGACGAGCAACGCCGCGGTCGCGATCCGGCCCGTCGGATCGATGTGGTGCATCACGAGCCACGCCGCGATCGCGATCGGGACCGCGCACACGCACGCGACACCCGCCAGACGCGGCACGAGCGGCCGTTCGAGGCGCCGTACCAAGACCGCGCCGAGTATCAGGGCTCCGACAAGGTACGCGACGGTGTGGCCGGCGCCGAGTGCCGCGACGCGAGCCGTGCCATGTGTCATCGGCGCGAGGATCGCCATCGTTGCCACGCCGACGACCGCCGACGTCGTCGCGACGATCGCGGGCGTGCGGCTGTCACCGAGCGCGTAGAACGCCCCCGCGAAGAGGAGCAGCGTCGCGTACGGCAACAGACCGACCGCCAGCGATGCGAGACCGGCCGCGAGCAGCGGTGGTCCGGTCTGCGCGGCCTGGCCGAACGCGACCACGCGCATGATCGGGAGCGCGAGGGCCACGAGCGCCGCGGCGACCGGCACGACGAGCACCGCCATGCGATCGATCGCCCATTCGACCGACCGCGCGAACGCATCGACGTCGCCCTGGGCGGCCTCGTTCGCGAGCTCGGGCAGGATCGCGGTGTGGATCGGCTGCGCGAAGACGGCGTACGGCGCGAGAAAGAACACGAACGCGACCTGGTACGCGACCACACCTCCCGCGACACCGTTACCCGCAACGATCGCAGCGCCGAGCAGAAGGCCGGCGTTCGCGTGGAGCAAGACCCCCCATGCGGCGTGGCGCGACAGGCCCCGCAACGCCGGGTCGCCCGGCAACCGGCGGGGACGCAGCGAGAAGCCCGCGTTGCGCGCGGCCCGGACGAGCACGCCGACGAACGCGATCACTCCCCCGGTTCCCGCGGCCGCAAGCAGCAGCTTCTCGCCGGTCGAGAGATCGAAGCCCCGTGCCTCTCCGGCGGCGATACGGAACACCACGAGGCAACCGATCATGACCACGGTGTTGCCGATCGGCGCGGCCGCGGTCACCGCGAAGCGCCGGCGGGCATACAGCAGTGCAGTGGCGACTGCGCCGAACGCGTAGAGCAGCACCTGCGGGATGAAGAAGAGGAGGAGGAACGTCGCAAGATCACGCTGTTGCGTGGCAACTTCCGCGTTGGGCGCGCCGGTGGACAGGAGCCGCGCCAGCAGCGGCGACGCGAGCATGCCCACGAAAACGACCGGCCCGAGGACGACGAGCGCGAGCCCGAGCAGGCCGCTCGCGAGCCGATCGGCTTCTGCGTCCTCGCCGGCTTCGAGCAGCGTGACGAACGTCGGCACCAGCACGGCGGAGAGCGCACCCGCCGCGAGGAGCTCGAACAGCACGTTCGAGACCGAGTTCGACGCCTGGAATGTGTTCCCCAGAAACGTCGTGCCGAGCACCGCCGCGACGACGAGCACTCGCGCGAACCCGAACGCTCGGGAGAGGGCCGTCGCGCCGGCCATCCCCAGCGCCGCCCGCGCGACCGAGGGTCGCGTCATGACGCGTGCGGAGGCAGCGGCCCGTCGGATGCTCTCTGGCCGTAGCCGTAGTGGCCCACGGTGCCGCCCGCGAGCTGCTCGAGCGCGATTACCGCACTGACCTGTCCTTGTGCGAGCTCCAGGTCGTCGACGGTCGACACGTCCTGTTGCAGTGTGCTGTCGCCCCGTATCGGCGCGACCGACGCGCCGCGCTCGGGGGCGGGCGACGCACCATCGTGATCGTCGTATACCTCGCCCACGACGGCCGGCGCGTTGGCCGCGACCAAGGCACTCACGAACGGTACGACGGTATCGGTGCCGTTGAGGTCGCTGTTGGTACCGGTGACCATCAGCACGCGTGCTGCTCGCCGCGGGAATCTCGCCAGTGCCGATCGGTCGCCGTCGGTGAATTCCAGGAACCCGGCCCGGCGCAACGGCTCCAGGACGTCGGGCGTCTTGCGGCGAGCGGTCGTCTGGGGTTGCACGAGCCGCCGCGCGAGCAGTTGCAATGCGGCAGCGCGCGCGGTGGCGTTATTCCCCGAGACGTTCGCGGCGTCCTGCAACTTCGCAAGATCGTCGGGATTGTCGAGTCGCCACTTGTCGGTGAGCCACAGCACACCGGGAACGTCGGCACCGGCCTCCTGAAGCATCGTCAGGGTCGCTTTGGTGATGCTCGCGTCGACCCCCCGCTCCGCCACGACCGCGACCGGCACGTCGATCAGCCGCTCGTCGACTGCGTAGGCCGCCGACTTCTTCACGTAGTCGTCGAGCTTCGACAGGTTGTCGTCCCGCACCTTGAGATCGGCCTTCGCCTGCTTCGAATCGCTCTTGACGTTGTTGATCTCGCGCTCGAGGTTGTCGACAATGGCGCGGTCGACGACGCTCGAACCGACGAGGATGCCGAGCCCGAGAGCGAGGAACACCGCGATGAGCGAGACGAGGTGGAAGCGGAAGTTGATCATCGTCCGACGCCGAGCCTAGAGGTGAAGAGCCGCGAGCCGGCGGCGCGCGTCAGAGCCAACCCGTGACGTTGTCCCACGCCCGGTCCCACATCAGCCGGAAGCCGTCGAGGAACACCTGCAAGGAGTGAGACGCCGAAACCATCGCGACCATGGCCGCGACGGCGGACCCGACGAGCAGCAACATGTCGCGGTGACGGATCCGCCCGCGATACAGATTGCTCACACCCTTGGCATCAACGAGGATCGGCCCCAACCGCAGTCTCGTCAGGAACGTCGACGCCATACCGCGTCGACCCTTGTCGAGGAACTCGACCATCGACGCGTGTGTGCCGACTGCGACGATCAGCTCGGCACCGGCTTCGTACGCGAGCAGCATTGCCGCGTCCTCGCTCGTGCCCTCCGTCATGAACGAATGGAACTGCACGTCGGCCGCAACCAGGTGCTCGCGGCCGGGACCGCGACCGTCGGGATGCACGTGATGCACGAGATCGGCGCCGCAGTGCATCGCGACCGGCGACAGCGAATCGAAGTCGCCAATGATGACGTCCGGTGTGCGGCCGCCGTCGATGAGCGCATCGGCGCCGCCGTCGACCGCAATCAGGACGGGCCGGTACTCACGGATGTATCCCCGCAAGGCCTTGAGGTCGTGCTTGTAGTCGAGACCGCGCACGACAACGAGCGCGTGCCGGCCGCGCATCTTTGTCCGCAGGGGCGGGAGCTGCAGGGGCTCGAAGGTCTGCTCGGCTTCTTCGTCGATGTACTCCAGGGTGTTGCGCGCGAACGCGCGGAGCTCGGTGCCGACGTTGAGCCTCGCTTCGTCGATGCGACGGCCGACCTCGTCGGCGGTCAGCAGCTCCCCCGCCCCGAGCTTCTCGCCGCGCTGCCACAGCGCTTCGTCGCGGATCTCGACCTCTTCGCCGTCGCGCACGAGGTCCATCACCTCCGCGCCGACCGCGTCGAGCAGCGGGACGTTCGCGGCCACCAGACGCTGCGGACCCCCGTTCGGGTAGCGGCCCGAGATCGACTCGTTCGCGTTCACCACCGCGGCGACGCCCGCTGCAATCAGGCTCTCGGCGGCGACCCGATCGATGTCGCGGTGGTCGATGATCGCGATCTCGCCCCGCCGGATCCTGCGCGCCAAGTCCTTTGTGCGCCGGCCGACGCGTGCGACGCCGACTGCGTCGGGCGTTGATCCTCGCGTCGAGCGCCGCCGGCGCTTCGAGCCGATCACCGCGCGCGCCACCCGCGGAGTGTTGCAACAGCTCGCGGGCGTGCCGGCGCGCGTGCGCCGACTGCTCGACGCCGGCGAGCATGCGCGAGATCTCGTTGACACGCGCGTCACCGAGCAACAGGTCGGCGCGGGCGACGGTACGACCGTGCGACGCTTCCTTGGTCACGCTGAGGTGGGTGTCCGCGAAGGCCGCCACCTGGGCGAGGTGCGTGACACAGAGCACTTGATGGTGACCGCCGAGCTGGGCCAGGGCCCGCCCCACCGCGTTGCCCGCCTCCCCGCCGATCCCCGCGTCCACCTCGTCGAAGACAAGCGTCGGTGGAGCTTCCGAGAGGACCACACGGAGCGCCAGCATCGCGCGTGAAAGCTCGCCGCCGGACGCGGCTCGCGCCAGAGGCCGGGGCGACTCCCCGGGATTGGGCGCGAGGAAGAACGCGACATCGTCGGCGCCGTCGTCGGTGCAGTCGGCCGCGGCGAGCACGACCGTGAATGCGGCGGCCGGCATGGCGAGCGTGCGGAGACGCTCGGTCACGGCGTCGCCGAGCGGAGTGCCTGCAGCCCGGCGCGCCCTTGTCAGCGCGGTCGCGGCTCGCGCCGCCTGCGCTTCGACCGTTCGCCGCTCGGCCTCGAACGCCGCCGCCCGCTCGTCGTGTTGCTCGAGCTCGTCGAGACGCGCACGCGCCTCGGCGGCGAAGCTTGCGACCTCGGCGATGCTCGGCCCGTACTTTCGGGTGATCTCGCGGAGCAGCGCGCGGCGCGACTGCACGTCGGCGAGGCGCTCGGGATCGGCGACGATCCCCTCGGCCGTCGTACGCACGTCGTGCGCGGCCTCCGCGATCTCCGCCTGGAGTCCCCGCAGGCGATCGGTCAACCCGGCGAACGGCGAACGGGGCGCGAGCGCGGCGACCGCGACACCGACGGCATCCTCCGCCGATCCCTCGAGCGCGCCGTACGCGGCGGCCAGCGCGTCGCGATGGGCCTCGGCACCAGCGAGCAGCTCCTCCTCCTCGGCGAGGCGATCGTCCTCGTCGGCGTCGCGCGAGTGCGGCAGCGTCGATCTCGCCAAGCTGGTAACGAAGGAGATCGACCTCGCGCGCGCGCGAGCGCTCGTCGCCACCCAGGCGTGCCAGCTCGTCGACGATCTCCCGCATCCGAGCCCGCGCCGCGCGCAGCTTCGTGAGCGCATTGCGCGCCGCCTCACCGGCGAAGCGGTCGAGAAGGGCCCGCTGCTCGACGGGCGCCAGCAACGACTGGTGCGCATGCTGGCCGTGCAGATCGACGAGATCGCGCCCGAGCGCGGCGAGCTCGGATGCAGTTGCGAGCCGGCCGTTGATGTAGCCGCGTGAGCGGCCGTCGACCGGTACGACACGCGCGAGGACGAGCTCCTCGTCTTCGACGACGAACCGTCCTTCGACGCGGGCAACGTCTTCGCCGTCTCGCACGATCTGCGGTTCGGCGCGGCCGCCGCAGAGGAGCTCGAGCGCGTCGATGAGCAGCGTCTTGCCGGCACCGGTCTCGCCGGTGATCGCCGTGAGCCCGCCGGTGAGCGCGACCTGGAGCTCGGCGATGATGCCGAGGTTCTCGACGCGCAGCTCGGTCAACATGGGAGGCGCCTACCGGTCCGGCAGCGCGAACTTCATCTTCAGGATCTGGTGGAAGTCGCGCGGGTGGATGGTTGCCAGTCGCAGCGGCTCGGCCGCGGCGCGACACCGCACTCGATCGCCGCCGGCCAGTGGACCGAGCTCACGCCCGTCGATCGTCAGCTCGGCGGACCGGCCGTCGCAAACGAGGAACTCGAGCTCTTCGTGTTCCTCGAGCACGAGCGAGCGATCGAACAGCATGTGGGGCGAGATCGGCGTGAGCACCGTGCAGCGCAACGCCGGTGACGCGATGGGTCCGCGCGCCGAGAACGAATACGCCGTCGTGCCGGTGGGCGTCGCGATGATGAGCCCGTCGGCCGCGTACGACGTGAATTGGGTGCCGTTGATCGACACGTCGAGCCGGATCATGTGACCGGTGCGCTGCTTTTCGAGCACCGCCTCGTTCAGCGCGTACCGCGTCCCGGCCGCGCCGGTGCTCGATTCGACCTCGACTTCCAGCACCATGCGTTCCGACACCTGGAACTGCTTCGCCACCAGGCGCGGAAGCGCGGTTTCGAACTCGTCGGGCTCGATCTCGCTCAGGTACGCAAGCTGGCCGACGTTCACACCGATGATCGGGACCGGCGAGGGATACACCAGCTGGACCGTGTACAGCATCGTGCCGTCGCCACCGAAGGAGATGACGAGATCGAGCCCGGCCGCGAACTTGTCGGGTTCGACCGCGTACGCGTCCAGACCCGCCACGGCATCCGCGGTCGGGATGCGCACCTCGATACCGTGCGCGACCAGCCAATCCACCGACCATTGCGCGAGCGCGTGCGCTCGGGGCCGGTCACGATGTGGCACCAACCCGACCGCGCGCACCTCCCCGCCCTCGTTCTCCGTCACGCCGCCGCCTCGTGGGCCTGTCGTACCGCGTCGAGCAGGCTCGTCGCGTCGACCGCCGCCCCGCCGGGTTGCGCTTGCGCGAGGAACTCGACGTTCCCGTCCGCGCCCCGCAACGGCGACGGGATCACCGCACGCACGCCGAGACCGGCGTCGTCGAGCGCCGCGACGACCTCCTGCAGGACCGCGGCGTGCACCTCGGGGTCACGGACGATGCCGCCCCGGCCGAGGCGCGCCCGTCCCGCCTCGTACTGGGGCTTCACGAGCAAGACGAAATCGGCCCGCGGCGCGGTGATCATCAACAGGTTCGGTGCAACCGTTCGCAACGAGATGAACGACACATCGGCGACACACACGTCGGGCGGCGGTTGCAGGACACCCTCATCCAGGTCGCGGACGTTGGTGCGCTCCATGACCGTCACGCGCGGGTCCTGGCGCAGCGACCACGCGAGCTGCGCGCGGCCGACGTCGACCGCGTAGACATGTGCTGCGCCGCGTTGCAGCATGCAATCGGTGAACCCACCGGTCGAGGCTCCCACGTCGACCGCTCGTCGATCACGCACGTCGAGCGCGAACGCGTCGAGCGCGGCGGCGAGCTTGTACCCGCCGCGCGACACGTACTCGGCGTCGGCGGGCAGCACCGCGACGGGCTCCTCCGCGGCCACCTGACGCGCGGGCGTCGTCGCGGTCGCGCCGCCGACCAACACCCTGCCCGCCTCGATCGCTTCGATCGCGCGGGCCCGGCTCGCGGCGAGGCCGCGCCGCACGAGCTCGGCGTCGAGCCGCCGCCGCGGAGCCACTACGACGGGGCTCCCGCGCGCCGTCGCCGGCTCCGCTCGGTGCCCAAGTGGTCAGCCTGCCTTGCGGGCGGTCTTCGCCGCGGTCTTTTTCGCGGGCCTCTTCTCTGCCTTCTTGGCCGGCGCCTTCTTCGCTGCTTTTGACGCCTTGGTCAGCCGGCGTTCGAGCGCCGTGAGATCGGCCTTGGTCGCAAGACCGAGCGCGCCGAGCTGGCGCTGCACCTCGTGCTGCACGAGCTTGCGCAGGTCCTCACGGCGACGCCGGCTCTGCTCGATCAGCTCCTCGACTGCCGACGCCATCTGGTCGCGGGCCAGATGGCCTTGGGCGACGAGATCGGCGGCAAGCGCGCGTGCCTGGGAACGGCGCATCTCGGTGAACTGCGTCCCGGCTTCGAGCAGCCGCTTCCAGTCAAGGGCCTGGGGCATCGTGGCGATCTCCTGTGCGAGGTCGGGCGCGCGCCGGTCGGGAGCCGTCCAGGGCTTTCGCGCCCGTGCAGCCTAGAGGCGGCTGGGGTCGCACCTGGTATCCCGCTCTGCGGGAGGCGGCGGCGCCCATCCGGGCGCGCCGCGCCGATGTGCCCTGGGTAATGATCGCGCCGTGCTCCCGCTGCGGGACGAGAACCCGACCTCCCGCACCGCGGTGATCACCATCGCCCTGATCGTGATCAACATTGCCGTCTACTTCGCGATCCAGTTCCCCAAGAGCGGCGACACCTCGGAGGACACCCGATTCACATATGAACACGCGGCGGTGCCGTGCGAGATACGCACCGGCCACCCGGTGGTCGCCGTCCCCGTCGAGCTCCCCATCGCGCCGAACGCCTGCGCGGTCCCGGCGACCGGCATCGTGGCGCCACAACCCGTCGCGCCGCACAAGAACGTGTGGCTCGCAATCCTGTTCTCGATGTTCCTGCACGGCTCCGTGTTACACGTGTTGGGCAACATGTTGTTCTTGTGGATCTTCGGCAACAACGTCGAGGACCAACTCGGAAGGTTCTTCTACCTCGCCTTCTATCTCGTCGGCGGCTTCGTCGCGGCCCTCGTGCACATCACCGCGAACCTCGATTCGGTGGTACCGATCGTCGGCGCATCCGGCGCGATCGCGGCCGTGATGGGTGCGTACATCGTGTGGTTCCCGAAGGCGCGCGTCCTCACCGTCATCTTGCCGCTGATCTTCTTCGTCTTCCGCCTACCGGCGGTCATCGTCCTCGGACTCTGGTTCGTCACGCAGTTCCTGACCCAGACGTCCAGCGGCATCGCGACGCTCGCGCACATCGGAGGCTTCGTGTTCGGCGCACTCGTCGCGTTGCTTCTCAAGGCCGCCGGCTTCCCGCGCCAGCTCGTCCCCGCGCAGGTGCGAGAAGGCCGCCGCTACTGACGCACGCCGAACGCGTCCACGAGCACCGGCGCGAGCGCGCCCAGGTCCGCAGCCACGAACCGAGGCGGGGGCTCGGGGACGCCCTCTTCCCCGGGGCTTCCGGCCATACCGGACAACACGAGCGCGAACGGCCAGCCGAGTGCGTCGGCCGAGCGCGCCGTCCGTCGACGGTCGATCCCCGACCATCACTCCGTGGTCACCGAAGCGCTCGCGCACGAGCGCAACCGTCGGCGGCTCGGGCTTGCCGGCGACCTCGGGTACGCGGCCGCTCGCGGTCGATACGGCCGCCGCGATCGCGCCCGCGCCGGGCAGAAGCCCCCGCGCCGCCGGATACGTCGGGTCGAGGTTGGTCGCCACGTAGCGCACGCCGCTCCGCACCGCGTCGGCGGCGCGCCGCAGCCGCTCGAAATCGAACGTGCGATGCCACCCCACGACGGCCGCGTCGGCGGGACCCTCCTCGACGACCGCGAACCCGGACGCCTCCAGCGCCTCGATCACCCCGGCACCCGCGCACGCGAGCACGCGGGCGCCCGCCGGGAGATCGTCGGGCGAGCACCGCCGCCGCCGCTTGCGCGCTGGTGGCGACGTCCTCCGGGCCGGCGGCAATTCCCATGGCGCCGAGCCGGCCGACGTTGTCGGCGATGCGGCCGCCCGAATTGTTCGTCAGGAACGCGACGTGCAGACCGGCTTCCCGCAGCTTCGCCACCCCGCCCGCGGCGCCCGGAATTGGCTCTTCGCCTCGCCAGATCACCCCGTCGAGATCACAGCAGACGACGAATGCACGGCTGCTCTGGGTCGACGCCGCGCTCCGCTCCCCTCCGGTCCCTTCGCTGTCGTCTCCCGTCACGCGGTGTCGGGCTCGGCCTTGTCGAGCGCGGCGCGGTAGTCGGCGTTCTCGGGCCGCATCACCGTCGCCATCCGCAAATGACCCGCGCGCCCGGGTCCGGTCGCCGGCGCGCAACCGGCAGAGCCCGATGCCGAAGTGGGCGTAGTCGTTGACGGGCTCGAGGTCGAGCGCCGCGAGAAACTCCTCCTCGGCCGCATCGAACCGGCCGATGCGGAAGTACGCGCGGGCGAGCGCCTCGCGGACCGAGCCCTTCTCGGGCTCGAGGTCGCGGACGCGCTCGAGGGCGATCACCGCAGCGTGGGCGTTGTCGTCGGCGAGCAGCCTCGTCCCCTCCTGGAACGCCACGTAGGCGTCACGGTCGTCCATGCGGATCCCTCCTTCACAGCCTTCTCTTGTCCCTGTGGTACAACCGCAGCGGATTCCCACGCCTTTCGAGGATGCACCGGAGCGCCCCCAGTTGCCCCACTTCTCGCCCTTCGCCGGCGTGCGCTACGACCCACAGACGGCGGGCGCGCCGCTCGACGCGCTTGCGGCTCCACCATACGACGTCGTCGATGACGACCACCGGGCCTCGCTCGAGGCCGCCGACGAGCACAACTCCGTCCGGTTGATCCTGCCAAGGGACGCCGAGCTCGACGGCGATCGCTATGCACGGGCCGCAGCCACGTTCGCCGAGTGGTGCGGGCGAGGCGTGCTCGTGCGGGATGCGACGCCGCGGTTCTACGCGTACCGGATGACCTTCACCGACACGCATGGCAATCACCGCCATACGCGGGGCGTGATCGGCGCGCTCGGGCTGCCGGAGCCGGCGGGCGGCGACGTCCTGCCCCACGAACGGACGCTGCCGAAGGCGAAATCCGACCGGCTATCGCTCTTGCGGGCGATGCGGGTGAACGTCGACCCGATCTGGGCACTGAGCCTCGCGAGCGGTGTCACCGAGCTGACCGAAGGCGCGACCCCGCTCGCCACGTGCCGGGACACCGATGACGTCGTCCATGCCCTCGGAGCGATCGACGATCCGGCCGCCATCGCGGCGATCTCCGATCTCGTCGGGTCGTCTCCGCTGGTGCTCGCCGACGGTCATCATCGCTTCGAGACGGCGATAACTACCGCAACGAGCTGCGCGCGTCGGGCGTGGCGGCGGACGGTGCCGATGCGATCATGACCTTCGTCGTCGAGCTCGTCGACGACGAGCTCTGCATCGAGCCGATTCACCGTCTCGCCGACCTCCCCACCGGCATCGACCTGCGGGCGCGGCTCGGCGACGCGTTCGACCTCCGCGACGCGGGGCCGAACACCCCCGACGGTGTCGACGCTCTGGAAGCCGCGATGCACGCCGACCACGGGCTGGGCATCGTCGACGGCCGCGGGCTCGCGCTCGCTGTGCCCCGCGCCGAGGTGCGGGCCGCGGCGCTGGCCGACGAGCATCCCGCCGTTGCGGACACCGACACCGCGGTCGTCGAAGCGATGGTCGTCCCGCGGCTCGCAGAAGCAACGTGGCAGTACCGCCACGATGCACGGGCCGTCGCCGCGCTCGTCGACAAGGGCGACCGTCAGCGCGGCGATCCTGTGCCCGCCCGTGTCGGTCGCGCAGACCCGCGCCGCGGCCGTCGACCGTGTGCGGATGCCGCAGAAGACGACGTTCTTCTCACCCAAGCCCCGTACCGGGATGGTGTTCCGCACGTTGGACTGACGTCGGGCGGCGACCCGGCGTCCGGGTCAGCCCACCGTCCAGGTCGGCGCCGAGCGGAGCAGCGCCGCCAGGTCGCCCGGACCCGAGCGCTCGGACGCCGCCGCGAGCTGGTGCTGCATCGCCTCCCGTAGCCCGGGCGCTCGACCGCGCGGAAGACCCCGACCGGCGTCGGCGTGTCTCGGGTGCTCGGCCAGCCGCGAGCAGCGCGAACGCCAGTGACGGGTCCGCGCGGTGCTCGTCGTGCACGACGAGCCGGTTCTCGCCCACGTCGTCGACCCGCACGATCTTGGCCTCGCCGAACTCGTTCATCACGACGCCGAACTCGCTCTCGGTGCCGAAGCGCACGGGCTCGCCGTGCTTGAGGTCGATGAGCATGTCCGGCCGCGCGTCCTTGTTGAGGATCGTGTCGAACGCGCCGTCGTTGAAGACGTTGCAGTTCTGGTACACCTCGACGAACGCCGCGCCGGGGTGCTCGTGCGCACGCCGGAACGTCTCGATCATGTGCTTGCGGTCCATGTCGTGCGTGCGGGCGACGAAGCTCGCCTCGGCGCCCAGCGCGATCGAGATCGGGTTGAACGGGTGGTCGAGCGAACCGAACGGCGTCGACTTGGTGATCTTGCCGACCTCGCTCGTCGGCGAGTACTGACCCTTCGTGAGCCCGTAGATCTGGTTGTTGAACATCAAGATCTTGAGGTTCACGTTGCGGCGCAGCGCGTGGATCAGGTGGTTGCCGCCGATCGACAGCATGTCGCCGTCGCCGCCGATGACCCACACGTGCAGGTCGGGCCGGGCCAGCGCGACACCGGTCGCGATCGCGGGCGCCCGGCCGTGGATGCTGTGCACGCCGTAGGTGTTCATGTAGTACGGCAGCCGCGCCGCGCAGCCGATGCCGGAGACGAACACGAGCTCCTCGGGCTTGCACGCCGAGCTCGGGCAGCAGGAACTGGATGGCGGTGAGGATGCCGTAGTCGCCGCAGCCCGGGCACCAGCGGACCTCCTGGTCCGACTGGAAGTCCTTGCGCGGCGAGCTTGACCGGCGCGCCGTTGCCGTTGCCGCTTCGGTCATCGCTCCATCATCTCCAAGATCTGTTGCTCGAGCTCGGCCGCACGGAACGGAACACCGGCGATCCGCGTGTAGCTCTTCGCGTCGACGAGGTACTCGGCCCGCAACAGGCGCGAGAGCTGGCCCATGTTCAGCTCCGGCACGAACACGGTGCGTACCGGCGAAGCACGTCGCCGAGGTTGCGCGGGAACGGGTTCATGTGGCGCAGGTGCACGTGCGCGACCTGCTTGCCCAGCGCGCGGACCCGCCGGCACCGCCGCGGTCGCGGCGCCCCATGTGCCCCCCCACGAGCACACGACCAGTTCCGGCGCCGCCCGGGATCGTCGACGGTCGACGACCGGGATGTCGTTCGCGATGCCGGCGATCTTCTCGGCGCGCAGCCGCGTCATCTTGTCGTGGTTCTCGGGGTCGTAGCTGATGTTGCCGGTGCCGTCTTCCTTCTCGATGCCACCGACGCGGTGCATGAGTCCGGGCGTGCCCGGGATCGCCCACGGGCGCGCGAGCGTCTCGGGATCGCGCAGGTACGGCCAGAAGTCGTCGCCGTGGTTCGGTTCGGTCGCGAACGGCACCGAGATGTCGGGCAGGGCGTCGACGTCGGGCAACGACCACGGCTCGGCGCCGTTGGCGAGGTAACCGTCGGTCAGCATGATGACGGGCGTGCGGAACTTGAGCGCGAGGCGGGCGGCCTCGAACGCGGCGTCGAAGCAATCGGACGGCGATTGCGCAGCCACGATCGGCAGCGGCGCCTCGCCGTGGCGGCCGTACATCGCGAGCAGCAGGTCGGCCTGTTCGGTCTTGGTGGGCAGGCCGGTCGACGGGCCCGCCGCGCTGCACGTCGACGAGGAGCATCGGCAGCTCGAGGCTCACCGCGAGCCCGAGGGCTTCCGACTTCAAGTCGACGCCCGGACCGCTCGTGCCCGTGACCGCGAGGTTGCCGGCGAACGCGGCACCGATCGCGATGCCGGCCGCGGAGATCTCGTCCTCGGCTTGCAGCGTCTTCACACCGAAGTTCTTCAACTTCGACAGCTCGTGGAGGATGTCGGACGCCGGGGTGATCGGGTACGACGCGTAGAAGAGCGGCAGCTTCGCCTTCTCGGCGGCGGCGACGAGCCCGTACGACGAGCGCGAGGTTGCCGGTGATCTGGCGGTACTCGCCGGCCGGCAGCTTCGCGGGCTTGATCTCGTAGGCGTGGTCGAAGAGCTCGGCCGTCTCACCGAAGTTGTAGCCGGCGCGGAACGCGGCGAGGTTCGCTTCGAGCACCTCGGGACGGTTGCCGAAACGCTTCTTGATCCAGTCGAAGAGCGGCTCGGTCGGACGCGTGTACATCCAGCAGATCAGCCCGAGCGCGAAGAAGTTCTTCGAGCGCTCGGCGTCGCGCGGCTTCACGCCGAGCGGCTTGGTCGCTTCGACCGTGATAGATGTCATCGGCACCTCGAACACGCGGAACGCGCCGAGCGACTCGTCGCGCAACGGGTTCTGCGCATAGCCGGCCTTGTCGAGGTTGCGCGTGTCGAACGTGTCGACGTTGATGAGCAGCGTCGAACCGGCATGGACGTCGATGATGTTCGCCTTCAGCGCGGCCGGGTTCATCGCCACCAGCACGTTCGGCGCGTCGCCCGGCGTCACGATGTCGTGATCGGAGATGTGCACCTGGAACGACGACACGCCGGCGATCGTGCCGGCGGGCGCCCGGATCTCGGCGGGGAAGTTGGGCAACGTGGCGAGGTCGTTGCCGAAGGCGGCCGAGAGCTCGGTGAACCGATCGCCCACCAGCTGCATGCCATCGCCCGAGTCACCCGCGAACCTGATGACGACCCGATCGAGCGTCTCGGCTCCTCGGGTCGAGGTCGCCTCTACGGTCACCGTTGACCACCATCTTTCATGTGCTTGCCGAGCATCGTCTTCGTCGGGACGTGTTCGTCGCAACGTCTTCGTCCGGGCGCCGCCGCTTCTTCGAGATGACGCCCACACGTTTCAATCGGCAACGCGCGGGGCCACTGTACCGTCGTGGTGCGCTGAGTCCGGTGTTGGGCGCTTGTGCACAGGTTGTCGATGCTTCAGGTGTCGATCGCCTCCAGGAGCTCCTCGATCCGCCGGCGTGCGGTCCGCAGCCGCCGCCGGTCGTGGGCCGCAGCGACCGTCTCCGCGACGATCTCGACGCGGGACGCCGTCGTACCCGTCGACCGGAAGAAGCGGCGACGGACGTGGCCGACGACCACGACTTCATCGCCGCTGTCGAGTGCCTCGACCCACGCGGGCGGGTCGAGCACGGCCACGGGCACCGACATCGCCCGGCCGTCGACCCGGGTGGTGACCTGCAACTGGGCGAGCACCTGCTCCGATGGAAGGACCCGAACATCGGCCGGGCTCGAACAGGTGCCGCGCAGGAACGCGACGTTCAACGACTCCGTTTCCATCTTCTCCGCCGTCTCCTCGGTAGTGCGGCGCAGAACGCGTCGCAGCTCATGGGATCGGGGGAAGCGTGCGGAGAGTCGAGAGGGAACCTAGTGAGCGGGTGTGACACCTACCGGAGCGCGGCCAGGCGTTCGGCGACGTCGGCGAAGCCCGCGTCGTACTTGCGGATGCGAAGGAACAGCTCGCGCGCCTTGGGGATCTCGCCTGCCCGCTCGTAGAGATCTGCCAGCGCGTACCAGAGGCGAAGGTGGTGCTCCTGGACGCGACGCGCGTCGGCGCCGCGTCGATCGAGCACCGCGATCGCTTCACGTACCTTGCCGCGGTCAGCGCGCGTGCCGGCGAGCACGATGCGGCCCTCGGTGACGAGCGCGCTGGACGGCGACGCCGCGGCGAGCTCTTCCCACAGCATGTCGACGCGCTGGTACTTGCCCATTGCGCGCATCGCGTCCATGAGCACCGGGTGTTGCTCGACCGAATCCGTGAGCTCGACGAACGCGTCGAGCTCCTTGGCCGCGGCTGCGTAATTCCCGAGGCGGTAGTGCGCGAGCCCCATCAGCTCGCGAACCGCGCTTGCTTGCGGATACAAATCGCGCAGCGGTCGCAACAGCCTGAGCGCGTCCCGCTCGCGACCGGCCGTGAACGCCTCGGCGGCGCGGGCGAGCTGCTCCTGGGCACCTCGAGCCTTGCGGCCCGCGAGCCGCGCCAGCTCCTCGCTCGCCTCGGTCGACTTGACGCGACGGCGGCGCGGCGGCCCGCTCGCACGTGCCTTCGGGGCCCGCTGGTTCCGTACCGGCTTGGCGTCGCGAGAGTGCTCGACCTTCCGGAGGGAGGCGCGCTTGGCGGGCGACGCCGGTGCCGGCGTGCGTTCCCCGCCCTTGGGCCGGAACTTGGGGCTCGGGTAGTCGATGCCGCTTCTCGTCGGGTTGCGATCGTCGGCGCTCTTCGACGTCCGTTTTCCCTTGCCGCCCTTGCCGCCCTTGCCCGGCGGGCGCCCGCGTTCGGCGCCCAGGCGCGCCGTGCCCTTCACGACCCGGCGGGGCCCACACGAGCGGTCGCTCTCGCCCTTCGCCGCTCGCTTGGGCTTGTCGCCCCCGGCGCGTGCGGGACGGCCCCGCTCTTCGCCGCGAGCCGTTCGTCTTCCCGCGTCGGCGCACCGCGCGCCGGGCGCTTCTCCCCGCCCCGCGACGTGCGCTGCTCCCCGCCGCGGGCGCGCGCGGGCGGTCGTCGCCGCCGCTCCGCGATGTGCGCTTGCGCGGCTGGCCACTGCCGCGGCGCGGGTTCCGGTCGTTCACCAAGGAGATCGCTCGCTTTCGAGGGAGTCGCGCAGCGTAGGTGACTTCCTCGTCGAGCGACCGACCGCCCGAAGTCATGTCGCCGGAAGATGGGCTCGAATGAGGTCGGCAAGCGCAGCGAGATCGTCGTCGGGAATGTCGAGATATCCCCCGGACTCGTGCATGAGTGCCGCGTACTGCTGGTGCTCGTAGGGAACGCCTCCGGGAAGGGGCGCGAGATGCCAGTGAACGTGCGCGTTGCCCTGGAGGCTCCCGAGACTCAGCACGTACAGTGGCTCCGGCGCGAGGGCACCCGTGATCGCCCGACCGAGGTGGTGGATGCGGCGTTGCAGCGCGGCGTACTCGTCCTCGGTGAAGTCGGCGATTACCTCGGTGCGGTGCTCGAGCGGCGCCAGAAGCGTGTAGCCAACGAGCGTCGGCCACTTCGCAAGGAACGCGATGCATTCATCGTCCCGGAACACGACGAGGTGGTCGTCGCCCTCGCCCGCGACGATTGCGCAAATGAAGCACGGACCGCCGCGTACGCGTTGCACGTACGAAGCAACGTCCAGAGGCAGCCTCGGGTAGTGGTGCATCGACGCAAGTTTGCCCCCGCCCGCGCAGAAAGAAAGAGGGCGCCCACTGTTGTAGTGGACGCCCTCTTTGGCGAAAGACACTCGGCGACGACCTACTCTCCCGGGAGGCCTGCCTCCAAGTACCATCGGCGCGGGCGGGCTTAACTGCCGTGTTCGGAATGGGAACGGGTGTGACCCCGCCGCCATGGTCACCGAGTGAACTGTCAGTTCTCGAGCGCAACCGCGAGAACTCCATAGCGAGCACGAGACATCTCTCGAAAAGAGAGTGTGCGATCAAGCCCTCGGCCGATTAGTACCGGTCGGCTGAACACGTTGCCGTGCTTACACCTCCGGCCTATCAACCTGGTCGTCTTCCAGGGGCCTTACCCGCTTGATGCGGTGGGAGATCTCATCTCGAAGCGAGTTTCGCGCTTAGATGCTTTCAGCGCTTATCTCTTCCGCAGGTCGCAAACCAGCCATGCTCCTGGCGGAACAACTGGCACACGAGAGCTGCGTCCGTCCCGGTCCTCTCGTACTAGGGACAGCTCTCCTCAAATCTCCTACGCCCACGGAGGATAGGGACCGACACGATTGTTACCGCCGATGCTCCGGGCTGGAGCCTCGGGGGCCAGATCATTTCTGCCTGGCTCTGCATGTCGCCATGCAGGTCGGACCATATCTTCACCGCCTTTGCTCGGCGGTGTTCGGCATATGGTCTCTGAGGATTCTGGATGCATTCACTCCGTGCACCCGTCGGTAGCGACCGCCTCCATTCATGGAGAGTGCCGCCGTGACGAGCGCAGAAAAGCCTTCAGCAGTGAGGTGTGCTCCCTCGCCCATCGCCCGAACGATACGGGCGAAGGTGAGGAACTCTCGTTGCTTCGAGCTGAGGAAGGGTTGCGTCTCGAAGAATGGGATGACCCTCGTCAGCAGGTCGTCCCGCTTGCGTACGACGAACACCAGCGTGGTGTCCGCGCTCGCTCGATGGTTCTCGCGTATACGACCGCAGCCAAGCCGCCGGCGGATGAGGTCGAGGACCTCACGCCGTTCGGCGTTCTGACTGACGTGGAACTCCGGAACCAGCTGCCAACCGGCCCTGGTGCCTTCGTTCCGACAAATCGCTACGTGGAAAGAACCTTCTCCATCGACGAAACCCGCGATGTATGCATCCAGCCTTTCCTGCTGATTGTCCGCACCGGATCGATTTTCACTGCCCATGCCCACAGCCTCTCATCGAGGTGTGCCATGAACGAGTACGACCGGATACTCGGAGTTTCCAGCATATAGCCGAATTTATAGACAGCGCGGTGAATCCACTGTCTCGCGACGTTCTAAACCCAGCTCGCGTACCGCTTTAATGGGCGAACAGCCCAACCCTTGGGACCTGCTTCAGCCCCAGGATGCGACGAGCCGACATCGAGGTGCCAAACCTTGCCGTCGATGTGGACTCTTGGGCAAGATAAGCCTGTTATCCCCGGGGTACCTTTTATCCGTTGATCGACTACGCTTCCACATGCCATAGCCGGGTCACTAAGCCCTGCTTTCGCACCTGCTCGACTTGTTGGTCTCGCAGTCAAGCTCCCTTGTGTCTTTGCACTCGACGCCTGATGGCCAACCAGGCTGAGGGAACCTTTGGGCGCCTCCGTTACTCTTTGGGAGGCGACCGCCCCAGTCAAACTGCCCACCTGTCACTGTCCCCGACCCGGATCACGGGCCCGGGTTAGAGCCCCAATATACGCAGGGTGGTATTTCAACGTTGACTCCACCGAAGCTGACGCCCCGGCTTCCAAGTCTCCCACCTATCCTACACAACGCATATCGAAACCCAATACCAAGTTGCAGTAAAGGTCCACGGGGTCTTTCCGTCCTTCCGCGGGAAACGAGCATCTTTACTCGTCGTGCAATTTCGCCGGGTCTCTGGTTGAGACAGTAGCCAAGTCGTTACGCCATTCGTGCAGGTCGGAACTTACCCGACAAGGAATTTCGCTCTAAATCCTGTTACTTGTTAACCGACCAAAGCTGGCGCGAGTCTTTGATTCGGCGGGCGCCCGTTTGGGTGCCTCCCTACATCGCTGCAGGGGTCGGACCATCTCATCTTCTCTCCGATTGTTCGTGGAGAGGAGGTCGGCGTATGGCCTCTGAGGATTCCGGAACTCAGATCTCGAATTCCGGCCTTTCCTGCTGATTGCCCGCACCGGATGGATTGTGACTGCACGGTATTTCACCGTGCGAGTACCACCGGATACTCGGGGTTTCCAGCATATAGCCGACTTCTCATCCCATGGTCACCCATGGGCGGGGCAGCACCTCCATGCCTGCTTGGAGGATTCCCTACCTTAGGACCGTTATAGTTCATGTGGTCCCCCATATCGCTATGGGGCATGGACCATATCTTCTTCCTCTCGCTTCAAGAGAGGAGCCTTGCGTATGGCCTCTGAGGATTCCCAGGACCTCAACGCTTCGATGAGTTCTTCATCGGTGCGCCGGCGCTTGCCGCCGCGGTTCATCGGTGCTCGCAGTGCGAGAACCTCGATGAAACCCTCGACTGACAAGTGCCGCCCTTGCTGAACCATCGTGGTGATCTGACGAAACACTTCCAGGTCACGGCTCTTCGCGAGACGAAGCGGGAAGCGGTCGAAGAAGGGAAACACCCTCACCTCGAGCTCCTCAGGCTTCGTGACTTCGAAGTACCAGACACCGTCGCCACGGCCTCTCGCCGTCCCGGCACCGAAGACCGACCGCAGGAGGCGTGGTGCCTCCGGGCCGAGCTGCGACACGTTGAACGAGAGCGACACGCGGAACGGGAGTCCACGATCTGCTGATCGACGGATCGGAACATTGAAGCTTCCTTCACCGTCGACGAAGCCCGCGATGTAATGACCGAGGTCATTGGGGACTTCGTTCAGCCAGGTTGCGGTACCGGGCCTTTCCTGCTGATTGTCCGCACCGGATGGATTGTCACTGCCCATGGGTCGCACCCTAAGAAGAGGGTGAGACACTCACGGACGAGTACCACCGGATACTCGGGGTTTCCAGCATATAGCAAGGTTTGTTCTCACGGATTACTCCATGAGAGCCGCAACGGATTTACGGCCGCCGTTTACCGGGGCTTAGGTTCAGAGCTTCGCTCCCGAAGGAACTAACCCTTCCCCGTAACCTTCCGGCACCGGGCAGGCGTCAGTGCGTATACATCGTCTTACGACTTCGCACGCACCTGTGTTTTTAGTAAACAGTCGCTTGGCCCTGGTCTCTGCGGCCTCCTCGAGCTCGGGGCGCGAAGCCCTCCACCCTACCGAGGCCCCCCTTCTTCCGAAGTTACGGGGGCAATTTGCCGAGTTCCTTAACCAGAGTTCTCCCGATCGCCTTAGTATTCTCTACTTGCCCACCTGCGTCGGTTTGGGGTACGGGCACCATGTCAACTCGCTAGAGGTTTTTCTCGGCAGCGTGGGATCACTCACTTCCCCTGAAACGGGTCGGCATCGCGTCTCGGAGTTCACGGCCGACGGATTTGCCTATCAGCCCTCCTACACGCTTACCCCGGCGCAACCAACGGCCGGGTTGAGCTACCCTCCTGCGTCACCCCATTGCTTTCCGTCCGGGACCGGGTCGGTTCGCCCGAAGGCAGCCCCTTAGCAGATCCCATTGGAATGAACGCGGACATGGTGGTACCGGAATATCAACCAGTTGTGCATCGACTACGCCTCTCGGCCTCGCCTTAGCTCCCGACTAACCCTGGGCGGATGAGCCTTCCCCAGGAACCCTTGGGCATTCGGCGGAGGGGTTCCTCCCCCCTCTTTCGCTACTCATGCCGGCATTCGCACTCGACCACGCTCCACGACCGCTCACGCGGCCGCTTCGCAGCTGAGATCGACGCTCCCCTACCCATCATGTGTAAACACACAATGACGCAGCTTCGGCTCTGTGCTTGAGCCCCGTTACATTGTCGGCGCAAGATCACTCGACCAGTGAGCTATTACGCACTCTTTCAAGGGTGGCTGCTTCTAAGCCAACCTCCTGGCTGTCTGGGCAATCTCACATCCTTTGCCACTGAGCACAGAATTTGGGGCCTTAGCTGGCGTTCTGGGCTGTTTCCCTCTCGACCATGAAGCTTATCCCCCATGGTCTCACTGCCGCGTTCTGGAGTATCGGCATTCGGAGTTTGGCTGACTTCAGTAACCTTGTAGGGCCCCTAGGCCATCCAGTGCTCTACCTCCGATACTGAACACGCGACGCTGCACCTAAATGCATTTCGGGGAGAACCAGCTATCACCGAGTTTGCTTGGCCTTTCACCCCTATCCACAGGTCATCCCCCAAGTTTTCAACCTTGGTGGGTTCGGCCCTCCACGAAGTCTTACCTTCGCTTCAGCCTGCCCATGGATAGATCACTCGGCTTCGGGTCTACAGCATGCGACTATACGCCCTATTCAGACTCGCTTTCGCTCCGGCTCCCCCTCTCGGGTTAACCTCGCCACATACCATAACTCGCCGGCTCATTCTTCAAAAGGCACGCCATCACGGCCATAGGCCGAAGCCTATGACGACGCTCTGACTGCTTGTAAGCCAACGGTTTCAGGTTCTATTTCACTCCCCTCCCGGGGTTCTTTTCACCCTTCCCTCACGGTACTCGTGCGCTATCGGTCGCCAGTGTGTACTTAGCCTTACGAGGTGGTCCTCGCGGATTCACGCCGGCTTTCCCGGATCCGGCGTTACTCGGGAACACCGCCAAGAGACTGATTGCTTTCGCTTACAGGGCTATTACCTTCTGTGGCGCGGCTTTCCAGGCCGCTTCTGCTAGCAATCAGTTTGGTAACTCTTTGGAAGGTCTGTCGCCCTTCCCGGCAGGTCCCACGACCCCGCTGCAGCATCGCCGACAGGCTGTACCACTGCAACGGTTTAGGCTCTTCCCGTTTCGCTCGCCGCTACTCAGGGAGTCACGGTTGTTTTCTCTTCCTCGGGGTACTGAGATGTTTCAATTCCCCCGGTTCCCTCTCTCTGCCCTATGTGTTCAGGCAGGAGTGACTGGGCATTACCCCAGCCGGGTTTCCCCATTCGGAGATCCACGGATCAAAGCTTGGTAGACAGCTCCCCGTGGCTTATCGCAGCCACCCACGTCCTTCATCGGCATCTGGCGCCAAGGCATCCACCGTTGGCTCTTTGTAGCTTGAAAATCGCACACTCCTCAGCTCTTCCTCGGGAGAAGAAGAGCAAGGAGTCACACTTGCATTTCTAAAGATGCTCGTGCTCGCTATGCAGTTCTCAAAGGTCGCGCCGAGACCGATGCAGATCTCGAGGCGGCGGTACGCGTACAAGCGGGAGCACCAGGCTGAAGCCTGGGCTCGACCGGTCGCACGCGCCCGTTCTGCCTTGCGAAGAAACGACCCAAAGCAATTCGATGGGGCCGCTTCCTCAAAACAGAGCAGTGAACACCCGGTTGAACGGCGTCCGGTGGTGCCGGTGCCGGCCCGGCCACGCAAGCGTGACTGGCGTTGCACCGGGGTCGGAAGGATCCGTCTGGCCGAGTAACCAGT
>CAWAGX010000014.1:0-112500 GCA_963781425.1 uncultured Actinomycetes bacterium | reverse complement strand
GCGGTTCGCGCACCCCGATCGAGCGCGTCTGGCGCGCGATCACCGATCCCGGCGAGGTGATCAAGTGGTGGGGCGCCCTCGACATCGATCTCACGCCCGGCGGCAAGGCCGTCGTCGAGTGGCAGAACACCGACGAGGAGGGTAACCGCGCCGTGATGCACGGCGTGATCACCGAGCTCGACCCGCCGCGGGTCCTCGCGGTCGAAGGAGACATCCACGGCACGCTGCGCTTCGTGCTCGCGCCCCATGGCGACGGCACCCTGCTCACGTTCACGAGCACTCTCGAGCTCCCCGACGAATACCGCACCAAGGTGCTCGCCGGCTGGCACTTCCACCTCGACGCGCTCGCCGCGGCACTCGAAGGCGACGCGGTCGACTGGCCGCATTGGCCGAAGGACGCGTGGGAGCGCATCCACGCGGAGTACGTCAACCGACGAGTGATGCGGGCCCACTTGCGCTTGCCGACCTGCATGACGTGCTCGCCGTCGGGGACGGCGCCGTGCTTCGCGCACGACGCTCGCCGTCACATGCTCACGCCGCCCTGTCGAGCTCGCCGCTACCGCCTCGCGCTTGGACGGCACCAGCCTCGTCCCGACGAGCACGTCCGGCCATTGATGCCCGACCGGAAGCTCGAACGTCTCGGCATGTCGCTCGGCGGCTTGTGCTCCTTGAACACGCGGTCGAACTCGGCCTCGGCGGTCGCGCCCGCGCCGTCGCCGTGGTACAGGTCGACGACCGCCCGGCCGATCGAGCGCTTGGCCGCGTTGGGGTGCGTGCACGCCGGACTCCAGCGATGCGACGGCTTCGTCGATGCGATCCGGGTTCCCAGGCGGTCGCGTAGCGGAAGTACATCGGCAGCAGCTCGTCCTTGATGCTCATGACCTTGCCGAATTGGTCGGCGGGCGTGTCGTTGATCCCGATGTAGTTGCCGAGCGACTTCGACATCTTCTGCTCGCCGTCGAGCCCGACGAGCAACGGCGTCGTGAGCACGACCTGCGGCTCCTGGCCCGCGCGCTCCTGGAGGTGGCGGCCCATGATCAGGTTGAACAGCTGATCGGTGCCGCCCAGCTCCACGTCGGCCCGCACCTCGACGGAGTCCAGCCCCTGCAGCAACGGGTAGAGGAACTCCATCAGCGAGATCGGAACGCCACCGGCGTAGCGCTTCGCGAAGTCGTCTCGCTCGAGCATGCGCGCGACGGTGACCTGCGACGTGAGGCGCAGGACGTCCTCCATGCCGAGCGGCGCCAGCCATTCGGAGTTGCGTCGCACCTCGAGGCGTTCCGGCGACATGTCGAGGATCTCGCCGATCTGCTCGACGTAGGTCTGCGCGTGCGCGTCGACCTCCTCCTTCGACAGTCGCGGCCGCGTCGCCGACTTGCCCGACGGGTCGCCGACCATCGCGGTGAAGTCGCCGAGGATCAGCACGGCCTTGTGGCCCAGGTCTTGAAACGTTCGCAGACGACGCAGCACGACCGCGAACCCGAGATGGATGTCGGAGGCGGTCGGATCGATCCCGAGCTTGACGCGCAGCGGCGTATCCCGTTCGAGCTTGCGCCTCAGCTCCGGCTCGGAGATGACATCGACCGCGTTCGCGGTCAGCAGGCGCAGCTGGCGGTCGATGTCCACGACGGGCGACCGTAACAAACGGGTCCCCGGTCCCCGCTGCTTTCCCCCGGTGCTCGGGTGGATGGCCGGGTGCCGTCATCCGAACTTCGCCGTGAGGCCGCCGTCGACGGTCACGATTGCACCGTTGACGTAGGAGCTCGCGGGCAACACGAGGTTGAGCACCATGTGCGCGACCTCCTCGGCCGTGCCGTAGCGACGAAGCGGGACGCGCCGGCGAGCGAACCGTTCCTTCGCATCGTCGGGGATCGGTGCGGTCATCGCGGTGTGGATCGGGCCGGGACACACACAGTTCACGGTGACGCCGAGCGGACCGAGCTCGCACGCGAGCGAGCGGGTCAACCCGACGACGCCATGCTTGCTCACCGTGTACGGACTGATGAACGGCGTGGCGCCGAGCCCTTCCGTCGACGCGATGTTGACGACGCGCCCGGATGAGGACCTCGTCAGACTCGGCATGCACGCGGCGGATCATGCGCGCACACCCCCCGAGGTTCACGCCGAGCGTGAGGTCCCATGCGCGCCAGTAGTCGTCCGCCGTGATCGGTGCGGGCACGCTCACACCCGCGCAGTTCACGAGAATGTCGACCTCGCCCAGCCGGGCGACGATCTCGCCGACGACGCGCTCGACGGCGCCGGCCTCGCTGACGTCGAGCTCCCAGATCGCGTCGCCCGCCAGGCCCTCGAGGTTGCGATCAGCTGCCGCGACGTGCGCGCCCTCGGCGGTGAACAACTCGGCGACGGCGCGCCCCATGCCGCTCGCGGCGCCGGTGACGATCGCGACCTTCCCGGCGATGCTTCGTGAGAGCACGCGTTCTCCGCTCTGCGGCACCGCTCGGGCCCGCCTCGTTGCTCACCGCGACGGCCCGGCTCGCGGGCGCCCGGCTCCGGCGTGCAAGCTATCGCCCATGACCGACCCGTTCCGAGGTGAAGCCCGCCCGCTGGGCCTTCGCTACTGGCCGCTGCCCGAAGACGACCCGGGCGTCGAGATCGCGCGCGAACCCGTACGCATCGTGACCGAGGACGGTGCGCTCGTCCGCGGCGTGTTCTGGACGCCACCCGGCGGGCGCGCGTGGCACACCGCCATCGTCCTCACGCACCCACGCGCCGACTTCTCCGTGCACTATGCATGCCCTTTGCTCGCGGCGGCCGGCTATGCCGTGCTCGGATTCGCGACGCGCTTCCTCAACAACGACACCGACTGCCTGCACGAGCTGTGCGCGCGTGATGTCCATGCTGCGGTCGAGTGGGTACGCGCGCGCGGTGCGGACGCCGTCGTGCTCTTCGGCAACAGCGGCGGCGGGTCACTGATGGCGTTGACGCACGCCGAGCACGATTGCGGTGATGCCTGGGTCGGCGTCGCCGCCCATCCCGGCGAGGGCGTGTTCATGCTCCAGGCGATCGACCCATCCATCGCCGACGAGCGCGATCCCTTCTCGGTGATTGCCGAGCTCGACATGTACGACCCCGACAACGGCTGGCGGCCGTGGCCCGAGCCGTCCTCGTATGACAGAGAGTGGCTCGTCCGCTATCGCGCCGCCCAGGAGGCGCGTGTCGCCCGCATCGACGCGCGTGCCCGGGCCCAGCTCGACGACGCGGACCGGGCGCGGCGCGGCTTGCGCGACGTCGAGCATGGCAGTCGCGACTGGCAGCGACTTCGCAAGCACGCCGTGCACCTCGAGTACATGACGATCTACCGGACGCTCGCGGATCCCGCGTATCTCGACCTGACCATCGATCCCGACGAGCGTCCGCTCGGGTCGCTGTTCGCGGCACCTGATCCGTTCGACGCGAATTACGGCCGGGCCGGCCTCGCGCGCACGATGACGTCGCGCGGCTGGCTGTCGACGTGGTCGGGCTTGTCGTCTGCTGCGAAGCTGGCAGCCACGATGCCGAAGGTGCAGATCCCGACGCTCGTGCTGCACGCGACGGCCGATACCGAGATTCGTGTCCACCAAGCGCGCGCCATCGCCGAGGCAGCCGGCGCCGACGACGTCACGTACCACGAGATGAAAGGTGCGCCGCACTACCTCGAGGGCCACCGCCAGGAGGCCATGGCGTTCGTCGCCGACTGGATCGGCACGCGCTTCCCGTGAGCACTGCATTCCGTTTGGTCGCCCAGTGGCCGGGAACGGACACTGGGCGACCAAACGAGGGACTTGGCGACGGGGGGTTAGCCGCGCGGTGGGCGGCTGACGTGGGGGTCGCGGGGGACGTAGAAGCGCCACGGCTCCTCGTGCCCCTTGCCCGGCGCGAGGCCGATGCGCGGCGAGATGCCGGGCGGCTCGGGCGGCGGCGTGCCGTCGTCGACGATGCGCAACGGCCCGCGAACCAGCGACGTGCCGTCGTAGGACCGGTCGACGGCGAACGCCTGGCCCAAGCGGCCGGGACCCGCACACAGGTCACGATCCCGCCTGGCCTTCGGGCGTCGTTCGCGCATCACGTCGAGCCCGCGTACCGGCGCGGCCGCCCGCAGCAGCACCGCGTGCGCCGCGCTCGCCCGGTCCGCACACCGCGTTCATGCACCAGTGGTTCCCGTAGCTGAAGTACACGTACAGCGTGCCGGGCGCGGCGAACATCGACGCGTTGCGCGGCGTCGGGCCGCGGTACGCGTGGCTCCCGGGATCTTCACCGGCGCGGTACGCCTCGACCTCCACGATCCGGGCCGCGACTCCGTTGCCGACGAGCACCTTCCCGAGCAGCTCGGGCGCGACCTCGAGCGCGTCGCGGTCGAAGAAGGACCTGCGCAGGACTAGTGCTCGAGCCACGCCTGCTGGCGCTCGAGTCGTTCGCGCGCCGATTCGAGCTGACGGGCAACCGGCTCGGGCCCGCCCCCGCCGGGGGTCGTGCGCCGGCGTACCGCGCTGCCGGGCTCGAGCAGCGGCAGGCACTCCGGGCCGAGCCTCGGATCGTTCAGCACCAGCTCGTCGAGCGGCACCCCTCGTTCCACCGACTGGCGAACGAGCGCGCCGACGATCGCATGCGCGTCCCGGAACGGCGTGCCCTGATCGACGAGGTACTCGGCCAGATCGGTTGCCGAGTTCGCCGGGCTGTCGGCGGCCGCGGTCATCGTGGTATCGACGAACGTCACCGTCGCGAGCAGACCCGTCATCGCGGACAGCGACAACGCGCACGTATCGAGCGCGTCGAACAGCGGTTCCTTGTCCTCTTGCAGATCCCGGTTGTACGCGAGCGGCAGCCCCTTCAGCGTCGCGAGGAAACCGGCGAGATCGCCGATGAGGCGTCCGGCCTTGCCGCGGGCGAGCTCGGCGATGTCGGGGTTCTTCTTCTGCGGCAGCATCGACGAGCCGGTCGCGTACGCGTCCGACAAGCGGACGAAGCCGAACTCCTCGGCCGCCCACAGCACGATCTCCTCGCCGATCCGCGAAAGGTGCACCTGCGTGAGCGCGGCGACGAACAACGCCTCGGCGACGAAGTCGCGGTCGCCGACCGCGTCGAGCGAGTTCTCGAACGAGCGAGCGAACTCCAGGTCGTGCGCCACCGACGCCGGGTCGAGCGGCAGGCTCGAACCGGCGAGCGCGCCCGCGCCCAGCGGGGAGACGTCGGCGCGCGCGAGACAGTCGCGCCAGCGGTCGACGTCACGCGTCAGCGCCCAGAAGTGCGCGAGCAAATGGTGGGAGAGCAGCACCGGCTGCGCGCGCTGGAGATGGGTGTAGCCCGGGAGCGCGATCTCGTTCGATTCCTCCGCGCGCTGCAGGAGCACGCGCTGGAGGGCGTGCAGCCGCCGCACCTGGCCCCGGCCCTCACGCCGCAGGTACAGCCTGAGATCGAGGGCGACCTGGTCGTTGCGGCTGCGGCCGGTGTGCAGCTTGGCGCCGGCCGCGCCTGCGATCTCCGTGACACGCCGCTCGATGGCGGTGTGGATGTCCTCGTCGCTGGGTGCGAACGTGAAGACTCCGGTCTGGAGCTCCTCCTCGACGCGGTCGAGCGCCACCGCGACGACCGAAGCCTCTTCGTTGGTCAGCAGCCCGACCCGTTCGAGCATGCGCACGTGCGCGCGCGACCCGGTGAGGTCGTCCGCAGCCAACCGAATGTCGAACGGCAGGCTGACCGTGAACGCGAGGAGCTCGTCGGCGGGACCTTCGCCGAAACGGCCGTGCCACAACGGCCGGCTCGTCCGCTCGGGGCCGCCCGGGCCGTGGCCGCCCGGGCCGTGGCCGCCCGGGCCGTGGCCGCCCGAGCCCGGGCCCGACGGGTCGGAGTCGCTCACGACGCGCCCGGTCCCTGGCGACGCGACCACGTCTCCGCCGACAATCCCCACAGCCGAACGAACCCTTCGGAGTCGGCATGGCGGAACGCGTCGTCGGCGTCGTACGTCGCGAGGTCGTGGTCGTACAGCGATCGCGGCGCCCGCCGGCCGACCGCGTCGCAGCGTCCCGGCTCGAGCCGCAGGCGCACCTCGCCGGTCACGTGCTCCTGCGTCGACTGCATGAAGGCATCGAGCGCACGCATCAACGGCGTGTGCCACAGGCCGTCATAAATCAGCTCCGCGACCCGGATCTCCAGCCGCTGCTTCTCGCGCGCGACGTCGCGCTCGAGCGTGATGCCTTCCAGGTCCTTGTGCGCCAGGATCAGCGCCAGCGAAGCCGGGCACTCGTAGACCTCACGGCTCTTGATGCCCACTCGCCGGTTCTCGACCATGTCGATACGGCCCCAGCCGTAGCTCCCGACGACCTCGCCGAGGGTTGCGATCAGCTCGACGAGCCCGACGCTCGTGCCGTCGAGCGACACCGGCACACCCTTCTCGAACCCGACGACGATCTCCCTCGACCCGCTCGGCGCGTCCTTCGGCGTGCGGGTGAGCGTGAACGGCTGCTCGGGCGGCAGCGACCAGGGGTTCTCGAGCACGCCGCACTCGATCGCGCGGCCCCACATGTTCTCGTCGATCGAGTACAGCTTCTCCTTCGACGCCGAGATCGGGATGTCCCACTTCGCCGCGAGCTCGATGCAGTCGGCCCGGCTCAAGCCCCATGCGCGCACGGGCGCGAGCACGTCGAGATCGGGCGCGAGGACGCGCGACGAGACCTCGAAACGCACCTGGTCGTTGCCCTTCCCGGTGCAGCCGTGCGCGACCGCGTCGGCGCGGTGGCGGCGTGCGGAGGCGACCAGATGCTCGACGATGACGGGCCGCGACAGCGCGGACACGAGTGGGTACTTGCCCTCGTACAGCGCGTTCGCCGCCAGCGCGGGCGCGAGGAAGTCGTGCGCGAACTGATCGCGAGCGTCGATGATCTCGACTTCGACGGCACCGGCCGCGACGGCTCGCTCGCGGATGATCGCCTCCTCGCCCGCGACCAGCTGCCCGACGTCGACCGCGCACGCGATCACCTCGACGCCCCATTCCTCGCGCATCCACCGCACCGCGACCGACGTGTCGAGGCCACCGGAGTATGCGAGCACGACCCGTTTCGGCACGACCGATCCTCTCCCTGCCGTCACAGTCCGGCGAGCCCGGCGAGCTCGGCCGCGACGGTTGCGCCGCCGACGGATTCGTTGCACACGACGACCACGGTGTCGTCGCCGGCCACGGTACCGAGCACATCGTCCAGCGACGCCCGGTCGAGCGCGCACGCCACCACGTGCGCGCTGCCGGGCGGCGTGCGCAGCACGACGAGGTTGGCGCTGTGCGCGACCTCGACCACGAACTCGCTCATCAGCCGTTTGAGGTGATCGTCGGAGGGCGCGCGCTCGCGGCGTGAATCCGGGATCGCGTACGCCATCGCGCCGCCCGGGATCCGCACCTTCACCGCACCGAGCTCTTCGAGGTCGCGGCTCACCGTCGCCTGGGTCGCGACGATGCCTTCGGCCTCGAGCATCTGCACGAGTTGCGCCTGGCTCGACACCGGCTGCTCCTCGAGGATGCGCAGGATGCGGTGCTGGCGTTGCGGTTTGCCGAGCGTCGACATCAGGACTGCCTCGCGCTCGGCGGCTCGATGCCAGGCCGCCCGACAGGAGATCGACGAGCAGGGCCCGCACCGAGTGCATGCGGTTGGCGGCCTGCTGCCACACCAACGACTGCGGGCCGTCGATGACCTCGGCGGCGACCTCCTCGCCGCGGTGCGCGGGCAGGCAGTGCAGGAACACCGCGTGCTCGGGTGCGGCCTTCATCAGCGCCGCGTCGACGGTCCATCCGTCGAACGCGCGCAGCCGCTGCGCGCGTTCGGCTTCCTGTCCCATCGACGTCCACACGTCGGTGTAGACGACGTCGGCGCCGCGCACGGCGTCGTACGGATCGTCCGCGCGCTCGATCGTGCCCGCCGAGGTTGCGGGCGCGGTCGACGACGATCCGGCTCGAGCTCGTAGCCGTCCGGCGACGCGACGACGAGCTCGAGCCCCGACAGCGCGGCCCCGAACGCGAGCGACGCGGCGACGTTGTTGCCGTCGCCGACGTACGCGACCCGGCGGCCCTCGAGCTCGCCGAAGTGCTCGCGGATCGTGAGCAGGTCGGCGAGCGCCTGGACCGGATGCGCGTCGTCGGAGAGCAGGTTGACGACGGGCACGTCGACGACCGCGGCCATGCGTTCGAGGATCGAGTGCTCGAACACGCGTGCCGCGATCGCCGCGCACATGCAGGCGAGCGTGCGGGCGACGTCCTCGACCGTCTCCCGGACGTCGAGACCGACCTCCTCTTCGCGCACGTAGATCGGGTGGCCGCCGAGGGTCGCGACGGCCATCTCGACCGAGATGCGGGTGCGCGCCGACGGCTTCTGGAACAGCGCGGCGACCGCCCTGCCCGTCAGCACCGGCGGCACCTGCGCGGGATCGGCCTTCCACGCGATCGCGTGGTCGAGCAGCGCGCGCAGCCGCACCGGATCGAGGTCGTCGACCTCGAGGAAGTTCCTCGTCACGGTGCCGGTCATGCGCGCAACGCCTCGTCGAGGATCGCGACCGCGTCGTCGATCTCGGCGTCGGTGACCAGCAACGGCGGCGCGAACCGCAGCGCGGTCGGCGTGACCGCGTTGACCACCAGCCCGTCGTCGAGGCACCGCTGCGCGACTTCCTTGGCGTCGCTCCCCGGCGCGAGCTCGGCCGCGATCAGCAGGCCGGCGCCGCGCACCTCGGCGACGCCGTCGAGCTTCGTCAGCATCTCGGTCAGCCGCGCGCCGGCCGTCGCGGCGCGCGCCGGCACGTCCTCGCGCTCCATGACGTCGAGCACGGCGAGCGCGGCGCGCGCCGCCAGCGGCTGCCCGCCGAACGTCGTGGCGTGGTCGCCGGGCGCGAACGCGGCCGCGACGTCGGCGCGCGCCCAGCACGCGCCGATCGGCACGCCGTTGCCGAGCGCCTTCGCCATCGTCACGACGTCGGGCGCGACACCCGCGTGCTCGAACCCGAACCAGCGCGCCGGTGCGCCCGAGACCGGTCTGCACCTCGTCGATGATCAACAGCGCTTCGCGCTCGTCGCACAGCCGCGCGGACGCCGTGCAGGTACTCGGCGGAGGCGGGGTTCACGCCGCCCTCACCTTGCACCGCTTCGAGCAGCACCGCCGCGACCCGATCGTCCATCGCCGCTGCGAGCGCGTCGAGGTCGTCGAACGCGACCTGGCGGAAGCCTTCCGGCAGCGGCTGGAACGTCTCCTGCTTCTGCGGCTGGCCGGTCGCGGCGAGCGTCGTCAGCGTGCGCCCGTGGAACGAGCCGTACGCGCTGATCACGTGGAACCGCTCGGGGCCGCCGTTGCGCTGGCCGTGCCGGCGCGGCGAGCTTGATCGCGCACTCGTTCGCCTCGGCGCCCGAGTTGCAGAAGAACACGCGGCCGCCGCCGCCGAGCAGCGCGTCGAGCTTCGCCGCGACCTGCGGCTGCACGTCGTTGTAGTAGAGGTTCGAGACGTGCAGCAGCGTGCGCGCCTGGTCGGCGATCGCGGCGGCGACCTCGGGGTGCGCGTGACCGAGCGACGTGACCGCGAGGCCGGTGAGGAAGTCGAGGTACTCCTTGCCCTCGCTGTCCCAGAGCCGTGTCCCGTCGCCGCGCACGAACGCGACCGGCAGCCGGCCGTAGGTCTGCATGACGTGCTCGGCGTCGAGCGCCTGCAGCTCCGCCAAGCGACAGCGGTCACGGGTGCACCATCGTTCCGACACCCTCCCTCGTGAAGAACTCCAGCAGCAGCGCGTGCGGCAGCCGCCCGTCGAGGATGTGCGCGCGGCGCACGCCGTGGCGCAGCGCATGGCGCGCACGACTCGAGCTTCGGGATCATGCCTTCCGACGCCTTGCCGTCCGCGACCAACTTCTCGAGGCCGTCGACGTCGACGCGCGAGATCAGCGACGACTCGTCGGGCCAGTCGCCGTAGACGCCGGCGACGTCGGTGAGGTAGACGAGCTTCTCGGCGGTCAGCGCCTCGGCGATCGCGCCCGCCACCGTGTCGGCGTTGATGTTGTACGCCTGCCCGTTGTCGTCGACGCCGATGGTCGCGATCACCGGGATCAGCTCCTCGCGCAGCAGGCGGAGCACCATCGTGGGGTCGATCGCGCGCACGTCGCCGACGAAGCCGAGCCGCGGATCGCGCTGGTCGACGCGGATGAGCCCGGCGTCCTCGCCCGACAGCCCGACCGCGTACGAGCCGTGCCGGTTCACCGACGCGACGATCTCGCGGTTGACCTTGCCGACGAGCGCCATGCGCACGATGTCGACGGTCTCGGCGTCGGTGACGCGCCGGCCGTCGACGAACTCCGGCTCCTTGCCGAGGCGGCGCATGAGCTCGGTGATCTGCGGCCCGCCGCCGTGCACGACGACCGGGTTCATGCCGACGAGCCGCATCAGCACGACGTCGGTCGCGAACAGCTCGCGCGAGCTCGGCGTTCTCCATCGCGTGGCCGCCGTACTTGATCACGACGGTCTTGCCCGAGAACTCGCGGATGTACGGCAGCGCCTCGGCGAGGATGTGCGCCTTGTCGCCGGCGTCGGCGGTGCGGCGGGTCGAACGGCGCTCACGACGTGCGCCGGTTCTCGTCGATGTACGCGTGCGACAGGTCGGTGGTGAGCACGGTCGCCTCGCCGTGCGCGAGGCGCAGGTCGCAGCGGATCTCGATGTCGTGTGCCGCCATCGCGCGCGCGAGCGCCGCCTCGTCGTGCGCACACGCGACGCCGTCGCGGCACACGGTGACGCCGTTGTACGAGATGTCGACGCGTTCGGGGTCGAGGTGCGCGCCGCTCGCGCCGAGCTCCGACAGCACCCGGCCCCAGTACGGGTCGTCGCCGTTAAGCGAGCACTGCACGAGCTGGCTGTTCGCGACCGCACGCGCCGCGATCCGCGCCTCGGCGTCGGAGCGCGCACCGACCACCCGGACCCGCACGAACTTCGTCGCGCCTTCGGCGTCGCGCGCCATCTGCTCGGCGAGCGAGCCGCACACCTCGGTGAGCGCATCGGCGAACGCGTGCGGGTCGACGGCGCCGGCGCGGCCGTTGGCGAGCACGAGCACCGTGTCGTTCGTCGAGCGGCAGCCGTCGACGGTGAGGCAGTCGAACGTCTCGCGCGACCGCGCGGCGAGCGCCCGGCCGAGCACTGGTTGCTCGACGGCGGCGTCGGTCGTGACGACCGCGAGCATCGTCGCCATCGCGGGCGACAGCATCGCCGCGCCCTTCGCCATCCCGCCGACGGTCGTGGCACCGCCGCGTGCCGACCGCCTCCTTCGGCACGGTGTCGGTGGTCATGATCGCTCGGGCGGCCGCACCGCCCCCGTCGGCGGCGAGCTGGCCGCACAGCTTCGGGATGCCGGCCTCGAGCGCGTCCATCGGCATCGGGATGCCGATCAGGCCGGTCGAGCACACGAGCACGTCGTCGGTCGCGAGACCAAGGCCCTGCGGCGGTGAGCTCGCACATGCGGGACGCGTCGCGTCGCCCGGGCTCGCCGGTCGCCGCGTTGGCGTTGCCCGAGCTGAGCACGACCGCAGCGGCGCGTCCGTCGAGCAGGTGCCGCCGCGACACCTGCACCGGCGCGGCCTGCGCGAGGTTCGTCGTGAACACGCCCGCCGCGGCGACGGGCGCGCGATCGTCGGTGGCGACGAGCGCGAGGTCGGGGGCAGCCCGACGGCTTGATGCCGCACGCGATCCCGCCCGCCACGAACCCGGGCGCGGCAACCACGCTCACGGCTGGATCCCGAGGAGCGGCAGGCCCGTCGTCTCGGGCAGGCCGAGCACGATGTTGGCGGCCTGGATCATCTGGCCCGACGCGCCCTTCACGAGGTTGTCCTCGGCGGCGATCGCGATCACGGTGTCGGTGCGCTCGTCGAAGCGCACCGTGACGTGCACGACGTTGGCGCCGTAGGTCGCCTTCGTCCCCGACGGCTCGTCGACGACGACGACGCACGGATCGGACGCGTAGAACTCGCGGTAGTGCTCCAGCAGACGCGCCGTCGACAGCCCGGCCGTCGCCGAGCGCGCGTAGCACGTGGCGAGGATGCCGCGGGTCGTCGGCACGAGGTGCGGCGTGAACAGCACGTCGACGTGCCGTTTCGCAACCTTCGACAGCGCCTGTTCCATCTCCGCGGTGTGGCGATGCGTGAGCAGGCCGTACGCCGAGACGTTCTCGTTCGCCTCCGAGAACAGGCTCGTCGTCTTCAGGCCGCGGCCCGCACCCGACACGCCCGACACCGCGTCGGCGATCACCCGCGGCTCCGACGAGCCGCAACGCGAGGAGCGGCGCGCACGCGAGGCTGACCGCGGTCGGGTAGCACCCGGGCGACGCGACGTGCGCGTGGGTCGCGAGGTCGTCGCGATACAGCTCGACGAGCCCGTACGCGAACCGGCCCACGACCTCCGGCGCGCGGTGCGCCTCGCCGTACCAGCGCGCGTACACGTCGGGCGGACAGCCGGAAGTCGGCGCCGAGGTCGATGACGTGCGCGACGTCGTCGACGAGCCCGGGCAGCAGGTCCTGGCTCGCGCCGTGCGGCAACGCGCAGAACACGAGGTCGAGGCCGCGCAGGTCGGCCGCGTCGAGCGGGGCAAACGTGGCGTTGGGGTAGGCCGGCGCGAGCGACGGGATAGAGGTCGGCGACGCGGGCGCCCGCGTTGGCATCGGCCGTGACGTGCACGACCTCGATCTCGGGGTGGCCGGCGAGCAGCCGGAGCAGCTCGCCCCCCGTATAGCCGGAGGCGCCGACGACGGCAGCTCGATACGCCATGGCGCATACAATACACACCGATGCATACGATGCGGTTCGCGGACCTCGTCGCCGGGACCCCGCTGCCGACCCTGCGGCTGACGGTGTCGGCGGCCGCCAACGAGCGCTACTGGCGGGCGGCCGGCGTCGACCACCCGGCGCTGGCCGCCGGTGCCCTCTATCCCCCCGATCGCCGCGAACCTCACCGTGCTCTGCTTCGGGCAGACGTGTGCCGAACCCGTGATCCAGACCCGCCAGCGGCTGCGCTGCCACCGGCGAGCGGACGCGGGGAGCGAGCTGGTCACGACCGGCCGCATCACCGCGCAGTACGAGAAGCGAGGCCGGCGTTACGTCGACGTCGAGGCGCTCGTCGCGACCACCGATGCCCCCGACGAGCCGGTGTGGACCTCCGAGGTGTCGTTCACGCCGGCGGCAACTCTCGGCGTAGGGCCATGAGCGCCTCCGTCACGCGATCGCTCACGATCACCGAGGAGCTCGTACGCGCGTACTCCCGTCGGGGCAACTACCACTCCGAGCCCGCGACGTCGGCCGAGCTCGGATTGCCGGGGCTCGTCGCCCAGGGCATGCAGGTCGCCGGCCCGGCGTACGCGGCGCTCCTCGACGCGTGGGGCGAGGACTTCCTCGAGCGCGGCGAGCTCGACATGCGCTTCGTCGGCGTCGTGCTCGCGGGCGATGCCATCGAGGCTCGCGTCGACTTCGAGGATGACGGTGCGCACGCAAGCTTCGAGGTCACGAACGTCGCTCGCGGGTTCGTGGCCGTCGCCGGAACCGCGCGCCGCGACTCGACGAGGGACTGAGCAACCGCCACCGACGACAAAAGGATTCGCCGCAGGCGTCGCTGCCTGCGGCGAACCTTCCGTGTTGCAAACTTCCCACGCTTGCGTGGGTTGCGGCTACGACCTCCGCAGGTTGCGTCGCCGAGTGATGATCAGTAGTGCGCCGCCGACCAGGAGCGACACCAGAGCGATCAACGCCGGCCAGCTGCTGCTGCCGGTGAAGGGCAGCTGGCGCTGCTGCTGCTGGGCACCCTTCTGTACCACCCGACCAGCGGTCGTGTCGGTCGAGTGTTCGGTGGTTGCCGTCGTCCCTGCGACTGCGACCGTCGTCGGCACCGTGGTCCCGTCGTGCCTCGTTGTCGTCTGCGTCGTTGCGGTGCTTCCGAGCGTCATGATCGTGGTCGTCTCGGGCACGGTCGACTCGGGCACCGTCCACTCGGGCACCGTTGATTCGGGCACCGTCGATGCCGGCACCGTCCACTCGGGCACTGTCGACTCGGGCACTGTCGACTCGGGCACTGTCGACCCGTGACTGGGAGCCGTCGTGACCGTCGTCGATCCGCCCGTGCAGGTGCTGTCCAGTGTCACCTCGGTGTATCGCGTGGCCGTCTGGCCGTTCGTCCATGAAGCGCTCACGGTGAGCGTGACATCGCCCGTGGCCGTGCCCGGGACGATCGAGGTGGCCAGTGTGCTCTCGCTCGGGTCGACCGTCGGGCTGTAGCCCGTCACCGCGAAGGTGTCGCCACCCAGGGATGCCGAGGCCGAGGTGATGGTCATCACCTTGTCGCCCTCACTGTTGCCGATCGTCCATGTGATCTCGTGGTCGCCGTTGGTGCAGGTCGTCTCGCCGGAGAGCACGGGATGGTGCGCGTAGGCGACGCCCATGAACACCGCGACGGTGACGAGCGCCATGACGGCGACGATTCCCACGACCCGCAGCCGAGCCCGGCCGCGCCGCGGTAGGCGAAATGCTCCTGCTCCCATTGAATGTGCCCCCTCCGGCCTCACCGAGCTCGACGCCCGGTTCCGGCTCCAGACCACTATCCGTGGTCGTACTACGAATTTGGGAGTGTACGCGAACTTGAGCGCGAATAGCACATTTTATGGGTAAATAGGCCTAAAGGCCTAGGCAGCGGCCCCGGGCGGCGCCCGACCGGTCGGAACCGCCTCCGCTCAGGGCGCGGTGCGGGCGCCGAGCGCCGCGCGCACGCCGTCGGGGATCGCGATCGAGACGTGGTCGGGGGGTGCGACGGCGACGTAGGTGATCGTCGCTTCGCACGCGGGGGCGCCGGCGACGGCCGCGCGGTACCGGAGGTCGAACGACTTCGTGCCGAGGCGCGTCGGCACCACTTCGATGTCAACCCATTCGTCGAACCGGGCGGGGCCGGACCATTCGATCACGGCCCGGACGAGCATCACGTCGAACTCGCGGATCCAGAAATCGGGCCCGAACCCGAGGTCTTCCATGAACCGCGTGCACGCCTCGTCGAAGTAGGTCAGCCAGTGCGCGTTGAAGACGACGCCCTGGCCGTCGACCTCGGCGTACCGCACCCGGATCCGGTGGACGAACGGCCGGCTCACGTACGGAGCTCGGCACCGTGCGCCGTCGTCACCGCGTCGATCACGGTCAGCCGTAGCCGGCCGACCTCCTCGTCGGTGAGCGTGCGATCCGGTGCCCGGAACCGCAGCGAGAACGCGAGGCTGACCTTGCCGGCGCCGAGCGCGTCGCGTCCGGAAGACGTCGAAGAGCTCGACGTGCTCGAGCAGCTCACCACCGGCGCCGCGGAGTGTCGACTCGATCGCGGCGGCCGGCACGCCGTCGTCGACGATCATCGCGAGGTCGATCGTCGCCGCCGGGAAGCGGGACACGACCGCGCCCGCCGGTCGGTGCGCGGCCCGGCGAGCAGCGCGTCGAGGTCGAGCTCGCCCGCCACGACCGGGCCGGCAAGGTCGAGCGCGGAGACGACGCCGGCCGCGACCTCGCCGAGATGTCCCACCGGCGTGCCGTCGACCAGGACGCGGGCCGTCCGCCCGGGGTGGAAGCCGTCGACGGTTGCCGCGTCCAGCTCCACGTCGGCGATGCGGAGCTCGCCGAGCAACGCGAACAGGACCGCCGTCGCGTCGTAGACGTCGACCGGACGGTCGGGTTCGTGCGGCGCGCGCCGCACCATGTGCGGTGCGCGCGAATGCGAGATGAAAGCGCTCATGGGGCAGCCGGGCCCCGTCCGCCGGCGCCGCGAACACCGTGCCCGTCTCGAAGAGCGCGACGTCCGGCGCGCCGTGGGCGGCATTGAAAGCGGCGGCACGGAGCACGCCGGGCACGAGCGTGGGCCGCAGGATCGACTCCTCCGACCGCAACGGGTTCTCCACCTCGATCACGCTCCCACCGCCGATGCCGGCGCGTGCGAGGTCGGCCGGCGCGACGAGCGGCAGCGTGTAGATCTCGTCGTAGCCTGCGCCCGCGAACACGTCCGTGGCGGTACGCCGGTCGCGTTGACGGGGGCTGAGTCCGCCGATCTTCTCGGGGTTCGACGGCACGGTGCGCGCGATGCGGTCGAGCCCGATCCGCCGCGCGACCTCTTCGATGAGATCGATCTCACGGGTCACGTCGGGGCGAAACGTCGGCACGACCGCGGTGCCGTCATGCACCTCGATCCCGAGCGGCGTGAGATACGTGGCGATGTCGCGGTCGTCGAGGGCGGTCCCGAGCAGCTGGTTGACCCGCTCGGTACGCACGTGGATGCGGGCCGGCTCGATCGGATCGGGATAGACGTCGATCGCGCCCGGCGCCGGTTGCGCGCCGGCGAGGTCGCGCAACAGCTCCAGCGCCCTTTGCGCGCCGGTGCCGGTGTTGTTCGGATCGACACCTCGCTCGAAGCGGGCGCTCGCCTCCGAGCGCATGCCGAGCCGCTTCGCGGTCTTGGCGATGCCTTGCGGCTCGAAGTACGCGGACTCGAGCAGGACCTCCGTGGTGCTCGGGGAGACCTCGGCCGCGGCGCCGCCCATGATGCCCGCGATCGATTGCGGGTTGCGTGCCGCGTCGCAGATCAACAGGTCGTCGGGCGTCAGCGTGCGCTCGACGCCGTCGAGCGTGGTCATCGTCTCGCCGTCGGCCGCGAGCCGCACGACGATCCCCCGGCCCGGCAGCCGCTCGAGATCGAACGCGTGCAGCGGGCGGCATCGCTCGAGCATCACGTAGTTCGTGACGTCGACGACGTTGCTGATCGGTCGCATCCCCGCGAGCGCCAGCCGCCGTTGCATCCACGCCGGCGATGCGCCCATCTCGACGCGGGCGACGACCGCGACGAATCGCGGGCACCGATCCCTGGCCTCGACGACCACGCGGGCGCCGTCGAGCTCCTCGACGAGCGGTGCGGGCTCGCGCTCGTCGAGGTGGAAGGGCACCCGAAGTGCGCGGCCAGCTCGCGTGCGACACCGACGACCCCCATCGCGTCGGGACGGTTCGGGCGTGATCGAGAGGTCGAAGACGACGTCGTCGAGGCCGAGGACCTCACGGACGTCGGCGCCGAGCGGGGTGTCGTCCGGCAGCCGAGGATGCCGGCGTGGTCGTCACCGAGGCCGAGCTCGCGCGGCGAGCACAGCATGCCCTCGCGACACCACGCCGCGGATCTTGCGGCGTTCGATCTTGAAATCACCGGGCAGCACCGCGCCGACCGGGCGAACGGCACCACCATGCCCGGTTCGATGTTGGGCGCGCCGCACACGACGCGGACCTGCCCGTCGCCGTAGTCGACGTCGGCGAGCCGGATGCGGTCGGCGTCGGGATGCGGGACGCACGTCGAGGATCCGCGCGACGACGACGCCGTTGATGTCGCGCCCGGGTTCGACGATCTCCTCGACTTCGAGACCGAGCTGGTTCGAGCGCGTCCGCGATGTCGGCCGGCGCGGCGGTGATCGGCGTGAACTCGCGGATCCAGGAGAGCGGGGCGCGCATCGGCGCTACGCTCCTCAGAACTGACCGGCGAACCGGACGTCGCCGTCCCAGAGGTTCTTCACGTGCTCGACGCCGTAGAGCAGCTGGACGACCCGGTCGATGCCGAAGCCGAACGCGAAACCCGGTGTACTCCTCGGGATCGATGCCGACCTTCTTCAGGACGTTCGGGGTCGACCATGCCGGCGCCGCCGAGCTCGATCCACCCCGTGCGCGAGCACACCGTGCATCCCGCACCGCGGCAGAACACGCACGACATCGCGAACTCGACCGACGGCTCGGTGAACGGGAAGAACGACGGCAGGAAGCGGGCCTGGATGTCGGGGCCGAACAGCGCGTGGATGAACGCCTCGATGGTGCCCAGCAGGTCGCCCGAGCGTGATGCCGCGTCGACGGCCAGGCCCTCGATCTGGTGGAACACCGGCGAGTGACGGCGCGTCGAGGGTGTCGCGCCGGAAGACGCGCCCGGGCGCCACCGACGTAGATCGGCGGCGGCTGCGCTCTCCATCACGCGGACCTGCACGGGCGACGTGTGCGTGCGGAGCAGCACTTCTTCCCGGTCGCCGAGCCGGACGTAGAGCGTGTCCTGCATCGCACGCGCCGGATGGCCGGGCGGGAAGTTGAGGGCTTCGAAGTTGTACCAGTCGAGCTCGACCTCGGGACCCTCGGCGACCTTGTAGCCGATCCCGACGAACACGTCTTCGAGCTCGCGCCAGATGCTGCGTCACCGGGTGCAGATGACCGCGCCGGTACTCGCGGGCGCGGAACGTGAGGTCGAGGCGATCGCGCGTCGAGGCTTCCGCGTCGGCGGCGCGCTCCAGCGCGCTCCGGCGCTCGGCATGCGCCGCCTCGAGCGCCGACCGTGCCGCCGAGAGGGCCTTGCCGACCGTTCCGCGGTCCGAGGCGTCGACGGTCTTGATCGCTTCGCGCACTTCGTGCAGCGGCGACGACTTGCCGAGGAACTGCCGCTCGGCGTCGGCAAGCTCGTCGAGGGTGTTCGCCGCCTCGATCGCGGCCCGGCCGGCACGCGCCGCGACTTCGGCGCGTCGCTCGCGAGCTCGGTACCGCGCTCATCGCGCTGCTCCGGCGTTGCCGGGCGGCCTCGAACAGCAACACGGTCCCGGCCATCGCGACGTTCAGCGACTCGCCGGCCCGCATCGGGATGGTCACGAGGCCGTCGAGCGGCACGTCGGGCGCGAGCCCACGAGTCTCGTGGCCCAGCACGAGCGCCGTGCGGTTCCCGCATGTCGTACGCCTCGGGTGGCTCGCCGCCGTGCGCGACCGCACCGAGCCGGCGCACGCCACCGGCACCGAGTGCCTCCAGGATCTCCACGGGCGGTACCGCCTCCACGATGCGGAACCGCGAAACACGCGCCCGCCGAGGCGCGTACGACCTTCGGATTGTACGCGTCGACCGATCCGGGCCCGAGGACTACCGCCTGCGCACCGGCGGCCGCGGCGCTGCGAAACAGCGTGCCCGCGTTGCCGGGATCGCCGAGCTCCGCCGCGACGAGCGCGAGATCGGCGCCGGCGAGCGCTTCGATGCCGCGCCGTTCCATGCGGGCGAGCGCGAACACCGGCTGCGGTGTGCGGGTGTCGCCGACGCGGACCTGCAGCACCTTGCACGGCACCCCGGCGACGGCGCACCGCTCGGCGACCTGTCGCGCGTCGGGTCGACGCGTCCTCGCCGACGAAGCATTCGAGCAGCGTCGACGCCGTGGTCCAGCGCGGCCGCGACCAGTCGCGGCCCCTCACACACGAACACGCCCGCGGCGTCGCGCGCGTGACGGTCGCGCAGCAGCTCACGCAGCCGATGAACGTCGGCCTTGGTCGCGAGCTGTGGCGGACTCAGGCAGCGTCGAGCGCGCCCGCGTGCCGTTTGGACGAGCGCGGAGAATGCGGCCGGCTCGCGCACCGCGAGGTCGGCGAGCATCTTGCGGTCGATGTCGACCTCGGCCGCCTTCAAGCCCGCCATGAACCGCGAGTACGAGATGCTCGTGCTCGCGGCACGCGGCGTTGATGCGCACGATCCACAGGCGCCGGAACTCGCCCTTGCGCGCCCGCCGGTCGCGGTAGGCGTACCGCAGCGAGTGCATGACCTGCTCGTTGGCCTTCTTGAAGTGACGGCTCCGCGCGCCGGTGTAACCCTGCGCCTCTTCGAGGATCGCTCGCCGGTGCTTCTTGCCGGCGACGGAACGCTTGACCCGAGCCATTTTTCGCTACCTCCCGAGCAGGCGCTCGACGTGCTTCTTGTCGCCGCCGACCACCTCAGCCTCGCGACCGAGTCGGCGGGTGCGCCTCGTCGGCTTGTGCTCGAGCAGGTGGTCCCGGTATGCGTGGCGCCGCAGGATCTTCCCGGTACCGGTGATCTTGAAGCGCTTGGCCGCGCCGCGGTGCGTCTTCATCTTGGGCATCTCAGCGATTCCTTGTCGTGTCAGGCGTGCGCAGCCTGCCGCGGACGGCGGCGCCGCCGGGACAGCATGACTGGCGGACTTTGCCTTGGGCTTGCGGATCGGATTGAGCACCATCGTCATGTTGCGGCCGTCCTGCTTGGGTGCAGATTCGACCGTCGCGATCTCGGCGACCCGCTCGGCGACCTTTTCGAGAATTCTGCGGCCGAGCTCGGGGTGGGCCATCTCGCGTCCCCGGAACATGATCGTCAGCTTGACCTTCGACCCCTCTTCCAAGAAGCGCTCGACGTGCTTCATCTTGGTGTCGTAGTCGTGCGTGTCGATCTTCGGGCGGAACTTCATCTCCTTGATGACGACGTTCGACGCCTTGCGCCTCGATTCCTTACGCCGCTGGTCCTGCTCGTATTTGTACTTGCCGAAGTCCATGATCTTGCAGACAGGCGGATCGGCGTTGGCGGCAACCTCGACGAGATCGAGGCCGGCATCCCGTGCGATCCCCAATGCCTCGGGCAGCGGTTTGGTTCCCAGCTGCGAACCGTCGGCACCGATCAGGCGGACTTGACGAGCGCGAATGCGGTCGTTGATGCGGGCGTCGTCTGTGGCCAGTGCGGCATCACCTCTTCGTTCTCGGCCGCCGACGCGAAACGACGGCGGACCCGTTTCCTCCGGGGAAAGCGTCCACCGTCGCACCGAACCTGTCGTTCGGTTGCTCCAAGACGGACCCGTCGCGATCCTCCTCCGCCGTGGTGCACGGAGCCGGCCGGCCGGGTGGGGGCGCCGCCTTTTGAGTAGCGTCCCGCTTCCCTCGATTGTCGATGGGAAGGATAGTCGCGAGTGGCTGGACTCTGGACACCTGGTGGCGGCGAGCCGCAGCAGCCCCCGCCTCCGGGGCAACCGCCGTCTGCCGACGAACCGTCGGGAGAGGAGCTCGAGGCGCTCCGGGAGCTGCATGCCCGGCTGGCGGCGACACCGGTTGCCGACGTGATCGTGAACCACGCGATCGGGATCTGGCAGCTCGCGCTCGTGCACCTCGGTGTGGTCACACCGCCCGACGAGCAAGGGCGACGTCCCGAGCCGAATCTCGCGGCCGCGGGCCTCGCGATCGACGCACTGGCCGCGCTCGTCGACGGCGCTCGTCGGTCGCCTCGGTGAAGGTGAGGAGATGCTGCGCGACGCGCTCGGTCAGGCGCAGATGCTGTTCGTCGAGGTCGCGGAGTCCCAAGGCACGTAGCGGGCAGTTCTTGCGACGATTGACGACGCTACTTGTCGCCGGGCGTCGCAAGAACTATCGACGCGGCTTCCCAGCGGCCTTGGTGGCCGGGGACGGCGTCGAACTCGACGGCGGTGCCGACCGCGATCGTGCGTGAACCGTCGGCGATCACGGTGCAGTGAAAGGGATACACCGCACCGTCGTCACCGGCGAGCTCGCCGATGCCGCGACGCTCGTCGAACATGGTGACACTTCCCGTCACACGGCTCACTGCACGATCTTGCCGATCGGCAGCTCGAGGATGCCGGTCGCGCCGTGGTCCTTCAACTCCGGGATCAGCACGTTGATGTCGCTCTTGGCGACCACCGTCTCGACCGCGTACCCGTCCTCGCCGAACAGCTTCGACACCGTCGGCGATTTCAACGCCGGGAGCAGGTCGATCACCGATTGCAGGTTCGCCTCGTCGACGTTGAGCTTCACGAGCACACGCCCGCGCGCTTCGAGCGCACCGAGCAGCAACGTGCGGAGCTGTTCCATCGCCTTGCGCTTGTCGGGGTCCTCGTACGCCTCCGGGTTCGCGATCAATTCGGTGTGCGACACGAGCACGGTGTCGAGGATTCGGAGCCCGGCTGCGCGCAGCGCCCGGCCGGTCTCGGTGAGCTCCACGACCGCGTCGGCGATCTCGGGGATCTTCGCCTCGGTGGCGCCGTACGAGAGGGAGATGCGCGCGTCGATGCCGTGCTTCTCGAGGAATCGCCGCGTCATCTCCGTGTACTCGGTGTGCACACGCACGCCCGGCGGCAGGTCGCCGACCGCCCGCCAGGCCGAGTCGCCGGCGACCGCGAGCACGATGCGGATCGGCCGGGCCGTCGCCTTGGAATAGTGGAGCTGCGCGAGTGTCGCGACGTCGACGCCGGTCTCCTCGATCCAGTCCCGTCCGGTGATGCCGAGGTCGAACAGCCCGTCGGCGACGTAGCGCGGGATCTCCTGCGGCCGCAGGATCGTGACGTCGACGACGCGCGGGTCGTCGATGTTCGCGCGATAGTCGACGTCGGACGAGCGCACGACGCCGAGATCGGCATCTTCGAAGAGCTGCAGGGTGGCTCGTTCGAGCGAACCCTTGGGCAGCACGATTCGCAGCATTGCCGGATCAGCGTACTCCGGCGACGAGCAATCGATATCCCAAATCGAGCTCCGGCAACGTCCGTAGCTCGCCGTGGCGCGCGTCCCATGCGCCGGACTCCAGGTCACGCCGCAGCCGCTCCGTGCCTCGGGCTCGTGTCTCGGGATCGAGCTGCGCGAACGACGACATGCCGTCCTGGACCCGCGGGTCGAGGTACGCCTCCGGCCGGTTCCAGAAGGAGCCACCGAATCCGTCGAGGCAGTCGCTCGGGACAGGAACCGGCTCGACGCGCGTGACGTCCAGCACGCGTGCAAGCGCGGTCACGCCGGGTGCGGCACGCTCGGACGGGAGGTCGAGGACCTCGGGGAAGTACTCGTCGATCAACCAGAGATCGTTCGTCGTTCCAACGTCGAAGAAGAAGATCACCTGGCGTGCGGCAACCCGCTGCATCTCGTGTAGGCCACGTTCGAGGTCGGTCCAGTGGTGCACCGTGAGCGTCGTCATCGCGGCATCGAATGCACCATCGATGAACGGAAGCGCTTCCGCGACGGCGCGGACGGCCGGCGCCGCGCCCGGCTCGCGCTGGGCGAGCATCGTCGTCGAGGGGTCGATCGCGACGACGTCACGGTCCGCCGGTTCATAGCTCCCGGTGCCCGCACCGATGTTGAGGATGCGCCGGGCGTCGCCGAGCGCGGCGTGGATCCGCGCCGCGATGCGCGGTTCGGTCCGGCGCGTGGTGGCGTACGTGCGACCGATCGTGTCGTAGCGCGTGAGACTGCTCACGGCAGGCCTCGCAGGAGCGACACCATCTCGATCGCGGTCAGCGCCGCTTCCTCGCCCTTGTTGCCCTCGGTCCCGCCCAGGCGGTTGAGGGCCTGCTCGCGATTGTCGACCGTCAGGACGCCGAAGATCACCGGGACACCGGTATCGAGCGCGGCCCGGGTGATCCCGGCGGCCGCTTCGCCGGCGACGAATTCGAAATGCGCGGTCTCGCCCCGGATCACCGCGCCGAGACAGACGACCGCATCGACCGCCCCGGAACCGGCGAGGCGCTTCGCGACCAGGGGCAGCTCGTACGCGCCCGGCACCCACGCGACGCTCACGTCGGCCGCGTCGTGCTTGCGGAGCATCGTCTCCGCGCCTTCGAGCAGCTTCTCGGTGATGTCGCCGTTGAACCTCGCGACCGCGATCGCGAACCGCATGCCGGTCGCGTCGAGTCCGCCTTCGTACGCGGTGTACTCCCCCATTGTTCCTCCCGGTCGCTCGCCTCAGGTCACGAGCCGCCGAGCTCCTCGTCGGGAGCGATCTCGAGCAGATGACCGAGCTTCTCCTGCTTGGCGCGCAGGTACGCGATGTTCTCGTCGTTGGGCTCGGTCTGCATGGGCACCCGCTCCACGATCTCGAGCCCGTAGCCCTCGATACCGCCGTACTTCGCGGGGTTGTTCGTCATCAGCCGCATCGTCGTCACGCCGAGATCGACGAGGATCTGCGAACCGATGCCATACTCGCGGGAATCGGCCGGGAAGCCCAGCTCGAGGTTCGCCTCGACGGTGTCGCGTCCCTGATCCTGCAGCGAGTATGCGCGCAGCTTGTGTCCGAGCCCGATGCCGCGTCCTTCGTGTCCGCGTAGGTACACGACGACTCCTTCACCTTCCCGGGCGACGCGTTCGAGCGCGCGGTCGAGTTGCACGCCGCAGTCGCAGCGCAACGACCCGAACACGTCTCCGGTCAGGCATTCGGAGTGCACCCGCACCAACACGTCGTTCTTGCCCGAGACTTCGCCCCGCACGAACGCGAGGTGCTCGGTGCCGTCGAGCAGCGACGCGAAGACGTGGGCGGTGAAGTCGCCGTACTGGGTGGGGATACGCGCCTCGGAGACGCGGCGCACGAGCTTCTCGCGGTGGCGCCGGAAGCGGATGAGATCGGCGATCGTCACGAGCACGAGCTCGTGCTCGGCCGCAAACTCCTTCAGGTCGGCCATGCGCTGCATCGTGCCGTCGTCGTTCACGATCTCGGCGAGCACGCCGGCCGGGAAACATCCCGCCATGCGCGCGAGGTCCACGCCGGCCTCGGTGTGACCGGCCCGCTTCAGCACGCCGCCGTCGCGGTAGCGCAGCGGAAAGATGTGACCGGGACGTGCGAGGTCCGTGGCCTTCGTCGACGCGTCGATCAGCGCGTGCACAGTGGTACAACGGTCGGCGGCGGAGATGCCGGTCGTCGTGCCGTGGCGCGCGTCGACCGAGACCGTGAACGCGGTGCGCTGGCCTTCCGTGTTCTCGTTCCCCGACACCATCAACGGCAGTTGGAGCTCGTCGAGACGCGCACCTTCCATCGGCAGGCAGATGACCCCGCTGGTGTAGCGGATCATGAACGCCATCTTGTCGGGCGTCATCTTCTCGGCCGCGATGATGAGATCACCTTCGTTCTCGCGGTCTTCGTCGTCGACTACGACCACGAACTCTCCGCGGCGCACCGCGTCGATCGCGCTCTCCACCGTGTCGAAGGTCATCTCGAGCTCCTCATCTCTGGTCGCGCTCGCTCGGGTTCGCCGCGCCGCCCAACAATCGTTCGACGTACTTGGCGAGGACGTCACATTCGAGATTCACCTGTGCGCCGACCGGGCGTGTCCCGAGCGTCGTCACCGCCAGCGTGTGCGGGATCACCGCGACGCTGAAGCCGTCGTCGTGCACCGCGGCCACGGTGAGGCTGATGCCGTCGACGGTGATCGAGCCCTTGTGCACGACGTAGCGCATGACATCGGCCGGCGCGTCGAATCGCACGAGCGTCGAGCCATCGGCCTCCAGCTCGCGGGCGCGCACGCTGCCGGTGCCGTCGACATGGCCCTGCACCAGGTGCCCGCCGAGGCGGTCCGCCAGCCGCAACGGCCGCTCGAGATTGACCGCGTCCCCGGCGGCGAGCTTGCCGAGCGTGGTGCGGCTCAGTGTCTCCACGACGGCGTCGGCGGCCCACCACCCGTCGCCGATCTCCACGACCGTGAGGCAGCATCCGTTGACCGCGATCGACGCGCCGAGCGTCGCGTCCTCGACCACGGTCGTGGCATCGATCTCTATGCGTGCACCGTCGGCGTTGGGGATGACCGCGCGCACCCGGGCGAGCTCCTCGATGATGCCCGTGAACATCAGGCCGCCACCTCGTACTCGAGCCGGACGTCGGGCCCGACGCGTGTGACGTCGGCGAGCTCGAAGCGCAACGCGCCCTCGATCGACGCCGGGCCCGGGAATGCGAACGCCGGACGACCCTCGGTGCCGAGCAACGCGGGGGCGACGTATGCGACCAGCCGCTGCGCATGCCCGCCGGTGACCACCGCGCCGAGCAGCGTGCCGCCGCCTTCGACGAGCGCGTGCAACACATCATGGCTGCCGAGGAGCGCGAACGCGGCGGCGAGATCGACCCCGGTCCCGACCGGCGACTGGGCGACGGTCTCGACCTTGGCGCCCGCGGATCGCCAGGCGTCGATCGCACCGGGGCGCGCCCGGTCGGTCGTGATGACCAGGGTGGAGGCCAGCGTCGTGTCGAAGAGAGGACCCTCGGCCGGAACGCGTCCGCGTGCGTCGAGCAACACGCGCAACGGCGCGCGCTGCGGCATCACGTCGACGTCGCGCACCGTCAAGGCGGGCCGGTCTGCGAGCGCAGTCCCGGCACCGACCACGATCGCCTGGGCATCGGCGCGCAGCTCGTGGGCGTCGGCGCGCGCGGGCTCCGAGGTGATCCAGCGCGAGGACCCGTCGGCCGCGGCCACGCGCCCGTCGAGCGTCGTCGCAACCTTGGCCGTGACGAACGCGCGCCCGGTGCGCCGATGATGCAGGTACGGCGCGAGATCGCGCCGGGCACCGGCCTCGCCCACTCCGGTCACGACCTCGAGACCGGCGCTCCGCAAGCGCGGATACCCGCGGCCGGCCACCCTCTCGTCGGGATCTTCGACCGCCGAAACGACGCGCGTGATGCCCGCGTCGATCAGCGCGCCGGTGCACGGCGGGGTGTTCCTGTGGTGATCGCACGGTTCGAGGGTCGTATAGACGGTCGCGCCGCGGGCGCGTTCGCCGGCGGCACCGAGCGCGACGACCTCGGCGTGCGGGCCGGTCGGGAACGGACCGGTCGAGCCGTCACCGACGATCTCGCCGTCGACGGCGACGACCGCGCCGACGGCCGGCCACGGCGCGGTGTGACGCCGCGCCCCGCGGGCCAGTGCGATGGCCCGGACCATGAGCTCGTCGTCGCGCACGTGCGCCTCCTCGGCAGCCCGCGGGGCGCGGCAACGGCGAGGCGGCTCGCGACATCGCGAGTCGTGACGCTGCACCCTCTCCCATCCGGACTCTCACCGTCGGTCCAGGAGTTCCACCTGGTCGGCGCTCCGCTGGCTGCGGGGCGTTCGCGGGCTGTGACCGCCGGTCGGGACTTTCACCCAACCCCGAGGGCATTTTCGGTTGTACACAGGAGCGTATCCCCACCCGCGCGGAATTGCAACGCGTTCTATTTCCTAGTGGGGATGGCCGCCGGCCAGGAGATCGAGGGCGTGGGCAGCGACCGGGAGCAGCACCTCGAGACCTTCGATCGCGCCACTCGCGGAGCCGGGCAGGTTGCAGACGAGCGCCCGGCCGCGCGCGCCCGAGACGCCCCGCGACAGCATCCCGAAGCCGCGGCCGTCGCCGTCACTCGCACGGCGGATCGCCTCGGCGATTCCCGGCGCCTCGCGGTCGAGCACCGCGCGAGTGCCCTCGGGGGTGACGTCGCGCGGTCCGAATCCGGTGCCGCCCGTGGTCACCACGAGGCCGGCAAACCCCTCGCACAAGCCGCGTAATGCGCGCTCGACCTCGCCGGCCCCGTCGCCCGTGACCTCGTGGGCCACGACCTCGTATCCCGCCGCCGCGAGGCGCTCGCCGAGCGCGCGCCCGCTCTTGTCGTCGCGCGTGCCGTCGGCGACGCCGTCGGAGACGGTCAGCACCTTGGCTTGCAACGTCATCGGTGGGTGCCGGCCTCACGGATCTTGCGCGCGGCCGCGACGGGGTCGTCGGCGTCGAAGATGCCGGTCCCCGACACGATGATGTCGACACCCGCATCCGCGGGAAGGTGTGCGTTGTCGACCTTGACGCCGCCGTCGATCTCGATCTCGACCGGCAACGACTCCTCGTCGATCACCGCACGCGCCGCTCGCACCTTGTCGAGCACCTCGGGAATGAACTTCTGGCCACCGAACCCGGTGTGCACGCTCATCACGAGGAGCAGGTCGATCTGCCCGAGATACGGCCGCACCCCTTCGAATGGCGTCTGCGGCTCCAGTGAGAGGCCGACGCGCATGCCGAGCCGCCTGATCTCGTCGAACAGCGGACAGCGGATCGCCCAGCTCGATGTGGACCGTGCACCCGTCGGCACCGGCGTCGGCGAACGCCGCGAGCAGGACCTGCGGGTTGTCGACCATGAGGTGGCAGTCGAGGAACAGGTCGGTGTGCTTGCGCAGCGCCTTGACCACCGGCGGGCCGATGGTGAGGTTCGGCACGTAATGCCCGTCCATGCAGTCGACGTGAAGGAGGTCGGCGACCGGCGCGACGCGCGCGACGTCGGCCGCGAGGCACGAGAAGTCCGCGGCGAGGATCGACGGCGCGACTTTCATCCGGCCGAGGCTATCGAGGAGCCGCGGCCCGGGTCAGCGGCGAAGCCGCTCACGACGGTGGCGAATCCGACCATGTGATCGAGGAGCCGCGGCTGACGAGCGCTCGAGGACGAGGACGAACATGCCGTCGCTCCCCGCGTCGGACGGCAGGAGGATCGCGCCGCGCCCATGGCGACGCCACGGTGCACCCGGCGGGTCGATCGCGTGCAGCTCGGGAAGCTCGTGCGCGGCCCACTCGTCGACCTCGACCGTCTCGGCACGCGTCAACGTGCAGACGGAGTACACCAGCCGTCCGCCCGGTTTGACGCTCGGCGCCGCCGCGGCGAGCAAGTTGCGCTGGAGCGCCGCGAGATCCTCGACGTCGCCGGGCTCGATGCGCCAGCGCGCGTCGGGCCGCCGGCGTAGCACGCCGAGGCCGCTGCACGGGGCGTCGAGCAGCACACGATCGAAGGCCCCATCCTGTACCGCGGGGTGCGCGCCGTCCGCGAGCAGCGGCACGATCGTGTCGACGAGCCCGAGCCGCCGCGCAGCGCGCATGACCGTGCGGACTCGACCCGCATGGACGTCGGCGGCGACCACGACCCCCGCGCGCTCATGCGCTCGGCGGCGGCCGTCGCCTTCCCGCCCGGCGCGGCCGCGAGGTCGAGGACCCGGTCGCCCGGCTGCGGATCGAGCACCGCGACGACTGCCTGGCTCGCTTGGTCCTGAGGGACGCGCGCCCGTCGCGCACTGCGGGCAGCCGGGCGAGATCGCCGGAGTGGCGCACCAGCAGGGCGTTCGCTTCGAGGCCGCCGTGCGCCACCTCGACACCGCCGCGCCGGAGCTCGTCCGCGACCTGCTCCGGCATCGCCCGCATCGGGTTGACGCGCAGCGTCACCGGCGGCGATTCGTCGTCGAGCTCGAGGGTCGCGACCGCGTCGTCGATGCCGAACTCCTCGATGAGGGTGCCGACGATCCAGTCGGGATGCGACGTCCTGACCGCGAGAGACGCGATGTCGGCGCCGGTCGGCAGCGGCCACCTAGGACCGAGTCGTGCGAGCGCGCGCAACACGCCGTTGACGAACCCCCGCGCGCGGGCGCCGACGAGGTTGACCGTCTCCCCCACCGCGGCATGGGGAGGGACCCCGACCAGCAGTTGGTACGCGCCGAGCCGCAACGCGGCGCGCACCCGGTCGTCCAGCTCGCCGAGCGGGCGCGACGACACCCGCGCGAGCAGATGGTCGAGCGCCCGGCGCATGCGCACCGAGCCGTACACGAGCTCGGTCACCCAGCCACGGTCGCGAGCTTCGAAATCATGTTGCCGCAGCATCTCCGGCACGAGAATGTGCGCAAACGCGCCCTGCTCGATCCGCAACAACGCGTCCAAGGCCACGTGGCGCGGCGTTTCGGTGGACACGTCCGTCGGTTCGACGCTCATTGCAGGTCGATGCTCGCCGCGCCGCGCACACCGGCCCGCCAGGCACGCGCGTCCATCGGTCGCTTCCCCTGCGGTTGCACTTCGTCGAGCGCGAGCACGCCGTCCGCGGTCCCGAGCGTTGCGTCGGACGCAATTGCTCCAAGCGCGTGCTTTCCGGTCGCGTCCGGTCGCGGGTCGACGACCTCGTGCGCGCGCAAGACCTTCACGCGCTTGCCGTCGACGGTGCACCACGCGCCCGGGCGGGGGTTGCCCGCACGCACGAGTCGAGCGAGCTCGGCGGCCGGGCGCGCCGGATCGAGCCGGAACTCACCGACCTCGAGCTTGTCGGCGTACGTCGGCTCGCCTTGTTGTGGTTCCGGGATCGTGGTCGGCACCGACGGAAGATGCTCGAGCAACAGCTCGGTGCCCGCTTCGACGAGCCGGGCACGCAGCTCGCCCGCCGTCTCGTTCGGTGCGATCGCAAGTCGCGTCGACGCGAAGACGGGACCGGTGTCGAGGCCGGCTTCGAGCTGCATGAGGGACACGCCGGTCTCGCGATCGCCCGCGAGCATCGCGCGCTCCACGGGCGCTGCGCCTCGCCACCGCGGCAACAGCGAGAAATGCAGGTTCACGAACCCGTGGGGCAGGGCTTCGAGCAGCGACACCGGCAGGAGCTGACCGAACGCGACGACGACGCCGAGCTCGGCACCGCTCGCGCGCACGTCGTCCACGATCTCCCGCGCCTTTTGCGGGGTGCGCACCGGCACCCCGAGCGCGGTGGCCGCACGCTTGACCGGCGATGCGTCCGACCCGGCACCGCGCGATCGCCGGCGATCCGGCTGCGTGACGACGAACGCGATGTCGTGACCGTGCCGGACCAAGGCTTCCAATGGCGGGACCGCATCTTCCGGCGTGCCCAGGTACACGATCCGCACGGCGACGGACGTTACGTCACAGCGCGTGCGTGGGGCCGCCGGGCGTCGGTACGCCCATGCCCTGCTCGCGCAGCTCTCGCATCGCGCGTTTGCGATCGTCGCCCTGAAGGCGGTCGAGCATCAGCACACCGTCGAGGTGGTCGATCTCGTGCAGGAACACACGGCCGAGCAACTCGTCGCCCTGTACGACGACCTCGTTCCCGTCGAGGTCGACACCCTTCATCGTCACCAGCTTCGGCCGCGCGATCTCGAATGCGAGACCCGGCAGCGAAAGGCAACCTTCCTCGTAGATCCACTCACCGGTCGCCTCGACGATCGTGGGGTTGAGCACGACGTGCGGACCGGAGTCGTCGTTCACGTCGTACACGAAGAAGCGCTTCTGCACACCCACCTGCGGGGCCGCGAGGCCGACGCCCGGCGCGTCGTACATCGTCTCGTACATCGCGTCCACGAGCCGGGCGAGCGCGCCGTCGATGTCGGTGACCGGCGCCGCCGGACGCTTCAGCACGGGGTCGCCGAAGACACGGATCGTGTGCGTGGACATGCCGCCCATGCTACCGACGGACGGATGCGCTCAAATGCGGGGCGGGTCGACGGCGGCGCGGACCCTGCCCAACGCACGGCCGGCCGGGAGTGCCCGCGCGAGCGCGTCCGCGAGCGCGTCCCAGGTCGGTCCCGTGACCAGCGCGCGGCGATCGTCCGGACCGAACACCTGCACGCCGACTGACTGCACCTCGCGCGCGCGCAGCGCGTCGATCGCGCCGGCGAGCGCGTCGTCTTCGCCGGACAACTCGGCCAGCGCACCGAACGGCGGGTATCCGAGCATCTGCCGGTAGTCGAGCTCGACGTCGACGATCCGCTGCGGCTCGGCGCGCGCGATCGCCTGGACGACCGCGTGGTCGGGGACGCGGGTCTGGAGCAACAGCAGTGTCTCCACGCGGTCGGGAGGCGAGCAGCTGCGCCCCCCGCGTCACGAGCCAGTGCGCCTGGCTCGCGGCGCGGAACCGCGGCGCGAGCAGCTCCTGGTCGAGGTCGAGGTAGGCGACGAGCCCGGGCCGCCGCCGGCGTATCGCGGCGCGATGGAGCGCGGCCTCGGTCCCGATGACGATGTCGGCGTCGGGGACGTCGGTCGTCGCCGCGTCGACGTCGACGACGCTTCTCCCGGGCATGAGGGCGGTCAGCTCGTCACGCACGCGGCGCACCCCGGCGCGCAGGACGCGCAGCTGGGCGGCGCCGCACTCCGGACATACCGCCGGACGCTCGGCCGCCGCGTCCCAGCGGAGCAGCTCTCGACACGCCGTGCACACCAGCAACCGGAAGCGCCCGCGCCGGTTGAGCACGCAGACCGCCGGGCCCGCGGTGTGATGCAGCGCATCGGCGAGCGCCTCGCTCAGCAACCCTGCTCCGGGCGGTTCGTCGCGCCGGTCGACCACCTGGACGCGGGGCCAGCCGCCCCGCTCCACATCCGGCGCCGGGACCTCGACCGCCTCACCGGCGGCGAACAACGCTTCGACGGTCGGCGCCGGGGAGCACACCGTGAACGAGGCACCTGCGCACGCGGCGCGCTCGCGCAGCACGTCGCGACCGTGCCAGGTCGGCGCGCGCTCCTCCTGGAGGGCCTCGTCGGCGTCGTCGACCACCACCGCCGCCCGCAGATCCGGTAGCGGCGCCGAGCGCGGCGATGCGCCCGCCGACCACCACGCAGTTCCCTGCCGCGGCGCGGGCCCACGCGTCCGTCGCGCGCCGCGTCGGGTTGCGCGGAATGCATCAGGGCGACCTTCGGATGTGCATGACCGAGGAATGCAGCAAGGGTGCGCGCCCGGCCCGGGTCGGCGACGCACACGATCGTCGAACCTTCGGTCGCGCACATCCCCGCGACCAGCTCCCGCCGGTCTGACAGCGGCGGCCACCGCACCACCTTCTCCCCCGTTTGCCCCCCGTTTGGTCGCCCGGTGACCGTTTCCGGCCACTCCCCGACCAAACGGTGGGTGGGACGAGGTTGGGTGGCGAGGCGGAGCGGAGGACCGCGACGCGGGGACCCGCCCATCGGTGGGCCACCCATGCCGTCAGGCCGACCACGTCCGGCGGCGGACCCGCCGACACGACGGCGAGCACCGCGAGGAGCGTCTCGGCCTCGGGCTCGACGTCGGTGGCGACGATCCAGCCCCGGACCCGCCGGCCGTGCAACGGCACGCGCACGATCGTGCCGACGGGCGCGTCGTCGTCGATCGTGTAGTCGAACGCCCGGTCGACGGCGGTGAGGTCAGGAAGAACGCGACGAACGCGCCGTCAACCGGCGGCGCGGCGAAGCTCGTCGGCGTAGGGCTGGACCTGCTCCCAGGTGAAGCCGTCACCGTCGGTGCGACCGAAGTGCCCGTACACGGCCGTGCGCTTGTAGATCGGCCGCCGGAGGTCGAGCCGCTCGATGATCGCGGCGGGACGCATGTCGAACACGTCGCGCACCATCGCCTCGAGCTTGTCCTCCGCGATCTCCGACGTCCCGAATGTCTCCACCATGATCGACACGGGGTGCGCCACACCGATCGCGTACGCGACCTGCGCCTCGCACCGCTTGGCGAGCCCGGACGCCACCACGGCCTTGGCGATCTGGCGCACCGCGTAGGCGGCGGAACGATCGACCTTGGTCGGGTCCTTGCCCGAGAAGGCACCACCGCCGTGGCGCGCCATGCCGCCGTACGTGTCGACGATGATCTTGCGGCCGGTGAGCCCGCAGTCGGCGTGGGGACCGCCGAGCTCGAAATTGCCGGTGGGGTTCACGAAGATGTCGAAGTCGTCGTCGGCGAATTCCGCGGGGAGCGACGGCTTGATGACGTGCTCGATCAGCGCGGGGCGCAGCTGCCGATCGATGTCGATGGCCGGCGAGTGCTGCGTCGAGATGAGCACCGTCTCGAGGCGACGCGGCACGCCGTCCTCGTACTCGACCGACACCTGGGTCTTGCCGTCGGGCCGAAGGATGTCGACGATGCCCTCCTTGCGCACCTGCGAGAGGCGGCGCGCCAACCGGTGGGCGAGCCAGATCGGCATCGGCATGAGGTCTTCGGTGTCGTCGCACGCGTAGCCGAACATCATGCCCTGGTCGCCGGCGCCGACCTCGTCGTAGGCGTCGCCGGTGCCGGACTTCTGCTCGAGCGCCTTGTCGACACCCATCGCGATGTCCGGTGACTGCTCGTCGATCGAGACGATCACGCCGCAGGTCTTGCCGTCGATGCCGTAGGCGGCGTCGGTGTAGCCGATGCCGTTGATCGTCTCCCGGGCGAGCCGCGAGAAGTCGATGTGGGCCTTGGTGGAGATCTCGCCGGCCACCACGACCAGACCGGTCGTGACCAAGGTCTCGCACGCCACCCGTCCGTACGGGTCCTCGGCGAGCACGGCGTCGAGGACGCTGTCGCTGATCTGGTCCGACATCTTGTCGGGATGTCCCTCGGTGACGGACTCCGACGTAAAGGTATGCCTGCTCACGAATGCCCCCTCGACCGCGTGACCAGCTGCGACGAGCGCATGCTAGGGGGATCGGCGCCCGTTTCGCTGATCGATGAGGTCCGCGATGCGGTCGAGCACGACGTCGGCGAGCGCATCCTTGGTCACCAACGGCGTCTCGGCGGTTCCACCTTCGGCATCAACCAGAATTGCCCGGTTCGTGTCGACCTCGAAGCCCGCGTCCGCCGCGCTCACATCGTTGGCCACGATGAGGTCGACGCGCTTGGCGGCCAACTTCGCCTCCGCGTTCTCGCGGACGCGTTCGGTCTCGGCCGCGAAGCCGACGACGACCTGGTCGCCGCGTTTGGTTCGGCCGAGCTCGGCGAGGATGTCGACGGTTGGCTCGAGCACGACCTCGGGTACACCGTCACGCTTCTTGAGCTTCTGTGGCGCGACCGCCTTGGGCCGGAAATCCGCGACCGCCGCTGCCATGATCACGGCGTCGGCGTCGCCGGCCCGGGCCACGACCGCGTCGTGCATCTCCTCGGCGCTCTCGACGCGCACGACCTCCACACCCGCGACGACGGGCTGGGCCGCCGTCGTGACCAGCACGACCCGCGCACCCCGGCGGGCCGCGGCATTGGCGAGCGCGTGTCCCATCTTCCCCGAGGACCGGTTCCCCATGTAGCGGACGGGGTCGATGGCCTCGCGTGTGCCACCGGCCGTCACGAGCACGGTGCGGCCCGTGAGCCGACGCTCGGGTGCGAGCAGCGCGACCGTGGTCGCGACGATGGTCGCGGGGTCGGGAAGCCGCCCGGCGCCGATGTCACCCCCTGCGAGGTGGCCCGCTTCGGGCGCCAGCACGTGCACGCCGCGGCCCCGCAGCGTCTCGAGGTTCGCCTGGACCGCGGGGTGCTCCCACATCTCGGTGTGCATCGCCGGGCAGACGAGGACGGGGGCCCGGGTCGCGAGCAGCGTGGCGGTGAGCAGGTCGTCGGAGATCCCGGCCGCGTACTTGCCGATGAGCTTCGCGGTGGCGGGCGCGACCAGGATCAGGTCGGCCGACTGGCCGAGGCGCGTGTGCGGAATGGGGTCCGCGCCCTCGAAGAGCGACGTGCGCGCCGGCTCGGATGCGAGCGCCGAGAACGTGAGGGCGCCGACGAACCGCTGCGCGTCGTCGGTGAGCACCGGTGCGACGTGCACGCCGGCGTCGACGAGGCGCCGGCACACCTCGACCGCCTTGTACACGGCGATACCCCCGCATACGCCCAGGACGACCCGGGGCATCGAGGGCGCCATGGAGTGCCGGCGGCTCAGGCGGTCGCGTCCGGCGGTTCGGCCGCCTCCGCGCCGTCGCCGGCTTCGTCACCCTCGCTCGCGCCCTCTTCTTCGGGCACGATCCGCTCGTACACGATCTTGCCGAGCGCGACTTCTTCCAGTGCGATCGACAGCGGCTTGCGCGACAGCGACGTCACTTGCGGCGGGACGATTCGCCCGAGGCCCTCGCCGAGCTGGTTGTAGTAGTCGTTGATCTCCCGGGCCCGCATGGCCGCGAGCGTCACGAGGGTGAATTTGGAGTCCACCTTGCCCATCAGCTTCTCGATGCGGGGCTCCATCAGTGACGGGCGGCGCTCTGCCATCAGGCTCCTCGGGGGTTTTCGCCCGCGATACGGCGGTTGGTCAGGATACCAGCGATCTCGGCGGCCGCTCGATCCACGTCGTCGTTGACGACGACCCGGTGGAAGTCGGTCTCGCCGATGTGCTCCTCGTCGTCGGCGTGTCCGAGGCGCCGGGCGATGCTCTCGGCCGCCTCGCCCGTGATCTCGGCGCGCGCCTCCAGGCGGCGCCGTTGCTCGTCCCGGCTCGGCGCCTTCACGAACACGAGCAAGGCTTCCGGGAGCGCCCGTTTCACGGCCAATGCGCCTTGCACGTCGACTTCGAGCATGACGTCGCGCCCCGCCGCGAGCTCATCGACGACGAACTGCCGGGGAGTGCCCTTCAGGTCGCCGTAGACCTCGAACCACTCGAGGAAGCCGCCCGCGTCGCGTAGCCGTTCGAACTCCTCACGCGACACATAGTGGTAGTCGACGTCGGCGACCTCGTTGGGCCGGCGCGGGCGCGTCGTCCAGGAGACCGACCAGTGGAGGTCGGGGTCGGTCGCGCGCAGGCGGGCGCCAACGGTGCCCTTGCCCGCGCCCGACGTTCCCGCGAGCACGAGCAGCACGCCTCGTTCGCCGGGTCGCATGTTCGCCGCCGGGCGGCGTCGCGACTGCTCGGGCTCAGGCAAACTTGTCGAGCAGCGCCCGCCGCTGGTTCGTTCCGAGTCCTCGCAACCGGCGGCTCTCGGAGATCTCGAGCTCCGACATGATGTTGCGCGCCCGCACCTTGCCGACACCAGGCAACGACTCGAGCACGCTGACAACCTTCAGCTTCGCGAGCATCTCGCCGGCACCGTCCTTGGTGTCGGCGGCATCGAAGAGCTCCGACAAAGTGAGCGATCCGATCTTCAACTTGTCCTTCACCTCCGCGCGCTGGCGACGACGCGTGGCCGCGGCCTTCTCGAGCGCGAGCTGACGCTGCTCCGGCGTGAGCTGAGGCGGGTTCGCCATGGTGTCCTCCACTCGAGGCGGCAACGGGAATCTGGCGATCTGATCCCCGACCTCCGCCGGGCGGGGAATGCAGCGGTTCAGCATAGCGACACTGTGCTGTACCGCAACTGGGCAACGGCTTGCGCGACCGGCGCTCGACGCGCTAGCGGCTCGCGAGCGCGTTCGTGACCGCGTCGAACGCGCGTCGCGCGGCGGCGCGCGGATCAGTCGCGTGCGTCACCGCGCGACCGATGACGAGCACGTCGGCACCGGCGCGCGCGGCCGTGTCCGGCGTGCCGACGCGGGCTTGGTCGTGGCGCGCGCCTTCGTCGAAACGGACACCGGGAACGATCGTGACGAAGTCCGGGCGCGCGTCGTGCACGCGCGCGACCTCTTGCACGGAGCACACCACGCCGCGGCAACCACTCTCGATCGCGGCTGCAAGACGCGCGTCGAACTGACTCGTATCCGGGTCGCTCGTGAGCACGGTCACCGCGATCGGCACGGGTGCCGCGTGGTGCGCCTCGTCCGCGCCTTCGGCGAGGCCCTCGACGGCGGCGCGCAACATGTCGACGCCGCCCGCGGCGTGGAAGTTCAGATAGCGCACGCCGAGCCGGCCGAGCACGCGTGACCGCGCGGCCGACCGTCGTCGGAATGTCGTGCAGCTTCAGGTCGGCGAACACCTGCAGGTCGAGGGCTCGCAGCCGGCCGATCGCCTCCGGTCCCGCCGCCGAGAACAGCTCGAATCCGACCTTGGCGACCCCGCACCAGGGGCTGACCTCCTTGGCCAGCTGTTCGGCGGCCTGGAGGTCCGAGACGTCGAGCGCGAGCGCCAGACGCTCGCGCACGGGTGCCGCGTCGAGCATCGTCATTTCATGCCTCCCGTGAGATCGCGAGCGCGTGACACACCGTTGCGTGTGCACCACGCGCGAAGTTCGTCGATGATGCGCAGCGTCGCGCGCGGCTCGAGAAAGGTCGCGGTGCCGACGCCGACCGCGTGTGCTCCCGCGAGAAGCATCTCGACGGCGTCTTCGCCCGTCGTCACTCCACCGGTGCCGATGATCGGCACCCCGGGATATGCGCGCGCAACATCAGCGACCGCGCGTAGCGCAATCGCTTTGATCGGTGGACCACTGAGACCTCCACTGCCCGCACCGAGACGCGGCACGCGCGCGGTCGCGTCGATCAGAAGACCCATCACCGTGTTGACGAGCGTGAGGCCCGTTGCACCCGCGCGGAGCGCCGCGCTCGCGATCTCCACGATGTCGGTGACATTGGGTGACAGCTTCGCGAGCACGGTCACGTTGTGCCCGAGCGCGTCGACGACCGCGGCGGTTGCCTCGCGCGTCGAGGGCGCCGAGTGCGCGAAGACGTGCGCGCGGTCCTCGACGTTCGGGCACGACAAGTTCACTTCGACCGCGGTGATGCGATGCGCGACCGGTTCGAGCGCGCGCGCCGCCTTTTCGAACTCCTCGACGCGGCGACCCCAGATCGACGCGATGACGCGCGCGCCGCACGCCTCGAGCGCGGGCAAGTCGTGCATGATCCACGCGTCGACACCCGGGCCGGGCAGACCGACCGAGTTCAACATGCCGCCGCCGGGTGCCTCGGTGACGCGCAACGGCGGGTTGCCGTCGGACGCGAAGATGGCAACCGACTTCGCAGTCACCGCGCCGATCCCCGCGGGCGGGCAGAGGCGAGCGAGCTCGACGCCGTGGCCGAACGTGCCCGACGCGGCGACGATGGGGTTGGGCAGCCGGACCGGGCCGAGCTCGACCTCGAGGTCGACGTCCGGCCCTCGGGACGCTCGGTGCCCTCGGGACCTCATACCTCGAACCGCAGCTGGCCGTCGTCGTGGTACTCCTGCAATGACCGCACCTCGGGGGGCCGGAGGAGCTCCTCGGAGATCCCGGCCGCGGCCGCGAGCGCGGCCGCCACGGTCGTGACGCAGGCGACGCCGTGGGACAGGGCGGCCCGCCGGATGTGCATCCCGTCGGCCCGGGGGCCGCGCCCGCGGGGCGTGTTGACGACGAAGTCGACCTTGCCCGAGGAGATCAGGTCGACGGCGTCGACACCCACGTCCTCTCCGACCTTGGCGACGATGGTGTCGACCGGCACGCCGGCCTCGTCGAGTCTCCGCGCGGTGCCGGCCGTCGCCGCGATCGCGAACCCGAGCTCGGCGAAGCGACGCGCCGCGAGCAGCCCCGCGTCCTTGTCGCGATCGGCGAGTGACAAGAACACGGTGCCGCGGTGCGGCAGCGTGTTGCCCGCGCCCGCCTGACTCTTGCCGAACGCCATCCCGAACGTGCGGTCGATGCCCATGACCTCGCCGGTCGAGCGCATCTCGGGACCGAGGATCGTGTCGACGTCCGGGAAGCGACTGAAGGGCAGCACCGCTTCCTTCACCGCGACGTGGCCGCCTTCGGCAGGCGGACGCAACAGCCCTTCGTCGCGCAGCTCGTCGAGTGTGGCCCCGAGCATCACACGCGCCGCGACCTTGGCGAGTGGCACACCCGTCGCCTTGCTCACGAACGGCACCGTCCGGCTCGCGCGGGTTCGCCTCGATGATGAAGACGGTGTCGTCCTTCACCGCGAACTGCACGTTGCAGAGGCCGATGACGTCGAGGGCGTCGGCGAGTGCACGCGTGTGCTGTTCGATCGTGCGGATCGCGTCCGCCGGCAGTGTCGGGGGCGGGATCGCGCACGCGGAGTCGCCGGAGTGCACACCCGCTTCCTCGATGTGCTCCATCACGCCGCCGATCAGGACCGCACCCGTGCGATCTCGCAACGCGTCGACGTCGACCTCGATCGCGTCCTCGAGGAAGCGGTCGATGAGCGCCGGCCGTTCGAGCGACAACCCGCCCTCCCGTCCGAGCGATCCGGTCTGGGTGAGCTCGATCATCGCGTGCCGCAGATCCGCGTCGTCGTAGACGATCTGCATCGCGCGACCGCCCAGGACGTACGAAGGTCGTACGAGCACGGGATAGTGGATCTCGTTCGCGATCCGCACCGCGTCGTCGACGTTCGACGCGGTGCCGCCGGGAGGTTGCGGGATGCCGAGCTTCGTGCACAGCGCGTTGAACTGCTCGCGGTCCTCGGCCAGGTCGATCGACGCGGGCGACGTGCCGAGCACCGGAATGCCGTGGCGTTCGAGCACGTGCGCGAGCTTCAACGGGGTCTGACCCCCGAGGCTGACGATCACGCCGCGCAGCGTCGCGTCCGTCTCCCGCGAGCTGTCCTGGTCGCCGCACTCGATGAGACGTTGGCAGATGTTGAGGACGTCTTCCTCGGTCAGCGGCTCGAAGAACAGGCGGTCACTCGTGTCGTAGTCGGTGGACACCGTCTCCGGGTTGCAGTTGACCATCACGGTCTCGAACCCGGCGTCGTGCAGCGCGAACGCCGCGTGCACGCAGCAATAGTCGAACTCCACACCTTGACCGATGCGATTCGGGCCACTCCCCAGGATCGCGACGGTCGGCTTGGTGAGCGGCGTGATCTCGTCGGTGTCCTCGTAGGTGCCGTAGTGGTACGGCGTGTACGCCGCGAACTCGGCCGCGCACGTGTCGACGGTCTTGTACGTGACGCGCACGCCGGCCGCGAGCCGTGCCGCTCGAACGTCCGGCTCCGGCACCCCCCAGAGGTAGGCCAGCTGGCCGTCGGCGAAACCCAGGCGCTTCGCGCGCCGCCAGTCGGCGCGCGTCATGTCCGGGAAACCCAGCAGGTCGAGACGGTCGCGTTCCTCGACGATCTGGAGGATCTGGTCGCAGAACCACGGGTCGATGTTCGTGACCTCGTGCACCCGCTCGACCGACACGAAGCGCCGCAGGGCCGCTTCGACGTGGAAGAGCCGCTCGGGCGTGGGCACTGCCGCGCTCAACACGAGCTCGTCGTCGCCGAACGCCTCGAGCTCGCGCTCGGCCGGGTCGCAGTTCAGCCCGAGCCGGCCGGTCTCGAGCGACCGCACCGCCTTTTGCAGCGACTCGGCGAACGTCCGGCCGATCGCCATCACCTCGCCGACCGATTGCATCTGCGTGCCGAGCACGGGCGCTGCGCCCGGCAGCTTCTCGAACGCCCACCGTGGGAACTTCGTCACGACGTAGTCGATCGTCGGCTCGAAGCTCGCGGGTGTCTCGCGGGTGATGTCGTTCTGTACCTCGTCGAGCCGGTATCCGACCGCGAGCTTGGCCGCGATCTTGGCGATCGGGAAGCCGGTCGCCTTGCTCGCGAGCGCGCTGCTGCGCGAGACCCGCGGGTTCATCTCGATGATCACCTGCTCACCCGTGCGCGGATGGACCGCGAACTGCACGTTCGATCCGCCGGTCTCGACACCGATGCGACGGATGCACGCGAACACGGCGTCGCGCATCTGCTGATACTCGACGTCGGTGAGGGTTTGCGCAGGTGCGACGGTGATCGACTCGCCGGTGTGCACACCCATCGGGTCCACGTTCTCGATCGAGCAGATGACCACGACGTTGTCGGCGTGGTCGCGCATCACTTCGAGCTCGTACTCCTTCCAACCGCTGACGCTGCGCTCGATGAGGATCTCGGAGATCGGGCTGGCCGCGAGACCGCGCGTGGCGATGCGATGCATCTGGTCCACGTCGTACGCCATCCCCGTGCCGCCGCCACCCAGGATGAAGGCGGGCCGGATGATCACCGGGTAGCCGACCTGGTGCGCGACGCGAAGCGCTTCTTCGATGTTGTAGGCAATGCCCGACGGCGGTACCTGCAACCCGATCTCGGTCATCGCAAGCTTGAAGCGCTGACGGTCCTCGGCGGTGCGAATCGCTTCGACGTTCGCGCCGATGAGCTCCACACCGAAGCGGTCGAGCACCCCCGCCTCGTGGAGCGCCACCGCGAGGTTCAGCCCGGTCTGGCCCCCGAGCGTCGGCAGCGACGCGTCCGGTCGTTCCTTCTCGATGATGCGCGTGATCGTGGGCACGTCGAGGGGCTCGACATACGTGGCGTCCGCGAACTCGGGATCGGTCATGATCGTCGCCGGGTTCGAGTTCACGAGGACGACGCGGTAGCCCTCCTCGCGCAGCACCCGGCAGGCCTGCGTGCCGGAGTAGTCGAACTCGCACGCCTGGCCGATGACGATCGGGCCGCTGCCGATGAGGAGGATCGTTTCGAGGTCGTCACGCCTGGGCACGTCGGTCAGCCGGCTTTCATCAACTCGGTGAATTCCTTGAACAGGTAGCGCGCGTCGTGCGGGCCCGGCCCCGCCTCGGGGTGATACTGCACGCTGAACGCACCGAGCCCCGCGGTGTGCACGCCTTCGATGTCGCCGTCGTTGAGGTTGAGGTGCGACACCTGCGAGCCTTCCGGCAGCGAGCTCGCGTCGACCGCGTAGTTGTGGTTCTGGCTCGTGATCTCCACCCGTCCGCTCGGGACGTGGCGCACGGGGTGGTTGCCGCCGTGGTGCCCGAACCGCAGCTTGAACGTGCGCGCGCCGAGGGCGAGGCTCATGATCTGGTGCCCGAGGCAGATGCCGAACACCGGCAGCTTGCCGATGAGCTCGTGCACGTTGTCGGCGGCACCCGCAACCGCCGCGGGGTCGCCCGGGCCGTTCGACAGGAACACGCCGTCCGGTGCGAGCGCGAGCACGTCGGCCGCGCTCGTCTGGGCCGGGACGACTTCGATCTGGCAACCCTGCGCGACGAGGTGGTCGAGGATCGACCGCTTGATGCCGAAGTCGTACGCGACGACGAAGAGGCTCGCGCCGTCCGGGCCGATCGTGTAGGGCTCCTGGGTCGTCACCGCGGATGCGAGGTCGCACCCGTCGGTCCCGCCGTCGCGTTCGGCCGCGGCGAGCAACGTGTCGCGATCGGCGGCACCGAACGCGCCCGGCATCGCTCCCGCGTCGCGGATGTGGCGCGTCAACCGGCGGGTGTCGATGCCCGTGATGCCGGACACCTTGTGCCGCCGGAGAAAGCCGTCGAGATCCTCGGTCGCGCGCCAGTTCGACGCCCGGCGCGCGAGGTCCCGCACGATGACGCCGCGGCAGTGCGGCACGCGTGCCTCGTCGTCGCGCTCGTTGATGCCGTAGTTGCCGATGTGCGGGTACGTGAACGTGATGATCTGGCCCGCGTACGACGGGTCGGTGACGATCTCCTGGTAGCCGGAGAGCGCGGTGTTGAACACGACTTCGCCGGTCGCGACGCCGTCGGGGGGCGAGTAGCCCACCCCTTCACCTTCGAACGTGGTCCCGTCCGCCAGCACCAACAACGCTTCAGCCATCCGTCGCTCCCGCCTTGCCCTGTGTTTGGACGCGCAGCCCGCCTCCGGCGGGCTGCGCGTCCAACTGTGATGGATCATTTCTGGGCCTCGAAGTCGCGGACCACGGGGACTCCCGCGTAGATGGTGTGGCGGACCTTGCCGGTGAGCTTCCAGCCGTCCCACGGCGTGTTGCGCGAGCGGCTCGCGAGACGTGTGCCGTCGACGACCCACTGGTGCGCGGGGTCGATCACACACAGGTGCGCGGGCCGGCCGGGCACGACCGGGCCGCCGTGTCCGCGCGCGCCGAGCCCGGCGATTCGCGCCGGCTGCCACGACATGGCCGCGAGCGCCTGCCCGAGCGTGAGCACACCGGTCTCGACGAGCGTCGTCAGCACGACGGCCAGCGCGGTCTCGACCCCCAGCATCCCGGGCGGCGCCTCTTCGAACGGCACGTCCTTGGTCTCCGGCGCGTGCGGCGCGTGGTCGGTCGCGATCGCGTCGATCGTGCCGTCCTGCACGGCGGCGCGCAGTGCGTCGACGTCGGCTTGTTCGCGCAACGGCGGGTTCATCTTGAACACCGGGTCGAACCCGCCGCATACCTCGTCGGTGAGCACCAGATGTTGCGGGGTGCACTCGGCGGTCACGCGTACGCCGTCGGCCTTGGCGGCACGCACCAACTCGGCGGACGTCGCGGCACGAGAGGTGCAGCACGTGGTAGCGGCCGCCGCTGCGCTGCGCCAGCGCGAGGTCGCGGGCAACGATCGACGACTCGGCCTCGGCGGGACGGCCCGGGACGCCGAGCCGGGACGACCACGCGCCTTCGTGCATGTGCCCGCCGCGCACGAGTGCGGGTCCTCGGCGTGCTGGGCGAGCACCGCGCCTGCCAACGCCGACGTGTACTCGAACGCGCGCCGCATCACCGATGCGTCGGCGACGCAGTCGCCGTCGTCGGTGAAGACGCGCACGCCGAGGTCGTACAGCTCCCCCATCGGCGCCAGCTCCTCGCCGCGGCGTCCCTTGGTGATGCACCCCGCCGGTCGCACGTCGCACAGCCCGAGCGCACGCGCCCGCTCGAGCACCGACTGGACGACCGCCCCGTCGTCGAGAGGCGGTTCGGTGTTCGGCATGCAGACGACCGCGGTGCATCCCCCGAGCGCGGCCGCCCGCGAGCCCGTCTCGATCGTCTCGCTCTCCTCACGTCCCGGCTCCCGGAAGTGCACCTGCAGATCGACGAGCCCGGGCGCGACGACACAGCCGTCTGCATCGAGCACGGTCGCGCCCGGTCCGGGCAACAGTGACGCCCCCACCTCGGCGATCACGCCGTCGACAACCCGCACATCGGCCGGCCGCTCGCCGGTGTCGTCGATCACACGTCCGCCGCGTACGAAGACTTCGCCGTCAGACAAACGGGCCCCCCGAGCCGAGAAGCGTCCACAGCACCGCCATGCGCACCGCGACGCCGTTCGTGACCTGCTCGGTGACCAATGATCGGGCCGAGTCCGCGACCACACCCGCGATCTCGACACCGCGGTTCATCGGGCCGGGATGCATCACGAACGTGTCGGGCTTCAACCGCGCGGCTCGCTCCTCGGTGAGACCCCAACGCGTCGCGTACTCACGGATCGAGGGGAACAGCGCCTCACCGATGCGCTCGTGTTGAATGCGCAGGAGATACACGACGTCGATGTCGGGGAGCACGTCGTCGAGGTCGTACGCGACGCGCACCGGCCAACCGTCGAGCCGCTCCGGCATGAGCGTCGGCGGACCGACGAGCGTCAGCTCGCAACCGAGCGCGTCGAACGCCTTGATGTTGCTGCGCGCGACCCGCGAGTGCTTCACGTCGCCGACGATCGCGACGCGGCAGCCGTCGAGCGACGGGCCGCGGTGCCGCCGCAGCGTGAACGCGTCGAGCAACCCCTGTGTCGGGTGCTCATGGCATCCGTCGCCCGCATTCACGACGCTGGCCGACGTCCAGGAGGCCACCCGATGCGGCGTGCCCGCCGACGAGTGGCGCACGATGATCGCGTCGATGCCCATGGCCTCGATCGTCTGGACCGTGTCGAGCAGGCTCTCGCCCTTCTTCACCGACGACGTCCCGACCGAGAACGTCATCGTGTCCGAGCCGAGGCGTTTCGCCGCCGTCTCGAACGAAATGCGCGTGCGTGTCGACTCCTCGTAGAAGAGCGACACGACGGTCTTGCCGCGCAAGGCGGGGACCTTCGGGATGTCGCGCTGGGTCACCTCGACGAAGGACTCGGTGAGGTCGAGCATCGCCTCGATGCCCGACCGTCGGCCCCAGGTCGTCGACGGAGAGCAGATGCTTCATGCTCGCGGCATCGCGGTCATTCGGCTCACTCCGCTTCTCCCCACAGCTCGACGCCGTCGTCACAATCGTCGACTTCGGCCATCCGCACCTGCACGTCCTCGGTGATCGCGCGTCGGCAGGTTCTTGCCGACGTAGTCGGCGCGCACCGGCAGCTCGCGATGGCCCCGGTCGACGAGCACTGCGAGCTGCACGGCACGCGGACGTCCGAGCTCGAGCAATGCTTCGAGGGCGGCGCGCGCGGTCCGGCCCGTGAACAGCACGTCGTCGACGAGCACGACCACCTTGTCGCTCACGTCGGGGACCTCCGTGGGACCGAGGGGCGCGATCGGGCGCAGGCCGATGTCGTCGCGGTAGAACGCGACGTCGAGTGCGCCGAGTCCCGGCTCGGCCGATTCGAAGGACGCGATCGCGGCGCCGATCCGGTGGGCCGAGCGCGACGCCGCGGTATAGAGGCCGACGAGGACGACGTCGTCGGCGCCGTGATTGCGCTCGACGATCTCGTGGGCGATGCGGGTCAGTGCCCGGCGGAGGTCGGCTGCATCGAAGACCTGCGTCCGCAACACGAGCCCGGTCGCCGGTCCGTCTGCGTTCGCTTGCGCGTGCTTGCGCGCCTGCATGCCGATTCCCTCCGTAGGGACCTCACAGGATCCCCTTCACGGTCAGAACGATCAAAGGGAGGTTAGCACCGCGTCCGCGGCCGCTCGCGCCTCCGGCGGCGCACCCTCGGCCGAGAACGCGTCCGCGTCGAGCGTGGATCCGACCGCGTCGAGCGCCGGCGTGCCGAGTCGCTGGGCCAGGGCTCTCGCATACTCCCGCGGCGTCTCTGCAGGTGCGCGTGCCCGGCCGGCCTTCCGCCCGACGCGTTCGAGATGGTGCAACGTGCGCGCGCCCCATGACGTGCGGCGCGCCCGGCGCCGCCGCGCCATCGCGCGGGCCTCGGGCACCGCGAGCGCGACGCAGGACCAGCAGGATCGCCACGACCGCAAGGGGCGCGGCATGACGGCGGAGGCTCGAGAGGACCGAGCCACCGGCCTTCGCATCGCCCGCGAGCGGCACTGCCGCCGTCGGGTCGAACCCCTGCCATCCGATGCCGGGGAAGAAGATCTCCGCCCACGCGTGCGCTTCGCGCTCGCGCACGACGAACCGTCCCGTCAGCGCATCGCGGTCGCCGGGCACGAAGCCCGTGGCGAGGCGGGCCGGGATCCCCGCGCTCCGCGCCAACACCACGAGACTGCTCGCGATCTGTTCGCACCAACCCGAGCCGCGTGTGGAACAAGAAGTCGTCGACGATGTCGACGTCCGGAGACGACAGCGGCGCGTCCAGCGAGTACTTCGTGTTCGCCCCGAGCCACGCTTCGATGGCGAGGACCTTGTCGTAGACGGTCGGCTGGTTCGCGGTGATCTCATGCGCGAGGCGCGCGCACCCGCTCGCTCGTGCTGGCGACCGGCTGCGCGTACTGCTCGGCGACCGCACGTGCGACCGGTTCACGATCCGCGGCACGGAGGTCGGCCGCGGTGGTGGGCAGTCGCCGGCTCACGACCGTGTACACGGCGCCCTTGCCGAAGCCGCTCGCCAGCCCGCCGGCCAGCGCGGTCGTGCCGTCGGGGCGATACCGCACCAACTTGTCGGTCTCGACCTCGCGGGCTGGGCGCGGCGAACACGATGTCGGAGAATCCGCTCTCGACGTGGAACGTCTGGCGCAGCTCCTGGCCGACGCGGCGCCCGTGTCCTCGGCCGCGGGCGGAATTTCCACCTGGTTCCCCGAGACGTGCTCGGTGAGGAACCGGCGATCGTCCGAGCGCGTCCACGAGCGCCCGTCCCATGCATCGAAGGTCTCGCCGCGCCAGAAGCTCGGGCGCGGCGAGTCGACGGTGAAGACGATCTTGTCGGAGAGCCGCGGGCGCGTCGTCATGTCGAGCGCCTTGGTGCTGCGCAGCGAGGACGGCGCGTCGCGTACGTCGCCGAAACTCGGTTCGAGCCCGGGCCAGACGTGGCGGCCGAGACGGTCGGTCACCACCGGGACGAGGGCGACGGCCGCGAGCGCCACGATCAACGCAAGGACCGCCGAGACCCGGAGCACTTCGCGCGATCGAGGCCGGAGGGGCGCGCCGCCCTCGAGGGCCGGAACCGCCTCCGCGTCGGCGCGGTCGACGAGCACGAGCGTGACCAGCGTGCCCACGGCCCAGATCCCGAGCAGCCACGCTGCGATCGCGACCCGGATAGAGCGCGTGCCGCAGCGCGCCGAGGCCGCCGACCCCCAGCAACAACACGGTCGCGCGACGCGTCGGGACCGACGGCAGCGCGAGCACGCTCAGCGCCGCCGCGAGCATCCCGCCGGCGAAGCCGAGGATCGCAGGAAGGTGCAGGCGCTCGGCGGCGATCGCGCCGATGGCACCGAGCGCGAGCGCGGCCGGGATCGCGACGAGGCGGATCGGCGACCCGGCGCGCGTCCGCGGTCACGGCCGACGGCGTTCGTCGGGCGTCGACGTGCTCGCCGCTCGCTTCGCGCCGGTCGCGGTCGGGCCCCGACGGAGGTCCCGCCGTCACGCCCGGACGACCTCGGGCGGCCAGACCGGGCGGTGGATCGCCGGGTGGGCCCGCGATCGCGGCGGCGAGGCGGCGACCGAGCGCACGGACGTCGGGGACCAGCTCGGTGACCGGGCCGGCATCCTCATACGTGCAGCAGCACACGACCCCGCCCGCCGCGAGCGTCGCGATGCCGATCCCCATCGCCCGGCTGGCGGCGGCTCTCCAGCCGCCGGCCCGCGCAGGTCGACGACGAGCGCGACACCGAGCGCGGGCGGCGGCTCGTGCTCGCGCACGACGAGCTCGCCGCGGCGGGCGCTCGTCGGCCAGTGCACGAGCCGCGCCGGGTCGCCCGGCACATACGGCCGTACCGCACGGACGGTGTCACCGGCGCCCGTCGCGAACACCGGCGCGGTCGTCGCGATCAGCTGGTCGGGGACCGGCTGGAGCACCGGCGCCGAGGTGTGCCGGCGTGCGGCGCAATGCCGATCGGGAACCGGCAGCTCGCACGCGCAGCGTGCGCGTGCGGACGAACACGCCCAGCGGCGCCGACGTGCGCAGTTGCATGCGCACGACGCGGAACACGCCGCGCCGGGCCGCGACGTGGGTGAGCGTGCCCGACGCCGGCGACGACGTTCGTGCGCCACCGGTCCGGCCGGGTCGAGCGCGCGGATGTCGACGCGCGCGGCGCCCGGCCGAGCACTTCACGCGCAACTGCACCGAGTCGCCGACAGTCGCGTCGGTCGGCGCCACGGCTTCGACATCGAGGCGGGCGAGCGCGGCCACCGGCCACACGATGCCGACGACGAACAACGTGAATGCGAACACGCCGACCGCGACGACGGCTTCCTCGCCGGTTGCGGCGCCCGCGGCGACGCCGTAGGCGCCGAGCGTGAACAGCACGATGGAGGCGAGCGTGAGGTCGCCCGGGCCCTGATGGGACCGGGTGGCGGCGGACGAGCACGCGGGCGCCCGAGGCTCACGGCCGGGGCGCGGCGACGACGCCGACGATCTCGCCGACGATGCGCGCCACCGGCCGCGATGTCGACGCCGTTGGCGAGCACGATGCGGTGCGCGAGCGCGGCGGCCGCGACCGCCTTGACGTCGTCGGGCGACACGAAGTCGCGGCCCATCACGGTCGCGTGCGCCTGCGCGGCGTGCAGCAGGCCGAGGCTCGCGCGCGGCGACGCGCCGAGCACGACCCCGGGATGGTTGCGCGTCGCGTCGGCGACGTCGAGCACGTAGTCGAGCACGGAGTGCGCGCAGTGCACCTGCCGCACCGCGGCCATCGTCGCCGACGAGCTCGGCGGGCGTCGTGACCGCCTCGATGGCGTCGAGCGCGTCGACGCCGCCGCCGCCGCTCGAGGATCTCGCGCTCGGCGTCGCGCGCCGGGCGCCCGAGCGTGCACACCAGCGAGAAGCGGTCGAGCTGGCTCTCGGGCAACGGGAACGTGCCCGCGCTGCCGAACGGGTTCTCGGTCGCGATCAGGAAGAACGGCTCGGGGAGCGGGTGGGTCTCGCCGTCGATCGTGACCTGGTGCTCCTCCATCGGTTCGAGCAGCGCGGCCTGCGTGCGGGGCGACGCGCGGTTGACCTCGTCGACGAGCACGACGTTCGCGAACACCGGACCGGGCCGGAACTCCCACTCGCCCGTCGCCGGGCCGTACACCGAGGTGCCGGTGACGTCGGCGGGCAGCAGGTCGGGGGTGCACTGCACCCGCCCGAACCGCCCGCCGATCGCGGCGGCCAGCGACTTGGCCAGCAGGGTCTTGCCGGTGCCGGGAACACCCTCGACGCAGGAGATGCCCCCCGAGCCAGCAGCGCGACGACCGACATGCCCACGACGTCGTCGGCGCCGCGCATCGAGCGCGAGACCGCATGGAACACGTCGACCGCCACGTCCGCGGGTCGCGCGGCGACGGCCTCCGGGTCGCTCGGCAGCTGCATCCCGCGCCAAGGGTAGGCGACCGGGCGCGAACGGCCCGACGGGTCAGGACGAGTAGTCGGGTCGTCCGGTGTCCACGTTTCGCGGATGCTCGTCGAGCAGCGACCTCGACCAGCTCGCCTTGGAGCTGCGGTGAGCCAGCCGTAGAGCATGTCCGTACTCGAACGCGGGGATCGTCGGGCTCGGGGAACTCGAGTGTCGCGTCCTCGGTCACGCCGAGCACCGTGCCGAGCGCGAGCCGGGCGTCGTTCAGGACCGTCAGCCAGCGGTGCTCGCTTCGTCGTCGAGCACGATCTCGACCACGGTCCGGCTCGTTCGGCTCGGCGCCGTCGAGGTCCGCGACCATCGGCCTCGACGCGCCTCGAGTCGGGCGCGAACGAGATCGTCGTGCACCAGCGACTGCCACTCCTGCTCCGCGTTCTCCTCGGTCGGGTCGAGATACGCGCGGGAACAGCCGGTCGTCACCTCGCCCGGCCGGCGGCTCCGACGATGAACATCTCGCCGAGCTCGGCGCACGACCTGGCCGAGCAGCTCCGCGACCGGCCCGCGGGCAAGCGTGACCACGACGCGGCCGTCACGCTTGCGCCGCGTCACCGGCCGGAAGCGCCACCCTCAGTCGTCCTCGCTGCATCGTCGCCCACAGCCCGTAGCGCGTGCAGGCGGGCGACGTCGACCTCGCACTTCTCGCGCGTGCCGTTCGCCACGACCGCCTTGCCCTCGTGGTGTACCTGGAGCATCAGTCGTGTTGCCTTCGGCCGCGAGTAGCCGAACAGCTTCTGGAGCACGAAGACCACGTAGGATCATGAGGTTCACCGGGTCGTTCCAGACGAGCACGATCCACGGTGTCGTCGGGACGCGCGTCTTCCTCGCCGAGCAGCTCCTCGACCGTGTCGGGAATGGTGATCTCTTCGGTGTCGGCCGCGCTCATCACTCCGTCGGATCGCGCCTCGGGGCGGACGTCCTCGGTGATCCGGGCAAGCAGGCCGTTCACGAACCGGCCCGAGTCCTTCGTCGAATACTGCTTCGCGAGCTCGACCGCTTCGGTGATCGACGACGCGCGGTCGGCGTCTCGGGGATCCAGCCGAGCTCGTAGGTGCCGATGCCGCAGCAGCGCGCGGTCGATCACCGGCATGCGCTCGAGCGCCCAGTGCTCCGAGTACTTCCGGATGAACGCGTCGATCTCGTCGCGATGCTCGTCGACACCCGCCGCACGAGGCGGCGCGCGTATTCATCCGGGTCGACCGGCAGCTCGGCGAGGAGCTGCGCCGCGTCAGCCACGCTGCTCACACTCGTCGCCAGCTCCAGCGCACGTTCGCGCAGCCCGGCGAGTGGGCACTCCGTCTCCTTCGCTCGGGCCCGCTCCGGCCCGGCGTCGTTTCGGCTACGCCCGCGGCGCGTCGCTCAGCCTCTCGTGCTCAGGCTCGTGACAGGTACTCGCCCGAGCGGGTGTCGACCTTGATGCGTTCGCCGAGGTTCACGAACAGGGGCACCTGCACGACGAGGCCAGTCTCGAGCGTCGCCGGCTTGCGCGCGCCCGACACGCGATCGCCCTGGATCCCGGGCTCGGTGTCGTTGACCTCGAGCTCGACCGCGGCCGGCAGGTCGACGCCGATGACCTCGTCCTTGTACATCGGCAGGACGGCGGTGTCGCCTTCCTTCAAGTAGTTCGACGGCGTTCCCGACGTTGTCCGGCGCCACGTGCATCTGGTCGTAGTTCTCGTTGTCCATGAAGACGTAGTCGGTGCCCCTCGCGGTAGAGGAACTGCATCTCGCGCTTGTCGATCACCGCGAGCGGGACCTTCTCGTCGGCGCGGAACGTGCGGTCGAGCACCGCGCCGGTGCGGACGTTCTTGAGCTTCGTGCGCACGAACGCGCCACCCTTGCCGGGCTTCACGTGCTGGAATTCGACGACCGTCATGAGCCCCTCGGGCAGGTCGAGGGCCATGCCGTTCTTCAAATCGTTGGTGGAGATGCTCACAACACGAGATCCTTGGAGGTGAGAGTCAGGGCCTCGGCGCCGGTGGCGCCGACGACGACGGTGTCCTCGATGCGCACACCACCGATGCCGGGCAGGTACACACCGGGCTCGACGGTGACGACGTCGCCGACGAGCAACGTATCACTGGCCGTCGAAGCCACCCGCGGCGCTTCGTGGATCTCGAGGCCGACGCCGTGACCCGTCGAGTGGGAGAACGCATCGGCCCAACCCGCTTCGGCGATGACTTCGCGTGACGCGCGATCGACCTCGGCACAGCTGACGTCGGCGGCGACGCGGCGCGCGTCCGGCCTGCTGACTCTGCAGCACGACGTCGTAGACGTGGCGCGCGTCCGGGCCGGGATCGCCGACCGACACCGTGCGGGTCATGTCGGAGCAGTAGCCGTCGACGATGCAGCCGAAGTCGCACACGACGAGCTCGTTGTGGCCGATCACGCGATCGCTCGGCATGTGGTGCGGCTTCGCGCCGTTCGGGCCCGACGCGATGATCGGGTCGAAGCTGTTGCCGCTTGCGCCGCGCTCGCGCATCGCCGAACTCGAGGGCGAGCGCGAACTCGCTGCTCGGTCAGGCCGTCGGCCAGACAGCGGCAGCAGCGCCTGGAACGCGTCGATCGGCGATCGCGCACGCGCGCCGGATGCGGTCGATCTCGCCGGCGTCCTTCACCCGGCGCAGGTCCTCGACGAGCGTGCCCGCCGGCACGAGCTCGACGCCTTCGAACGCCGACGCGTACTCCCTTTGCTGCGCCCAGGTGACGCTGTGATCCTCGAGACCGAGCCGCGTGCCCGATGGCACCGCGCCGACGAGCGCCTCGCGTTGCGCGGACGCGGTGAGCCCGATCTCGATCTCTACGTCCACACCCGCGGCGTCGAGCTCTTCCTTCGAGCGTTGCGATGTAGCGCCCGTCGGTGACGAACAGCGCGGCGTCGCCGGTCACGAGCAGCGCGGCGGCCGAGCCGGTGAACCCGGTCAGGTACCGGACGTTCGCGAGCTTGGTCACGAGCAGCGCGTCGAGCTCGCTCGTCCCCGAGCCGGTCGCGGAGCCGGCCGAGACGCGGCGCGATGTCGAGCGGCGCGAGCGGTTCGCGCAAGGTTGCAGTGGTCGTCACTTCTTCTCCTGTTGGATCAGCGCGGCCGCGGCTTCGATCGCGAGGCGGTAGCCCGTCGCCTTGAGTCCGGTGATCGTGCCGTCGACGACCGGGCGAGATCACCGACCGGTGCCGCCACCGTTCGCGGGCGTAGAGATTCGAGAGATGTACCTCGACCTTGGGGCCCTCGAACAGCACCAGGGCATCGGCGATTGCGTACGCATAGTGCGAGAACGCGCCCGCGTTGCACACGATCGCGCCGCACCGGCCGCGAGCGTGGTGGATCGCGTCGATGAGCACGCCCTCGTGGTTCGACTGCACGTGCTCCAGCTCGTGACCGAGCTTCGCCGCGGTCTCGCGCGCCAGCGCGACGAGCTCGTCGAGCGTCGTCGTGCCGTAGAACTCCGGCTCGCGTTCGCCGAGCAGATTCAGGTTCGGTCCCGAGAGCAACAGGATCGTCGCCATGTGAGTCTAGGCCTCCACTCCTACCGCGGCGAACGCCTTGCGCACCGCGGCCGGGTCAGGGTCGTCGACCCGCTCGATTCCGCTCGGCCCCGACAGGACGAACGTGAGCCCCCCGCCGGACTTCTTGTCACGCGCCATGATCGGCAGCACGTCGTCGGCTCGCAGCCCGGGCGGCGCTTGCACCGGGAGTCCCAGGCTGCGCGACGAGCGCCTCGTGGTGCGCAACGGCATGCTGGTCGATGCGCTCGAGCGCGCCCGCAAGCTGGGCGGCGAACACGAGACCGATCGCGACCGCCTCACCGTGCAGCAGCGCGTGCCCGGTGACGGTCTCGAGCGCGTGGGCGAGCGTATGCCCGTAGTTCAGCACGGCGCGCGTGCCAGTGCGTTCGAGCTCGTCCGCTTCCACGTACCGCGCCTTGATCGTCGCGCACCGGGTGACGATGTCCTCCAAGACGACCGGATGACGTGCGACGAGCGTCGGTCGCGACGGGCGTGACGAAGTCTTCTTCCATCAACGCGTACTTCGCGACCTCGCCGAGGCCGCAGCGGTACTCGCGATCGGGCAGCGTCGCGAGCACCGCGGGATCGGCGAGCACCGCCATCGGCTGGTGGAACGCGCCGACGAGGTTCTTGCCCTCCGGGCAGGTTCACGCCGGTCTTGCCGCCGATCGCGGCGTCGACCATCGCGAGCAGGGTCGTCGGCACCTGCACGACGTCGACGCCGCGGTAGTACACGGCCGCGGTGAACCCGGCGGTGTCGCCGACGACGCCGCCGCCGACCGCGACGACCGCGTCGTTGCGGAGCAGGCCCCATTGCGCGAACCCGCGGCACAGGTCCTCGACGGTGCCGAGCGTCTTCGCGTCCTCGCCGTCGCCGATCACGAACCTCGCGTGCTCGACGTCCGCGTCGGTCGAGCGCGCGCTCGACGGTCAGCGGAACTCGGCCGGGATCTTCGCTTGTGTGACGATCGGCGACCCGGCGCCGGTCCCGTGAGGAGGTCGAGCTCGGCAACCGCGTCGGTCCCCGACGACGATGTCGTAGCCGCGTGCACCGAGGTCGACGTCGCAGTCGCACGCTCATGCCCGGGCCCCTTCGTAGGCGCCGAGCACCGCATCCGCGACGCCGGCGATGTCGACGTCCTCGGTGTCGACGACGCAGTGCGCCGTCGCTTCGTAGACCGGTTCGCGCAGCCGCTCGAGGCGCGTCAGCGCGCCGGTCGGGTCGCCGGCAGCAGCGGGCGCGTCGGCCGTCGCCGACGCGCGCCGCGAGCACGTGGCACGGGCGCCCGCAACCACACGATGACGCCGGCGGCGCGCAGCTGCTTGCGGTTCTCGGGATCGAGCACGGTGCCGCCGCCGCACGCGATGACGAGCGGTGCCGGCGACGCGCACACGTCGGCCACCGCCTCGCGTTCGAGGTCACGAAAGCTCGGCTCGCCGCCGGTGCGCGAAGATCTCGTCGACGGGCATCCCGGCGAGCGCAACGACCACGTCGTCGGTGTCGACGAACTCGCGGCCCAGCTGCCGGGCGCACCGCCGGCCGACCGTCGTCTTGCCCGCGCCCATCAACCCGATCAGCACCAGATGCTTGTCGCCCATCATCGCCGTCACAACGAGGCGCGATACGCGTCGTGATTCCGCACGAACTCGGTCACGGAGTCGCCGCCGAACTTGCGGAGCGCTTCGGACGCGAGCACGAGCGCGACCATCGTCTCGGCGACGACACCGGCCGCCGGGCACCGCGGTGACGTCGGTGCGTTCCTTGAACGACACCGTCGCCTCCTTGGTCTCGACGTCGACGGTTTGCAGAACGGGGCGGTTCAATGTTGCGAGCGGCTTCATCGCGACGTGCGCGACGAGCAGGTCGCCGGTCGTCATGCCGCCCTCGATCGCCACCCGCGTGCGTCGATTCCCGGCGGTACTCGCGCGGTCTCGTCCCAGCTGATCGCGTCGTGCGCCACGCTTCCCCGCCCGCCCGCGACCGTGAATCCCTCGCCGATCTCCACGGCCTTCATCGCCTGGATGCTCATCAACGCCTGCGCGATCAGCCCGTCGATGCGACGGTCCCATTGCACGTGCGAGCCGAGCCCGGGCGGCACGCCGTACCCGAGCACCTCGAGCACTCCGCCGAGCGAGTCGCCGGCCTTGGCGGCCTCCTTGATCTCGCGGATCATGTCGGCTTCGGCATCGGGGTCGAAGCAACGCACTTCGGATGCGTCGACCTGGGCGAGATCCTCGGGTCGGGGGCGATGGTTGGTCGCGGCCCGCACGCCGCCCAGCTCGACGACGTGGCTCAGCACCGACACGCCGATGTGCCCGAGCAGCGCCTTGGCAACCGCGCCGGCCGCGACCCGTGCCGCGGTCTCGCGCGCGACTGGCGCGCTCGAGCACGTCACGCGCGTCGGTGAAGCCGTACTTCTGCATGCCCGCGAGATCGGCGTGCCCCGGACGAGGTTGGGTCAACGGCTTGGCCGTCGTGCCCGGTGCCGCCGACATCTCCTCCGCCCACTTGCCGGTGGCCCACTCGCTGTTCTTGATCACGATCGCGACCGGCGAGCCGAGTGTGCGACCGTGGCGAACGCCTCCGAGGAACTCGACCTCGTCCTGCTCGAAGCGCATGCGCGGCCCGCGTCCGTAGCCGAGACGCCGGCGCGCGAGCTCGTCCGCGATGTCTTCGATGAGGATCGGCAAACCGGCGGGCAAACCCTCGACGGTGACCACCAGCGCCGGTCCGTGGGACTCGCCCGCCGTCAGGAACCGCAACAACCGCGCCTCCACAACGAGTTCGGGTCCCGCCGATTCTACGGGATCACGATGCCGCGCCCGGCTGTATAGGGGCGTGTTTGAGGTGCGTTTTCCGCACCTCAAACACGCCCCCTGCCCTTAGTTGTTCTGGACGCCGGGTGGCGGGGAGGTAGGGCCGCCGGCGCGGGGTCTTCGTCGTGGAGGCGGCCGCGCCCGACGGTGAGGCACCGGTCGCGAGACCAGTGGGGGCTTGGGCGAAGAGGCGAGCAGTGATCTGCACCTGCAGCGTCGGCGGCGCGCCCACACCCGCGAAGACCTCGCCGACGGGACCGCCGCCGGTCGCCGCACCTGCCGACGTGCCCGCTCCCCCCGGGGTCACAGCGACGTTGTCGATGACGACAAGGCGTCGCGCTTCATCAGGGCGTCGAGGTACGCGAGGACCTGACGGTACTCACCCTGCACGGTGATCCCGAGATTGATCGACTCCACGCCGCCGATCGGCGTCGGCGTGCTCGGCGTGATCGACGAGAACGCGACACCGCTCGCGGTACGGATCTTGTCGGTCGTGCGCAGGAAGCTCGAGAGTGCCGGCGTGACAGGAATCGCGCGTTGCAGCTCGACGGCGGAAGCCTTCTTCGCCGGGTCGGCGTCGCCCGTCGACTGCCGCAGCTGGCGTTGGAGCGTGTCGACGCGCAGCCGGGCGTCCTCTGTTGCGCTGCTTGGCCTTGGACGCCTGGCCCGACATCGACGAATACAGCATGCGGTACCAGAGCAAGAGCACCAGCACGACCGCCAGCGCGATGACGGCGACGTTCTTCGTCTTTACTTGCACAGCGACCCCTCGAAGAAGTCTCCGGAGACGGTCGCTGCGCGCGCCCGACGCAAGGACTGTGTTCACGGTGAACGTGATGACGTCCGCGTCGCCGAACTTGGCCTGCTGGGCAGTCGAGAGCGCGACACCGGACACGGTGGGGTTCTTCGCATCACCCGCGACCGCAAGGTTGTCGAGGAACGCTGCGAGCGCCGGCAGATCCTTGGCGAAGCCGGTCATCGTCACCGGGCCGGTCAACGGGCCTTGAAATGCCGCGCACGAGCCGCCCGCCGCGGGAGTCGTGGCGAGACCGGTGGCAGCACCCGCGCTCCCTGCCGGTGAGGCCCCGGTCGTGGACCCGCTCGAGGCCCCGGCCGGCGACGTTGCCGACGAGGACGACGACGAGGACGACGACGCGGACGACGACGACGCGGGAGCCGTCGCGGTCGGTTGCAGGAGCGTGTGCTGGGCCTGCAGCGTCGTGAGCCAGACGCCGCTCGGCAACGAGATGCGAAGGTCCCCGAGCAGCCGCGTCCAGGCGATGTCGGTGCCCAATACCGATGCGGCCTCGCCCGGGAGGTTCGCACCCTGGCCGCTCGACCCCGCCTGCAAGACGCGGGCGAGCTGGTTCTTCAGCTTCTGAGCCTCGGTCTCCACGGCCGCTTGCTTCGATTTCGCGCTCGAGGCCTTGCTGTGCGCGAGGAAGGTGAGCCCGCCGAGCAGCACGATCCCGGCTGCGACCGGCGCAACGATCTTGGGGTTGATCCGAGGCCGCACCTTGGTCGCCGTGCGCCGGGTGCGCGGCAGCAGGTCGACGACCGTGCCGACCTTCGCGCCTCCGAGGGCGAGGCCGACGGCGGCCGGGAGGTACGGCTCGAGACGCGGGAGCTCGTCGGGCGCGAACCCGATGTCGCCGATGCGAATGAGGTCGTGCATGTACGCCGGCTCGACCGGAACACCCACGAGCGCCGCGAGCCGCTCCGGCAGCCCGGGCAACTGCGCCGATCCGCCGGTCGCGACGACGCGGAACAGCCGTGCCGAACCGGGCTGGTTGCGGTAGTAGTCGATCGAGCTCCGCACCTCGTCGAGCAGGACCGACAGCGGACGATCCATTGCAGTGCGCGCCCGCGCAACCGCATCGTCGGGCGCGGGCGCCGCGATCGCACGCTTCAGCGCCTCAGCGGTCTCGACGGGCACGTCGAGGTCGTGGGCGATCGCGTCGGTCAGCTCGCGCCCGCCGCTGCCCAGCACGCGGACGAAGCGCGGCACGCCGCCCTCGTGCACGGCGATCGACGTGACCCCACCGCCGAACGACACGATGCCCTCGGCACCGATCGCATCATCCGCGAGCGCGACGCCGCCGCCGGCCGGCGCCGCGGCCATCGCCGGAACAGGCCGCGGAGCGCACGCGTCAACGCGAGCGGGATCAGGTCCACAGCTGCGACCTGCAACCCGCCGGCTTCGACCGCGGACACGAGCCGCATGATCGTCGCTTCCTGCGCGGCGGCGAGCAGCACCTGCATCGTCGGCTCACCCCCGCCGTCGGGGTCCGAACCGGCCTCGTTGGTGCCGAGGATCGCGAAGTCGAGCACCGCGTCCTCGATCGAGATGGGGATGAGATCCGCGGCCTGGAAGTGCAACGCGCTTGCGAGCTCCTGACGCGTCATCACCGGCATCTCGACCTGACGAACGACGACGCGTGGGCTTGCGATGCCGACGCGCACCGCGGCCTTCTTCAGGCCGACCTCGCCGCGCAGACGTGCGATGGCGTCGGTGACGGCCGCGACGTCGGCGACCTCGCCTTCGCGCATCGCCTCTCGCGGCAGTGCCACCTGAGCGAACATGTCGAGACGCGGCGGCGTACCGGGCGTGACCTCCGCGATCGTGACGGCGTTGGTGCCGACATCGAGGCCGATCAGGCGGCGGGCCATGCGTTTCCCCCTCCATAGGTACGGTCGGACTCGTCGCCGGATCCCGCGGCGGCCCCGCGCTTCATGGCCGCGCCTCCGCCGACCGTCTGGGCGTCGAGGAAGACGTCGAGATCGCGGGCGCGGATGCGGAAGTGCTTGCCGACGCGGATGGCCGGCAGGGCGCCGGATCGGATGAGGCGGTACACCGTCATTGTCGAGACTCGCATCGATTCGGCCACCTCGCGGACCGTGAGCAGCACGTGTCGCTCGTTCACGGTCCACCCCCCTATCGGGCCGCCCAAAAGTTCAGAAGAACGATCGGCGCATGCGGTCACGGCCTGTAACGGAAAAGTGGAGTTCCGCCCGGCCCGAGGTGAGACGCGACCCGGAACTACGTCCGGAAGGTCGCGTACCAGTCCAGGAAGGGGCCGCCGAAGAGGACGATCGCCATCGTGCCGGCTGCGAGGAACGGCCCGAAGGGGATGTGGTACTTCCGGCCCTGCATCCCGACGACCGCCATGACGGCGACGCCGGCGACCGCACCGAAGACGAAGCCCGCGAACAGGCCCGCGAGCAGCTCTCCCCAGCCGAGCCAGCCCAGGTACAAGCCGAGAATGAACGACAGGCGTACGTCGCCGAAGCCCATGCCGCGCGGGGAGATCACGTGCACCACGAAGAAGAAGACCCAGGCGACACATGCCGCCGCCAACGACCGTCCGAACGCGCTCCAGTCGTGCTCCATGGCGGCGGCGAACGCCAACAGGGCGACGCTCGCGAAGCCGACGGGATAGATGATGCGGTTCGGGAGCAGGTAGTGCTCGAGGTCGATCGCCGACAGGGCGACGAGCGCGCCGGTCAACAACAAGAAGGCGGGCAGCGCCCACGAGTCGGCGAAGCGCGCGCCGACGGCGGCGAAGAGCACGCCGGTCACGAGCTCGATGAGCGGGTACCGCCACGAGATGCCCGCCTCGCAGTGCCGGCACCTGCCGCCCAGCACGAGCCACGACGCGAGCGGGATGTTGTCGTGGGGTGCGATCGGCGTCTCGCACGACGGGCAGTGCGACGCGGGCTGGACCACGGATTCCTTCCGCGGCACGCGCCAGATGACCACGTTGAGGAACGAACCGATGACGAGTCCGAAGACTCCGCAGATCACAGCGACGAGCGCAGTCACGGGAATCCAACCTAGACCGGAAACGACGTGCAACTGTGCGACCTCGGCGAGCAAACACTCACCGAGGTCGCCGTTGCTACCAGGCCTTCTGCCAGGCGGTGTCGCCCGGAAGAGGCGCGCTGTTCGCGGCACAGCCCCCGGCTCCGCCGAGCTTGGCGTAGAGCGTTCCCGGGCCCGACGCGTCGTCGGAGACGTAGAAGCACTGACCCGACTTCGACAGGCCACCGAACACGATGTAGCTCGCACTCGCCGGAGCGACCGAGACGGTGTTCTGTCCGCTCGGCGCAGTCGCGGCACTCACGTAGGTGAGCGCGCCGGTCTGCGCCGTGAGGATGCCGGCGGTCGCCTGCGTGTAGTCGGCCTTGTCGGCGAAGACCGACTTTGCCGACGTCACCGCGTTCCGCAAGCTCGATTGCATGGCGCGGTCCCGGGCACGTGAAGTCGCTCCCAAGAACACGGGCATGAGGACGGCGATCAAAATGGCAATAATGAAGATCACCATCATCAGCTCGATGAGCGTGAAGCCTGCTTCGTTGCTCCGGACCGCGCGAGCATCGAGATGCTCACGTTCCATATGTCATGACTCCCTTCCGCACTCGTCGCCTTCGAAGCGACGGTCGCGCAATGCGAGATATCGGCGACGACGCGCGGAGACCTTGAGCCGCCGCGCGATGTCGTCATCGCGGCGAAGGACTCGCACACGGGCATGGGCCCGGGATCGCTCCCGGGCCCGTGCGCTGCGTGACGTGTAGGACTCTCCTGACGACTACCAGCCGCCGGTGGCGAAGCCGGTCCCCGGCGCTGCTCCGTTCGTCAGCGCAGGGCAAGTCACCTTCGCGAAGTACGTCCCCGCGTTGGCTCCCGTCGACACGTCGGCGATCGAGAAGACCGTTCCCGACTTCGAGGTCTCCGTCAAGCACACCGACAGGTTGTCGGCGCTGGCGACGACGGTGAGCTTGCCGCCCCAGTCGAGGGAGGATTCGACGCCCTTCATGCCCGCCGTCGTCACGTCGGTCGAGTACGTCTGGGAGTCGGTGTACACCGTCTTCTCGGCCGTCAGACCATTACGAAGGTCCGACTGCGCCGCACGGTCTTGAGCTCGCTGACGAGCACCAAGGAATGTCGGGATAGCGATCGCGATGAGAATTGCAATGATCAACACGACCACCATCAGTTCGATGAGGGTGAATCCCTGCTCGTCGTCCCCCCGACGCGCAGCAAGCATCTTGGTAAAGCTCATTGAGGTCCCTTTCACATTGGTGGCGGTCATGCCTGCTCCGCCAATGCGAATATCGACGACAGTGCACGCCGCGCTTGAACGACGTGCCTTTCGTCACGATCGCGACCGCGACCTCTGTACGCGCTTGGTACGCGCTTGGTACGCGCTTGGGCCCGGGATCGCTCCCGGGCCCGTTGCGCATGCGTGAGTTGTAGGACTCTTGTGACGACTACCAGCCGCCGGTGGTGAAGCCGGTTCCCGGCGCTGCACCGTTCGTCAGCGCAGGACAGGTCACCTTCGCGAAGTACGTCCCCGCGTTCGCTCCGGACGACACGTCGGCGATCGCGAAGACCGTTCCCGACTTGGAAGTCTCCGTCAAACACACCGACAACTTGTCGGCGCTGGCGACCACCGTGAGCTTGCCGCCCCAGTCCAATGACGACTCGACGCCCTTCATACCCGCGGTTGTCATGTCCGTCGAGTACGTCTGGGAGTCGGTGTACACCGTCTTCTCGGCCGTCAGACCATTACGAAGGTCCGACTGCGCCGCACGGTCTTGAGCTCGCTGACGAGCACCAAGGAATGTCGGAATAGCGATCGCGATCAGAATGGCAATGATCAGCACGACCACCATCAGTTCGATGAGGGTGAAACCCTGCTCGTCGTCCCGACGACGCGCGGCAAGGGTCTTGAGTGCGTGCACTTCCGTGTACCCCTTTCGTGCTCCGGATGAGACTCCGCAGTCCCGCATCGTCCGGCGCAGCAAAGTGATCGGCCCAGCTGCAGTCCGACTTGAACGCGGAACGTGACATCCATTCGCCGCGCAGCTCGCCGCGGCCTCAAGCTCTCCGCGCATGCGCCGACAGGACGGCGTGAAGCCCGCGACCAAAGGAGCACTCGTCCTCGGATGCGTCGGCGCCGGGCTCGTCCTGTTGACGCGCGTCGTGCTCGTCCCGTGGATCGAGAGCGCGCACGCGTGGGTGATCCCGCCCGACGCGTGGACGCCACTGCGAGCCGCACGCTCAGTCGCGAACGGCGATGTCTTTCATCTCTACGAACCCTTGGCCGGCCGCACGGGATACCCCTACACGCCCGGGCTTCCGATCCTGCTCGCACCCGTGGTCGCCATCGGCGACCACTTCCACCTGCTCGGCGACATCTTCTTCCCCCGGCCCTATCCCCAGATGTTCCTCGTGCTCGGGCCGGCCGAGGCCTTCCTCGGCACGTTTCCAATCGTGTTCGTGGCGGGACGCGCCGTCGACGGTTCCCGCGGCTCGGTGTGGCGGGTGCAGGTGCTCGCGTTCCTTACCGCAGCGTGGGCGCCGGTCGGCTTCCTCCATCCCGAGGACACGATCGCCTGCGCGCTGATCATGGGCGCGTGCCTGAAAACAAGAGACGACAACTGGCGGGTCGTCGGGGCCTTCATCGGTGCCGCGCTGCTGTTCAAGCAGTGGGCCCTCTGGCCGGCACTGCCGGTGTTGTTCGCCGCCCCTCGTGCCAAGCGATCGCTCACGGCGTTCTACGCGTACGCGCTTCCCGCGTTGATCCTGGCCCCGTTTCTCCTGGCGACATCCGCCACATGGACGAGTCTGACCGACACCCGTGCGTCGCTGGCGTTCGGTCAAAAGCAGTTGTGGGTCGCGCTGGCCTTCGGTCAGCACCACCTCGCCGACCCGGGGCTGCTCCGGCTCGCGTGGGGCGCGGCAAGCGTCCTGATCGCATGGCACGCTCGACGCCGCTCGAACGGCGTCGACGCGCTGCTCGCGGCGGTGGGCACGATCATGCTGTTGCGCTTGTTCTTCGAGCCCGTGCTGTTCGGCTACTACCTCGTGCCCGCCACGGTCTTCTCGGTGGTGTGGTGTGCCCGCAACGGACGTCCCATCGCGCTGCGTGCGTGCACCGCATGCTTGCTGGCCGCGTTCTGCCTCCCGCACACGTTCCCGCAGCCCGTCTTCTTCGGGATGCTCGCCTTCGGCCTCGCATACGTGTGCGGACCGATGGTCGAGAGCCTGGTCCGAGAATCGGCCCATGAGCCGGCTCGGCGATGAGATCCGAACGCGGTGTGCCGAATGCGGTGTCGCTCCCCTATTTGATGAGCTTGATGATGTTGAACATCGGCAGGTAGAGCGAGATGATCATGCCGCCGACGCATACACCCATCACGACGATCAGCAGCGGCTCGATCAACGACGTCAAGGCATCGACGGTCGCCTCGACCTCTTGGTCGTAGAAGTCGGCGATCTTGTCGAGCATCTCGTCCAGCGCGCCGGTCTCTTCACCGACCGCCATCATCTGCACGACCATAGGGGGGAAGACCGGGTGCTGTTCGAGCCGCTTCGACAGCGGGTCGCCGCCCTTCACCGCGGCCTGTGTGTCGCGTACCGCCTCGGCCACGACGTGGTTGCCGGAGGTGTCTGCGACGATCTCGAGTGACTCGAGGATCGGGACCCCGGAGCGAACCAACGCGGCGAGCGTGCGCGAGAAGCGGGCGAGCGCGGTCTTGCGCACGAGCTTCCCGAAGACGGGGACTTTCAGCTTGATCGCGTCCCAGCGCTTGCGTCCTTCTTCCGAGTTGATCCAGCGGCGGAACGCGAACGCGCCGCCGAACTCGGCCAGGAAGATCACGTACCAGAACTTGCGGCAGATCTTCGAGATGTTGATCAAGAGCTGCGTCGGCGCCGGCAGGCTCCCGCCGAGCTCCTTGTAGATGTCTTCGAACATCGGGATGACGAACAGCAGCATCGCGGTGACGATCAGCAGGACCAGGATCGCGACCACGGTCGGATAGGTCATCGCGGACTTCACCTTGCGGCGTAGCTCGACCTGCTTCTCGATGGTCTCGGCGAGCCGCATCAGCACGCTGTCGAGCGCGCCACCGACCTCGCCGGCGCGCACCATCGCCACGTACAGCCGGTTGAACGCCTTCGGGTGCTTCGAGAGTGCCTGCGAGAGTGACGACCCGCGCTCCACGTCCATACGAACCTGGTTGACGATCTCCGCGAGGGCCTTGCTCTCGGTCTGCTCGGCGAGGATGTACAACGACCGCAGCAGCGAGAGGCCCGAGTTGATCATCGTCGCGAATTGCCGCGAGAAGACGGAGACGTCCTTCAGCTTCACGCGGTCGGAGAAGCCGGGCAGCTTGATCGCGGTGTTCACGTTGACACCGCTCTGCTGCTGTATCTCGATCGGGACGTAGCCCATCGAGCGCAGCTTGCTCACCACGAGCTGCGCGTTCTCGGCCTCGAGCGAGCCTTCGACGAGCTTGCCGCTCTTGTCCTTGACCTTGTACTGGAATGTCTCGGGCATTGTCGATCAGCCGTTCAGCGGTTCAGCCATTGAGGAGGCGACGGAAGTCGTCTTCATTCGCGCACCGTTCGAGAGCCGCGTCGATCGAGATCCGGTGGCCGCGCACCAATTGCGCGAGCGACATGTCCATCGTGACCATGCCGTACTTCCCGCCGGCCTGCAGCATCGAATAGATCTGGTGCGTCTTGCCTTCCCGGATCAGGTTGCGAATGGCCGGTGTGGCGACCATCACCTCGGTGCACACCACGCGGCCCCGACCGTCGAGGGACGGCACGAGCTGTTGCGTGCAGATGCCCTGCAGCGCGGCGGCAAGCTGTACACGCACTTGCTGCTGCTGATGCGCGGGGAACACGTCGATGACGCGGTCGATCGACTGTGGCGCGTCCTGGGTGTGCAAGGTGGCAAACACGAGGTGACCGGTCTCCGCCGCGGTCAAGGCGGTGGAGATGGTCTCGAGGTCTCGCATCTCACCGACGAGGATCACGTCGGGGTCTTGACGAAGCACATGCTTCAATGCCGCTGCGAAGGAGTGGGTGTCCTCTCCCACCTCGCGCTGGTTGATCAGCGAGCGCTTGTGCGTGTGGAGGAACTCGATCGGGTCCTCGACGGTCATGATGTGCACTGCACGTTCACGGTTCACGATGTCGATCAGCGACGCGAGCGTCGTCGACTTGCCGGAGCCGGTCGGGCCCGTGACGAGGATCAGCCCGCGCGGCAGGTACGCCCACGGCTTCACCGCCGGCGGGATGCCGAGCTGGTCGAAGTCCGCGATCTCGTAGGGGATGGCCCGCATCACGCAGCCCACCGAGTCCCGCTGGAGGAACACGTTCACGCGGAACCGGCCGCGGCCGGGCAATGCATACGACGTGTCGAGCTCGAGCTCGTTCTCGAACTTCTCGCGCTGCTTCTGGGCGAGGATCGAGAACACCATCTGTCGGATCTGCGAGCCGTTGAGGATCGGGATGTCGGTGATCGGACGCAGGTCGCCGTTCACGCGGATCACGGGTGGGGAGCTCGACGTGAGGTGCAGGTCGGAACCACCCCACTGGATCACGAGCTCGAGCAGGTCGTTGATGTGCAGCTCGTCGATGTTCGCTTCGCCGACCTCGACATCGGCCGCGTCGCCGGCGCCGCCCGCCTCGCCGAAGATCATGTCGATGGCCTTCAGCAACTCGCCACGGTCGGCAACCGCCGGGATGATCTCGTACGTCGTCGCCTGCCCGATCGCGGCGACCGCATCGTCGTCGGCAGGTTCGGCGAACGCGACGACGAGCTTGTGGCCTTCGAAGTCGACGGGCAGCGCGCCGAATCGCCGCGCGAGGTCGGCGGTGAGCATCCCGGGGGCGTCCTGATGGATCGGCGTCTCGAGGAAGTCGACGAACCGGATCCCCATCTGCTCCGCGAGCGCGGCGGTGAGGTCCTTGCTGCCGACGAGCCCGAGCTGCAACAACACGGTCGGCAGCGGCTGGCGGTTGCGCTCGGATGCGCCGATCGCCTGCTCGAGGTCGTCACGCGAGAGCACGTGCCGGTCCACGAGCGTCTCGCCGAACCGTCGCGCCTGGTTGGCCAGCATCGATCCCCTTTGCAGCAGCTGCCCGAGGTCACGTATCGGCCGCCACAGCCGTGCGCTGTAGACACACCGGGCGGTGGCGCTCAGACGACGACGCGGAAGATCTCTTCCAACGAGGTCATGCCGATGCCGACCTTGCGCAGGCCGTCCTCGCGGAGGCCGACCATGCCCTGGGTGATCGCCATCTTCTGGATGTCCTCCGTCGAACGGCGCTCGATGATCAGGCGCTCGATCTCCTCCGAGACCAGCATCACCTCGTGCACGCCGAACCGGCCCCGGTAGCCCGTGCGGCCACAGGCCGGGCACCCGATCGCCCGGTACAGCGTCGGCCACCCGTCGCGCAGGTCCTCCATGGGCCAGCACGCGGCGGTGAGCTCGGCTTCGGTCGGTTGGTACGGCTCCCGGCACTTGTCGCAGAGCTTGCGAGCCAGCCGCTGGGCGACCACCGCGTCCAACGCGCTCGTCACGAGGAACGGCTCGACGCCCATCTCGACGAGACGCATCGGTGTCGATGCCGCGTCGTTCGTGTGCAACGTCGACAGCACGAGGTGGCCGGTGAGCGCGGCTTCGATGCCGATGATCGCAGTCTCCTTGTCGCGGATCTCACCGACGAGAATGATGTCGGGGTCGGCGCGCAGGATCGATCGCAACGCGCCCGCGAACGTCAGGCCGGCCTTGGGGTGGACCTGCACCTGGTTGATGCCGGGGAGCCGGTACTCGACCGGGTCTTCGACGGTGATGATGTTCCGGTGCGGCTCGTTGAGCAGGTTGAGCGTCGCATACAGGGTCGTCGACTTGCCGGAACCGGTCGGTCCGGTCACGAGGATCGTGCCGTAGGGCTTGCGATAGGACGTCTCGAAGCGGGCGAGCGCCTCGGGCAGGAAGCCCAGGTCCTCGAGCCGCAGCACGGCCTGGCCCTTGTCGAGGATGCGCATCACCACCTTCTCGCCGTACACCGTCGGCAGGGTCGCGACCCGCAGGTCGATGCTGCGGCCGTTGATCTTCATCGTGATGCGGCCGTCCTGCGGCAGGCGGCGCTCGGCGATGTTGATGTCGGCCATGACCTTCAAGCGGCTGATGACCCCGGCCTGGATGCTGCGCGGCGAGTGCATCACCTCGTGGAGCACGCCGTCGATCCGGAACCGGATGCGCAGGTCGGTCTCGGTCGGCTCGACGTGGATGTCGGAGGCGCGATCGTTCACCGCCTGGTTCACGAGCAGATTGACGAACTTGACGATCGGGGCGTCCTCGACGACCTCCGAGAGGCTGAACAGCTCCGATTCCTCGTCGGCCTCGTCGGTCGCCGCCTGCATGAGCTCGTCGACTTCGCCGTCGACACGGTAGAGCTGCTCGATCGTCTCGAGGATCTGACTCGCGGTCGCGACGACGGAACGGACGTCGGCACCGGCCAGCGCGCGGATGTCGTCGACGGCGAACACGTTGGACGGGTCCGCCATCGCGACGACGAGCTTGCCGTCTTCCCACCCGATCGGGATCGCCTGGTAGCGGCGGGCAAGTGACTCGGAGACGACCGACGCGACCGAGCCGTCGATGGTCCAGTCGCCGAGATCGACGAACTCGAGCCCGACCTGGCGCGCCAGTGTCCGCACGAGCTCGGTCTCCGAGATCGTGCCCTGCTCGATCAGCAATCGCCCCAGCGGCTTCCCGCTCCTCGACTGCTCGGCAAGGGCCGCATCGAGCTGGGCCTCGGTGAGCAGACCCTCCTCGATGAGCAACGCGCCGAGCGGCGTCCCGTCCGACACACGCTCCTCCTAGGAACGGTCGGAGTATCGACGGTTCGCGTGCCCCGCTGTATGCGTGATCACGGCACGGATCAGGCTTCGCGCAACGCCGAGAACACGCGGAGGTACTGGCCCTTGCCCGCGTGCTCGACCTCACCCTCCTCGGCGGAGTCAGCGCTGGGCCCCGGGTGGGGCGACTCGACGCCGGGGCCGTACGGCACCTCGGGGTCGACGACCGGCCGGGTCGCCTTGCCGCCGGTCGAGCGGGTGCTGGCCGGTGACGCCGGCGGCTGCGCGACACTGACCGCGCCCGCGTCGACGAGAGCCACGACCGCGTGGCACACCTCGAGCACGGCCCGGTTGGTCTTGCGCACCAGATCCCGCACGTTGCGGCGGCCGTCGATCGCGGTCAGCAACCGCCAGCGCTCGCGGTCGATGAGGATCTCGTCGATGCCGAGCTCGTCGGTCAGGCGGATCCGGCACTCGAGCGACGGAATCACGGCTTGGATCTCGCGCCACTCGTCGAGGAGGCGGGAGAGCTCGTCGTTCGCGACCTCGAGGTCGACGGTGTCCGCGCACCGCCACGGCGGCTCTTCCACGCCGAAGCGGAACGACCCGTCCTCCGCCCGCGCGACGCCGAAGCACAGATCGACGAGCCGGACCAGCAACGTCGGCGCGTCGACGATGGCTTCGGCCGCGTCGTTCGACAGCGCGGCACAGCAGCGGCCGTCGACGATGTAGATCACTGCCGATGCCTGGCCGGCGTCGAGCCAGAGCGCGCCGGTCTTACGCGATTGCGAGAGCAGACCGAGCAGTTCGGCCAGCGCGAGTGTTTCGAATGTTCCCTGCAGCATCGAGATCCCCCGTACGACGGCTCCTGAGCATCCATCGACGGTTTGAGGGCCGCGCCTTGAACAGAAGTCCCGCGCGCCGCGGCATCGCGTGCTCAGCGCGTCGGCTCGAGCGCGTCGACGGCCGCGTCGCGCATCGCCGCGACGGGCGCCACCTCGCCGGTCCACCGCTCGACCTGCAGGGCCGCCTGGTGCACCAGCATGCCGAGACCGTCGACGACGGCGGCGCCCTGGGCGCGGGCGCCGGCGAGCAGCGCGGTCTCGAGCGGGTGGTAGACGAGATCGGCAACGACCTGCCCGCGGTGCAGCACCTCGATCGGTACCGGCACGTCGCGATCCGTGTTTCCCATGCCGACGGGCGTCGCGTTGACGACGAAGTCGGCCGCGGCCGCCGCCGGCGCGCGCTCGCCCCACGCGACTGTCTCGCCGCCGGCGAGCGCGGCTGCCGCGCGGGATGCATCATCCTTCCGGGCACACACGGTGACGCGAGCGCCGACACCGCCGAGGGCGTGGGCGACGGCGCGGGCCGCGCCGCCGGCGCCGAGGACCAGGGCCGGCGCGCCGGCGGGGTCGTGGCCGGCGTCGCGCAGCGAGCGGAGGAAGCCCATCGCCGTCGGTGGAGTCGCCGGCCAGGCGGCCGTCGGACAGCAGGGTCACGGTGTTGACACTGCGGAGCGCGGCGGCGTCGAGGCTCAGCTCGTCGCACGCCGCCGCGGCCGCCGTCTTGTGCGGCATCGTGACCGACAGGCCGACCAACCCGAGCGTGCGCATCGCTTCGAGCGCCTGCTTGGTGGCGCCGTCAGGCACCTCGAACGCGACGTAGACCCAGTCGAGGCCGAGCTCGCGATACGCCGTGTTGTGCAGGACCGGCGAGAGCGAGTGGCGCACCGGGTCGCCGATCACCGCGGCAACGCGCGTCGCCCCCGTGATCACGGCAGGACGCCGGCCTGCCGGGCGCGCTCGATGTTCTGCTCGTGCTCGTCCAGCGTCGCCGCGAACGCGTGGTCGCCCTTCTTGTCGATGACGACGTAGTAGAGGTAGTCGCGTCTGGGCCGGCGCGAGCGCGGCCCGCAACGAGGCCTCGCTGACCGCCGCGATCGGCGTCGGCGGCAGACCGTTGTTCAAGTACGTGTTGTACGGCGAGTTGATCGCCTTGTCGGCGTCCGACAAGGTGCGCTTCTTCGGGTCCCCGCGGGCGTAGATCAGCGTCGCGTCGATCTGCAGCGGCATGCCCTGCGCGAGCCGGTTGTAGATCACCGACGCGATCAGCGGGCGGTCGGCGGCGATCTTCGCCTCCGACTCGATCAGCGACGCGATCTTGATGATGTCGTACGGCCCGAGCCCCTGCACGTTCGCTTGCGCGAGCCCGAGGGCACCGGCCTTCTTCTCGAACGGTCGACTCCATCGTCTTGAGCACCTGGATCTCGTCCTCTTCGGCCGAGACCTTGTAGGTGTCGGGCCACAGCAGCCCTTCGAGGTTGTTCATGCCCTCCGGCTCGAACGGGGAGCGCACCGCGTTGTTGTGCGACGCCTCGCAAGAAGGCCGCAGATCTTCGTCCCGGCAGCTCGCCGACGCGTTGCGCGATCTCCTTGAGCCACAGGCCCGGGGAATCGTGAGCTTGGTGTAGTCGACACGCGGTCCCGCCTTGAGCGCCTTCACCGCGGCACTCACGCCCATGTGCTTCTTGCAACTCGTAGGTGCCGGCCTTGAACTTGGTGTCGCCGTTCAGACGCGAGTAGACGCTGAACACGAGCGGCGAGCCGATCACGCCCCGGTGCTTGAGCTCGTCGCCGATGCGCGGCACGCCCCAACCCTCTTCGATCTGCACCTCGACCTTGGCTCCCGCGCCGCCGGGCGGGTCGAGCTGCCACCAGAACCACATCGCGCCGCTCGCGAGCACGACCAGCGGCACGACGACGAGCGCAATGACGACGATCGCGGTGCGGCGGGTGCGTGCTCACGCGTTCCCACCTTGCTCGAGCCAGGCCTGGAGCATGACCGCGGCCGCGACCTTGTCGACGACCTCTCGGCGCGCGTCGCGCCGCATCCGCGCCTCGATCAGGCTGCGCTCGGCGGTGACGGTCGTGAGCCGCTCGTCGTGCACGACGACGTCGATGCCGGCGCCGGCTGCCGACGCGCGCAGCTCTTCGACCTCGGCGAGCGTCGGCGCGGGCCGCCGGTCCCGTCTTGCCCGACAGCGACAGCGGCAAGCCCGACGACGATCGTCGTGACACCCTCGGCTCGGGCCGAGGCCGACGATCGCGCCGTGGTCGTGCGCTGCGATCGCCGCTGCGCCGGAGCACGTCGTGCGGCGACGCGACCGTGCGGGTCGGATCGGAGAGGGCGAGCCCGATGCGACGCGCGCCGAGGTCGACGCCCAGCGCCCGGCCCGTCGGGCCTGCTCACGACTGCCCACTGCACCGCCAGCTCGCGGGCGACCGCGAGCGCGTCGTCGATGCCGGCGACGTTCTTGCCGCCCGCCGACGACGAGTCTCGGCGCCCTTGCCCGACGCCGCCGCCGAGCTTGGCCGCGGCCGGCTTCGCGATCGCGTCCGCGGTCGCGCCGCGCTGCGACCAGGTCCTTGCTGACGGCGACCGCGATCGCCGGCCTTGCCGTCGGCCGCCCCGCAAGCACGACGACGCCGACTGCCGAGCGCGCGCACGGTCTCCTCGCGAGCTGGCCCAGCTCGCCGCCGTCGAGGCCGTCGCTGTCGCGCGATCACGACGACGCCGCGCTCGCGCTTGCGTCGCGAGATCGCCCGCCGCGCCGGCCGCTCCTTCGCCTTGAGGCCGGTTGAGCTCGTCCTGCAGCGCGCGCACCTGCTCGGAGAGGCGCTCGATCTTGTCGGGCACCTCCTTCGGGCGTCGCACGCAGCAGCTCGCCGGCCCGGCGCAGCAGCTGCTCCTCGAACTCGATGTACTCGAACGCGCCGTCGCCGGTCATCGCCTCGATGCGGCGCAGGTTCGAACCGATCGAGCCCTCGCTCACGATCTTGATCGGGCCGATGAACCCGAGCGCGTGCACGTGGGTGCCGCCGCACAGCTCGGTCGACGGCCCGGCCTCGAGCACCCGCACGATCTCGCCGTACTTCTCGCCGAAGAACGCGATCGCGCCGATGCGCTCGGCCTCGGCCTTCGTCGTCTCGTAGTGGCGCACCGGCGCGTCGCGAGATCACCTGCGCGTTCGCGAGGCGCTCGACCTGGGCGAGCTGGTCGGCGGTGACCGGCTCGTGGTGCGAGAAGTCGAAGCGCAACCGGTCGGGCGCGACGAACGAACCCGCCTGCTGCACGTGCGAGCCGAGCACCTCGCGCAGCGCCCAGTGCAGCACGTGGGTCGCGGTGTGGTTGCGGCGGATGCGGTCGCGGCGCACACCGTCGATCTCGGCGCTGGACCTCGTCGCCCTCCGCGATGGAGCCGCACGCGACACGCCCTTCGTGCACGGTGACCTGGCCGGGCAGCCCGTACTGCGTGTCGACGCACGTCGACGATCGCGCCGGGCGCCGTCGTGATCGTGCCGGTGTCGCCGACCTGGCCACCCGACTCGGCGTAGAACGGCGTGCGGTCGAGCACGACGTCGACCTTCATGCCTTCGTCGGCCTGCCCGACGCGCTCGCCCTCGCCGACGAGCGCGAGCACCTTCGCGGTCGACGCGTACTCCTGGCGGCCGGTGAACTCGGTCGGCCCGTGCTCGTCGACGAGCTCGCGGTAGAGCGTCGACGCGAGCGCCCCGTCGCGGCGCCGGCTTCGCTCCGCGGCGGCGCGGGCCCGCTCGCGCTGTTCCTGCATCCGCGTCTCGAACCCGGCGAGGTCGACCTGCCGGCCCCGCTCCCCCGCGATCTCGCGCGTGAGGTCGATCGGGAAGCCCAGCGTGTCGTGCAGGAAGAACGCGTCGTCGCCGCTGACGTCGCCCGTCGCGACGACGCTCGTCGAGCATGTCGACGCCGCGTTGGAGCGTGGCCCGGAAGCGATTCCTCCTCGCGGTGCACGATCTTGCGGACGACGTCGTGCGTGCCGCAGATCTCGGGTACGCGTTGCCCATGCTCGCCGACGACGGCGTCGACCATGCCCGGCATCACGAGGTCGCGCGCGCCGAGCAGGTACGCGTGCCGCACCGCGCGGCGGATGATCCGGCGCAGCACGTAGCCGCGCTCCTGGTTCGACGGCCGCACGCCGTCGCTCGACCATGAACGTCATCGTGCGTGCGTGCTCGGCGATGATCCGCAACGAGACGTCGGTGCGCTCGTCACGTCCCGTATTGCGCGCCGGTGGCGCGCTGCGGCCGCCGCGAGCAGCGGGCGGAACACGTCGATGTCCCAGATCGACGTCTTGCCCTGCACGACCATGAGGTTGCGTTCGAGCCCCGCGCCGGTGTCGATGCTCGGCTTCGGCAGCGGCGGCGCGCGTGCCGTCGGCCTGCTGGTCGAACTGCATGAACACGAGGTTCCAGATCTCGATGTAGCGGTCCGCGTCGGTGACCGGGCCGCCGTCGGGACCGAACTCGGGACCGAGGTCCCAGAAGATCTCCGACGACGGGCCGCACGGGCCGGTGTCGCCCATGCGCCAGAAGTTGTCCTCGCCGAGGCGCTGGATCCGTTCCGCCGGGAAGCCCACGCCGTCGCGCCAGATGTGCTCCGCCTCGTCGTCGTCCTCGTGCACGGTGACCCACAGGCGGTCGGGGTCGAGCCTTCAGCACGCCGGTGTAGAACTCGTACGCCCACGGGATCGCGTCGGCCTTGAAGTAGTCGCCGAAGCTGAAGTTGCCGAGCATCTCGAAGAACGAGAAGTGACGGTTCGTGCGGCCGATGTCGTCGAGGTCGTTGTGCTTGCCGCCCGCACGGACGCACTTCTGCACCGAGACCGCGCGCTTGTACGGCGGCGTCTCCTCGCCGGTGAAGTACGGCTTGAACGGGACCATGCCCGCGACGTGAACAGCAGCGTCTTGTCGATGGGGATGACGCTGGCCGACGGCACGTGCTGGTGCGCGCGTTCGGTGAAGAACTCCACGAAGGCGCGGCGCAGCTCGTCGGCGGTGGTCGGACGTCGGGCATTGCGGGCCCAGGCTACTTCCCGCCAGTGGGCCCCATGCTCCCTTTCAACTCCGCTTCGCGCTCCCGCATCGCTTCACGGCCCTCGTGACCGCGGCCCGCATCGTGCCGCTCCAGCGGTCGGCCACTTCCGCCGGCACGTAACGCTGCGCGACGCGGCGCACGCGCCGGCTGAACGCCCACGAGGAGGTCAACCCGAGCACGAAGCCGAGCACGAGCCAGAAGAAGCGGCGGAACATCTTAGCATCGTCGAGCCTTACGATGCCCGCCGCCGGCGCCGACGACGCGTCGGCGGGGGCTCACCGTCGCGCAGACGGTGCGCCGCGCGCGACACGCCGGTGCCGAACGCCATCGCTTTCACGACCGGCGTCGCGATCGCGCGCTTCGCCTCGTCGAGGCGCTCCGCGGACGACACCAGCCGCTCGACACGATCGACCTCGTTCGCCGCGTCGCGTGCGGCGTCGCCGGCCTCGTCGAGGAGCGCGAACGCGTCTTCGCGGAGGACATCGACGGTCGAGCGCAGCTCGCGCAGCACGCGCGCGAGCAACACGAGCAATGTCGCGAGCACCGCGACGAGCACCGTGAGCAAGGTGGCCGCGACGACGGCCAGGACGTCACTCGTCGACATCGGCGGTCGGATCCTCCCCTTGCCGCTCGCGCAGCCTTGTGTTGAGCGCGGGCTCGGCGCCGTGCTGCCCCGGCCGGTAGAACCGCTCGCCCGCAACCTCGGCGGGCAGGTGTTCCTGCGGCACCCACCCGTTCGGGTCGTCGTGAGGATAGACGTAGCCCTTGCCGTGCCCGAGGACCTGCGCGCCCCGGTAGTGCGCGTCCCGCAGGTGCATCGGCACGGGACCGGTCCGGCGGTTGCGCACGGCGTCGGTCGCCCGTCCCAGCGCCGTGATGACGCTGTTGCTCTTGGGCGCCAGGCACAGATGGATCACCGCGTGGGCGAGGTTGATCGCCGCCTCGGGCAGCCCGACGTACTCGACCGCGCGAGCGGCCGCGTCGGCGACGAGGATCGCCTGCGGGTCCGCGAGGCCGATGTCCTCGCTGGCGAGGATGACCAGCCGGCGCGCGATGAACCGCGCGTCCTCACCGGCCTCGAGCATGCGCGCGAGCCAGTAGAGACCGGCGTCGGGATCCGAGCCGCGCAGCGACTTGATGAACGCCGAGATGATGTCGTAGTGCTCGTCGTCGCCGTACTTGACGCTGCGGAGCGCGAGCGCGGCTTCGGCGTCCGCAAGCGTGATCGCGTCGCGACCGTCCTCGACCGTGAGCGCGTGCGCGACCTCGAGCACCGTCAGGAGGTGGCGGGCGTCGCCCTCACTCTTGTCGACGAGGTGCTCCAGGGCGTCGTCGTCGATGCGCGTCCGCTCGGCGCCGAGGCCGCGTTCGTCGTCGTCGAGTGCCCGCCGCGCGAGCTGCTCGAGGGCAGGGTCGTCGAGTGGCTCGAGCCGGAAGAGCGTGCTGCGCGAGAGCAACGGACCGGTGAGCGAGAAGAAGGGGTTCTCGGTCGTCGCGCCGACGAGGACGAGGAGGCCCTCCTCGACGAACGGGAGCAGCACGTCCTGCTGCGCACGGCTGAACCGGTGCACCTCGTCGAGGAACAGGATCGTTCCCTGCCCGCGCTCACCGAGCCGGGCGCGGGCGCGCTCGGCGACCTCGCGCACGTCCTTCACGCCGGCACTGACCGCGCTGATCGCCTCGAAGGCCTTCTCGCTGACGCCCGCGACGAGACGGGCGATCGTCGTCTTGCCCGTGCCGGGCGGACCCCAGAGGATGAGCGACGACAGCCGATCGGACTCGATCAACACCCGCAGCGGCTTGCCCCTGCCGAGCAGGTGCTCCTGACCGACGACCTCGTCGAGCGTCCGCGGCCGCAGCCGCGCCGCGAGCGGTGCCTTGTGCGCGAGCCGCTCCTCCACCGCCGCCGCGAACAGATCCGGACCCGCACCCTTCGCCATCAGCGTGCAGGTTACGAGCGCGCCATCTGTTTGGACGCTCAGCCCGCCTGCGGCGGCCTGAGCGTCCACACACTGCGTGCTTCGAATGCCTTGACGGCCTGGTCGACGATCTGATCGTCGGAGGTCGTCCACGTGAAGATCAGTGGCAGCCAGCCCACTGCTGCGAGCGCAGTGATTCGCTCGTTGTCATACGCGACCGCGCTCGCGCCAATGTGAGTGGTGCGCCCGTAGTACTCGGAGAAGATCTTCCACACCGGCCACGCGTAGTCGGGTCGATAGGTCCTTCCGTCGACCACGACTTCCTGCTGTTGTGCCGGGAGCGGGAGACCGGCTCGTTTCAACACCTCGAGCACACGGAGCTCGTCGTCGCTCCCGCCCGGGTCGTAGTGAGGATCGCGCGCTCCGAGCAAGCCGTGAATGACTGACATCCGCCGCCCGGGTCCGGAGTCGAGTCGCTCGGCGCAGTCCTTCAGCCGCCGGACTGACGCCACGCCGCGCCGCAGCCCGTCGTCGAGGGCGCGGCCCAACTGGAGCTCCGACATCCGAGTCGTGCATTCGCAGAGCGTGCGTTCGAAGCTCGTGCAGGGCACCCCCGACCGCTGGGCGATGTCGGCGTCGTCGAGCAGCGTCGTGCGGTGGACACCGACGCCGACGAGCCTCGGACGTCGCTCCGTCGGCACAGTGATCTCGTATCGGTCTTCGGGCCAGTACGCGAAGCTCCACAGTCGAGCTGCCGATGAGTGCGACGCGAGCGCGCCCTCCTCCGGCACGGCGAGCACCGCCGCGAGCAGACCGCGCTCCCACGTTTCGGTCACGCCGACGATTCCGAAGACCTGCGGTCGCCACCGGTCGAGCACACGTCGATCAACGAGGCCGTCGATCTCGTGACGCGTCAGGCCATGCTTCTGCAGTTGGTTCCTGGTGACGAGCGTGTGCTGCTTCGCAGTGATGTCCGTGACGGCAATGAGTGCGGTGTCCATGCGCGGGAAGGTATCGACACGGTGTGACAACCACGTTTGGACGCTCAGCCCGGCTGTGGCGGGCTGAGCGTCCAATCACATGGATCATTTTTCCCGGGGCACCGTCACCGTCAGGCCGAGCTCTTTGAGTTGCTTGGGGTCGAGCGGTGTGGGCGCGTTGGTCAACGGGTCGGCGCCCGACTGTGTCTTCGGGAACGCGATCACCTCGCGGATGTTCTCCTCGCCGGCGAGGATCGCGACGAACCGGTCGATGCCGACCGCGAAGCCGGCGTGCGGCGGCGCGCCGTAGCGGAACGCGTCGAGGAGGAAGCCGAAGCGCTCCTGCGCCTCCTCGGGATCGATGCCGAGCAGCGAGAAGATCCGCTGTTGCACGTCGGGGCGGTGGATACGCACCGACCCCGAGCCGAGCTCCCATCCGTTCAACACGAGGTCGTAGGCCTGCGACCGCACCGACGAGCGGATCGGGCTCGAGCCGGTCGATGTCGTCGAGGTGCGGCATCGTGAACGGGTGGTGCGCGGCGAACGGGCGCCCGGTGTCTTGTCGATCCCCTCGAACAACGGGAAGTCGACGACCCACACGAACCGCAGTCCCTCTGTCACCGGCGGGCGGCCGAGATCGAGGCGCAGCTGCCCGAGCACGGATCGCACCATCGGGCGCTCGCCCGCGACCAACACGAGCAGTCCCCGGGCTGCGCGCCGAGCGCGTCGACGAGCCCGATCTGCTCGGACTCCGACAGGAACTTCGCGACCGGCGATTCGAGCACGCCGCCGTCACGCACCCGCATCCACACCAGGCCGCGCGCGCCGAGCGACTTCGCCCGCTCGGTCAACGCGTCGAGCCGGGACCGGGTCATGTCGCCCTCGCCCGGCACGCGAATGCCCTTCACCGCGTCCGCGCCCGCGAACGCGCGGAACTCCGTCGCCGCGAACACTTCGGTCGAGCTCGACGAGCTCCATGCCGAAGCGCACGTCGGGCTTGTCGGTGCCGTACCGCTCCATCGCCTCGTGCCACGTCATCCGCGGGATCGATGCCGGTCCCTCCCCGGGGCGCGTCGCCGATGCCGCGGCGAGCACCGCCACGGTCACCGCCTCGAGCACGTCTTCCTGGTCGGCGAACGTCATCTCGATGTCGAGCTGCATGAACTCGAACTGCCGGTCGGCGCGCAGGTCCTCGTCGCGCAGGCAGCGCGCGATCTGGAAGTAGCGGTCGAAGCCGCCGACCATCAACAGCTGCTTGAACAGCTGCGGGCTCTGCGGCAGCGCGTAGAACTCGCCGTGCCGCAGCCGCGACGGCACCACGAAGTCGCGTGCAGCCCTCGGGGGTCGACGCGATCAGCATCGGCGTCTCGATCTCGACGAAGCCCTGGGCGACCATCGCCTCGCGCATCGCGCGGTTCGCCGCGGCCCGCAATCGCAGGTTGCGCTGCATCGGCGCGCGGCGCAGGTCGAGGTAGCGGTGCCGCAGCCGCAGCACCTCGTCGACGTCGACCCGATCGTCGAGCGGGAACGGCGGCGGCTCGGCTTCGTTCAGCACCTCGACCGTCGCGCGCGACGCACCTCGACCTCGCCCGTCGGCAGCTCGGTGTTCACGGTGCCGTCGGGCCGTGGCGCGCACGTCGCCCTCCACGCGCACCACCCATTCGCTGCGCAAGCGGTGCGCGACCTCGAGGCCGGGGAGGCCGGGGTCGACGACCACCTGCACGAGGCCCGCGACGTCGCGCACGTCGAGGAACACCTTGCCGCCGTGGTCGCGACGGTTCGCCACCCACCCGCACACGACGACGGCCTCGCCGATGTCGGTCGGCGCGCAAGTCGCCCGCCCGGTGCGATCGCATCATGTCGGGGTCTCGTCCTTTCGCGTCGCGCAGCCAGGCCGCGCTTCTTCGCGGCGCACGTCGAGCTCGCTCGCCGGTCGCGCAGGTCCTTCACCGCGACCATGCCCTCCGCCCATCCCCTTCGGCGAGGATCATCACGCTCCACGCCGCGCCCGACTTGTCGGCGGCCGCGATCTGCTTCTTCAGCACGCGCGCGCCGTAGGCGCGATCGGCCGCGACAGCCCGACTCGCGCAGCTCGTGCAGCAGACACGCCGGCGTCGATCGTGCCGACGGGGTCGACGACGAACACGTCGACGCCGGACGTCGGGCGCCGGCAGCACGCCTTCGGCTTCGCACGCGAGCAGCAGGCGCTCGATCCCGATGCCGAAGCCGATCGCGGGCGTCGGCGGCCCGCCCATCTCCTCGGCCAGCCGGTCGTAGCGGCCGCCGCCGCCGACGCGCGTTCTGGGCCGCGTCGAGCGCGTCGCTCTGGAACTCGAACACGGTGCCGGTGTAGTAGTCGAAGCCGCGGACGAGGCGGGGCGCGATCTCGAACTCGATGCCGAGCGACCTGCAGCCCCTCCTGCACGCGCGCGAAGTGCGCGGCCGACGCGTCGGTGAGGTACTCGCCGAGCTGCGGCGCGCGTTCGAGCATGTCCTGCCAGTCCGGCCGCTTCGAGTCGAGGATGCGCAGCGGGTTGGCCTCGCCCGTTCCATCTCGTCGCCGATCAGGTCGGCGTGCTCGCGCCAGTAGGCGAGCAGGACTCTCGCGGTAGCGCGTCCGGCTCTCGGCGTCGCCCATCGAGTTGACGAGCAGCCGGACGTTGCGCAGCCCGAGGTCGCGGTAGAACCCGTCGCGAGCGCGATCACCTCGACGTCGACGTCGGGGTCGTCGACCCCGAGCACCTCGACACCGAGCTGCCAGTGCTGGCGGTACCGGCCCGCCTGCGGCTGCTCGGCACGGAAGTTCGGCGCGAGGTACCAGACCTTCCACGGCAGTCGGCGGCCGGTGCTGCACGAACGCCCGCACGACCGGCGCGGTGCCTTCGGGCCGCAGCGCGAGCCGCCGGCCGCCGCGGTCGACGAAGTCGTACATCTCCTTGCGCACGACGTCGGTGGTCTCGCCGACGCGCGCGAACACGTCGTAGTGCTCGACGATCGGCGTGATCACCAGGCCGTATCCGAACCGGTTGCGCACGCCCCGCGAACCGCGCGACGAGCTCCGATCCAGCGCGCCGACTCGGGCGGCAGGACGTCGAGCATGCCCTTCGGGGCGCGCATGAGCTCTCTGTCCGCCGGCATTCCGGCGATGCTATCAGCTGCATCGCGACGGTGCCGATGCCGCATTAGCGGCGCGGGATTCGGTGGGTCAGCTCGGCGTACGAGATGCGACCCCACGCCGACTGCGTCGGGCTGAGGAAGTACGGCGGGCTCAGGTACTTCAGTCGCGTGTCGTAGTTGTAGTCCTTGTTGTAGCCGGACCGGATCACCGGCGGGTTGCCGGGAACGTGCCGACCGGTCCGCGGAACTCCTGCGTGATGACGCCGTTGATCTCGAGCGTCCCGAGTGGCGCGCCGTCATCCCAGTTCTGCACGTAGAACGAGTGGTTCAAGCGACAGGATGGCCGCGTCGATGCGTGGGTCGGTGAGCGAACCGGTCGACGTTCGCACCGCCGCTCGTGATCGGGTGGTACACCGCGACGTCGTTGTCGGCGACGAGGCCGAGCACGTCATTGCCGCCCGGATAGACGTGGTACTGCACGTTGCCGACGATGACGATGTCGTCCTCGGACGCGATCGTCGAGCTGTCCGTTGAGCGTGCCGCTCGACGTTGCGCGTCGCCGTAGCACGCCGTTCCGCTGCACGACGAGTAGTTCGGGTTCGACGTCGCCGTCGGGATGTTCTGCACGTAGACCACGCCGTTCGCCGGCAGAGCAGAGGTTGGTGCCCGGTCCGCAGCCGGCGTTGGTCGAGCGGGTCGTCGGGCTCGTGACGTCCATCTTCCCGACGCCGCCGACATTCTTCAGCGTGATCGTCGTCGGGCCCGTGTACATGCAGCCGGTGCCGCCCAGCGCGGCGTCGGCCTGGTTCTTGATCGTGTGTTCGCGGGCGGGAACGGCAGCAATCGGTCCCTGCGCCGGGTCGTTGTTCCGCGACCACACTGGCGCGTTCGAGCACGCCGAGCGGGTTCTGCACGCGCCCCTGGTCCGCCGAACTGCGTGCTGTGGAAGACGTTGTTCGACGTCGGCGAGTTGTAGTACGTGTCGGTGTCGCCGTTGAACGTCGGGTTCCCGCACACGTACAAGCCGTCGTTCGAGTGCACCGGGCCGTTCAGGACCGAGAGCGTCGTCCAGTACACGACGCTGCAGTTGCTGATGTTGTTCGGCCCGTACGTATTCGCCGCCGAGTTCCACTCCCAGGCATGGAACTTGCACCCGCTCACACTCGCGCCCGACAGGGCGGGGTCGGTGATCTCGTAGTCGGTGAGCCACAGGTAGTCGAGGAAGCCCTGCCGCCGCAGTCCGACCTTCACGGTCCGGACCACATTGCCGCGACTTGCCCGAGGACGTGAGATACACGATCCCGGTCGACGCGGTCTGCGCTCGTGTTGACGCTGTACCGGAAGCGCTCGTTGTTGTTGTTCGGGCCCGGTACCGCGACCCAGGTGGTGAACGCGGTGTTGCCGTCGGGCGGCGGGTTGCCGGCGTTGTAGTCCAGTAGTTCTGGTTCTGGGCGAGGTGGTTGAGATAGTCGTCGACGCCGGCCTCGGCGGCCGCGAGCGCCGCCTCGTGGTCCTGGTCGTGCCGGGCCAGGGGAAGTTGTTGCACCGACTGCGTGAAGATCGCGAGCGGGATCAGCGTCATCAGCATCACGACGGTGATCGCGATGATCATCGCGAGCCCGGCCTCGTCACGACTGCCATCGGCTCGGGGACGGAAACGGCGGGAGAAGAACTGGATCATGACATCACGAAGTTCGGGTTGTAGTCGACGTTGCGGACGTGGATCAGTGTGCTGATGACGACGACCGGCGACGTTCGGCCGCACGCGGATACGGAGGTTGATCCCCACCGCGTCGATGCTCCGGAGGCCGGAGTCGTCGTGATCGGCGTTGCGAGCGGACTGTTGTCGGCGTCGAAGTAGGTGAAGATCGGCTGACTCGTGTCGAGATAGCGGCCGTCGAGACGGCTCACCGTCGCGAACGTCGTGTAGGCATAGTTTCCGGGGCTGCCGCCGACGTTCGCCTTGGTCGAGTCCTCGTGGAACACGTACACGTTGGTGCCGGGCTGGAGCGACGACGTACGCGTGCAGCTTGGTCGGGCCGTTCGCGTCGGCTCAGGTTCGCGTAGAACGTCACGTCGTTGACGTCGGCCGACGCGAAAGCGGCGGCCGTGCTCGACGGCGCGACCGCCGTGCGCAGGTCCTTGGTGATGCGGTCGGCGATCGTCTGGCCTTCGCCCGAGGCCGTGAAGCGGTCGGTCGTCTTCACGGCCTGGTTCTGCATCACGGCAACCGCGCCGAACGCGGCTGCGACCACCACACCCAGCAGCGCGGTCGCGATCGACAGCTCGACGACAGTGTGGCCACGAGCATCGCGCTCGGCCCGGATCCGGCGATACAGCGGCGATCAACTGACGACCACCGTGACCGGCGTGCTGTATGCCGTCGTCGCCGCGCCGGACCCGCTCACCGCGTAGACCGCGTCCGGCTTCACCCACACGGTGACCGAGCCGACCTTCGTGCCCTTCCACGCGGTGATCGTCCAGTGCCCGAGCGGCACCGCCGTCACACTGTTCCCTGCGGCGTCGGTGGTGACCAGCCCGAGCGTCGGGCCGGTTCCCGTGCCCGCGCCACTGGTACACACGGCGCTGTTCGGTGCGGGAAAGCCCGTGGTCTCCGCGGCCGTGACGGTCGCGCTCGTCTGGGCGACGTTCGAGGTGTTCTTGACGAACACCGACAGCGTGTACAGCGGGACGGTCGTCGTCACCGTCCCGCCCGCGCTGACGCCGAGCGGCGACGGCGCGCCCGTCGGGTAGAAGAGGTTGCGGTTGGTGTCCTTGCCCACCGGGCTGTTGTCGGTGCAGTTGCCCGCGAACACGGTGTAGCCGTTCGCGTAGGGGTACAGCGGCGTGAGCGACGTGAGACCGGCGGCAAACGAGTACTGGGAGTACGGCTGCAGCCCGGTGTTCGCGACGGAGAGCGGGATGCCGGTTGCGGGCGTCGCGGTGGAGTTGGACCAGCCGGTCACGTTGATCGTCGCGGCCTGGTCGTAGTTGAAGAGCAGTGAGGCGGTCTGCCCGATCGACACCGAGGTGTTCTGGGTCGGCGTGACGTTCTCCTGGTCGCCGACACCCGTGCCCTCGATGACCGACACCGTGTACGTGCCCGTGTCGAGGAACGGGAAGAACGCGCAACCCTCGGCGGTGGTCTGCTGGGTCTGCGTGAGCGGGCCCTGTACCTGCACGTTGATGTTCTGCGAGATGACGCCTGAGCTGTTGTACACCTTCACCGCGATCGACCCCGTCGACGAGGAGTACGCGCCGACCGGCGGCGACAGTGCGGTCGTCTGCTTGCACGGGCTTGGTGCCGGCCATGCCGACCCACGACACGGCGGCCGTGACCTGCATGATCTGGCCGTTGTTGGACCCGGGGCTGTCGCAGGAGCTCTGGGTAGAGCGTTGCCCGACGAACTGCACGTCCTGGGTCACGGTGAACTTCAGCCCGTTGACCGTCCGGGTGGAGACGGTCTGGCCCACGACGATCGACGTGAACTTCGTCGGATCGGACGCGGTGCCCCGGACCTTCTCGAGCGCTTCGGTCGCGAGCTGGGCGGCCACCACGCGGTTGCGGGTGTTCCCGGACACGATGATGCCGTTGCCGAAGAGGGCCGCCGCGCCGACGAGTGCGATCACGAGCACCGTGATCGCGACCACGACCTCGATGATGGTGAAGCCGTCGGAGGCGCGCACGCGGGTCTTGCTCATGTCCCCCTCGACCTCCGGCCTCCCACCCGCCGATTGAGGAATCGGTCACATTGGCGCAGTCCTTGAGCAGTGGGGCCGATTCCAAGAGACGACGCCGCTCCAGTCCCCACAACAAGTGCCGATAGTTGCGACATCGGAGGTGTCGTCAGTGAGGTACACGCGCGTTCGCGCTCGTGCTCGCGATCGAGAAGCGGGCTTCACGATCATCGAGCTGTCCGTGGCGCTGGGCTTGCTCGCTGTCGTCGCCTCGGCGCTCGCCGGCGTCTTCTGGTCGGCGGTACGCACCGCGAGCGTTGCCAACCACCGCACCGAGGCTGCTGCTATCGCCAGCCGTGAGATCGAGGCGATGCGTTCGGTTCCGTACGCCTCCGTCGGCTTCTACGGCGACGAAACCGGCTACTCGTCGACATTCGAGAGCCATGCGACGGTGACCCTCGCGCTCTCGACACCATCCGGTACCACACCGTTGATCCAGCCCCAGACGCCCGACCCCTCGGCGGCGGCAGGCTTCGCGCCCGACCCGGATCCGGCAAACGCGAGCCCGATCGTGCAAAGCAACGTTCAGTACACCGTCCGTCGGTATATCGTCTGGGTGAACGCGACCGACACGTCGACGACTTTCACCGACGCGTACAAGCGGTTGACGGTTGTCACGTCGTGGAGCGACGCCGTCGGCCCGCACAGCGCCCGGCAGGACTCGCTCCTCTATCCGGGTGGACAAGGCACCTACGCCGGGAGCGCAAGCGCGACGACGACCTCGACGCCGCCGACGACGGTCTCGCCCGTGCCGACGACTCCCGTTCTGGCCGCCCCCGCGGTGCCCGCCGATCCGGCGGGAAGGACCGAGATCGACCTGACGTGGGCGCAGCCGGCCGGCGGGGCCACCATCGTCTCGTTCACGGTGCAGTACTCGACGAGCTCGACGTTCCCTTCCGGGAGCACGAACGCGATCGCCGGCATTCCGGGCAACTCGACGACCTATCCCGTGACGGCGCTCGCTTCGAGCACGACGTATTGGTTCCGCGTCGTCGCCAATGCCGCGACCCAGACGGCAACCTCGAACGCAGTCTCGGCCACGACGCTGGCGCAGCCTGCGCCGGCGTGCACCCTCGGGCCGATCATCGTCACCGGTACCTCCACGTCCAGCACGACCGGCACCATCTTGAAGAAGCACGGCAACCGGTCCGAGATGTCGGAGAACCTCACGCTCGGCTTCTCCACCACGGGCACGTGTACTCACGCGTACAACGTCAAGGCCGTCGATCCGGCGGGGATCGCCGACCAGGGTTCGCCCTACGCGCTCTCGGCGAACGGCTCGGGAAGCTACAGCGGCAGCGTGCTCTCGCTCGGCCAGCAGGGCTGGTCGGTGGGCGTGCACACGTTCACCATCTGGGACATCACGTCCAACGCCGCGACTGCTGCGGTGAAGACCTTCACGGTCTGCGCGATCGGGAGTACTTCGTGTTGAGCCCTCCTGTCGAGCGCGGACGCTCTCCCGAAGGTGGCTTCACGCTCGTCGAAATGGTGATCTCGACGGCCATTCTGCTCTTGGTGCTCGCGATGTTCTTCAACACGCTCGTGAGCCTGACCAAGTCCGAAGATCGAGCGCAGCGGCTGGTCACCAACGAGCAGAGCGTACGGTTCGAGCTGAATCAGCTGGCGCGCGAGGTGCGGTCCGCGAATCCCCTCGTGATCCAGTCCACCACCGCGGCCTACTCGAACCAGATCGAGATGGTGCTCGGGCCGACAGGTGGTACCCAGTCGGTCGTCCGGTGGACCTATGACACTGATCCTGCGTCGCCGACGTACGAGAAGATCGACAGGCAGCTGATGTCCGATACGTCGTCGTCCGCGACCGTGCTCGCGACGTCATGGCACTTGATCCGAGTGCGAAACGTGGAGAGCGGGAAGCCGATCTTCACGTACTTCGACGCAGCCGATCAGGACATGATTGCCGACGGCGACTACACCGCCGGCGACATCGCCAACTGCGCGATCCGCGTCCGCATCGAGCTTTCGTCCGACTCCATGCCCGGCCCGCTCCCATTCACCGAGACGCAGGACGTCGAGCTGCGGAACCGACTTCCCGGAGGTACGGGATGCCCACTGAAATGAGGAAGCGCATGTCGACCCGACGTGATGAGCACGGAAACATGCTGGTCGCTGTTGCGGTCGTCATGGTGCTCGGATTCCTGAGCGTGGCGGTCGTCGCCCGCACCGTTGCCGGCCTGAAGTCCACGCGGCAGGGCCAGGACTTCTCGGCGGCACTCGCCAATGCCGACGCCGGCCTCAGTGACGCATTGTTCCGCATCGACCAACTCGGCAACGCGGCCGCGGCCACTTTCTGCGTGGGAAGCAACAGCGCGTGCTCGGTGGCGACCGTGCCCGGAGCGCCGGGAAATCAGTACACGGCGCGCCGCGTCGATGACAACACCTATACGGTGCTGTCGAAGGGCATCGTGAACGGCCAGCCGCACGCGATCCAGGCCACGGTGAGCCGCACATACACGTATCCGTATGTGATCTTCGGCAAGAGCGCGATCACGTTCAACGGCAACACCGGTGACTACAACCCGACGACGGGGTTCGGCCCGATCGAGACGATGGATCCGAGCAACAACGTCGTCCTGTCACCCGCCCCCGCTGTGGCGACCAATGGACAGGTCACGTGCAACGGCTCCGACTCTCCCGCGCACCGTCAGAACTACTACAAGGGCGGCGGTACGAGCTGCGACAACGGGTACCTCGTCTCGGGAACGTACGACCCGAAGGATCCGGTGGAGTCGTGCCCTGCAGCGCCGAATGTCCCGCCGACACCGTGCGTGCCCTCGGGGGTGCTGCCGTGTCCCGCCGTCAGTGGCACACTGCCGACCGGCCTCCTGCCCGGTGTCTACAAGTGCACGCAAGCGGATGCCGTCGGTGGAACGATCTCGTTCCCGAGCACGTTCACGGTGGGTGCGGGGTCGACGAACAACGGCGTCATCGAGCTGTTCGTGATGTCGACGAACGGCACGAACCTCAACGTCAGCTTCGCGAACAGCGACGTGAACCTCAACGGCGATCCGACGAAGCTCCGCGTATACCTCGCGGGCGCGGGGTCGGTGCTCGAAGGGAACGGGTCGCACGCGGGGAGCTTCACCGGGATCATGTACGCGCCCAATGCCGACGCGACCGGCAACGCGTGCAAGGCGGACTGGCGCGGGTCACTCGTCATCAACACCTTCACCTGCAACGGCGGCCCACACTTGCAGGTGCACTACGACAGCCGCATCCAGACGATCGTCTCGTCCGGGTGGAGCGTCAGCAACTACACCGAGATTCCGTCGTCGCAGGTGTCGCTGCCGTAGGAGGGTCTAGTTCGCGCCCGGGAGCACGCGGGCGGCGTCGTAGACCGAGTCGACGCGCTTGACCGCGGCGAGGATCGAGTCGAGGTGGCCGGGGTCGGCGAGCTCGAACTCGAAGCGCAGGCGGGCGATGCGGTCGGCCTGCGTCTGCGAAGTGCACGGCGAGGATGTTGACGTGGTGCTCCGACAGCACGTCGGCGACGTCGCGGAGGAGCTTCGAGCGGTCGAGCGCCTCGATCTCGACCGAGACGATGTAGTTGCCGGGCGAGTCGTTGTCCCAGTCGACGTCGATGACCCGGTCGGCCTGGCTGCGCAGGCTCACGGCGTTGGCGCAGTCGGTGCGGTGCACCGAGACGCCGCGGCCGCGGGTCACGAAGCCCATGATCTCGTCGCCGGGCACCGGCGTGCAGCAGCGCGACAGCCGCACCATCACGTCGTCGAGGCCTTCGACGTGCACGCCGGCACCGGCGCGGCGGCGCCCGCGCGCCCGGGGCGGCCGGGCGACGGTCGTCGGGAGCTGCTCCTCGCCGCCGCGCAGCTCCCGCTGGATCCGCTGCACGACGGCCTTGGCCGAGACGTGCCCCTCGCCGATCGCCGCGTACAGCCCGTCGAGGTCGGTGTAGTTGAGCTGCTCGGCGACCGCGGTCAGCACCGGCGAGCCCGAGAGCTTCTGCACCGGGCAGCGCCTCGCGGCGCATCGCCTTCACGAGCTCGTCGCGGCCGTTGTCGATCGCGTCGACGCGCCGCTCGCGCGAGAACCACTGCCGGATCTTCGAGCGCGCCCGCGGCGTCTGCACGAACTGCAGCCAGTCGCGGCTCGGGCCTGCGCCCTCGACCTTGCTCGTGAAGATCTCGCACGTGTCGCCCGACTGCAACGCGAGTCGAGCGGGACCAGCCGGCCGTTGACGCGCGGCGCCGATGCAACGGTGCCCGACCTCGGTGTGGATCGCGTAGGCGAAGTCGACCGGCGTCGCCGCCGGTGGGCAGCGTGATCGACCCGGCCCTTGGGCGTGAAGACGAAGACCTCGTCCTGTTCGAGGTCGATCTTCAGGCTCTGCATGAACTCGGCCGGGTCGGTGGTCTCCTGTCTGCCAGTCGACGAGCCGCTGCAACCAGACGAGGTCTTCGGTGGGGTTGCGCTGCTCCTTGTAGCCCCAGTGCGCGGCGACGCCGTACTCGGCGCGCCGGTGCATCTCGATCGTGCGGATCTGGAACTCGACCGCGCGGCCTTGCGGACCCACCACCGTCGTGTGCAACGACTGGTAGAGGTTGAACTTCGGCATCGCGATGTAGTCCTTGAACCGGCCTTGCACCGGCCGCCACAGCGCGTGGATCGAGCCGAGCGCGCCGTAGCAGTCCTTCACCGAGTCGACGATGACCCGCACGCCGACGAGGTCGTTGATCTCGGCGAACTCCTTGCCGCGCACGACCATCTTCTCGTAGATCGACCAGTAGTGCTTCGGGCGGCCGGTCACCTCGGCGTTGATGTGCAGCTCGTCGAGGCGGGCGCGCACCGCGTCGAGGACGTCGTCGAGGTACCTCGCGCTCGCCGGCGTGCTGCAGCACCATCGGCTCGATCTCGGCGTAGCGCTTCGGGTGCAGCACCGCGAACGACAGGTCCTCGAGCTGCCACTTCACGTCCTGGATGCCGAGACGGTGCGCGAGCGGCGCGTAGATGTCGAGCGTCTCCTGCGCGATGCGCTGCTGCTTCGCCTCGGGCAGCGACGCGATCGTGCGCATGTTGTGCAGGCGGTCGGCGAGCTTGATCAGCAGGACGCGCACGTCCTTCGCCATCGCGACGAGCATCTTGCGCATCGTCGCGGCCTGCTGCGCCTCCTTGGAGTCGAACTGGAGCCGGTCGAGCTTGGTGACCCCGTCGACGATCGCCGCGAGGTCGGGACCGAACTGGTCGTCGAGGTCGTCGAGCGTGACCGACGTGTCCTCGACCGCGTCGTGCAGCAGCGCCGCGGCGAGCGTGACGTCGTCGAGGCCGAGGTCGGAGAGGATCATCGCGACGCCGACCGGGTGCGCGATGTACGGGTCGCCCGAGCGGCGGACCTGGTCGCGGTGCGCGTCGCGTGCGACCTCGTAGGCGTGCTCGATCGAGCGTCGTCTCGCGCCCGGCTGTTCGCGCGCGCGTACCGACTCGAGCAGCGGCCGCACGCGCGGAGTCGACGCCGGACAGTTCTTCACCGTGGCGCCGCAGTCGGCAGTCGGGCTGCGCGTCACGTCATAGGTCACCACCGAGTGGATGCGGTAGCCGGCGATCTTGTCGCGGCCCGCCGAGGAAGCCGAGCTCGATCACGAACGCGAAGCCGACGACCCTGCCGCCGAGCCGCTCGACCAGCCGGGCGGTCGCGGCCGCGGTGCCGCCGGTCGCGATCACGTCGTCGACGATCAGCACCCGCTCGCCGGGCGCCACCGCGTCGCGGTGGATCTCGAGCAGGTCGGTGCCGTACTCGAGCTCGTACTCCTCGCGCTCGATCTCCCACGGGCAGCTTGCCCGGCTTGCGCACCGGGACGAAGCCGGCGCGCGTGGCGGTACGCGACCGGCGCCGCGAACACGAAGCCGCGGGCCTCGATGCCGAGCACCTTGTCGATGTGCTCGCCGGCGAATGGTGCCGCCAGCGCGTCGACCGTGGCCGCGAACGCGTCCGGGCGCGGCGAGCAGCGGCGTGATGTCCCGGAACATGATCCCCGGCTTCGGGTAGTCGGGGATGTCGCGCACGTGCGCTTTCAACCAGGCCGGATCCATCGGTACCCAGCGTACCGATGGTTTCTTCCGGGGCCGCGACTCGCCGTCCCCGCGGATGGATCGGCGCTACTTCCGTCTTGCGGCGGCGTTGCTGGCGCGCCCGCGGCTGGATCGTGGCCGCGGGGAACGGCGGGCGGCCCGGGAATGCCGAGCGGGCGCTCGATCGCGGGACGCCGCCGTCCTCGACCGGCACCACGGGCACGCCGGTGGACGCCGACGCCGCGGCCGCGGGCAGCCGGCGCCGCCGGTCGGCGCAGCGCGCGGTACTGCGGCTCCTGCTCCTTCCACCACGCGAGCAGCGGGGCGGCGACGAAGATCGACGAGTACGAGCCGATGAACAGGCCGACGGCGAGCGCGAGGGCGAAGTCCTCGAGCGCCGTCGCGCCCGAGGATCACCGAGCCGATGATCAGCAGCGACACCACCGGCAACAGCGCGACGAACGACGTCGACAGCGACCGCATCAGCACCGCGTTCAGCGACCGGTTCACCATGTCGGCGTAGGTCGACCGGTCCGGTCGCCGTCATCGACCGCTGGTTCTCGCTGACCTTGTCGAACACGACGACGGTGTCGTAGAGCGAGAAACCGAGAATCGTGAGGAACGCGGTGACAGTCGCCGGCGTGACCGGGAATTGGAACAGCGCGTAGACGCCGACGGTGAAGATGATGTCGTGGATCACGGCGACGATCGCGGAAGCCGACATCTTCCACTCGAAGCGGACCGACAGGTACACGCGCGAGGAGGATGAAGAAGATGATCAGCGCCTTGAGCGCCTTCTTGCTGACCTCGCGACCCCACGTCGGGCCGACGGTCGAGATGTTGACGTCGTTGGACGTCGTGTCCGCGTACTTCGCCAGCGCGTCGGTGACCGTTCTGTCGACCGGGCTCGGCCGGCAGCTTCGTGACCGCCGACGGTGACGTCGCGGCCGTTGATCGTCACCTTCGGGTTCTCGACGCCGTGCTTGTCAGAGCGCCGCTGACGCCTTCCTCGGTCGGCGTGAGTCCGCTTCGTCGGTGAGCGCGAACGTGCCGCCGTCGGCGTCCTGGCGTGAACTCCACTGCCGCTTGCGGCGACCCGGCGTACTTGGCGAGGTCGTTCTGGAACTTCGCGACGGGGTCGTTGAGCACCTGCGCCTGCGACGCGCACGCTCTGGCGTTGCTCACCGTCGACGAGAGCACGCTCACCTTCGCGTCGCCGATATCGAGCGGCCGGAGCAGGTCGCGCACGTCGGTCGACGCTGGCGCGCTTGTCGCCCTGCATCGGCACCTGCCACGACGTGCCGCCCTTGAACTCGATGCCGAGGTTCAGGCCGCGGAACGGCCAGCAGCAGGATCGCGAGCACCATGAAGGTGCCGGAGATGATCAACCACCGCTCAGTGCTTGATGAACTGGAAGTTCGTGCGCTCGTGGTAGAGGTCGGACGGCCGGTGCCGGCGGGTGACGCCGGGGATGTCCTCGGCCGGGACGGGCGGCGGCGGCGCGCGGTCGTCGTCACGCCGCGCACTCCGGCGTGTCGAGACCGGCCGCGATGCCGATGCCGGGCATGCGCACGAGCGCGGGCGCGCGCGAGCAGCACACGAACGGGTGCATGAAGCAGTACGCGAGGATCAGGTCGAGCAGCGTCGACAGGCCGAGGAAGAACGCGAACCCGCGCACCGGACCCGGTGCGAGGCATAGAGCACGGCGGCGCCGAGCAGCGACACGAGGTCGGCGGCGATGATCGTGCGGAACGCGCGCCGGAAGCCCGACGTCGAGCGACGAGCGCACGGTCTTGCCCGTGCGCACCTCGTCTTTGAGGCGTTCGAAATACACGACATAGGAGTCGACGGTGACACCGACCGACACGATGATGCCGGTGACACCCGCGAGCGTGAGCGTCAGCCCTTGATGCGTCGACAACCACGTCATGAGCGCGAAGAACGCCATGCCGGTGAGCACGAGCCCGATCCACACGACGAGCCCGAGCAACCGGTAGAAGACGATCATGTAGAGCGCGACGAGCGCGAGGCCGATGATGCCGGCCGACGATGCCCGCGTGGAGCTGGTCCTTGCCGAGGGTCGGCGACACGTCCTGCACGGTTTGCTCGCGCTTGTCGAACTGCACCGGCAGCGAGCCGTAGCGGAGCGCGAGCGCGAGGTCGGCCGGCGTCCTTCTCGGTGAAGCTGCCGCTGATGCGCACGTCCGGTGCCGTGATCGCCCGGGTTGATCTTCGGTGCGGACTGCACGACATGGTCGAGCACGATCGCGACGTTCTGGCCGACGAGCTTGGTACGCGATCTTCTCGACGAACTCGTTGTTCTTGAAGTGCACGCTGACTTCCCACGCCCCGGTCTCGGGGTTGACGACCTTGTCGGCCGAGCCGACGTTGCGCCCGGTCATGATCGTCTGCCCGAGCACGTAACACACCCGTGGGGCCCGCTGCTGACGAAGTCGGGGAGGATCACCTGCGGGTTGTCAGCCGTGTCCTTGTCGTCGCGGCGTGACGAGCCCGCCGTCCCGGCACGAATTGATCGGCGGCGCGGTGGTCGTCGTCGAGCCACCGGCGGCGGTGGTGCCCGGCGTCGCGCCTGCGCTTGGTCGTCGCCGTCTTCGGGACCGTCGTCGTGCCATTCTGGGCCGGTCGCACCACCGCGATCGGTTTGGCGTCGATCGTGCGGCGCGCCAGTGCCTTCCCTTCGTGGTCGTCGTGCCGGCCTTCAGCTTCGTCGGCTTGGTCGTCGTCGTGCTGCCCGGCTCGGCCGCGGCCGGGGTCGTCGTCGCCGTCTCCGGTGCGGCGCTCCAGGGCAGCGTGGTCACCACCGGCCGGAACCGCAGCTCCGCGGTCTGCGCCGACGAGCTTCTCGAGCGCTGCGGTTGCGGTCCTTCACACCGGGCAGGTCGACGGCGATCCGGTTGCCCTGCCGGCTCACGTCGGGTTCGGCGATGCCCAGACCGTCGACGCGGTTGCGGATGATCTGCGACCGCGGCGTCGAGCGTCGACAGGTCCGAGCCCTTGACCGGGACCAGCACCACCGACAGGCCGCCCTGTAGATCGAGTCCGAGTTGCGGCCGGTTGTCGGAGAGCAACGTCGCGGTGAACCACACGATGATCACGGCGACCGTGACCGTCAACAAGATGACCTTCTGCCGCACGGGTCAGCCCGCCTCCGTGTCCTCGCCGTCGCGCGTCGTCGGGAACGATGCGCTGCGCGATCGCGCCGCGCGCGAGCCGGATCACGGTACCCGGCGCAATCTCGAGGTCCACGTCGTCTTCTCCGAGGCGTTTGACTCGCCCGTACATTCCGCTGGTCGTCATCACTTCGTCATTCTCATCGAGCGCTGGATTGCAGTACTCGCACCGCGGACATGCGACGCTGCTGCGGCCTCCACAGCAGGAAGTAGAAGGCCGCAGCCGGCAGCAGGATCAGCCAGACGACGGCAACCGCGTCCACGTGAAGTGCCTCTTCCCTACAGCGGAAACAGCGCGCCAACCTACCATCGGCAGACAACGATTCCGGCGCAGGTTCTGCGGCTTCTCGGTCCGCTCGAACGCCGCATGTCCGGCGTCCACCAGGGTCGGATGCCCCCACCGCCGAGGGCGGTCAGCCGCCGGCTTGGGCCACCACTCCTCGGTCGGCGGCGATGGCGTCGGCGAGGCGGCCGAGGCGCTCACCGCGGTTCATGCGCACCTGACCGTGATAGGCCGCGCGCGGCAGCTCCGCCCACCGCGTCGCCTCCGCCCGGGCGGCGTCTTCGAGGGCTTCCGGCGGCACGACGGCATCGAGGAAGCCCGCGTCGGCGGCGCCGTCGGGGTCGTAGATGCGCGCGCCGACCGTGGCGTGTTGGAAATGGCGCTTCGACAGTCGCTCCTGGGACAGCTCGACCGCCCAGCGCGGCAACACCATGCCGATCTGCGTTTCGATGAGACCGATACGGAACTCACCGCGGGCGCCGACACGCCCGTCGGCACCGAGCAGCAGCAGCGCGCCGGCCGCGATTGCATGGCCGGGACACGCGATGACGACGGGGACGGGCCCGCCGAACATGCGGGTGATCAGCTCCCCGCCGTCGGTGACGAGGCGGCCCGCGGCCTGCGCACCACTGCGCATCACCTGCAGGTCGAAGCCGCCGGAGAACATCCCCGGCGTTCCGGTGAGCAAGAGCGCACCGACGTCGTCGCCGGCATCCTCCGCGCGCGTCGAGCGCGTCGCCGAGCGCCGCGATCACCTCCGGTGAAAGTGCATTGGCCTTGCCGTTGGTGATCGTGACGTGCGCGATCCGATCCTGCACTTCGTACGAGACGAGACTCATCTGCTCTCCGCTCCTGGCTCCTACAAGAGCCTGGGCGCGTCCGCCGGCGCGTGCAAACCCGCGTGGGCGAATGCCGCGGGCGTAGCGACCCGCCCCCTCGGTGTGCGTTCGAGGAGGCCGCATTGCATCAGGAACGGCTCGTACACGTCCTCGACGGTCTCGGTCGTCTCGCCGACCGCGACCGCGAGCGTCCCGAGCCCCACCGCGCGGCCCGCGAACGTCCGGCAGAGCGCGTCGAGGATCGCACGATCGACCTTGTCCAGGCCGAGCTGGTCCACTTCGAACAACGTGAGCGCGGCGCGCGCGGTATCGGCGGTCACGCGGCCGTCCGCGCGCACCTCGGCGTAGTCGCGGACGCGCTTCAGCAGCCGGTTCGCGATGCGTGGCGTGCCGCGGGATCGGCGTGCGATCTCGTCCGCGCCGTCGCTCTCGAGCTCGACGCCCAGGATCGTTGCCGCTCGGCGCAGGATCGCGGCGAGATCGGCTTCGTCGTAGTAGTCGAGACGGGCGACGAAGCCGAACCGGTCGCGCAACGGTCCGGTGATCGAGCCGGTGCGGGTGGTCGCGCCCACGAGTGTGAAGCGAGGGAGGTCGAGTCGGATCGTCCGCGCGCTCGGGCCCTTGCCGATGACCACGTCGAAGCGGAAGTCCTCCATCGCGGGATACAGACCCTCCTCGACGACGCGCGGCAACCGGTGCACTTCGTCGATGAACAACACGTCGCCGTCGTCGAGGTTCGTCAGGATCGCGGCGAGGTCGCCGGCTCGCTCGAGCGCGGGCCCGCTCGTCGGCTGGATACGCGCGCCCATCTCGAACGCGATGATGCCCGCAAGGCTGGTCTTGCCGAGGCCGGGCGGCCCCGCCAGGAGCACGTGGTCGACGGCCTGGCCGCGCTGCTTCGCCGCCGTCAACATGATCTCGAGATGCTCACGCAGCCGCGGCTGGCCGACGAACTCGGAGAGGCGACGGGGACGCAGCGTCGTTTCTTCGGCGGCTTCTTCCGCATCAGCCGCCGGGCTCAAGAGCTCGTCCCTCATGCTCTCGCTCACCGCGACCCCGCCAGCAGCCGGAGCGCGTCGCGCAGCATGTCCTCGACCGTGCCGTCCTCGGGGAGCTGACCGAGCACGTCGCGCACCTCGTCGGGCGAGTAGCCGAGGCCGCTCAGCGCGTCGCGGACTTCGGTACGCGCGCTGTGCGCGGGCGCGCCCGGCGCCGCAGTGAGGTCGAGGTCCGGGACCTCGAGCCGCGCCTTGAGCTCGATGAGCAACCGCTGCGCGGTGCGCTTGCCGACGCCCGGCACCAACACGAGGCCGTCGAGGTCGTCCTCGGTGAGACAGCGCCGAAGGCTCGTCGGCGTGTGGACCGAGAGAATGGCGAGCGCGAGCTTCGGGCCGACGCCGTTCGCGCCGATCAGCGCGTCGAACGTGTCGCGTTCGTCGCGCGAAGGGAATCCGTAGAGGACGATCGCGTCGTCTCGCACGTGCGTGTGCGTGAACAAGAACGTGTTCGCCCCGACCTCGAGGGAAGGGATCGCGCTCAGGGGCACCAGCACGCGGTAGCCCACTCCCCCGACCTCGAGGAGCACCTCGCCGGTCGTGGTCCGGCCGATCACCGTTCCCCGGAGCGAGCCGATCACTTGGCGGCCTCCACGCGCGACGCGAAACGCATCTTGCCCATGTGGCAGCACGCGAGTGCGAGGGCGTCGGCCGCGTCGGCCGGCTTGGGGACCTCCTGCAGTGCAAGCAAACGCGTGACCATCGACTGCACGGCTGCCTTGTCGGCGCGACCGTCCCCGGTGACCGCGAGCTTCACCTCGTTCGGGCTGTACTGCGCGACCGGCACTCCCACTCGCGCCGCGGCGACGAGCGCGAGACCGCTGGCCTGCCCGACCGACATCGCAGTGCGGGCATTGGCCTGGAACAGCACGCGCTCGACCGCGAGCGCCGACGGCCGCACCTGCGCGACGAGCAGCGCAAGCTCTTCGGCGAGCGCCACCAGGCGATCCGGCAACGCATCGCTCGCGGGCGTACGGATCACGCCGCACGACGAGGCGCGCAGCCGGCCGTCGACGCGCGCGACGACGCCGTAGCCGCAGCGCGAGACGCCCGGGTCGATGCCCAAGACGGGCCCCGCGGAATCGAACACGGGTTCGATCCTAAAGGCTTCAGTCGCGACCACGGAGGATGCGCCACAGGACGAACAGCACGAAGGCCCCGATACCCACCGGGACCAGGCGCTTGGTGAGCGACGCTCCCGCAACCTCGAAGAGGTCGACCGGCTCGACCTCGCGCGATGCGATCTGGCGCGGCCCGCTCGATGGTGCGGTCCCGGTTGCAGGTGCGGCCGCGGATGCGGTGCCGGCCGGCGGCACCACGGTCTCGAGCGCTTGCTCGTAGGGGCCGCCCGCATGTGAGGTGTCGCCGCCGCCGGCAGTCGTGAGCACGTCGCGCTCGAGGTTCTCGACGAACTGGCCCATGAGCTTCGACGACACGTCGCCGAGGACGCCGCGGCCGAACTGCGCGACCTTGCCGGTGACCGACAGGTCGGTGACGACGTCGACCTTCGTCCCGGCACCTTCGGCCTGCATCGTGACCACGATCGACGCCTTGGCGTTTCCCTGACCACGCGTGTCCCGACCCGACGCGTCGATGACGATGCGACGGTTGGCCTCGTCGACCTCGGCGAGCTTGGCCGTGCCCTTGTACTGCGCGGTGATCGGTCCGACCTTGACCTTCACGATCCCGCGGTACTCGTCGCCTTCGACCTCTTGGAGTTGGGCACCCGGCAGGCACGGTGCGATGCCTTCGATGTCGAGCAGCACCTTCCATGTGTCGGTGATCGGGGTGCTCACTCGGAAGCTGTCTGCGATCTCCATGTGCTCTCCAACGCGGCCAGGTCTTCGGGGGTGTCGACGTCGGTCGGTTCGCCGGTGCCGTCGCACGGTACCGCGACCACGCCGTGGCGGCGCAGGAGCACCCGAGCGCCCTCGTCGCCGGCGAGCTCGAGCGCCTCGGACCAGAGCCCGCGGGCGATCAACACGGGATTGCCGCGCCCGCCTCCATATGTCGCGACCGCGAGCGCCGCGCCGGCCTGGAACGCGGCGGCGACCCTCCGGTACGCGTCGGCACCGACGAGCGGCTGGTCGGCGAGGCCGACGACGACCGCGCCGATCTCCGCGCGCGGGCTCGAGCGCCCGCAAGCGCGGCCTGCAGGCTCGACGCGATGCCGCGTTCGGGTGCGTCGTTGCGGACGACCTCGACGCCGGTCGGGACCGCGGCCGCGACCCGGTCGTCGGACACGACACACAGCACGGGTTCGTATCCGCTCGTCGTCGCGGCCGCGAGCGCGTGCGCGAGCAATGGCCGGCTTCCGAGCTCCAGCAGCGGCTTCGGCACATCGCCGCCGAACCGGACGCCCCGGCCCGCGGCGAGGATCGCGACCGCGACGTGGTGCAGAGACCCCGGAGTGCGGTTCAAAGAGCTTCGAGAGCGCGCCGCACCAGCACCTGCGCGAGGTGGGACCGGAACTCCGACGACGCGCCGAGGTCGGCCGGCGGCTCGGTGCCCACCGCTGCTTCGCGCGCGGCGTCGGCCGGGGACGCGCCCTGGGCCAGCGCCTGCTCGACCGCGTGGGCGCGCAACGGCGTCGTGCCCATGTTCACGAGGCCGATGTGGGTGTCGCCACGCACGCGCGTCGCGACCGCACCCACGATCGCGTAGTCCTGCGCGCGCCGGTTGAACTTCTGGAACCCGAAGCCCGATGCACCCGTCTTCGGGACGTGTATCTCGGTGAGCAGCTCGTCGGGTGCGAGCGCGGTCTCGAGGAACCCCTCGAAGAAGTCGTGCGCGGCTATGTGCCGTGCGCCGCCCGGGCCGTGCACGACGAACGTCGCGTCGAGCGCCAGCAACGCGGCCGGAAGGTCGGACGCGGGGTCGCCGTGCGCGACCGAGCCCCCGATCGTCCCGCGGTGGCGCACCTGGTTGTCGCCGACCTGCCCGGCGACCGCGCGCACGACGCCGCACTCCTCGGCGAGCATGTCGTTGGTCTCGAGGTCGCGGTGGCGGGTGAGCGCGCCGATCGCAATGTGGTCGCCACCGTCGCGCACGTACGACAGGTCGCCGAGGCGACCCACGTCGACGAGCACCGTCGGCGTCGAAAGGCGCAGCTTCATCAATGGCAGGAGCGACATGCCGCCCGCGAGGAACTTCGCATCCTCGCCGTGCTCGGCAACGAGCGCGACGGCCTCGTCGGCGGAACCGGCGCGCACGTAGTCGAACGCGGCCGGGATCATTGCCTCGTCGCCTGCATCTGCTCGGCCGCCGCGAGCACGGACTTCACGATGTTGTGATATCCGGTGCAGCGGCACAGGTTGCCCTCGAGCCCGAGCCGCACGTCGCGTTCGCTGGGGTTGGGGATCTCGTCGATCAGCGACACCGCGGCCATCACCATGCCGGCCGTGCAGTACCCGCACTGGAGTCCGTGGTGCTCGTGGAAGGCCGTCTGCACCGGGTGCCACTCGCCACCGCGCGCGAGCCCTTCGATCGTGGTGACCGACACACCGTCGGCCTGGGCGGCGAGCATCGTGCACGACTTCACCGATTCGCCGTTCACGAGCACCGTGCACGCGCCGCAGCTCGACGTGTCACAGCCGACCTTCGTGCCGGTCAGGCCGCACGCCTCACGCAAGTACTGCACGAGCAGCGTGCGGGGCTCGACGTCGTGCTCCTGCGCGGCCTCGTTGACGGTCATCGCCACCTGCATGGCTGGTGAACCTAGCGCGGGCGCGGGTTCTTGCGACGCTCGGCGACACGGAGTGTCGCCGTCGCTCGCAAGAACCTCATCCCGAGATGTTCGGGCCGGCTCGCTCGGGCGTGATGCGGATCAGGACGCGTTGCTCGCGGTGCATGGCGGCCCGGTAGTCGTCCCAATCCGGGTGCTCGCCCGAGATCTGTCGGTAGTACGCGACCAGGCCGTCCATCGCGTCGGGCAACGAGACGATCTCGGCCGGGCCGTCGACCTGCACCCACGGCCCATAGAACGAATCGTTCATCACGCACGTCGACGCCCACGGATCACGCCGCAGGTTCTTGACCTTGATCGCCGTCTCGCGGCTGCTCACCACGAGTTTCCCGTCAGCATCGCTCGCAACGGCCACCGGCGACAGTTGCGGCGTGCCGTCGCGGCGGCGCGTGGCGAGCACGGCCCGATGATTCTCGGTGACGAATCGCACCGCGGCTTCGATGTCCACCGCCCGGGAGTATGACGAGAACCGCGGCCGCCCGGCAACGCCTGCGTGCGAGCTCGCCCGGGGCGGGCCCGGGAGCGAAAGTTTCTCTTGTCGCGACAGTGATCCTCGTCGATACTGGTGCCGTGAGCGCCCGCGTGCAGGTCGTGACTGCCCTCGACGCCGTGCAGGCGATGACCCACCCCGTGCGCGTACGCATCCTCGAAGCGCTGCGGCAGCCCGAGTCGGCCGCCGGCGTGGCGCGGGCGATCGGCCAGTCGCGGCAGAACGTGAACTACCACCTCAAGGAGCTCGAACGGGCCGGGCTCGTACGCTCCGCCGGCGAGCGCAGGCGCGGCAACTTGATCGAACCGCTCTATGAAGCCGTCGGGGGTTCGTTCGTGATCTCGCCGCGTGCGGTGTGGAGCGACCACAAGCGGCTCGCCGCGCTCCGGGATCAGGTGTCGCTCGAGCACCTCGTCGCGCTCGGCGAACGGTTCCAGCACGATGCGACCGCGCTCCTCGACCGCGCGACCTTCGACGGCGACGAGATCCCGAGCGCGTCGGTTGATGCCGAGGTTCGGTTTCCGTCTGCCGAGGCGCGCGCCGCCTTCATCGAGGAGTACCTCCGACAGGTCGGATCGCTGTTGAAGAAGCACGGCGCCCGCAAGGGAGACCCCTTCCGCGTGATGTGCGCGGTGTACCCCGAAAGTGATGGAGGTCGATGATGGACGACCGGTTCGAAGCCACGTTCGTCGCGCGCACCACGCCGGACGAGACGTGGGAGGTCCTCGCGCGCGGCCGCCGCGCCGACGATGCCTGGTGGCTCCCGGGGTTCGACACCGTCGCTGCCGTCGAGGAGGTCGACGAAGGCAAGCTTCTCCGCGGCGGAAGGTGGAACAACCCTGCGCGAACACCGAGATCATCGTCACCGTCGAGGCCTCGGAGACCGGCACGAAGGTCACCGTCGTGCAGTCCGGGTTCGGGAAGGAATTCTCGCGCAGGCGATCGACGGATTGACGATCGGCTGGAGTCACATCGTCGCGGACGTGCTCCTCTACCTCGAGCGCGGTGTCGCCGGCGGTCGTCACGTCCGGCCGTGGGCGACGCTCGGGTGCAACGTGCACGAGACGCCGGGGGGTCTCGAGATCGACGCGGTGTGGGGAGGCTTCGCCGAGCGGGTCGGCATGCAGCGCGGCGATCTCCTGTTGACCGTCGCCGGCGCGCCGGTCGTCACGCGCCGCGAGCTCGAGACCGTGACGCGGGTGTGCCCGACCGGCGGCGAGATCGAGGCGACCTGGGTCCACGAGCGTGCGCTGACCGGCGCGACCAGCGCGCTCTGATCAGGCCCGGATCGCGTCGAGGACGGGGACGAGCTTGTCGATCGGCACGAACGTCGCACCGATGAGCTTGCGGTCGGCGAAGCGCACGATGCCCTCGCCGTCGATCACGAACACCGACCGCCGCACGTTGATGAGCGGCGCGCCGACGCCGTACGCCTCGATCACCTTCTTGTCGACGTCGGCGAGCAAGGGGAAGTGGAACTGCTTCTTCTCGGCCCACTTCGCGTGGCTGTCGACGTCCTGCGGCGAGACGCCGAGCAACACCGCGCCGGTCGGCTCGAAGTCCTCGAAGTTGTCGCGATACGAGCACATCTGGCGCGTACAACCCGGCGTGAAGTCGCCGGGATAGAACGCGAGCACGACCTTGCGCCCGCGGTACTCCGACAACGTGTAGTCGCGCTTCTCACCGTCTTGTATGCCCGGCAGGGTGAAGTCCGGGGCCTTTTCGCCGACCTGGATCATGCGGTCACCGCCTCGAGTACGGAATCGGGAATGTCGAAGTTGGCGTACACGGCCTCGACGTCGTCGTGATCCTCGAGGGCGTCCACCAAGCGGAGCACGGTCCTCGCCTGGCTCTCCGCGGAGAGCTCCACGGAGGTCGTGGGGATCATCGTGAGGTCCGACGAGCTGACCTTGTAGCCCGCCTCCTCGATGGCACTGCGGACCGCGTGCAGGTCGGTCGGCGGCGTCGTGACCTGCCATGCGTCGCCGCCGTCCTCGACGTCGTCGGCGCCGGCGTCGGCGGCTGCGAGCATCAGCTCGTCCTCGTCGACGGCCTTGTCGACGTGGACAATGCCCTTGCGCTCGAACTGCCACGACACTGCGCCGGGTTCTGCGAACGAGCCACCGTTGCGGCTGAACAGGTTCTTGATCTCGGCCGACGTGCGGTTGCGGTTGTCGGTGAGCGCCTGCACGATCACGGCGACGCCGCCGGGTGCATAGCCCTCGTACGACACCTGCTCGTACACCACACCTTCTTCTTCGCCGGTGCCGCGCTTGATCGCGCGTTGGATCGTGTCCATCGGCACCGAGTTGTCGCGCGCCTTGCCGATCATCGTGCGCAGCGTTGCGTTCGACTCGACGTCGCCGCCGCCGGCGCGGGCCGCAACCTCGATCTGGCGGATCAGCACCGCGAACAGCTTGCCGCGCTTCGCGTCGGCCGCGCCCTTCTTGTGCTTGATCGAATGCCACTTCGAATGACCGGACATGAATCACACCACCTCTTGCAAGAAACGTTGGTGCAGACGGAGGTCACCTGACAACTCGGGATGGAAAGAAGAGAACCAGACGCGGGCCTGGCGCCCGAGCACCGGCACACCCTCGTGCTCGGCGAGCACCTCGACCGCCGCACCCGCCCGCTCGACGACGGGTGAGCGGATGAACACACCCGCGAACGGTCCGCCCGTCAGCTCATGGACGTCGAGCGCAACCTCGAAGGACTCCCGCTGGCGGCCGTAGCCGTTGCGGCGCACGGTCACATCGAGCACGTCGAGCGGCTGCTGGTCGGCGCGACCGTCGACGATGTCGTGCGCGCAGACGATCAGCCCGGCACAGGTCGCGAACGCCGGCAGGCCGCCCCGCAACGCATCGGTGAGCGGGGCGCGCAGCCCGGAGGTATCGAGCAGCTTGTCGATGGTCGTCGACTCACCGCCCGGCAGGAAGAGCGCGTCGACGCCTGCGAGGTGCTCGGGCCGCTTGACGAGCGCAACGTCAGCGCCGAGGGCGCCGAGCGCCTCCGCGTGCTCGCGGAACGCGCCTTGGAGCGCAAGAACGCCGACCTTCATGGGCTGGCGGCCTCATTCGGCCTACCAGCCCCGATCGGCGAGCTTCACATCGAGGGTGTCGATCTCCTCGCCGCGCATCGCGTCGCCGAGTCCGCGCGACACCTTGGCGACGATGTCGGCGTCCTCGTAGTGCGTCGTGGCCTCGACGATCGCGCGGGCACGCTTGGCCGGGTCCGAAGACTTGAAGATGCCGCTCCCCACGAACACCGCCTGCGCGCCCAGCTGCATGACGAGCGCGGTGTCGGCCGGGGTGGCGATCCCGCCCGCGCAGAACAACGGCACCGGGAGCTCACCGCGCTCGGCGACCTCTTCGACCAACTCAAGCGGTGCCCGCAGCTCCTTGGCCCACTGGTAGCGCTCCTCGCCACGCGCGATCTTGATGCGCTCGATGTCACCCAGGATCGAGCGGAGGTGGCGCACGGCCTCGACGATGTTGCCGGTGCCCGCCTCGCCCTTGCTGCGGATCAATGCCGCGCCTTCGCTGATCCGGCGGAGCGCCTCGCCCAGGTTCGTCGCGCCACACACGAACGGGACCGTGAACGACCACTTGTGCACGTGGTGCGCCTCGTCGGCCGGGGTGAGCACCTCGGACTCGTCGACGTAGTCGACACTGAGCGATTGCAGCACCTGCGCCTCGGCGAAGTGGCCGATCCGGCACTTGGCCATCACCGGGATCGTGACCGCTTTCTGGATGCCTTCGATCATCGAAGGATCGCTCATGCGGGCAACACCGCCGTCACGCCGGATGTCGGCCGGGACCCGTTCGAGCGCCATCACCGCGACCGCGCCCGAGTCCTCGGCGATCTTGGCCTGTTCGGCGTCGACGACGTCCATGATCACGCCGCCGCGCAGCATCTCGGCGAGTCCCCGCTTCACGCGGGCGGTCCCGGTCGTGCGCTCCTCGGACATGCGCCGCAGTCTATTCCTCTGTTTGCCACGGAAACGCCCCTAGCGGGCGCCTCTGTTGCAAACGGGATCAGGGCGCGGTCGTGGCCGTCACCGGAGGTGCGGTGATCGTGACCGGATAGGTCGCGTCGGGGAGCTCGACCCAGGTCGGCCCGCGTGTGAGCTTGATCTCGGCGCCCTTGGCGTCGAGCAGCAACGCGGGCTTCGCCCGATCGGGGCGCTTCCACGTCCCGGTGATCACCCGTCCGCGGGTGAACACCTGCAACTTGCCGGAACCAATCAGCTGCGCCTCGGCGCCGTACCCGTGAATGTCACCCCCGACGTAACTCACCGTCATCACGACGACGTTCTTCGGCGCGATCGGCACGCCGGAGGCGGTCTCGGGACTGCTGTACAGCGCGCGCTTCCACGCCGACGAAGCCGAGTCCCAGGTCCACGTCACGGCGAACGGGCTCACGAACCCGACACGCACGGTCGACACCGGACCACCGGACGGCGGTGTGCCGGGCTTGCGGTACGTGAACAGCGCCGGCGACGGCTTCGGCTTGCCGCACTTCGCGTACATCTGGTCGACGTGCGCGTACAACGTGAGCTCCGGCGTCGTATGACGCGAGTGGTCGCGGAACATCAACGGGCCGGCACGTGACTCATCGAGCTGCACCACCGGCGCGGTGTTGATGCTGTCGATCGCGTACTGCGCACCACCCGAATACGCGAAGACACCACCGATCGGCGTGACGAGACTCTGATCGGTCTTGCGCACCGAGCGCACCGAGCCGACGTCGTCCGGTGCCTGCGAGTTGAAGATCGCCGCGAGCCGCGTGTACCCACCCTCGACCACTTCCTCGTACACGACGTCGGCCTGCTCGACGCCGTACTTCGGCAGCGACGCGGCCGTGTTGTCGATCTTCACGGTGACCGCGCACCGCTTCTTCGCCTCGCCCTTCGGGTCGGGCAGCCCGGTGAGGGGCCAGACCGATGGCGCCTCCGCCTTCTTCGTGGCCGCGGGCTCGGTCTTCTTCGCCTTGCCGTCACCCCCGCACGACACGAAGGCAAGCGCGGCCAGCGCCACGACGAGCGCGACAACGAGAAAGAGACGATCTCGACGCATCACCACAGCTTGCTCCTACATGGCCTCGAGGGCGCGGATCCTGTCGTCGATGGGCGGATGGGTGTCGAACAGGTGGTTCCACTTGGTGTGGCCCTTGTTCGACTCCTTGTCCAGCGGCTCCTCGATCCACAGGTGCGCGGTGGCCTTCGACGAGGTGTGTACCGACGTGGTGTCGTCTTCGAGCTTCTTGAGCGCCGAGATGAGCCCGGGCGGATAACGCGTCATCTGGACGCCCGAGACGTCGGCGAGGTACTCGCGTCGCCGGCTCACCGCGAACTGCATGAGCGCGGCGATGATCGGGGCGAAGATCAACAGGACGAAGCCGACGATCGCGAACACGATGCCGAGCGGGTTGTTGTTGCTGTCGCGGTCTCGGCCGCCGCCGGTCCAGAACATGATCCGCAGGAAGAAGTCGGAGACCAACGCGATGATGCCGACCATCGTGACCGCGAGGGTCATGACGAGGACGTCGTAGTTGCGGATGTGGCTCAGCTCGTGCGCCAGCACTCCTTCGAGCTCCACCCGGTTCATCTTCTCGAGCAGCCCGGTGGTCACGGCCACCGCGGCGTGCTTCGGATTCCGGCCGGTGGAGAACGCGTTCGGTGCGGGATCGTCGACGATGAACAGGCGCGGCTTGGGGAGGCCGCTCGCGATGCACAACCCTTCGACGATGTTGTGATATCTCGCGTATTGCACAGGATCGGCCGGCACTGCGTGGGACATCCTGAGCGCGACCTTGTCGCTGTTGAAATACGAGATCCACGACGACACGATCACGATGACCGCGACGAGGATCAGCCCGATCCAGCCGCCCTGGAGGAAGAAATTGAACGCGGCGCCGACCGCGAACAGCAACAGCACGAACAAGAAGATCAAGAACACGGTCTTTCGCTTGTTCGCGGAGATCTGTTCGTACACGGATTAGCAGCAGATCAGAACTGCACCCTCGGCACTTCTTCCGCGCCTTGCTCGGCCTGGAAGAACTGTCGGGGCTGGAAATTGAACATTCCCGCGATGAGGTTGCGAGGGAACGTCTGAATAGCGGTGTTGAAGGTCTGCACGCTGTCGTTGTAGAACTGCCGCGGTACGAGATGCGGTCCTCGCTCGAGGTCAGCTCCTCCTGCAGGTTCAGGAAGTTCTGGTTCGCCTTGAGGTCCGGGTACGCCTCCGACAGCGCGAACAACTGGCGCAACGCGCCGGTGAGCACGTTCTCGGCTTGGGCCTGCTGCTCGGGCCCCGCCTGCTGCTGGGCCTGCACCGCGTTGTTGCGGGCCAGCACGACGGCTTCGAGCGTGCCGCGCTCGTGCGAGGCGTAGCCCTTCACCGTCTCCACGAGATTCGGGATCAGATCGTGCCGGCGCTCGAGCTGTACCGCGATCTGCGACCACGCCTGGTCGACGCGATTGCGCCGCTTGACCAGCCCGTTGTACATCACGACGAAGAACAGCACCGCCAAGACGATGATCACGACGATGACGATGATTGCAACCAACGATCGACCTCCACGAAGGGGTTACGCGGGCAGTCTACGGATCGCGGGTCCGGATCGGGTCACTCGCGCCGGTCGCGCTCGCTGCGAACAACTCGTCACGCCGAGAGCCACGACGCGAGGCGGCCCATCCCCAGGTCGATCTCAGCCAGGAGTCGCTCGTGCAGGCCAGGTGACGCGCTCGCGAGGACCGCGATGCCGTAGCCGTCGCCCGACCCGACCGCGGGATGCTCGGCGATGGTGCGTCCGTCCGGCCAGGTCACGACGCCGCCCGCCTCCTGCACGATCAATGCCGCGGCGGCGACGTCGTACGGAAAGTTCGTGCACACCGCGCCGTCGCCCGCGGCGCGAAACGCGGCTCGGTCTCGGGGAACACGTCGAGCACATGGCGACCGACGTCGACGTACGCGTCGAGCTGGCCCGTGACGATCCGCGTCATGTTGAACGTCGCGGATCCCGGGTCGAAGTAGCCGCCGCGCATCGACGAACCGTCGATGAGGTCCTCGAGCACGACGGTCATCGGCATCGCCGGACGACCGCGCAACCCGGCCGTCCAGAACAACGCGCCGAGGTCGGTGTTGCTCGACAGTCGTGTCGGCACGTCGGCGTCCACACCACGGCCGCGACGGGCGACGAACCGCTGTCCCGTCTTGATCTCGTGAATGACGCCGAGCTGCACGTCGCCCAGCGTTGCGTCAAGTGACGGCGGCACCAACGCGACCGACACGCAGCACGACTCGAATCCGGCGGCCGCGGGTCGCGTGCCGTCGATCGGATCGACGACAAGGATCGCGCGAGGTGATCCGATTGCCACGTACCCGCGGTCCTCGGAGTAGTAGGCGATGTCTCCGGCCTCGACGCAGCACGTGGCCAGCACCACCTCCGCGACCTCGTCGATCGCCATCGTGACGTCGCCACCGGGGGCCACGCCGACCCGCTCGCGGGCGCCCGGATCGCCGAGCGAGGGTGCAACGGCCGCGCGCGGATGCGCGCCGCGACGTTGATCGCGAGCTCTTCGAGCTCCGGATCGAGCGCGCCGCTCACGCGGCCGGAACCAACGCCCGTTCGTACAGCTCGAGGTAGCGCTCGGCGAGGCGGCGCATCGAGAACTCGGCGGCCCGTTCGCAGCCGGACTCGACCAGCCGCGCCCGCAGGGCGGGATCGTCGAGGAGCCGGCGAACCGCGTCGCGCAAGGAGCCCGCGTCACCGGGCGGGACGAGCAGCGCATCCCGGTCGGCGCGGGCAACGTTCTGATAGCCCTCGATGGCCGACGCCACGATCGGGGTGCTCGCGGCCATCGCTTCCAACAGGACGACACCGAAGGATTCGCCGTGCACCGACGGCGCGCAGAACACGGTCGCGCCCCGCAGCCGCGCGTTTCGCTCGTCGTCGGTGACGCTGCCGCACCACACGACGTTGGACGGTCGCCGATCGCGCAGCTCGTCGGATTGCGGCCCGCCGCCGAGGACCCACAGCTCTGCGTCTCGAGCGATCCCCTCCCACGCGTCGAGCAGGACCGCGAGTCCCTTGCGGGGCTCGTGCCGGCCGAGGAACAACACCGCCGGCCGCGTCGACGGCGTCGGCTCGGCGTACGCGATGCGCTCGATCTCGATGCCGTTCCACAACACGAGGTACTCGTCGCCCCAGTTCTTGATCGCGGTCTCTTGCGCGGACTCCGAGACGACGACGCGGAAGGTCAGGTGCTGCATGACCGAGCGAAGCGCCGGACGACTCCACTGGTGCAAGAGCTCGCCCGCCGCGTGAAAGGTGCCGACCATCGGGCCGCGATAGCCGAGTAACGTGCTCAGACACGGTCCCGGCACCGCGGGCTCGTGCAGGTGCACGACGTCCGGCTCCATGCTCCGCAGTGCCTCGGCGGTGCGGCTCGCGGCGGCCCGGCCGGGCGCGATCGGCGCGACGGAACCGTTCGACTCCCACTCGACGGTCGGCCCGACGCTGATGATCGACGGATCAGGCGGTGGCCCGTCGCACGGGGCGACGATCCGCACGTCGACGTCGAGCTTGCGCAACTCGCGTGCCAGCCCGAGCACCTGGCCCTGGACACCGCCGGGACGTGACATCGAGTAGGGACACGTCATCAGCACCCTCATGGCGATCGCCAGACTTCCCATGCACGGTCGCTCGGCCAGTTCGGTTGGAGCAGGTGCCATTGTTCCGGCGCGACCCGGATCATCTCTTCGAACTCGTCGGCAAGACGTTGGGTGATGACGGCGATGTCGTCGCGCAGTCGTCCCTGTCGTTGGGTCGGGACCGGTGGCCTCACCACCGTGCGATGCCCGCGTCCGGGCTGGAAGTAGACGGCGACGGGCAACAGTGCCGCTCCGGTGCGGACGGCGAGCGTGGCCGGGCCGGCCGGGAGCGTGGTCACCTCACCGAAGAACTTCACGTCGACGCCGTCGCCGCTCAGATTGCGGTCGCACAACAAGCACACGATGCGGTTGTCGCGCAACGCGCGCAGCACTCGCGTGCCGACATCGGGACCGAGCGGCACGACCTCGAGGCCCATCGCCTCGCGTTGGCGGGCGAACCACTCGAGCAGCTCGGGAGGCTCGACGGCCTCGACGACGGCCAGCATGTGATGGCCTTGCTCGGCCATCCACGCCGCCGCCCACTCCCAGCCGCCGAGATGCGGGAGCGCGAGGATCACGCCGTTGCCGCGCGCCGAGGCCGCCGGTCACGCGTTCGTAGCCCTCGATGGTGAAGTTCGGGACGATCTCCCCGGTGCGAACCTCCGCGGGAAGCCGCAGCATCTCGAGCCAGTAGCGCCCGTAGAACTCGAAGACCTCGTCAACCACTCCACGATCGGTACGGCCGGTCACCCGGTGCTGGTGACGCGCGGCCATCCGCCGGTTCGCGCGCTGCGGCCATCCGCCGACGCGGCCACCGATCCGCCCGACGGCTGGGACCGCACGCTTGGGAATCGCTTCGGCAATACGCGCGCCGAGGCGGTACGCGCCGACGGTCAGCGCAGCTTTATTCACAGCGTTCACTGCATGCACGGCTGGACGCGGCGCCGGCGCGCTACGGCCGCGACCGGCGCCGTTCGGAGAAGTGGCGCGGGCGCACACGCTCGGTGTCGACCCGCCGGGCGGTCCACCAAGAACGCAAAGGCGTCGCGGGCCGGTCGACCTTCCGGACGTGTGCCGGTCGGGGCGGCCGCGCGGCCTGGCGGTAGACCCGCAGGAACCGGTGGAGCGCGGTGAACGCGGTCAACACCAGCATGATCCAGAGCACAGGCACGAGGATGTCGAACGCGAGCGCGACCCCGAGGAACACGAACCGTTCGGCGCGTTCCATCAGACCGCCGCGGGCGTCGAGGCCGAGCGACTCCGCCCGGGCCCGCTCGTAGGAGATCATCATCGAGCACGCCGCGACCGCGAACGCGAGGATGGGGTAATAGGGCGAGCGGTCGGCGAGATACCAGGCGACCCCGACGAACAACAATGCGTCGGACGCCCGGTCGGCGACCGAGTCGAAGAACGCGCCGCGGGGGCTCGCCTGTCCGCTGCCCCGGGCGATCGCGCCGTCGAGCAGGTCCGCGACACCCGACACGATGACGCCGACGACGGCCCAGAGCAGATGACCGGACGCGATCAGCAGCGCGGTCGCGACCGAGCAGAGGAGTCCGAACACCGTCAGGGCGTCGGCGGTGACGCCGAGGCGCCGCAATCGGTCGCCGAGCGGTCCGAGACCCTGCTCGACGCCTTTGCGCCAGCGCCGGTCGAGCATCTGCGCTCCTTCTCGCTGCCGTCCCGAGAATGTCCTGGTCGGGTCGCTACTGCTCGCGTTCGCGAGCACGACTCCACGGTACCAAACCCCGATACCGACCCTGGTGGTCCCCCGAAGCAGCTTCGTACAATCGCCCTCCACGCCTGAACCAACGCAGGGGGTCGACGGTTGAAAACGTACCCGAGCGCGAAGATCCGCAACGTCGCGCTCCTCGGCCACGGCGGGGCCGGGAAGACGTCGCTCACCGAGGCGCTGCTGTTCTGCGCCGGAGCGATCCCGCGCATCGGCCGGGTCGAAGACGGCTCGACCGTCTCCGACTTCGACCCCGAGGAGCAGCGGCGCACCATCTCGGTGTCGCTCGCGCTCGCGCCCGTTCGAGCTCGACGGCCACAAGGTGAACATCCTCGACGCGCCCGGCTACGCCGACTTCGTCGGCGACGTCGTCGCCGCGCTGCAGGCGGCCGACCTGGCGTTGTTCGTCGTCTCGGCGGTCGAGGGCGTCGAGGTGCAGACCGAGATCGCGTGGAAGCTCGCCGAGCAACGCGACATCCCGCGCGCGATCTTCGTCAACAAGCTCGACCGCGAACGCGCGTCGTTCCAACGCACGCTCGACACGCTGAAGGAGAAGTTCGGTGCGGGTGTCGCGCCGTTGCAGCTCCCGATCGGCGAGGAAGCAGCGCTCACGGGCGTGGTCGAACTGCTGAACGACCTCGCGGTCACGTACTCGGGCGGCTCGCCGACGGGAACCGAAGGCGAGGTTCCCGCCGAGATGGAATCCGAAGAGCACGCGGTGCACGACGCGCTCGTCGAAGGCATCGTCGTCGGCGACGACGACCTGATGGAGCGCTACCTCGGCGACGAGAAGATCGAGATCGAGCGAGCTTGCGAAGGCGCTCGCCGCCGGCATCGCGAGCGCCACGGTGTTCCCCGTGCTGTGCGGCAGCGCGACGAAGCTCATCGGCATCGACCGGCTCGCGAAGTTCCTCGTCGAGGAGGCGCCGGCGCCCACGGCCGCCGACGGCCCGACCGGCGCACTCGTGTTCAAGACGATCGTCGACCCCTACGTCGGTCACGTGAACCTGTTCAAGGTGCTGCAGGGCACGGTGAAGCACGACGACGTGCTGACGAACGCGCGCACCGAAGACCGACGAGCGGATGCACCAGCTCTTCTCGATGCGCGGCAAGGAGCAGGACACCGTCAACGAGGTGCCCGCAGGCGACATCGCCGCGGTGGCCAAGCTCGCCGACGTCGGCACCGGCGACGTGCTCGTGGCCAAGGGCACGACGCTCGACGTCGACGTGCTGCCCGCTCCCGAGCCGCTGCTCGCGATCGCGATCCACGCCAAGAGCAAGGGCGACGAGGACAAGCTCGCAAACGCGCTGCACCGCCTCCAGGAGGAGGACCCTGTGCTACGGATCGAGCGCAACGCCGAGACGCACCAGACCGTGCTCCGCGGCATGGGCGAGACGCACCTGTCGATCGCGACCGAGAAGCTCGCCCGCAAGTTCGGCGTCGAGGTCGAGACCGAAGAGGTGCGCGTCGCGTACCGCGAGACGATCGCCGGCACGTCCGAGGCCGAAGGCAAGGTCAAGAAGCAGAGCGGCGGCCACGGCCAGTTCGCGGTGGCGTGGCTGCGCGTCGAGCCGAAGGAGCGCGGCGAGGGGAACGAGTTCGTCGACGCCGATCGTCGGCGGCGTGATCCCCCGCAACTTCATCCCCGCGGTCGAGAAGGGCGTGCACGACACCGAGGAGACCGGCGGTGCGCTCGGCTTCCCGGTCGTCGACGTGAAGGTCACGTGCTTCGACGGCAAGCACCACCCCGTCGACAGCTCCGAGATGGCGTTCAAGACCGCATCGGCGATCGGCCTGCGCGAGGCGCTCGGCAAGGCGAACCCGATCCTGCTCGAGCCGGTCAGCGAGCTCGTCGTGACGGTGCCCGAGTCGAACCAGGGCGACATCATGGGCGACCTCAACGGCAAGCGCGGCCGGATCCAGGGCTCGGCGGCGGTCGGCGAGCGGCGAGGTCGAGATCGTCGCCCACGTGCCGACCTCAGAGGTGTTGCGCTACGCGATCGACCTCCGCTCGATGACGGGCGGCCGCGGCCGGTTCACCCGCGAGCACTCGCACTACGACCCCGTTCCGCGCACCTCACCGACAAGATCGTCGCCGCGGCCGAAGGAAGCCAAGGCGTAAATCACCGCGCTTGGGTCACCGCGCTTGCGTGCGGAGCAGATCGCGGATCTCGCGCAGCACGACGATGTCTTCGCCGGGTTCCTCGGGCTCGTCAATGCCGGGACGACGTGCCCGGTAGGCGTCGTACGCCTTCACGATCGCGAACAGGGCGGCGCCGGTGATGAGAAGGTCGACCACCGCGGTGAGGAATGCGCCGTACTGCACCACGCCCTTGCCGATCTTGAGCGTGTTCGTGAATTCCGGCTTACCCACGATGGCGCCGATGATGGGCTGGATGATGTCGTCGGTGAACGACGTCACGACCTGCTTGATCGCCAAGGCGAGGATGAACGCCACGGCAAGCATCAACACGTTGCCGGACATGACGAACTTCAAGAACTCCTGCCAGAGCTTCTTCATGCGTCCCCCTCGTTCGATCGAAACCCGCGGAGCGTAGACAACGCTCAGCGGTAATGCGACCAATCAAAGATTGTTCGCGCAGGTGCCGCCGTCAACGTTGCTGTTCGTGCCGTCAGCGCAGGTCGTGTGGGACCAGATGACGCCGGTGAGTCGCGCTGCCGGTGAGATCGGCGCCGGTCAGATTGGCACCTGTGAGATTGGCGCGGGTGAGCATGGCGTTGGAGAGGTCGGCCCCGGTGAGGTTGGCGCCGATCAGGTGCGCGTGGGCCATGCGGGCGCGCGTCAGCGACGCGCCGGTAAGGATGGCGCACCTCCAACTCGCGGAATTACAACTGGGACCAATCCTCGGGATTGCGCTCGGTGTATTCACCGATGACATGGCCGTCGACGGCGTCGAGCTCGACGAGGCCGCGCGTTCGTGGGCGGGTCCTCGGCGCTGTAGAGCAGGATGCGCCACGTCGGACGCGACAACAGGCCTCGCCACCCCAGCTGCGCGGATGCGTGGCCGACGGAAATCCGACCGCGCGGCTCGCGACCGCGAGTGCCTCCGTCTGGTCGATCTTCAGCGGCCAGCCTGCGGCGAAGTGATACGCCGCGATCGCCAGCAGCAAGATCGCGCCGAACAGCAGTCCACGATTGGAGCTTGCCAACGCGGCCCAGAGCACGCCGAGACCGAGGACGGCGTACAGCGTCCCGGCAATCCTGCGGCGGCGGATGTCGGGGAAGACGTACGGTCCGACATAGGCGGTGACGTCGAGATCTTCCGGGAGGTCGTCGCCGTCACTCACGCGGTTGGACGGTAGTCCTCCCAAGCTGCTTTCAGCTTGTCGTAGCCGGCGTGGAGGCTCTCGGGGATAACGTGGACGTCCGCGATCGTGGTCATGAAATTCGTATCGCCGTTCCAGCGGGGAAGCACGTGCACATGCAGGTGGCCGGGCACTCCCGCCCCGGCGGCCCGTCCGAGGTTGGCGCCGACGTTGGCGCCGTCCGTGTGTATGCTGTGTGG
>CAWAGX010000013.1:0-46413 GCA_963781425.1 uncultured Actinomycetes bacterium | reverse complement strand
ACGTTGAAGGCTTCCATTTTCTCGATGGCGGCCTTTTTTGTTTCCGGGCTCATCCAGGAAAGCGTGGGGATATCGGAACGCAGTGCGGCGAGCAGGTTGTGAACCATCTCCAGGGCGTGAGCCTTGGCGGCAGGCGGAAAATATTTTTCGACGTAGACCTGGCCGAGAGCTTCGCCAACGTTGCGATTGACGGATTGCACGCAGCGCTTCCAACGGGGCTGAATTTCCGTGGTGCCGGAAAGGCGCTTGCCGTAGAAATTGAAATTTTCCTGCACGAAGGCGTCGCTGAGTATGGGAGCGGCGGCATGGATCAAGTGCCAGCGGAGGTAGATTTTCCAGTCGGCCAGTGGTGTGGCGGTGAGCTGGCGGTTCATTTCCTTGAAGAAATCGGGCTGGCCGATGTTGGTTTCAGGAAGGCCGGGCAGGCCGACGGCGGTGAAGAAAGAATCCCACGACCAGTCGGGGGTGAGTTGCTTCAGGTCGGCGGCGGAAAGCTTGTGGTAATTGGCCTTGGGGTCGCGCAGTTGCACGCGGGTGAGAGAGGCCTTCGCGAAAGCCGTTTCCATATTCATGATGGTCTGGGCTTCGGCGGCGGATTTTCGGCGGAGTCGCCTGCGAACTGAAGCATTTTCGCCACATGAGCGACGTAGTCGGTGCGCAACTGCTTGGAGCGGTCGTCATCGCGGAGGTAGTAATCGCGGTCGGGCATGCCCAAGCCGCCCTGGTCGGCGTCGCCGATGACCCTGGTGCTGTCGGCGAAATCCTGGGTGGAGCTGAAATCGAAAACAGCCTGGACGTTTTGATTGTGCAGGTCGGCGATTTGGGAGAGCAAAGCAGCGCGGTCGTTGATGGAATCAATGGCGGCGAGTTGCGCGGAGAGAGGCTTGATGCCGGCGGACTCGATGGCGGCGGTATCCATGCACTGGCGTAGAAGTCGCCGACTTTTTGTTCATTGGGGCCGCGGCCGTCGCGGAGCTTGGCGGAGTCTTCGGTAATCTGACGGAGCTCGGCGAGGTTTTTGTCCTGGAGTTCGGCGCTGGTGCTCCACGCGGGGCGGTCGGCGGGAATGGGATTGTTTTTCATCCAGCCGCCCATGGCGAACTGGTAGAAATCGTTGCAAGGCTTGCAGGTGCGGTCGAGATTGGAGTCGGCGAATCCCCAGGAGGAGGGAGTGTCGGCGAGGAGAAAGCGCCGAGGCCGGAGAGACACAGAACGGCGAGCAGAACGAAAACTTTGAAGAAATTATTTTTCACGAGTCACCTTGAGAGAATTTTGGGAATCGAGAAGTTCAACGTTTGCGCGTATTCACTTGGGCGGAAGCGGCGTTTGGTATTTGCTGATGTCGACGGACTGCCATTCGCCGCGAATGATGCCGTCACGGATCTGCGTGGGAGTTTTTCCTTTGCGGGACTGCTCGTAGGAATAGAGGTCTTCGCGAACGCAAATCTCGCAACCGGAACCGTGTTTGCTGACGAAGCAGTCGAGCAGGCTGGCGTGTCCCTGGCTGCGGTCGCAGTGGCAATAGCAGAGGGTCGCCGGTAGAGGACTTTTTTGACGCGGGCGGCCACGGCGTAGGCGTTCTGCACGACGGGATCGGAGTGGCGGGGCTCATGGTGGCCGGAAGCGCGGTGGGAGGTTGGGGGTGGAAGGCCGGGATGGCGTCGTCGGCGTCGGATTGCGCGGGAGCGTGGGATAAGGATTTTTGGGGCAGCAGAAGTAAGGCGAGTGCTACGGCAAAAAGGATGAGCAGGGCGGAAGATTTTTGAATCAAGCGCATGTCGCGGACTCCGTTTTTCTACGCAAGTTTGAAAGCGGCGGGTTGAGCCAGTTGTTACTGTACGGCGGACGGGAGAAAAATTCCAGTGAGGGTGGGGTGGGACGGCGGTGGAATGGTTGTAGAGATCAGCGGAAGAAAATTCAAAGTCAAAGACCGCACCCTTTGAAAAGCGCAAAGGATGCGGCACCCCCTCTTGAGGCTTGTACTTGGTTGCCAGACGCTGGCAAAATCCCCACGTCAAAATCGGCATGTTGGGCACCCGGGTCCCCGGCGCGGCGCCAAGTCTGGATTCGTTGCTGAGCGATTAGCGGAATTTGGGTGGCGGAGGTGATCCGGGGCGTTGTGGGCAGCATCCTAGAGCGATTGGAAGTCTGATAGAAGCAGAACCTTGTCCGTAGAAAGGGGTTCGACCCAGGGGGTTGACTGGGAAGCGGCATAAAACCAGTAGTCCTACTTCACGCGGAGCCGCTTTTGGGTAAACTGCATTTTCTTTATGGCCGCGATGACTCAATTCGTGCCGGCGGTGGTGCTGCAGGATTTCGACCTGCCGCAGCGCGAAGCCGCGTTTTTCTACGGGTTATTTCTGCGCCGGAATATTCGGCGGAACAATTGAGGCGGGATATGAGGTGCCGCAGGCGGTGCTGCTGAAGTGGCATCACGAAGCGGAGCGCGAACCGGAACTGCGCGACATTTTCACGCGCATGGTGGAATACCGGCGGCACGTGCTGGCGATATTCGATAGCCTGGTAGGTACGGATCTGCAAAACCGGCGGCTGCAGTAAAACAACGCCAATCAGACTAGCCGAGAAGATTGGCGGTCTTGAAAAAATACCTTTCGGTTGTACTACCTCGGTACCAAATCCTCAAATAGACACTGTACGTTCGTACAGGTGTGATAAATAACAGGCAACTAATTGTGGGAGCCGCGATTCTAAGCGAAACGGGGACAAGTGTCACATAATGAAGGGGATTACGGAATTGACGCCAGCGTTTGACGGAGTTAGAATCCCCTCTTGCCAGAGTTGAGGTGTAATTCCATGCCCAGGGTAGCACGCGCCCTTTTGACATCCGTTTCGATTCTTGCCCTAGCCGTACCGATAATCCGCGCCCAGCAGGAGTCCCAAGGCCAGCGCCAGGCCCAACCGCAAGATCCCACCGTAGCTCAGAAGCTCGACAAAGCCCAAAAGAAGAAGATCAAGAAGTCGCTGAAAGAGCTGGATACGCCTTACAAGCAGTGGCTGAACGAAGACGTGACGTACATCATTTCGCCCGAAGAGCGCAACGCGTTCGGGCAACTGGCTACCAACGAAGAGCGGGAGCAGTTTATCGAGCAATTCTGGCTGCGGCGCAGCAGCAACCCGGATTTGCCGGACAACGAATTCAAGGAAGAGCACTACCGTCGAATCGCCTATGCCAACGAGCATTACGCGTCGGGCATACCGGGATGGAAAACGGATCGCGGTCACATGTACATCGTTTGGGGGCCACCGGATGAGATTGAAAGCCATCCTACGGGTGGGACGTATGACCGGCCGATGGCAGAAGGCGGTGGTTCGACCTCTACGTATCCATGGGAAACATGGCGGTGGCGATACATCGAGGGCATGGGCGAAAACGTGATCATGGAGTTCGTCGATCCCAGTGGATCGGGCGAATATCACTTGACGATGGATCCTTCAGAGAAGGATGCGTTGTTGCACGTGCCGGGCGCGGGATTGAGCCAATTGGAACAGATGGGCCTGGCGTCGAAGACAGACCGGTTCACAAGATCGGACGGCACACATTTGCCGACGTCGATGGGCGGGCAGCCCGCAAGCATGAACGAATTTACGCGCCTGGAAGCGTATGCCAATGCGTTCAAGCCACCCACGGTGAAGTTCAAAGATCTGGAAGCGCTGGTGACGTCGCGCATTGTGCGCGACCAGGTGCACTTCACGTGGCGGACAGATTTTCTGAAGGTCACGAATGATACGGTGCTGGTGCCGGTGACCGTGCAAGTTCCGAACAGCCAACTGTCGTTCCAGTCGAAAGAAGGAATACACTCCGCGACATTGAACGTGTTTGGTCGGGTGAGCACCCTGACGGGCCGTGTGGTGCAGACGTTTGAAGATTCGGTGAGCAGGGATTTTCCGGACTCACTGTTCCAGCAATCGATAAAATTACATTCCATCTATCAAAAAGCGGTGCCGCTGCGGCCGGGCCTTTACCGGCTGGACCTAGTGATCAAGGACGTGCAGAGCGGAAACGTGGGAGTGATCAATTCACGGCTGCAAGTGCCGAGGTATGAGGATGACAAGCTGGAGTCGAGTTCGCTGATCCTGGCGGATCAGATCGAGCATGTGCCCGCGAAGCAAATTGGCGCGGGGCAATTCGTGCTGGGATCGTCGAAGGTGCGGCCGCGACTGGAAGGCGACTTCACGACGGCGGACAAGCTGGGAATTTACATGCAGGTGTATAACCTGAAGCCGGACGACAAGACGCACAAGTCGAGCGCCACGTTTCAATACACGGTGAAAAAAGGCGCGGAGCAGGTGCTGCAGTTCAACGAAACTTCGGCCGAAATGAAACAAACGGGCGATCAGATAACGATTGAGCGATTGCTGCCGCTGTCCACGCTGACTCCGGGCAAGTACACGCTGGAAATTAACGCGACGGATACACTTTCGAACCAGAGCATTTCGCGAAGGGCGGATTTCACGGTGAAGGCTCCGACGGAAACCAAGAGCGCGGCCAACGTCGTGCCTGGAGGTAGCCCAAAGTGACGCACAGAAGTCTCCGGCAAACGGGGGCCCTGCTGTTGGCGGCAGTGGGAATGATGTCGCTGGCGGCAAATCCTACGGGAGCACAGACGAGGACCGGAGTGAAAACCGGCCCCGGCAAACTCGCGGGGGTGGTGCTGGATGCAAGCGGCACGCCGCAGATGGGCGCGAGCGTGGAACTGCTGGCGGAAGCGTCGGCAAACTCGACAGGACGCGATTTCCTAACCAACACGCAGGGAGTTTTTCGCGGAGAAAAACTTTCGCCCGGGCTTTATACCGTGCGGGTGACGCTGGCAGGATTCCTGCCGACACTGGAAAAACATATTCGCATCGTTCCCAACGTGACGACGGTGGTACGCGTGGAGCTGGAGTCGATGTTTGCTTCGCTGGATCAATTACGGCGCCAGCCGGTGAACATCCCGGTGGAAGGCGACGACTGGAAGTGGGTATTGCGCTCGGCGTCGGCGACCAGGCCATGCTGGAGTGGATGGGCGACGGGAATCGTGTCGGTGGACGCGAGCATGGATCGCGGAAGACCGCGCATGCCGCGAGCACGCTGGAATTTACGGATGGAGCGCGGCACCCGGGTTCAGGTTCGAACTTGGTGTCGGCGCCGGCTACGGCCTTTGCCTATGATCAACGGCTGGGCGGGGCGAGCCGGCTGATTCTTGCCGGGCAGATGAGCTATGACCAGGAGGCGCCGGCGGGCAGCGTTGCGACCGTGTGGCTGCCGACTGGATCGCTAGGGGCGGGGCCGCACACCGCGGTTCTGGTGTTGCGCGAAGCGAAACTTGGAACGGATGGTCAGACTTTCCGGGGAGTGCGCATGGATGAGGCGGAGCTGGCGAATGGCGATCAGGCGATGTTGAAGATCTTCGCGACGAATATGTGCTGGTGGACTGGGAGCGGCGGCGTCTTCTTTGCGGCCGCGAGCGAAACTGGATGTGCGGGTTACGGACGACTGGAATGCGACGCTGATTTTTCTTTCGGTGCCCAATGGGCCTGGTCCGTTGGAAGCGGCCGGCGGCGAAACGGGCAATGACGCGCTGGCCGCGGCGCTGAACGAACTGGATGGATTTCCGACATTGATGTGGCGCGGCGGAAAGCCGGTGCTGCAAGGCGGCTTTCACGAAGAAATAGCCGCGGAGCGAAAGCTGGGAACGCGCGGCAGAGTCCAGGTAGCGGCCTTCCACGACGACAATCGACACTTGGCGGTATTCGGACGCGGGAATGACTTGCCGACGGGCGATTATTTCCAGGATGTATTTTCGAACGGATTCGTGTACGACGGCGGATCGTCGAGCAGCTGGGGAACGCGCGTGGCGCTGCGCAAAAGCTGGATGATAACGTCGAGGTTACCGCGGTGTACGCCTTCTCCGGGGCATTGGCTCCGGGCGAGGACTTGAACGGCGTGCTGCGAGATATTTTGCGGACGGCTCCGAGGCACTCGCTGGGAGCGAGAGTTACGGCAAAGGTTCCGCGAGCGAAAACCAAGCTGGAAGCCGGCTACAAATGGGTCAGCGGAGTAGCAGTTTCGCGAGTGGATCAATACGGCGAGTCGATCTTTCAACTCGACCCCTACCTGCATGTGGGCATAAGGCAGCCGCTGCCAAGGTTCGGGTTGGGGCGCTGGGAAGCGGTCGCGGATTGCGACAATTTGCTGGCCCAGGGTACCGTGACACTGAGCACGCGAGACGGACAGGCGAACTTGATCCCGGCATTTCGGAAGCTTTCGCGGCGGCTTAAGCGTACAGTTTTGACAATTAAGGCTTTAGAAAGCCATATCTGCCCTTCCGAATAACGTATCCCGCCCGAGAAGCTTCCTTTTTGTTGTTTGAAACCACAGATATGAAAGGATTTAGCTGCACGGTGCCGGGAGGCCGGTTGGTCTCTGATTTGCACCGGATTATCCCCCGGGAAGGTGTATCCCTGTCGGGCCGGGCTATGAAACAGAACCTGCGGGTAAGTATCGGGGCGGTGGTACTGGCGCTGGCAACGCTGGCGGCGGTGATTTTCGCGTACATCAACTTCGAGCAACGCAGCAAGTTTGAGCTGGTTGACGACGGGGTGGCGTGGCTTGACACCGATCACGGCGTAGAGGCCTGGAAAGTCAGTCCCGGGTCCTCGGGAGCGCGGGCAGGCATACGGCCAGGGCGACCGGCTCGTGGCCATCGACAGCGTGCCGGTAGCGCGAGCCGTGCAGGTCACCATGCGGTTGACGCGCGCGGGATTGTGGACGCAGGTGCGTACAAGCTGGCGCGCGAAGGGCAGGAATTCGAGACACCTCTGGTTACCGCGCCCGCGGAAAAACCCACATCGATTGAAAATTATCTGCGGGTGGTCGGGCTGCTGTACCTTTTCATCGGACTATTTATTTTCGTGCGGCGCTGGAACGCGCCGCGGGCCGTGCATTTTTACGTCTTTTGCCTGGTGTCGTTCATCCTGTATGCATTCCACTACACGGGAAAACTGAACCTGTTCGACCGGGAAGTGTACTGGGCGCAGTCGGTGGCGACGCTGCTGGCGCCGGCGCTGCTGGTGCACTTCGCGCTGGTGTTTCCGGAGCGCAGCATCGTGCGCGATTCGGTCATCGGCTGCGATGCTGGGCGGCTTACCTGGCGCCGGCGGTCTGCTGCTGGTGCATGTGCAGCGCGGCCGCGGGGTGCGCTGGGATTTGTGCCGTCGCTGGGCGCGCGCATTGCGCTGGATCAAATCGAGCTGAGCTATCTGGGCGCTGTACTTCTTGCTGGCGGGGCTGGATTTTCCTGAACAGCTATCAGCGGGCGCCAGCGGGAGTTCTGCGGCAGCAATTGAAGTGGGTGACCGGCGGGACGCTGGCGGGCGATTCTGCCGTTCAGGCTGCTCTACATTGTGCCGTTCGTGCTGGGAGCGCGTGCCGCGGCCGTGGATGAATTCTTCGGCGCTCTCGCTGGCGCTGCTTCCGCTGTGTTTTGGCTACGCCATCATCCGCTACCGGTTGATGGACGTGGACATCATTTTCAAGCGCGGCCTGGCGTACACGGCGGCGACCGCCGGCGTGGTGGCGGTGTACTTCGCGCTGGTGGCGCTGATCGGCGCCGCTGTTCCACACCGCATGGCCCACCGGGTCCGGCGGGAGGCGTGATCGCGATCGTGGTGGCGGCGTTTCTGTTTCAGCCGTTGCGCGAATGGATTCAGGCGCGGCTGGACCGTTTCTTCTATCGCGACCGGCTGACTACCGGCGCACGCTGATTGAGTTCGGCCGCACGCTCACCAACGAAGTGCGGCTGGAGCCGATGCTGGCCTCGGTGATGGACCGGCTTTCGCAAACGCTGCTGGTGGACCGGCTGGCGATTTTTCTGGAGGACCCGCGCGGAATCCGGACGCTTTCGGCTGGCGCGTTCGATGGGCGTGCGAGCCGTGTCGCGCGGACCGCTGGACCTGAGCTTTCTCGATCGCCGGACCGGCCGGCGTTCGCAGCGCGGCTATCTGTTCTTTGAATCGCCGCGCGCGGCGCGCGGCGAGAGCGATATCGGTGCGGCAGACGCTGGAGCAACTGGACCTGAATTATTTTATTCCCTGCCGGATTCGCGACCACACGGTCGCCGTCCTGGGTCTGGGTAAGACGGTGGACGGCGATTTCCTTACCAGCGAGGACGTGGAGCTGCTGTTCACGATCGCCGGCTACGTGGCGATCGCGCATCGATAACGCGCAGCTGTACTCACTCGCTCGAGCAGAAGGCGCAGCAGATCGAGCGGCTGAAGGATTTCTCGCGAGAACATCGTCGAATCGCTGAACGTGGGCGTGCTGGCGGTGGATCTGGAGGGCCGCGTGGAGTCCTGGAACACGCAGCTGGAAGAGTTGATCGGCAGTGCCGCGGCAGCGAGGCGGTGGACCAGCACGCTGGAGGAAGTGCTGCCCGCGGATCCTGGTCGCGGAAATCGCCGCGCGCGCCGACGACGAGCACGTTTCCGGCCTTTACAAGTTCCGCTGCGCAACGCGCACGGCCGGAATCTGGTGGTGAACGTTTCGATTGCGCCGCTGGTGGGCAAGTCCGGCGAGCGGCATCGGGCCGGCTGATCCTGCTGGACGATATCACCCAGCGCATGCGCCTGGAAGAACAGTTGGTGCAGACCGAGAAGCTCACCTCGCTGGGATTGCTGGCGGCCGGCGTGGCGCACGAAGTGAATACGCCGCTGGCGGTGATTTCCAACTACATCCAGATGCTGGCGAAGCAGATTCCGGCGGACGACCCGCGGCAGCCACTGATCGACAAGATCGTGAAGCAGACGTTCCGCGCCAGCGAAATCGTGAACAACCTGCTGAATTTCTCGCGCACCGGCGCGGCGGAATTCCGGAAGTGGACCTGAACACGGTGATCGAGGAGACCCTTTCGCTGGTGGCGCATCCGTTGCGAGACCGCGCGGGTGCAGGTCGATGCGGAATCTGGAGCAGAGCTTCCGCCGGTCTGGCGTTCGGCAACCGCTGCAGCAGGTGTTCCTGAATCTGTTTATGAATGCGCGCGACGCCATGCCCGCCGGCGGCATGTGGAAGTGCGCACGGCGGCGCACAACGGTACGGTGAAGTGGAAGTCACCGACACGGGCGCGGGCATCCCGCCGGAGAACCTGCAGTCGGATTTTCGATCCGTTCTTCACGACCAAAGCCACCGGCGCGGGGCACCGGCCTGGGACTTTCGGTGAGTTACGGGATCATCAAGGAACATGCGGGGAAGATCGACGTGCGCTCCACGCCCGGCAAGGGCACTTCCTTCCGCCTGGAATTCCCCGCGGCGAGGAAAGCGGTTCATGCCTAAAGGCTCCATTCTGGTTGTCGACGACGAAGCGGAAATTCGCGAAGGCCTGGAGCTGCTGCTGACCTCGGAGGGCTACGACGTCACGACGCGCCGAAACGGGCGAAGAGGGGCTGGCGCGCATCGAGGAGCAGCCGTTCGATCTGCTGCTGCTGGACGTCAGCCTGCCGGACCGCAACGGCCTCGACCTGCTGCGCGAAATCCGCCGGCGCGATCCGCAGCTGCCCGTCATCCTGATCACCGCCTACGGCTCGATCGACATGGCGCGCGCCGCGTTCAAGAGCGGCGCGCAGGACTACATCACCAAACCGTGGTCCAACGATGAACTGCTGGCGCAGGTGGCGCTGGCGGTCGAGGGACGCCGCCTGCGCGAAGAAAACGTGCAGCTCAAGCGCGCGCTGAAGCAGCGCTACAACTTTCCCAACATCATCGGCAAGAGCGAAAAGATGCTGGCGGTGCTGGACCTGGTGACGCAGGTGGCGCCGTCGCGCTCGACCGTGCTGATTCACCGGCGAAAGCGGCACGGGCAAGGAACTGATCGCCAAGGCCATTCATTCCGCTTCGACGCGCGCGGACAGGCCGTTTGTCCCGGTCAATACCGGCTCCATTCCCGTGGATCTGCTGGAGTCGCAGCTGTTTGGCCACGTGAAGGGCGCGTTCACCAGCGCCGTCGCCTCCAAAAAAGGACTTTTCGAAGTGGCCGACCAGGGCACGATTTTCTTTGACGAAATCGCCACCATCAGCCCGGAGACGCAGGCCAAGCTGCTGCGCGTGATTCAGGAGCGCGAGTTCATGCGGCTGGGCGGCACCGAAACGATCAAGGTGGACGTGCGCATCCTGGCAGCGTCCAACGTGGACTTGCTGCAAGCTGGTGCGCGAAGGGCCGCTTCCGCGAGGATTTGTACCACCGCCTGAACGTGATCGCCATTCATTTGCCGCCGCTCCGCGACCGCAGGGAAGATATCCCGCATGCTCGCTGGAGCATTTTCTGGAGCAGTTCTGCAGGAAAATGGCAAGCCGCTGCGGCGGTTCACGCCCGGCGCGATGAAGCTGCTGATGGACTATGACTGGCCGGGCAATGTCCGCGAACTGGAGAATGTCGTGGAGCGCGCGGTCGTGCTTTCGACGCAGGAATTGATGGACGCCGACCTGTTGCCGGAAAACGTGCGGACGCAAGGAAATCGTAGCGGGGTGCGGCTGCAACTTTCCGAATTCCTGCCGCCGCTGCCGGGCGAGCCGGGGCGCGGGCGGGCGCGGACCAGTTCTTCACCTTCGCTGTTTCAGATCTGGAAGAATTCGAGCGGCGCATGATTATGGACATGCTGGAACGCACGGATTGGAATCAGACCGAAGCGGCCGAACGCTTCCAGATTCCTCTTTCGACCCTCAATCAGAAGATCAAGCGGCTGGGCATCGACGTGCGCCGCCGTGGGCGCGGCGACGAAACATTTTCTTCGACGCTGGGCAAGTAGGATAAATTCGAACCCGGGTGAGAATCCCGGCTGACCTGTAGAACTCGTAAGGCATCCAAAAACAATGGAGCACGGCGCACAGATGGACGCGCGAGCTATTTTGTTCAAAAATAATTGACGCTTGCAAGTTGGAAACCGGCTAGGCAGAGTACCAGCGAATGATCGTAGACCTCGCGAGCCCCGCGAAACGCGGCGGATTAGTGTGCATAGCGGTGGTGGTGGGGATTTACCTCACGTATTTCAGTGTGCGCACCGCGCGCGCGACGTATTACACGGGATTAGAGACGCTGTACGGATACGAGCGGGCCACGCAAATAGAGCCGGAAAACCCACGGAACTGGTATTTGCTGGGGCGCTACCTGCAATACAGCCTGGAAGATGCAAATCCACAGCGGTCCATCAGCAGTTATCTGACCTCCCTGCGACTCGAACCCCAAGCGACGGTGACTTGGCTGGATCTGGCCGCGACGTACGAAACGGAAGGCAACGACGCGGAGGCGAAAAGCGCGTTCCTCGAGGCAAAAAAAACGTATCCGGCGTCGGCGGAAGTTTCGTGGCGCTATGGAAATTTTCTGCTGCGGCAAGGAAAGCTGGACCAGGCGTTTACGGAGATACGGCACTCGGTGGAGAGCGATCCGCTGCGGGCGCCGGAGGCTTTCTCGCGTTGCGTTCGGATCGAACCGAATGCGGACGTCATCCTGGACCGGGTGATTCCGGCAAACCGCGAAGTCTACATTGCGGTGATGCACGATCTGATCGGGGATCGGCAAGTGGACAACGCATTGAAGGTCTGGAAGCGGCTGTTGGCCATGCACGCCGAAGTTCCCATGCCTGAAATCTTCGGGCTGGTGTCTGCGCTGAGACAAATCGAAGCGATATTTTTTTTTTTTTTCGCTGCCGCATCTCGTTCAGTTACGTATTGCTGCACCGCGGCTCGCCACGGCTTTCAGCCGGCGGTGCTCCCGTACCTCGAGTTGCTGTGGGACGAGCTGCGGCCGAGCGGTCTCATCGACCTGTTGCTGGTACACACCGAGGGGAACTACCTCGCGGGCCTGCTCCTGACCAGATTCGGCGACGGCACCACCGAACGCATCTCCGGGTACGCGCCCGAGCGCGTGCCGCGCAAGAAGATGCGGCCGAACGAAGCCCTGCGCTGGGCGGCCATGGTGAACGGCCGCGAGAACGGCGAGCAGTGGTACGACCTCGGCGGCGTGGAATATCCGATCGCGGAAGCGCTTGCGGAAGGCGCCGATCCGGGAGCCGAGGCGATGCGGGCGAGCCGATCCGCGCACAAGGTCGGGCTCGGTGGCACGCCGCTGCTCTACCCGCCGCCGCTCGAGCTCTTCCCCAACCGGGTGCTACGCGTCGCGTCCCGCGCGGTCGGCGACAGCGATCTCGCGGCGCCGAATGCGGGAGTCCTTGCAAGCGCGATGGCGGTTCGGGTCCCCGGAGGGACGACGCCGCGCCCGGTATGAGGTTCGTTGCCGACGAACCCGGTGGTGGCGTGGTGCATTCCGCCGCGGGCGGCGTGACGACGCACCGTCTTCCCTCGCTGGTCACGAGTCTCGAGGACGCTCGGGATGCTCCGGAGTGGGACGACTTCCTCGCGCGGACACCGGGCGGCGACCTCGTGCAGTCGTCCGCGTGGGGACGCGTCAAGGAAACGGCGGGCATGCGCGTGCATCGGGTGCTGCTTCGTCGCGACGGCGAGATCGTCGGTGGCGCGCAAGTCCTGATGCGGCCGCTGCGCCCGCTGGGCTACCTCGCGTACGTGCCGTACGGACCGCTGCTTGCGGCCGACGCGTCCGACGAGGCAGGCGCGCTCTTGGACCGAGGACTGCGAGAGCTCTGTCGCGGCCGGGCAATAAGGGCGATGGTCGTCCAGCCGCCCGAAGGCGGTGAGCGGCTCGCCGCGATGTTGCGGTGCAAGGGGTTCGAGGCAACGCAGGTCGAGGTCGCGCCGGCGGCGACGTTGCGCGTCGATCTTCGTCTGTCTGCGGACGAGTTGCTCGAGCGCATGAGCAAGCACACTCGCCGCGACTTCAAGCAGAGTCTGCGTGGTCCCGCGTCCGTTCGCTTCGCGACGCCGCGACGACCTGGGTTCCTTCCATGAGCTGTACTGCGCCACGGCGGCGCGACAGGGCTTCACGCCCTGGTCGCTTCGCTACATCGAATCCGTGTGGGACGAGTTGCGGCCGCAAGGTCAGGTCGAGATCCTGCTCTCCGAAGTCGGCGGCACGGATGTCGCGGGGAACATGGTGACGTGCTTCGGTGATGTCGTCACCGGGCGGCTCCTCGGCTTCGACCCGGGGCGCCTGACGGGCCGGATCCGACCCAACGAGGCGCTCCACTGGGCGATCATCGAATGGGCACGTGAGGGCGGCTTCCGCTGGCTCGACGTCGGCGGCATACGTCGCGACGACGCACTTGCGTTTCTCCACCACGGTGGTCCGGTGGGCGAGCAGCAGACCTTGAAGATGCGCCTTCCCGGTACTCCGCTCGTGTACCCGGAACCGCTGCAGCTGATCGCGAATCCGATGCTGCGGTTCGCCGACCGGACGCTGGGCTCGCGCAAGTCCGTGTACACGCTCCGAAGCTGGGTGTCGCGGCGACTGCGTCAAGGCTCCGATGACAACCGGTGACGCTCAGTTCTGCGCGCTCGCTCCACCCTGGGCGCGGGGTCGCAGCACGAACAAGACGTTGTTCGAGAAGAGCTCGTCCTCGGGGAACTGACGAAGGTCGGCGAGCACTTCGGGGGTCGCGAACTCGCGGCCGAGATCAGGACGAAGCACGTGTTCTTCGAGGATGTCGAAGTGCTCGGCGAAGAGCTCGCGATAGTCGCGACGCGTCAACTTGTTCAGCAACGTGTTCGCCACATACCGGTTCTTCCGCAAGTGTTCCCAAGGCTCACTCCTGCGCTTCGACCGGCGGTCGAGCGGCGCGTACCACTCCACGAGATGTCCACCCGTGATCCCGGTGTAGATGTTCGGGCGAATGAGCGCGATTCCACGCGGCTTGAGCCAGCGACCCATGCGGGCGACGAGCGTGCTGAGTGAGGCGGCAGGGATGTGCTCGAAGACATCCTCGGACACGATCAGGTCGACGGGCTGCGCGCGCATGAGCTCGTCGAATTGCGTCGCCGCCGCATCCATGACGATGAAGCGCTCATCGTCGATCTTCAGCTTGCCCCCGCGCTTCTCGATCCCCTTCTCGACGGCCCGGCGTTCACGACCGTCGAACAGGCTCGACCTGACGACCGTTTTCAGAGTCCGTTCGAAGCCGTTCTTCTTGTACATGGAAGCCAGCTCGCCGCGGGTCCCGTGCAGCGAAGGCTGGTCGATGTCCACGCCGATCGCGTCGTATCCGAGACTCATCAGGGCCATCAGCCGGTAGGGGCGAGCGCCAAATCCGACCTCGAGGATCGCGGCATCCCGCAGTGTCGTGCCCGCGTACTTCTCGAGGTACGCGTCGTACTCGTCGAAGCCCTTGAAGAGCAGCTCGAAGTTCTCCTTCGAGGTTCTTTCCCGCAGGCTGTGGACGAAGAGCGCGGACCATTCGAGCATCTTGTCGCGGACCGGGACCGGCTGACCGGACGACGTCGACGTGGTGTTCTTCGGCGTCACCATTTGAGCCATGCTTTCGCGTCCAACTTGTGTCGTACATCCTTCGCGTAGTCGGTGCCCGCTGACGTGTGCCAGGCGCCGGTGTACCAGTAGCCGATGCATCCCCAGAGATCGCCGCGAGTATTGCCGAGGTACGTGCTCAGCCCGTCGTAACAGCCGCGCATCTCGGCCACCTGGAGGTCGATGTTGAACGCGGTCGAGTTACGCGCCGCGGGATAGCTCGATCCGACGCGCGGGTTCGAGACGACTGGGTGGAAGTACCACTTGATCTGCAGAATCCCGAACGACGTGGGGCAGGGACTGCGCCTGTCGTCGTAGGTGCAGTGACCGCGCGACCGGGGTTCGTAGTCACCCTGATTCTTCATTTCCCAGTTGCTCTCGCGGACGGCCTGCGCACGGATCAGGTCGTCGGGCCAGCCCCACTTGCAGGCGGCCCACTGAATGATCTCGTCGGTGGTGCCCTTGAAGTTGCCGGTCACCCGCGGCCGGTAGCGGCTGTTCCATTTTTCCGTGTACTGCGAGAAGCGTCCGATCGAAACCGGCTGATGCGGAACCGTGTGATTGGCCGTCTTGTTGGCGGGACGAGGCTCCCAGGCCGAGCGGTGCACCCGCGCCGCGCAACGAGACCCGGACGGCAAACGAGCGCCGGCCTTCAACAGATGGAAATACCCGCCGGGCGGCGGACGCCGAGGCCTTCGAGCCGCTGACTGATCCGATGGGGCCGCCGTCGCGCCGACGGTGTCGTCGTCACTTCCGGCGACACTGACCACCCCCCACGCGAGGAGCCCGCCGAGGACACAGATGACGAGCCCGAACAACAGGCCACGCCGCCAGGTGAGGTGCATGTTGGCTTTCAACCGTCCGACCCTCCGCACATCCGATCGGCGCGATGCTCGCTGACCCCCAGACCTACCACGTGCAGATCACGTGGCCGCCGCGGGGTTGACACCCAGTGTGTGCCAATCAGATTGGACGCTGGACCCGCCACACGCGGGCTGAGCGTCCAAACTGATTGGACCGGCGGATCTGCAAACGTGCGCAAACGGAACTCTGTCTCTCTCGCAAGCCCAGGAACGACAAACCCGAAAAAGGCGGGCGCCCCCGGCAGGATTCGAACCTGCGCGCACGGCTCCGGAGGCCGCTGCTCTATCCCCTGAGCTACGGGGGCCCTGAAACGAAGCGCTTCGAAGGAGCGAGCGTAGCGGTGTCGGTCCGGGAGCGGTGGTGAACGTCACCCGCGGGGACCGGGGCGGGATGTGAGGCGGCGGCACGCGTCGCCGCCTGTGTCGGTCGAGCGCCGCGACGTCAGAGGACGCGCGCAAGGCGACGGTTCAACGCGTCGAGCGTCGAGCGCGCCGCCGCGTCGATGGGGCTCGCCCCGGCGGCGAGGCCGTATTGCAACTGCTCGTCGTCCTCGACCGACTCGAGCGCGACCGCGACGATCACACGGTCGTCGTCGGTGGTGTCGTCGAGCGCGCGTGCCCACTTCGCGTGCGGCTGGAACGGCGCGCCCAGCGCGCGGATCGCGTCGATCGTCGCTTCGACCGCTCCGACCAGACCACTGCTCGCCGGCGCCCGGCCGATCGTGCGCTTGCCTTCGAGGATCAGGTGTACTTCCAGCTCGTCCGTGTCGGGGAATGCCAGCACCGCGAGCAACCGCGCCCGACGGGAGTCCGGGGCTTCGCCGACTTCCTCGTCGGACGCCTCCGCCATTGTGTCGGGCGCGCTCAGCACCTCCTGGGCGGGAATGACCGCCGCCGCGGGCAGCGCCGGCGCGGTGCGCCACCGCACCACTTCCACTGCAACCGGAAGGTCGGAGTGACGCGCGGCGATACGCGACGCCGAGACCGGCACAGGCTGATCGGTGCGCTCACCCTTGTCGGTGACGTGCAACTGCACGAGCAGCATGTCGTCACGCTCTTCGAAACCCGCGGCGCGCACGCCGGGAAGCTTGCGGAGCTCGAGCTCGAGATCGTCGAGCGAGCCGATCGTGTCGTCAGCGGCGCGAACGGTCACTTGTGCTCCTTCGCCTCGTAGAGTCGGGAGTCGGCGAGCTGCACCAGTGCGTCGAACTCCGTTGCTTCCTGCGGACACTGCGCAACGCCGAACGAGAACGCCGGGCACGCACGCTCGACACCTTCGGCATTGCGCACCCGGTCGAGCAACGTCGGCACGAGATCGGGCTCGGTGTTCGGGAGGATCATGGCGAACTCGTCGCCGCCGATCCGGCCCGCGTTGTCGCCGAAGCGAAGTCCGCGGCGGAAGCGCTCACCGAGATCCCGCAGCACCGCGTCGCCGGCCTGGTGCCCGTGCTCGTCGTTGACCGTCTTGAAATGGTCGAGGTCGAGCATCACGAGAGTGAAGGGCCAGCCGTAGCGGGTGCTGCGCGCGATCGCCATCTGAAGGAGGCGGTCGAACGAGCGCCGGTCGAAGAGCCCTGTGAGCGGATCGTGCCACGCGTCGTAACGAAGCACATCGAGGCGCAACGCCAACACGCACAACGACAGCATCAACGACCGGTCGAAGCCGTGGTTCTCCAACGCGGGTTGCGTGTAGAGGCCGGGCTGCGACACGAGCAACTCTTCGTCCTCGGGGCCGAGTGGCCGGCGGCCGGCACAAAAGACCTGACGGCCGAGCCCCGGCTCGTCGATCACGACGGCTGCGTCGTCGAGCTCGAACTGGTCGACGAGCGCGTCGAGCGCCTTGTAGATGAGGGCGATGCCCGACTCGCTGGTGGCGACGCTCGCGGCGAGGTCCTCGCTCAAAGCGTTCACCAAGACCACCCCGCCGTCGCGCGTTCGGGAACCGTTGTTCTCCGCAGTGCGCAGATTCGCGCCTGGAAGCAGCGCCGCGAGCCCCACCCCCGTCTGCTGCGACACCCCAACCCTCCCTGGCACATCGCAACGGCCCCCCACGTGTCGGCGCGCTGCTCCATGGAATTCCGAGAACTCCTGCGATTTCTGTCCCCTGTCCACTCAGCATAGTGACCTGCGCGCCTCGCGTGAAATGGTGCGGAGGGTTTTCTTTTGCCGCGAGTACGATCCGCCGACGGCAACACGGCTCCCTTCGCTCCCGAACGTGCGGCGTTCTCGAGCGTGCCTCCACTGCGTCCGCACGCAAGATGATGATGCGAGACACCCTCCGGACGGCGATCTCCCAGGCTTTGGCGAATGCTGGTTTGCCCGAGCCCGATCAAGGCGTCGTGGTCGAGCCGGCCAAGCGTCGCGACCTGGGCGACTGGTACACGCCGGTCGCGATGCCCCTGGCCAAGAAGTTGGGGCGCCCGCCGCTCGAGATCGCGCAGGAGGTCAAGGACGCCTTGGACCAGGCGCCGGCCCCTCATGTGGCCAAGGTGGAGGTGGCGCGGCCGGGCTTCGTCAACCTGTTCCTCGCTCCCACGTGGCTGCACGACGTGCTGCGGGAGGTCGTCGGGACCGGAGAGCGCTACGGCCGGAGCGACGTGCTCGCGGGCCGGCGCATCAACCTGGAGTTCGTCTCGGCGAACCCGACCGGCCCGTTGCATGCGGGCGGCGGCCGGTGGGTCGCCGTCGGCGATGCCATCGCCAACCTGCTCGCGGCCCAGGGTGCGGAGGTACACCGGGAGTACTACCTCAACGACGCCGGAACCCAACTCGATCTCTTCGCGACCTCGCTGTACGCGCGCTATCAGGGCTCTGCACCTCCCGAGGACGGCTACCAGGGCGAATACCTCGTCGACCTGGCCCGGCAGCTGCGCGACGAATGCGGCGACCAGGTCACGATCGAGCAGGCCGGCGAGTGGGGATACCGGCGGGTCGTCGAGCTTCTGAAGGAGGACCTCGCGCGGATCGGCGTGTTGTTCGACACCTGGTTCTCCGAGCGCACGTTGCACGAGCGCGGCGACGTCACCGACGTGCTCGCCCAGCTGGAGAAGAAAGGTCATGTATATGAGCGCGATGGTGCGCGGTGGCTGCGCGCCACCGATTTCGGCGACTCACGCGACCGGGTGCTGGTCCGGAGCGACGGCACGACGACCTACCTCACCAACGACCTCGCGTACCACCGTGACAAGTACGCGCGCGGCTCGACGCATCTCATCGACGTGTGGGGAGCCGATCACCACGGCCAGGTGAAGTCGTTGCAGGCGGGCATGGAAGCGCTGGGGTTCCCGGCCGGCGAGCCCGAGATCATTCTCGGACAGCTCGTGAAGGTCATCGAGGACGGGCGCGAGGTGCGGATGTCGCGGCGGGCGGGGAACATCGTCACGCTCGCCGACATCCTCGACCGCGTGGACCCGGACGTCGCGCGCATGACGTTCCTGTTGCACAGCATCGACTCCGCACAGACGTTCGACCTCGACGCGGTCACCCAGCAGTCGATGGAGAACCCCGTCTACTACGTGCAGATGGCTCACGCGCGCATCGCGTCGATCGCGCGCAAGGCCGCGGCCGCCGGCGTCGAAAGACGGTCGCTCGCGGATGTCGACCTGTCATTGCTCGGCGACGACCGCGAGCAGGAGTTGCTGCGCGCGCTCGCGGTGTTCCCGGACGTCGTCCACGAAGCCGCGGAGGCGCGGGCGCCGCAGAAGGTCGCGACGTGGATGCGCGACTTCGCGCGCGTGTTCCATGGCTTCTACCACGACTGCCGCGTGCTCTCGGAGGACGCAGACCTGACGCAAGCCCGTTTGTGGCTGACCGAGGCGTGCCGCATCGGGCTCGCCAACGCGCTCGCGTTGCTCGGCGTGCACGCGCCGGACGAGATGGCGCGTCTCGTCGACGACGAGAGCCCCGAGGACGACGAACGACAGTGACGGCGTTCGACCTCTCGCTGTTGCCCGCCTCGACCGCCGTCGACAACACGGGCACGGTGTCGATCGCCGGCGTGGAGCTCACGGAAGTCGCGCGACGATTCGGCACACCCTGCTACGTGTACGACGAAGCGGAGATCCGTGCCCGCTGCCGCGGTGTACCGCGAGCGGTTCGGCGACGGCGCCGCGTACGCGAGTAAGGCGTTCTTGTGTGTGGCGATGGCGCGACTCGTCGACGAGGAGGGGTTGCACCTCGATGTCGCAACCGGGGGAGAGTTGTTCGTCGCGCTCCACGGCGGGTTCCCGGCCGCGCGCATTGTGTTCCACGGCAACAACAAGTCCGTGGAGGAGCTGCGCGCCGCGCTGAGCAATCGTGTCGGCCGCATCGTCGTCGACTCCGACGAAGAGCTCCGGCGGCTGGAGGCGCTCGTTGCCGAAGGGTTGCCCGCGCCGCGGGTGCAGGTGCGCGTGAAGCCCGGAGTCGAAGCGCACACGCACGAGCACATCGAGACCGGCAGCGAAGATTCCAAGTTCGGCTTCAGCCCCGATCGTGCGCACGCGGCCGCGCAACGAATCATCGAGGGCGGCACCTTGCGATTCGCGGGCTTGCACTGCCATATCGGTTCGCACGTCTTCAAACTCGACGCTTTCGCACGGGCCGTCGTCAAGATGGTCGGTGTCGTCCGCGCCATCGAGGCGACTGGTGGGGCAGTCGAAGAGCTGAACCTCGGCGGCGGCCTCGGTGTGCGTTACCTGCCGGAGGACGCACCGCCGAGCATCGACCAGTACGCGTCGCTGATGCACGAGTCCGTGGCGAAGGCCCTCGCCGAAGCCGGCGTGCGGTCGCGACCGTTGCTGATGACCGAGCCGGGCCGTTCGATCGTCGCGCCCGCCGGCGTCACGCTCTACACGGTCGGGACGATCAAGGTCGCGGGCACGCGCACATACATTGCGGTCGACGGCGGCATGAGCGACAACCCGCGGCCGGTCACGTACGGCGCCCGGTACGACACGTTCTTGCCGGCGCGAGCGACGGCGTTCCGACCACTCGTCGTGACGGTGGCGGGCAAGCACTGCGAACAGGGCGATGTGATCGTGCGCGACGCCCGGGTGCCTGCCGACGTCGCGGTGGGCGACGTGCTGGCGACGCCGGTGACCGGTGCTTACGGCTACTCGATGGCTTCCAACTACAACAAGGTCACGCGACCGCCGGTGGTCTTCGTCCGCGACGGCGAGGCGCGTGTTGTCGTTCGGCGCGAGGCCAACGAGGACCTCGTCCGCCTCGACCAGGTGTAACGGAACCCTGCCCGGGTCCGCGAGAATGTGGGGATGGGAGACCGGGCGTGCCGGCGATGCGTCGCCGGCAATGGCACAGCGAGGAAGCCATGAACGCTGACGGTCTGGTGCGAGTGGGCGTGCTGGGATGCGGCAACGTGGGTGCCGCGCTGGTGCGAGCCCTCGAAGGCAACGCCGACCTGATCACGAGTCGCTCGGGTGTGCGCCTCGAGGTTGCCCGCGTCGCGGTCCACAATCTCGCCAAGGAGCGCGATCTCGACTTCGCGCCCGGCGTCCTCACGAACGATGCCGACGCGGTCGTCACCGATCCCCGCGTCGACGTGGTCGTCGAAGTGATCGGCGGCGTCGAACCGGCGCGCAGCCTCATCCTCACCGCATTGAAGTCGGCCAAGCCGGTGATCACCGCGAACAAGGAGCTGCTCGCCAACTTCGGCGGGGAGCTGTTCGAGGCGGCCGAGACCGCAGGCGTCGACCTGCTGTTTGAGGCGTCGGTTGCCGGCGGCATACCGCTGATGCGGCCGTTGCGCGAGTCGCTCGTCGGCGAGCGCATCCAACGCGTGATGGGGATCGTGAACGGCACGACCAACTACGTGCTCACGCGGATGACCGAGGAAGGATCGAGCTTCGCGGAGGCCGTCGCCGAGGCACAGGATCTCGGATACGCCGAACGCGATCCGACGGCCGACGTCGAGGGGTTCGACGCGGCGTCGAAGGCGGCGATCATCGCGTCGATCGCGTTCGGCGCACGTGTCGTAGCGGGTGACGTGTATCGCGAAGGCATCACCCATATCGGGCCGGACGACATCGCGGCCGCGAGAGAGCTCGGCTACGTCGTGAAGCTGCTCGCGATCGCCGAAGAGCGCGACGGCAGCGTCGGCGCGCGGGTGCATCCGGCGATGGTGCCGCTCGATCATCCGCTCGCGTCGGTGCGAGGCTCCTTCAACGCAGTGTTCATCGAGGGTGAGATGGTCGGTCAGCTGATGCTGCTCGGTCGCGGCGCGGGTGGCGGCCCGACCGCGAGCGCGGTGCTCGGCGATCTGATCGACGCGGCCAAAAACCTGCACGCGGGCGCACGCGGCGCGACGATCGGCACGTTGTCCCGCAAGCGCATCTGCCCGATCGACGAGACCGCGTCGCAGTTCTACGTCGCGCTCGATGTCGTCGACCGGCCCGGTGTGCTCGCGAAGATCGCGGGCGTGTTCGGTACGCACGACGTGTCGATCCAGTCGATGCAGCAAAAGGGCCAGGGCGAGGGCGCCCGCCTGATCTTCGTCACACACCTCGCGCGGGAAGCGGCGCTCTCGGCGACGATCCACGAGGTGCGCGAGCTCGACGTGGTCGGGCGGGTGGGCTCGGTGCTCCGGGTCGTGGGCGGCGAGAAATGAGCGGCGCGCGGTGGCCGGGCATCATCGAGGCATACCGCGCTCGCCTGCCGGTGAACGACCGCACACCGGTCGTGACGCTGCACGAGGGCAACACGCCGTTGGTGGACGCACCGCGCCTCTCGGAGCAAGTGAACGCGCGGGTGCTGTTGAAGGTGGAGGGTGCGAACCCCACCGGTTCGTTCAAGGACCGCGGGATGACGGTCGCGATCTCGAAGGCGGCCGAAGAGGGCGCGAAGGTCGTGGTGTGCGCGTCGACCGGCAACACGTCGGCGAGCGCGGCCGCCTACGCGGCGCGTGCCGGGATGCTCGCCGCGGTCATCATTCCTGATGGCCACGTTGCGTTGGGCAAGCTCGCGCAGGCGCTGATCCACGGCGCCAAGGTCGTGTCGATCCGCGGGAGCTTCGACGATGCGTTGCGCGTCGTGCGCGAGCTCGGGGATCGGGGCGGTGTCACGATCGTGAACTCGATCAACCCGTTTCGCATCGAGGGTCAGAAGACCGCCGCGTTCGAGATCTGTGATGCGCTCGGCGACGCGCCGGACGCCCACTGCATGCCGGTGGGCAACGCCGGCAACATCACCGCGTACTGGCGCGGGTATGTCGAGTACTCCCGGGACGGCGTGAGCAGGCGCCAGCCCCGCATGCTCGGCTGGCAGGCCGCGGGCGCGGCGCCACTGGTGCACGGGGAGTCCGTGCCATACCCCGAGACGATCGCCACCGCGATCCGCATCGGCAATCCGGCGAGCTGGGACGGCGCGATCGCCGCGCGCGACGAATCCGGTGGCGCGATCGAAGCGGTCACCGACGCGCAGATCCTCGAGGCCTATCGCGCGCTCGCGTCACTCGAGGGCGTCTTCGTCGAGCCCGCGTCGGCGGCATCGGTGGCCGGGCTGCTGCAGGCCTCGAAGGCCGGCCTCATCGAGCCGGGTGAGACGGTCGTGTGCACGGTGACCGGGCACGGGTTGAAGGACCCCAACCGCGCGATCGCGGAGATCGAGGCGCGCCCGGCGGTCGATGCGTCGATTGACGTCGTGCTGGAGGAACTGGGGTTGTGACACAAAGGCGATGGATCGCGCTCCTGACTGCCTTCGCCATCGTGCTCGTGGCGGCGCTCACGACGGCGGCCGTGACGCGCGGTGGAGGAGATCACCGCAACGCGGATGATTCGCCACTGATGTCGACGACGACCGCGCCGGCCGAGAAGTCCACGCCGACGACGCACCGCAAGGCCAAGAAGGCCAAGACGGCATTGAAGGTGTTGCCACGGCCCGATCCGGCGCCTGCCGACCCGTACGCGCCGACACCGATCGTGCAGGTCGGCGTCATCGACATCCCGAAGATCGCGCTCGTGCATCCCGTGTACGAGGGCATCACGCTCACCGTGATCGACCACGGCCCCGGCCACTGGCCCGGGAGCGCCATGCCGTGCGAGATTGGGAACGCCGTGTTCCCCGGCCATCGAGTGACGCACTCGCACCCGTTCCTCAACCTCGACCTCCTGTCGCCCGGTGACCAGATCGTCTTCAGAATGCCCCGGAGGGATTGCGTGTACGCCGTGACCGGAACGCAGATCGTGCGGCCCAAGGACATCTGGGTCACCGATCCCACGCCATCGCCGACGGTGACACTCATCGCGTGTCATCCCAAGCACAGCGCCGCGGAGCGCATCGTCGTGAAGGGCAAGCTGATCGGCGTAATCCCGAGGCCGAAGCAGTGACGCGCCCCGTCGCCCTTGTGACCGGCGCGTCAGCAGGCATCGGTGAGGAGTTCGCCCGCCAGGTCGCGGCGCGCGGCCACGACCTCGTGCTCGTCGCCCGCGACCGCGCCCGTCTCGAGGCGCTCGCCAAGGAGCTCGCGGATGTGCACGGTGCGAACGCGGTCGTGTTCCCGGCCGACCTCACCGATCCCCAGCAACTCGCCGAGGTCGAAGCGCGGGCCCGAACGGTCGACATGCTCGTCAACAACGCGGGCTTCGGCACCTTCGGGACTTTCCACGAGCTCGACCTCGAGGCCGAGGTCCGTGAGGTGCAGCTCAACGTGGTCGCGCTCATACGACTCACCCACGCGGCCGCGGGTCCGATGGCTGCTCGCGGGAACGGCTCGATCCTCAACGTGTCGTCGCTCGCCGGGTTCCAGGCCGCACCGATGAACGCGACCTACTCGGCAACGAAGGCGTTCGTGACGTCATTCACCGAAGCGGTGCACGAGGAGATGAAGGGCAAGGGGGTGTCGGTGAGCGTGTTGTGTCCCGGCTTCACCCGCACCGAGTTCCAGGAGCGCGCGGAACGCGCCCGCGAGCGATGTCCCCGGCTTCATGTGGCAGGACGCTCCCGAGGTTGCGGCCGCGGGGCTCGACGGCCTCGCCAAGAACAAGGCGATCATCGTCCCCGGCTCGTTGAACCGGGTGCTGGGCACATTCTCGAGCATGGCGCCCCACGCGGTGACGCGCCGCGCCGCGGCGGCCGTCCTCAAGCGATCGACGCACTAGCCGTCGCGGACCGCGAGAAACCGTTTGGCCGGGGAGTGGACGGAAGTGGCTACTGGCCGACCAAACGGTTGGTGTCAGGCGGCGGCGAAACGGGAGATCGTGCCGTCGCGTGCGATCGCGTACACCTCGCCCTGAGGGTCCTCGCCGAATGACGTCAGCGAGTCCACGGTGAGGTTGAGGTCGCGCTGCTGCGCGACCCGCCCGGCACGTTGCACCACGCCCGTGATGCTCGGGTTGCAGTTGTCGCCGAAGAGATACACACCCTTCAACGCAGGCACTGCGCGTCCCCGATAGACGTATCCACCGACGATGGCGCAGTTGTCGGGGTGGTCGGTCTCCAACAACGGATCACGCGTGCCGGCCGGCTGCGCGCCCTTGAACTCGTGGAAGCCCTCACGCAGGCTCCAACCCCAGTTCACGCCGTCGGTTCCCGAAGGCGCGTAGTCGATCTCCTCGTACTTGTTCTGCCCGACGTCGCCGATCCACACGTCGCCGTTGTCGCGGTCCCACGAGAATCGCCACGGGTTACGGAGGCCGTACATCCAGATCTCGGTTCGCACGCCGCCCCCGCGACCCACGAACGGGTTGTCGGCCGGCACGGTGTACGGCGCCGCACCGGACGGGCGTGGGTTGATCCGCATGATCGTACCGAACAACGTCGCGAGGTTCTGCCCGTTGTTGTTCGGATCGCCCGCCGACCCGCTGTCGCCCAGCGTGATGTACAGCATGTTGTCGGGTCCGATGGTCACCTGACCGCCGTTGTGGTTCGGGAAGGGGTCCTGCTGGGAGATGAGCTCGCGGCGCGTTGCCGTATCTGCGACGTCGTCGCGCATCGTGTATTCGACGACGTGCGTGTCGCCGGCCGGATCGGTGTAGTCGATGTAGAGCTTCTTGCCGTCACGGGAGAACGTGAGCCCGAGCAACCCTTGTTCGTTCCCGTGGGAGACGTCGATCGAGAGGACCGGCGCTGCAACGACTCGCCCGTCCGTGCCGACGATGCGGACGCGACCACCTTGCTCGGCGACGTACATGCGCGCGTCACCTTTTCGCCACGCCAGCGCCACCGGGCTCTGGAGACCGGATGCGACCGATACCAGGCGCACGCGCACCGTGGCAAGGTTCGGCGGCGTCGTCGACGGCGGCACGGTCGTCCGTCGTACGGACGTCGAGGTCGGTGCGGGACTCGTCGGCGGTGACTGCGAGGGTTGCGTGTTCGACGACTTCTTGGCGCTGTCGCTGCACGCTGTGAGCATCAGGGACACGGCGACACCGACCACCGTCACTGCACCCAGCCGACGCACGGCGGCAGGTTAGGCCGCCGCTTCCCCGTACACTTCGCGCCCGATGAAGTACCTGGTCTTCGTACCTGATGGTTGCGCGGACGTTCCCCTGGAAGTGCTCGACGGCCGGACGCCTCTCGAAGCGGCGCGCATGCCCAACCTGGCGAAGCTCGCGGCCCGCGGCGAAGTCGGTCGCGCGGCGGTCATCCCGCCGGGTCTTCCGCCCGGCAGTGATGTCGGCAACATGGCGATTCTCGGGTTCGACCCGGTTCGGTACCACACGGGTCGCGCGCCGATCGAGGCGGCGGCGATGCGCGTCGAGCTCGGACCCGAAGAGGTCGCGTTCCGCTGCAACCTCGTGACGCTCTCGGACGACGAGCACCCGCGCATGATCGATTTTGCGGCGGGCCATCCGACGAACGAGCAAAGCCACGCGATCGTCGACGCGCTCGAGCGCGAGCTCGGCAACGGGAAGGAGGGCGTGCGCTTCCATCCCGGCGTCGAGTACCGCCACCTGTGCGTCGTGCCGCGGGCCTGGGAAGACGCCGAGTGCACGCCACCGCACGATCTGACCGGCCGGGCCGCGACACTCCCGACCGGCGACGCCGCGCCGAGGATCAAGGCATTGATGGACGCGTCCAAGGCGATCGTCCGGACGGCCGCGCAATCGGTAGGGTCGGAGGCGACCCAGATTTGGCTCTGGGGGCAGGGTCGCAAGCCGCAGCTCCCGAACTTCGAAGCGACCTACGGCGTCGCGGGACGCATGACGTCGGCGGTCGACCTCGTGCAGGGTCTCGGTGTGCTGACGGGTATAGAGGTCGTCGACGTCCCGGGCGCGACCGCGGGGTTCGACAACGACTACGTCGCGGAACGCGACGCCTGTCTGCGCTCGCTCGCCGACCGCGACCTCTTCGTGTTGCATGTCGAGGCGACTGACGAAGCCGGCCACCAGGGCCGGGCCGACGTCAAGGTCGACGCGCTCGAGCGGTGGGACGCCGACATCATCGGGCCGATCGTCGACGTGCTCGATGGCGCGCGCCAACCGTACCGGATCCTGCTCATGCCGGATCACGCGACGCCGTGCGACATCAAGACGCACAACGCAGACACGGTGCCATACCTGATGTTCGACACGGAGCGCTCCGGTCCGGGCGGCGTGTATACGGAGCCGGCAACGGCTGAATGCGCTCCGGTCCCCGGCCACTCGTTGATGCGCCGATTGGTCGCGCGTTAAATCCTTCAGGAATACGGTTGCACAGCCGACTGTTGGGGAGATGCATTCCAACCCTGCGAAGGTGTAGGGTAGGAATTGGTCCTCGAGACCTCGCCCGACATCTTCCAGATTTCGTTCCGGATGTCGTAGCGAGGGTCGGATCTCTCCACCGCTTCCAGTGCGGATAGCGGTGTGACATCTTCCGAGGATTTCGGATTCTCACACTCCGGCCGCGGGGCGATGTTCTGCGCTCGGCCGGGAGGAGCACACATGAGCGACACGTTCGACCGTTCGCAACTGGACGGGAAGGACAGGGAGCAGCTCTCCGAGATCGCGACGGCTCTCGGCGTGAAGTCGATCAGCCGCATGCGCAAGGCCGATCTCGTCGACGCGATCGTCAAGGCGACCAGGAGCTCGAACGGCGCGGGAACCGACGCACCGAAGACGCGCAAGGTGCGCTCGACGCGCGCCGCGGAGCTCGACGATCTGGCATCGCTCGCCGACGAGGAGAACGCGCTCGCGACCGAGGACGCGCCCGACGAGATGTCGCTGATTCGACCTCGGCGACGCACTGCGGCCGGAGGCGGCAACGGCGCCGGGAAGGATCAAGGCGCGCCGGCTCCGGCTCCGGCAACCGAGGCCGACCCCACCCGCGAGAGCCAGTCGGCCTCCCCAGTGCTCGGCCGCACCAACGGGGACACGACTTCCGAGGCCACGACGCCCGAGGGCGGTTCGGGCGGCAGCGCGCAGACGCACCAACAGCAGTCGCAGCGTCACGCCGGTCAGCAGGACCAGCAGTGGCGGGGCGGCGACGATGACGGCAGCGGCAACCGCCGGCGCCGGCGACGTCGCGGTCGCGATCGTGGACCGGGCGAGAGCACGGGGAGCGGTCCCGGCCCCCAAGGCGGACAGGGCCGCCCGGATCGCGGCGAGCGCAACGAGGACTACAGCGGCGAGCTGATCGACGTCGAGGGTCTGCTGGACCTGCGGGACGAGGGCTACGGCTTCCTCCGCACCTCGGGCTACCTCGCGGGGCGCAGCGACGCGTACGTCTCGGCATCGCAGGTACGGCGCTTCGGGCTGCGCAAGGGTGACTACGTCAAGGGCGCGACGCGTCCTCCGGCGAGCAGCGAGAAATACCCGGCACTCGTCCGCGTCGACGTCATCAACGACGTGACGCCTGAAGAGGCGCGCGGGCGGGTGAGGTTCGAAGACCTCACCCCGTTGTTCCCCGATTCGCGCTTGCGGCTCGAGCTCGACGGCGAGCCGGGCGAGATCACGGGCCGCATCATCGATCTCATCTCGCCGATCGGGAAGGGTCAGCGCGGGATGATCGTGTCGCCGCCGAAGGCGGGCAAGACCACGATCATCAAGCAGATCGTCTACTCGATCGAGCGCAACAACCCCGAGACGCATGTGATCGTGCTGCTCGTCGACGAGCGCCCGGAAGAGGTCACCGACATGCGCCGGCACGTGCTCCGTGCCGACGTCGTGGCGTCGACGTTCGACCGTCCGTCCGATGAGCACTGCCACATCGCCGAGCTCACGATCGAGCGCGCCAAGCGTCTGGTCGAGGGCGGCACCGACGTGGTGATCATCCTCGACGGCATCACCCGGCTGGCGCGGGCCTACAACCTCGCCGCGCCGGCCTCGGGACGGATCATGTCGGGCGGGATCGACGCCGGTGCGTTGTACCCGCCGAAGAAGTTCTTCGGTGCGGCACGCAACGTCGAAGAGGGTGGATCGCTCACGATCCTGGCGACCGCGCTCGTCGAGACGAACTCGAAGATGGACGAGCACATCTTCGAAGAGTTCAAGGGCACCGGGAACATGGAGCTGCGGCTGGACCGGCGCACCGCCGACCGCCGCATCTACCCGGCCATCGACGTCGAGCAGTCGAGCACCCGGCACGAAGAGCTGCTGTTCGACCGCCGCGATCTGCAGCAGGTGTGGAAGCTGCGGCGAGTGCTCAACGCGCTGGAGGGCGGCTCCGGGCTCGAGCTGCTGATCGACAAGCTCCGCAGCACCAAGACCAACGCCGAGTTCCTGAACGAGATCGCCAAGGCCCCGGCGGGAATGGGGACCTGAGTCCCCTTGTTGGGACAGTGAATCTCACCGTTAGACTGGATCCCGCATGAAGGCCGATATCCATCCCGAGTACGTCGAGTGCAAGGTGCACTGCTCGTGCGGCAACGAGTTCACGACTCGTTCGACCGTCCCGAGTCTGCGTGTCGAGCTCTGCTCGGAGTGCCACCCGTTCTACACGGGCAAGCAGAAGCTCGTTGACACCGGTGGCCGCGTCGAGCGCTTCCAGCGCCGGGTCGCGAAGCAGAAGAAGAAGCCGTAACCGTCATGGCCAAGAAGTCCGGCGACGAACCGCGCTACATGGGCGGCCAAGCCGTGCTCGAAGGCGTGATGATGCGCGGCGCGTCGCACTGGGCGGTCTCGGCGCGCGGCCTCGACGGGAACATCACGACCGTCGTGCGCGAGGTGCCCGGCTGGGCCGAGCGCTACCGCAACATCCCGATCGTGCGCGGTGTGATGGGTCTGGGCGAGTCGCTGGGCCTCGGGTACAAGGCGCTGACCTGGTCGGCGAACCAGCAGGTTCCCGAAGACGAGCAGGTCTCCGAGAAGGCGATGGGCTGGGCCGTCGGCTTCGCGATGGTCATCTTCAGCGCCATCTTCATCGTCCTCCCCGCGATCGCCGGGAACTCGTTGAAGAACGTGTTCCACGGGTCGTTCCCGCTCGTCGAGGGGATCGCTCGGCTCGCACTGTTCATCCTGTACATCCTCGCCATCGGCCGCATGCGCGACATCAAGCGCGTGTTCCAGTACCACGGCGCGGAGCACAAGTCGATCGCTGCGTATGAGAATGGTGTCGAGCTCACGCCGGAGACCGCACAGCAGTTCAGCACGGCGCACGTTCGTTGCGGCACGAACTTCCTTCTCACGGTGATGGTCGTCGCGATCCTCGTGTACTCGGTGATCCCACGGCCGAGCCTGTTGTTCGTCGTCGGCTCACGCGTGGTGTTGATCCCGCTGATCGCAGGCTTGAGCTACGAGGTCATCCGGCTCTCCGCCCGCAACATCGACCGGCGTTGGGTACGCGCGCTCATGCGGCCCGGTCTGTTGTTGCAGAAGCTCACGACACGCGAGCCCGACCTCGATCAGCTCGAGGTGGCGATCACGTCGTTACGCGTGGTCATGTCGGCCGAGCAGCTGGCGGAGGTCGACGCGCGCGTCGGCCTGCGCGTGCCTGCCGTCGCTCCCGCCGTCTGACGCCGCTCACTCACCCGCCAGCGCCTCGGCCGGACGCGCCCGCAGAGCTCGGCCCGCGGCGACGAGCGCCATCCCGTTGGCGAGGAGCAACGCCGCCACACACGCGATCAGCAGCCCGGCGACGGAGAACTGTGCGCCCGGCGACACGCCCAATCCTTCGGCCACCGCACGCCACACGCGTTGGCCGACGAGGATCCCGAGCGGGATGCCGGCGACCAGCCCGACGAGCGCGAACGTGGTGGCCTGCGACGCGAGCGTCGCGCGGACCTGCCCGCGGCTGAATCCGAGCGTTCGGAGCACGGCGATCTCGTGACCGCGGCGTCGCACCGTCGCGGCGAGGGCGTGCGCGACCGTGACGGCGGCGAGCAACGCGAGGAACGCGGCGAGCATCGTCGGCAGCTGATCGACCTGGCGCAGACGGTCGATCTCGATCGGGATCGTGGGTTCGATACCCGGCCCGCTCGCGAACTTCAGGCGACCGTCTTCGTCGCGGGGCACCGTCGAAAGGTTCGATCCGGGTGTGAGCCGCGTGACCAAATGGAAGTCGGGCGGTGGCTCGTCGTGGGCGAGCACGCGTGTGAGGCCCGCGCCGGTGAACGCCGCGTTGTCAGCAAGTGGTTGTGGGTCGATACTCGTCGGGCTCGGCAACACGACCTGGCCGACGATGAGATAGCTCACGGTTGCCGCCGCACTTCGCACCAGCACGTGGTCGCCGATGTGCTTGTCGATCTCGCGCAAGGTCTTTCCGCCGAGCGCGATCTCGTTCGGAGACCGGGGCGCGCGGCCCGCCACGGTCGTCGGATCGATCGCACCACGCAATGGTGTGAAGCTCCAACTCGTCACCGGCCGCCGATCGACCTCCACGTTCAACACGCACACGGCCTCGACCGCGCCGAAGGCGCGGTCGTTGGTCACGACCGTGTCGGATTTCCCACACGGAGCGCCCGGCTGTTGCCGTGTCTGCGCGTCGTCCCGCGCGAGCACGAGGACATCCCACGACCATCCGTACGCGCGAGGCGTCGTCACCACGTGACTGAGGCTGGCCGCGAACACGAGCGCGGCCGCGATCCCGACCGTGCCGAGCACGGTGCCGACGAATGCCGACCGCACGGGCGAAGCGCGGGCGCCGCGTCCCGGATCGAGCGCGAACTCGACGCCGGTCGCGGTCGCCGGTGGGAGATGGGCCCGGGTTGCCGCGCGCGCGGTCGATCGCCGGACGATGAACTTGCGAGCTCGCGCGTCTTCCGCGACCCGTGTCGTACGCACCGCCGCCAGCAACCCGACCGCCATGACACAGATTGCGACTGCCGGGAACCCGAACCCCAGGACCGCCCAGTCGAGTCGAAATCCGAGATCCGGTTCGGCCTTGCGCGCGACGCCCGTCGGGAACAGTGGCGACGCGAATGTTGCGCCGACGACCGCGAGGGCCGCACCACCTCCCGCGATCGCGGCGGCGGGTGCCGCGGCACCGATGACACGATGCACCCGCGACATGCCGAGCGCATCCAACGTGGGCTGGTCCTTGTCGAAGGCTCGAATATGACGGCTCACGCTCACCGCGATGAATGCCGTCACGGCCAAGCCCGCGATGGCGGCGAACAGCCAGAGCGCGACCGTGAGCACGTCGATCGCCGCGCGCGCACCCTCGGTCTCGATACTGAGGCTTTGCACGTCGAACATCGGTGACTTGCCGAAGATGCGCCGGGCCGCGACGACGGCCTTCGGGACGTCCGCGGCGCCATTGCGGGTGCGTACGCGCAAGATGGTGCCGCTGATGCTGGCGACGGTGTCGCCGTAGCGGTCCAGGAATGCCGGCGTGAAGACGAGGACACCCCCGGATGCTCCCCGACTGTCGAGATCGAGCGGGCGGCGCACGATCGCGACGACGTGGAGCACCACCTTGGGTCCCTTGGGTGGACCGGGGTCCGAGCCCTCGACCGCCGTGTCGGCCTGTTGCTGCGAGTAGGCGTCGAAACGGAGCTCGCTCCCCACGTGGGTGCCGAGTCGCCGGCTCAGCGTCTCACCGATGCCGATCTCATCGGGCGCACGCGGATTCGGCGTGCGCCCGGCGACGACACGGGCTCGATCCATGGCGGTCGCGAATCGGTCGTCGACCGCGGCTGCGGTCGGCAGGAAATCCTGTCCGGCGAGCGTGCCCGTCATCTGCCGCAGCTGCACCACGTCCGCGACCACGTCGGTGTCGGTGAACTCGCGTATCTGCGCGGGTGTGGCGTCGCCGACGATCACCTCGACGTCGGCGGACCGGCTGTATGCCTCGAACCGTTCGAGCGACGTGGCGGTGCGGCGGGCGCCGGCGGCCGAGGCGAGGACGACGCTTCCCGCGAAGCCGATGAGCACCGCGAGCATGACGATGCTGCGCCAGCGTCGTCGAAGCGCCGAGCGCGCCAGCACCAACGCAGCGGTCACGCCGTCATTCTGTCGAAGACGAAGCCCAAGCCGCGACCGTTGCCTGCAAAGCGGCGGTCTCGAGCGCGATGAACTCGTCGTCGTATTCGCCATTGCCGTGGTCGAGCCAGTCGAGGACTGCGTCGACGAGATGGTCGAACAGCGTCTGTGCGGCCCACTCGGCGAACTCGGCCCGCACGAGGGGGGTCACGACGTCGCGGGCGGCGCTCACGGCCACGTCCCGCAAGTGCAGTGCGTAGTCCGAGAACTGCGGTTCGCGCGCCGCGTGTCGCCACAGCAGCCGGAAACCGTCGGGCCACTCGCGGGCGACGCCGAGCAGCGCCCGGGTCGTGCCGCCGGCCTGCAGTCCCCGCGCCACATTGGCGAGGAAGAGCTCTACCTGCCGTTCGAAGACCTGTTCGAGGACGGCGCGATACAGCGTCTCCTTCGCTTCGAAGTGGCGGTAGACGATCAACTTGGTGATGCCCGCCGCGGCCGCGATGTCGTCGACCGACGTCGCCGCGTACCCGGCATGGGCGAACACCTCGGCGGCGGCGTGCAGGATCGCTTCCCGCCGCGCCGGGTCCCGGCGGGGCCGGGTCGCGACCTTCTGGAGCGGGGCGTTTGTCATGTGTAACTCGTGAGTATACAGTGCGCGATATATGAGCAACCTGCAGCTCTCCTATTCCGGCGAGGAGCTCCTCGCGACCCACGACATCGACGAGCCCGTGATCGCTGGCGGCGTGCGATGTCATGGCGGCTTCCTCGCCGACGGCACCTATGTGCCGCCGCGCACGAAGCACCGAGTGCACGCGATCGACGCGTGGCAGCAGTCGCATCGCGAGCAGTTCGGCACCGAGATCCTCGACGCGCCGATCGAGATGTGGCCCGAGCCGTATCCGAACGTCGCGCAGACCAAGTTCCTCCTGCGCGAAGGCGTGCGGGAGCCGGTGATCACGCAACTCACGCGCATCGGCACCGTCGAGGGCTTCGGCGCGATGATCCGTCACGTCCAGCTCGGCGAGATGCAGCGTTTCTTCGACGAGTCGATCGACGGCACCGCGATCGCGCACTTGCAACACGGCCTGTTCGAGGCACACGCGCGCGACGAAGCCGGCTGGGACGAAGAGGCCGGTCACAACCAGATGTGGTTCGCCGCCCACGACGTCGCGTTCGAGGCACCTCCGACGGAGGACGAGACGCAGACGATGTTGCAGCGTATGGGCATCGTGCAGCCGAACGGCGCCCCGCCGACGCCGGAGCAGATGCGCGCGACTGCAGAATCGCTGCGTCAGTTCCCCGACCTCGATCTCTCGTTGGAGATGATGATCCGTCGAATGCTCGGCATCCTCTTCATCGAGGTGTCGGCCTTCCACACGTTCGCGTGGGCGGAAGAGGTGCTGTCCGACGACTCGCTCGTCGCCGATGCCGACAAGGCCGCGCTGCTCGTGCGATGCATCCGTACCGACGAGACCCCGCATGTCGACTACCTGCGCACCGCGCTGACGGAGATGCGCGACCGCACGTTCGTCGGGGAGTCGGGCCGCAGGCTTGCCGGCACCGACGTGATCGGCCGCCTCTGGGACGCGGGGCTTCGCGACTCGCTCGGTCCGCGCCGGGAGCAGTTCATCCAGACGGTGATCAGCGAGCTCGAGCATGCGCTCGCGTCGAATCCGCGTCGCGCCGAGCTGCTCGAAGGCTTCGAAGCCCACTCCACCAAGGAACGAGCCGCATGAAATTCGGCGTCTTCTACGAGCACCAGCTCCCGCGTCCCTGGGCGGAGGATTCCGAGTACCGCCTGATCCAGGACGCGCTCGAGCAGATCGCGTACGCCGACAGCATCGGCATCGAGTACGCGTGGGAGGTCGAGCACCATTTCCTCGAGGAGTATTCGCACTCGAGCGCGCCCGAGGTGTTCCTCGCGGCCGCGAGCCAGCGCACCAAGGACATCCGGCTGGGGCACGGCATCGTGCAGACGCCGCCGCTCTTCAACCATCCCGCGCGGATCGCAGAGCGCATCTCGATGCTCGACCTCGTGAGCAACGGCCGCGTCGACTTCGGCAGTGGCGAGTCCTCGTCGGAGGCCGAGCTCGGTGGCTTCATGATCGAGCCCGAGAAGAAGCGCGCGATGTGGGAGGAAGGCCTGCGCGTCGCGATCCGGTGCATGTCCGAGGAGCCGTTCACGGGCCACTCCGGCGAGTTCGTGACGATGCCCCCTCGCAACGTCCTGCCCAAGCCGCGCCAGAAGCCGCACCCGCCCGTGTGGGTGGCCTGCAGCCGTCGCGACACGATCCACCTCGCGGCCCAGAAAGCGATCGGCGCGCTTGCATTCGCGTTCGTCGACCCCGAAGAGGCGAAGTGGTGGGTCGACGACTACTACGGCACGCTGGCCAAGGAAGGCGTACCGATCGGCGACGCCGTGAACGCCAACGTCGCGTGTGTCACGACGTTCATGTGCCACCCCGACGAGGACGAAGCGATGCGCCGCGGTCTCGAAGGCGCGAACTTCTTCGGCTACTCGCTTGCGCACTATTACGTGTTCGGGCGGCACCGTCCTGCGCACACGAGCGTGTGGGACGAGTTCCAGCAACGCCGGGCCGAGCACGGTTACGATCCCGAGGCGGTCATCGCCGCATCCGAGAACGAGGACCGTCTCGGCGCGAAGGTCGTGGGCGAAGGGATCGGCGGGTTGCGGGGCGCGGTCGGTACGCCCGAGCAGTTGCGTGAGTATCTCCAGCGGTACGAGGAGTGCGGCGTCGACCAGGTGATCTTCTGTTACCAGGCCGGCAAGAACCGCCACGAGCACATCATGGAAGCGCTCGAGCTGTTCGGCCGGGAGGTGCTCCCGGAGTTCAAGGAGCGCGACGACAAGCTCACGCGCGACAAGGAGCAGCGGCTCGCGCCGATCATCGACGAGGTGATGGCGCGCAAGCCTGCGGAGGACCATCCGCCGCTGCCGTCGGAGGACTACGCGTTCCCCGCGATCCCCCGCGCCATGGCCGACCGGTTCGGCAACGACGAGTTCCACCAGATGCTCGACCAGTTCGCCGAGCAGAGCGCGATGGGCCCCGGTGGTATCGAGTCCTTGATCAACAACCGGTAGCGATCAAGAACCGGTCGTCCGCGCCGTGCCGCAGGCCGGTACCCTCGCTCCTCGATGTTCGAGCACCTCGAGCCCCTCGAAGCCGAGCTCGACCGGCTCGAGGCGGACCTTCCCCGTATCTACGCGTCCGGCGACCGCCGGGCCGCTCGCACCGCGGGCCGGCGTGCCGCGGAGCTCAAGGCCGTGGTCGACGCGTACCGGGAATGGAAGAAGGTCTCCGCGGAGGTGGCCTCGGCCCGCGAGCTCCTCGAGGGCGAGGCGGACACCGACATGCGGGACTTCATCGGCGACGAGCTCGCGCAACAAGAACGACGCGTCGCGGAGCTCGAAGCCGAGATCAAGGAGCTGTTGGTACCCCGCGACCCGAACGAGGGCCGCAACGTGATCGTGGAGATCCAGGGCACGGAGGGGGGCGAGGAGGCCAACCTGTGGGCGGGCGATCTCTTTCGCATGTATCAGCGCTTCGCCGAGCGGCACGGTCTGCGCACCGAGGTGCTGTCGAGCCAGCCGTCCGAGCACGGCGGCTACCGCGACGTCACGTTCCTCGTGAAGGGTGAGGGCGCATGGGGTCGCCTCAAGTACGAGGGTGGACCGCACCGGGTGCAGCGCGTGCCGGTCACCGAGAGCCAGGGGCGCGTGCACACGAGCGCGGCGACCGTCGCCGTGTTGCCCGAGGCCGACGAAGTCGACGTCGCGATCGACCCGAACGACCTCGAGATCGACGTGTATCGCGCCACCGGTCCCGGTGGTCAGTCCGTGAACACGACCGACTCCGCGGTCCGGCTGACGCACAAGCCCACCGGGCTGGTCGTCACGTGTCAGGACGAGAAGAGCCAGCTCCAGAACCGTGAGAAGGCGTTGCGCATCTTGCGGGCGCGCTTGTTGCAGGTCGAGCAGGAGCGTCAGCAGGCGGAGGTCGAGCGCGGCACGACGTGAGCAGGTGAAGGGCGGCGGCCGGTCGGAGAAGATCCGCACGTACAACTTCAAGGACAACCGCGTGACGGATCACCGCATCGGCTTCAGCCAGCACTCGCTCGACCGTGTGCTCGAGGGCGAGCTCGACGACGTCGTCGACGCGCTGGCGGCCGACGAGCGCGCCCGGCAGCTCGGCGGCGGGTAACCCTCACGCGATGACATCGACGTGGCGGGAGCTGCGTGCCCACGCGGCCGCACGGTTGGCGGACGGCGGCATCGTTCCGGCCGAGGTCGAGGCCCGCTTCATGGTGGAGCGGGCGTCGGGTTATGACGCCGACGAATGGCTCGATGCCGCGGACGTGCAAGCACCGGCACGGGCCGAAGCGCGGCTGCACGAAATGGTCGCGCGCCGTCTCACCGGGGAGCCGCTGCAGTACGTCCTCGGCGCGTGGTCGTTCCGTGGCCTCGACCTCATGGTCGACCGCCGGGTGCTGATCCCGCGACCCGAGACGGAGATCGTCGTCGAGTTCGCGTTGGAGGAGGCGGAACGCATGGGGATGCGGCGTGCGCGGCGCCGGGAGACGACAGCGGCGCGACCGGAGGGGAGCGGAGTGCGGAGTCGACCCATAAGAATCGCCGACCTCGGGACCGGATCGGGTGCGATCGCGCTGGCGCTCGAAGCGGAGCTCCCCGACGTCGAGGTATGGGCGACCGACGCGAGCGAAGATGCACTGACCGTGGCGCGGGCAAACGCGGCCGGATGCGCGGCCACCCGCCTGCGCCTGACAACGGCTGCCTCGTGGTTCGACGCGTTGCCGGCGTCGTTGCGAGGAGCGTTGCAACTGGTCGTCGCGAATCCGCCGTACGTCGCCGAGCACGAAGTCGCGTCGTTGCCCGACGACGTGCGCTCGTACGAGCCCCGCACCGCGCTCGTGGCGGGACCGAAGGGCACCGAGGCCATCGAGGCGCTCCTCGACGGGGTTCCGGGCTGGCTTGCGCCGGGCGGCACCGTGGTCCTCGAGGTCGCGCCGCACCAGGGCGAGGACATGCAGCGCTACGCACTCGGGCACGGCTTCGCCGAAGTCTTCGTGCGCCACGACCTCACGGGGCGGCCCCGGGTACTCGTCGCGCGTACGGGGTAGGTTCCGACGTCATGGCCGACGACCAGCTCGACGTCGACGGGATGCTCGCTCGGTTTCGTGATCGCGCCGATGCCGTGCGACGGCGACCGCTGCCACCCGTCGCGGGACCCGAACGGCAGCAGTTCGTCGACCAGGCGCAGCTCGACTTCCAGGACTACGCGATGATCGGCGACGCCCGATGGACGTTCGTCGACGGCGTGCTCACCTTGACGATCGACCTTCGTCCCAGTTGATACCGAGGCGCTGCAGGAAGCCGAGGTCGACCGCCAGCCAGAGCGTCTTGGAGAACGGATAGACGATCATCGGCCCGATCGTCATCAACGGGACGACGACGATCAACACCGTGACCCACGGGATGTCCGGTACGGTCAAGATCATCGTGACGACCAGCACGATCGTGAACAGACCGCCGACGACGATCGTGTTGATCGCGATCGCGCCCGTCCAGTAGCCCTCTTCGCGTTCGAATTTCAGCCCGCAGCGTGGACAGTTGGGCACCATCGCGAACCAGCGATGAAAGAGGCTGCCCGCTCCGCAGCGGGGACAGCGGCGAGTCGCGCCACGCGCCAGCATGCGCATGCGAGACACCTCGGTCGTGGCCACTGCGTCACGCCAGCCTGTTGGTCGCGGCGTCGTTCGTGATGTGCACCTCGCGGCCCTCCCAGGGCTCAGTGGTCATCGAGCGCAGCGTGTCGGCGTCGCGTACGTTTGCGATCGCGCGCCGACCGTCATGGTCGCCGAGCAGCGCGGTCACGATCCCGATGGATGGTGTGCCGTCGCGCTCGCACGCGACCGACGTCGCTTCGACCGTGGCCGTCGACTCGACGAGACCGGCCGGCTCCCGGCGGGGGAGCGCATCGACTCGCGCTTGCTCGCGACCGACCACGAATGTCCCGGTGGGCGGCCGGGCCGACCACACCGCGGCCGCATGCTTGGTGACGTACCAGCCCAACGCAGTCGTGAGGCCGTACGCGTCCGGTGCGGCACGGAGCGTCTCGACCATTCGCGCGATGCCGTGCGTCGGATAGTTGTTCACCGGCCCGCCCGCGAAGCCGAGACCGCCCGTGACCGTGAGGGGTCGGGCATCGTCGACGGCCAGGCCGAGTGCCGCTCGCGCGATCTGCACGGCGGAAGGAAAGCAGGAATAGAGATCGAAGTGCGCGACGTCGTCGACGCCGACGTCGGCGCCGGCAAGTGCGCTGCCGGCCGTGAGCTCGATTGCCGGCGACGCCGTGAGCGACGCGCGTTCGGTGACGAACCAATGATCGTGGGCCTCGGCGGCGCCGTGCAGGAACACCATCCGGTCGTCGGAGACGCCAGCGTTGCGCGCAGCCTCGTAGGAGCACAACAGCACCGCCGCGCCCTGGTCGACGTCGATGTTCGCGCACATGCGCTTCGGGTACGGGAAGCAGACCATGCGGTTCTCCGGTGAGACCGTACGGATCTCTTCCGGCGAATACGGCTCGCGGGACCACGCATGGGGGTTCCCGGCCGCGACCTCCGCGAACTCCGCCCACATCTCGCTGACGTGCTTCTGGTGCGCTTCGATGCCGTGACCGAGCGCTGCCCGCAACGCCGTCTCGAACAGGGGGTACACCATCGTCGGCGCGACCGCGAGGTGTGCCATCTCGTATTCGCTCGCTCCCGGCCGATCGTCGCCGATGACCCAGTCGCAGGGTGCGTCACCGCCGTCTTCCCACTCGAGATGCACGCGAGGCTCGCGGCGGGCGCGCCAGCGCGGCGTGCATCGACTCCGCACCGCCGATCAGCACGACGTCACAGTCGCCGCGCGTGATCCGGGTCGCGAACTCGTTGACCAGGAGCTGCGGGCTGTTCCCGCCGACGGTGGACAGCGCGGTCGCGCACGCGGCTCGATGCGCAGCAGGCGGGCGAGGAACGCGCCCGGGTCTGCGTAGCGCCACGACCCGATCGCGACCACCGCGATGATGTCGGCGTGCAAGAGCAGGGATGCGCCGCTGTCTCGATCGGCAGCGCGCGCGGCATCGGCGAGGAGGTCGATCGGGGCGCGCGCATCCTCGGCCGTGGTCCGTTGGTTCACCTGCCCGACGCCGACGATCACCGGGGAACGCGGATCAACCACCCGCGCACGCTACCGGTCGTCCTCGTCGTCGCCGGCGCTGAGGACCGGCCAGGCGGGCTCACCGGGCGCCACGCTGTCGCGACAGATCGACCGGTAGCGGCAGGTGCGACAGACCTCGACGTCGGCGACGCCTTTCCAGTCCTCGGTGCGCCACATGTCGGCGACCGCGTTGCGCAACTCGTCTTCGATCGCCGTCAGATCGTCGTCGCCCGGTTCCCACGGCTCGGGATCGTCGTCGACCTCGGGTTGCAGGTGCTCGTAGCGGAGTTGCAACCGCAGCTGCTTGCGGCGGGCATCGCGGGCCATCACCCATGCCTGCACGCGGGCCCGGGGGTCGTCGGCGAGACGCTCGTACCGGAGTGCTCCGGTCTTGTAATCGCGCACGTCGAGGAGCCCGTCGTGGATCCAGACGACGTCGATGCGCGCCGACGCGAGGAACATCGGCACCGGTTCCTTGTGGAAGCGGACGCGGTCGACCTCGTGGGCGGCAGCCTCGACCTCGGCGGGGCAACGGCGCGCGTGGCGTTCGACGAACGCGCGCATCTGGTCGGTGTCGGCCTGCGCGGCCGCCAACACGTTCGAAACGTGCGTGTCGTCGTGGCAGGTGCCGCTCGTATGGAGTTGCTGGAGCACGGCGTGGACGAGGTGGCCCTGATCGGGCGACCGACCCGAGTCGCTGGCGGGTACTCGCAACAAGGCGCTCGTGAAATAGAGCCGGCGACACCACAAGAAGTCGGCGTAGTTCGACGGCGTGAGCCGTACGATCTGCGGGAGCCGAACCGCGCTCACTGCGACCTGGTGAGCTGGGGACAGCCGGGGATGCACGGGCAGTCGCGACAGTCGCCGCCGATCGCGGTATGGCGAGGATGCGCGCGAGCGCGTATCACCTCGACGCGCGACACGAGCCAGGCGTGTGCCTCGTCGAACTTCTCGCCCATGTCGAGCTCGTACTCGACGGACTGGGCCTCGAGCAGGTCGACGGCGACGATGCGCACGTGCTCGATGGCCCACTCGTGGACGCGCAGCAGCGCGAAGCGGATGTCGACACTGTCGACCAAGGGCAGCCGCGCGCCGACCCGCAAGACGCGCAGCTCGTGCGCACCGTCGGCGTGCACGACCGGGATCCCGACCGGGCCGAGCAGTCGCACGCCGACGTCGACGAGATCGGTCGACCAGCCGAGGTCGTCCACCGCGATGTCGACGGCTCCGAACATGCGGAGGTACGCGTGTGCCGCGGCGCGATACACCGCGCGCTGCTCGGGCTCCAGGTCGATCGGATCGGGGAAGCCGTGCTCCGGCGCGACGGCACCGCGGTGCCACGTGATCGCATCCGCGGTCAGGCGGTTCGACACCTCGAACGGAGCGTCGCCGAGCGGCGACAGCTTTCGACCCGACTCGTGCTCGTGGGCCAGACGACGCCGACACATCGCGTCCGCCCGCCGGAGCAGGGACGGTGTGACCCGGGGCAGATCGTCGGCGATCCCCGCGCCCATCACGTCGCTCCCACGCCGCGCCATCCGAGGCTTCGCCGAGTCCGCACGGGTGCAGAACGTACTGCCAGGCTGTGCCAACGTCGTGAGTACACTCGCCTGAGTGCGGATTGCGATCGGCGGCGACCACGCCGGATACCCACTGAAGCAGCATCTCGTGCAGCTGCTGAAGGAGTGGGGGCACGATGTGGACGATCTCGGCACGCACTCCGAGGACCCGGTCGACTACCCGCCGTACTGCGCGGCGGTCGCGCGTGCGGTCGTCCGTGGTGACGCGGCACGGGGCATCGTGCTCGGCGGCAGTGGGCAGGGTGAACAGATCTCTGCGAACAAGGTGCGCGGCGCGCGTGCAGCGTTGTGCAACGACCTCTACACCGCGCGCATGGCGCGCGCGCACAACGACGCAAACGTCTTGTCGATCGGCGCGCGTATCGTGGCGCCGCCGCTCGCCGAGGAGGTCGTCCACCTCTTCCTCGAGACGCCGTTCGAGGGTGGCCGCCACGTCCGCCGCCTCGAAGAGATCGCCGAGATCGAACAAGAGGAGTTGCGATGACGTCGCCGTTGGAGCGGACCGATCCCGACGTCGCGGGCATCATCGGGCGCGAGCTCGAGCGCCAGAACACGACGATCCAGCTGATCGCCTCGGAGAACTTCACCTCGCGTGCGGTCCTCGAGGCGCAGGGCTCGGTGCTGACCAACAAGTACTCGGAGGGCTATCCGGCGAAGCGGTACTACGGCGGCAACTTCGTGGTCGACCAGGCCGAGGAGCTGGCGCGCACGCGGGCGAGGGAGCTCTTCGGCGCCGAGTTCGCGAATGTGCAGCCGCACTCGGGCGCGAACGCGAACCAGGCCGCGTACATGGCCGTGCTCGACCCGGGCGACAAGGTCATGGGGATGCGGCTCGACCAGGGCGGCCACCTGACCCACGGGTCGCCGGTGAACTTCAGCGGCCGCCTGTACGACTTCGTCGCGTACGGTGTCGATGACGACACCGAGGTGCTCGACTACGACGTGATCCGCGACCTGGCGGTGCGCGAGCGTCCGCGCCTCATCATCGCCGGGGCGACCGCGTACCCGCGCACGATCGATTTCGAGGCGTTCCGCGGATCGCCGACCAGGTCGGTGCGATGCTGCTCGTCGATGCCGCGCACATCGCAGGGCTGGTCGCAGGCGGTGCGCATCCTTCGCCGGTGCCGTACGCCGACATCGTGACGTTCACCACGCACAAAACGTTGCGAGGCCCACGCGGGGGCGCCATCGTGTGCCGCAACGAGTACGGACCTGCCATCGACAAGGCGGTGTTCCCGGGGCTGCAGGGTGGCCCGCTCATGCACGTGATCGCGGCGAAGGCGGTCGCGTTCCACGAGGCGAGCCAGCCGTCGTTCGCGCAGTACGCGGCAGAGATCGTCGTGAACGCCCGCGCGCTCGCGGCCGCGCTCGCCGAGGAGGGCTTTCGCATCGTCTCGGGCGGGACCGACAACCATCTCATGCTCGTCGATCTGCGGCCGTTCGGTGTGACCGGAAAGGCGGCCCAGGAGGCACTCGACCGGGCCGGCATCACGGTCAACAAGAACGCGATCCCCAACGATCCGGAGAAGCCGTTCGTCACGAGCGGCCTGCGGCTCGGCACGGCGTCGTGCACGACCGCCGGCATGGGTCCCGAGCAGATGCGCGAGGTCGCGTCGTTGATCGGCCGTGTGCTCGGCGCGATCGACGACGAGGGCACCACGGCCGACGTGCGCGAGCAGGCCAATCGCCTGTGCGCCAAGTTCACGCCGTACCCGGACGCGTGACCTTCCCGATCGCGTCCTCGTACGCAATCGTCCTTGTGGTCGCGCTCGGCGCGACGTTGGTCGCGACTCCGATCGTCCGGAAGCTCGCCATTCGGTGCGGGGCGGTCGTGCAGCCGTCGACCGATGCCCGCCACGTGCACACCAGACCGGTGCCGACACTGGGCGGGGCGGCGATGTTCATCGGCTTCCTGGTCGCGATGGCGGTCGCGTCGCGCTTGTCGGAGTTCAAGGACGTGTTCCAGGCCGGCCCCGGCTCCCTCAACACTGAGCCGTTCGGGGTGCTCTTGGGTGCCGGCGTGATGTTCGTCGTCGGCGCGCTCGACGACCTGATCGACGTGTCACCGCCCGCCAAGGTTGCCGGCCAGGTGCTCGCGGCCAGCCTCCTCGCGTTGTGCGGTGTGACGATGTTCTTCTTCCGCATGCCGTTCCACTTTCTCCACACGGACACCGTCGTGCTCGGCTCCGATTGGGCGCCGCTCGTCACCGCGGTGTGGGTGGTGCTGATGACGAACGCCATCAACCTGATCGACGGCCTCGACGGCCTGGCCGCCGGCATCGTCGCGATCGCGGGTGGCGCACTCTTCCTCTTCGCGGATCGGCTCACGGAGGCGCACGCGCTCGACTCCGGCAACATCGGGCCGCTCGTCGCGATCATCGCGGTCGGTGTCTGCGTCGGGTTCCTGCCGTTCAACTGGAAGTCGCGCATCATCATGGGTGATGCGGGTGCGCTCTTCCTCGGGATCTTGCTCGCGGTGCCGACGATCACGATCGGTGGCCGAACCGAGGGTGGGTTCTCGGGCAACACGTTCTTCTTCTTCGGTCCGCTGTTGATCCCCGTGGTGATTCTCGGTGTGCCGATCGTCGACACACTGTTCTCGTTCGTTCGCCGCCTCGTGCATCGCCAGCACTGGCATCAGGCCGACGCCGGACACTTGCACCACCGGCTCATGCGCCTCGGTCACGGACCGCGCCGCACGGTGGTGATCCTCTGGGCATGGACCGCGCTGTTGTCGGGCGTCGCCCTCTTGCCGACCTACACCAACGAGGGCAACGCGCTCGTGCCGTTCGTGGTCGCCGCGATGGCACTGTTGCTGTTCGCGTGGTTCCACCCCGGGTTCCGGTTACGTCGCGAGCGGTCCGAACGGGCCCGGCACCCGTCGTCGCATCCCGACGACGACGACGTCGTCGACCTCGAGGAACGCCGCCGCCAAAGAGCGTGATTCCGGTCGCGTCGTCGCACGGGGGCGGTGAGCAGAGCGCCGGAGGCACGCGTAGCGAACTGGCGGGAGCGGCGAGCGTCCGCGGGCCGGGTATCCCGGCCCGCAGCGAGCGCGACCCAGTTACGTCGCAGGTAGTCCGGTGGATCGGGGCTCGGTTTGACGGATGGTTGACGCTCCCAATAGATTGGGAAATCATTCACAAGCGCTCCGGGTGACGTGCCCGGGGCCGCTCAGGGGGAGCTTCCGGTTGATCCCGGCAGAGGAAGACCGCGAGAGCCGCAAGATCTGGCAGGGGTTCTCGGATGCACTCGCGTACTCAGTACAGCTCGCCGGCACCATCGTCATCTTTGTCCTCTTCGGCCTCTGGCTCGACAACAGCATCGGGACTCGACCACTGTTCACCGTCGTGCTCGGCCTGCTCGCTGTGACCGGCCTGGGCGTGAGTGCCTATTACCGCTATCACGCCGATGTCGCACGCGAAGAGGAGGGGAAGCCTTGGACGCGCAACCCGAACAAGTGAGCGCGAGGTCGCGCTCGACATCGTGCGCCACGGCGCCGTCATCGCGCCGGCGATCGTGCTCGTAGCCGGGCTCGTCCGCGGCTGGAACGGTGCGGCGAGCGCCGGTGTCGCGGTCGGCATCGTGCTGCTGAACTTCCTCGCGGCGGCGGCGATCATGACGCACGCCGCGCGGAGCGGACCGACCGCGATCGGCATCGCGGCACTCGGCGGGTACATCGTGCGCCTCGGTGTCGTCGTGGTGGCACTCGTGCTACTGCGTCACCGCAGCTGGATCGACCTGCCGACGCTCGGCTTCGTTCTCGTCGGCACCCAACTCGGGCTCTTGTTCTGGGAGATGAAATACGTGAGCCTCACGCTCGCCGCGCCGGGGTTGCGTCCGGCCCGGCCCGGCCCTTCCGGAGAGAAATGAACACCTTGCTCGCGGTTGACGTCCCCCCGATCAGTCACGTCACGATCTGGGGCAACGGTCCACTCGGCATCAACAAGACGATCGTCATCTACGGGTTCGCGACGATCGCCACGATCGTGCTGTTCTGGCTGGGACGCGTCGCAAGGATGCACTCGTGCCGGCCGGCCTCATGCAGAACACGGCCGAGTCGGGCGTCGGCTTCGTACGCAACCAGATCATCATGCAGACGATGGGCGTCGACGGTCTGTACTGGCTTCCGTACCTCACGACGATGTTCTTCTTCATCTTCTTCAGCAACATCACCGAGATCATCCCGGCGGTACAGTTCCCCGCCAACGCGCGCTTTGCCATGCCGATGGTGCTCGCACTCGCGACATGGGTGTTCTTCATCTTCATCGGTATCAAGCGGCAGGGCGCGTTCCACTACTTCAAGGGTGCGCTCATCCCGCCCGGCGTACCAACGGCTTTGTTGATTCTCGTCGTGCCGATCGAGTTCATCTCGACGTTCCTCGTTCGGCCCTTCTCGCTGATGGTCCGTCTTTTCGCCAACATGCTCGCCGGTCACTTGATCCTCGTGACGTTCGCGGCGTCTGACCGCGGCGCTCTGGGGCTGGCAGATCCAAGCCGTCATCGCGCCGTTCTCGTTCGGATTGCTCGTCGCTATGACCGGCTTCGAGATCCTCGTCAGCTTCCTTCAGGCATTCATCTTCACGATCCTCACCGCCGTGTACATCGGCGGTGCCATGCATCCCGAGCACTGACAGAACAAGGAGAACCCACGTGGCTCTGCTCCATCTCCTCCTGGCCCAGGCGGCCGCCGACCCGACCAAGGGGCTGACCGCAATCGGGCGAGGCATCGTCTACGGCGGCGCCGCCATCGGCCCCGGCATCGGCATCGGTCTCGTGGTCGGTAACGCGATCACGGCGATGGCGCGCCAGCCCGAGTCGGCCGGCACCGTGCGAACCACGATGTTCCTCGGTATCGCGTTCACCGAGGCGCTCGCGCTCTTCGGCTTCGTTCTCGCCTTCATCATCTCCGGTTGACCTACTCAGGAGGAGCGGTGCGAAATCGCATCCGTGCATTGGTGGTAGCCCTCGGCATCGTCGCCGTGATGACGGTGTTCGCGGCGCCTGCTTTCGCCGCGACCGGCGTCAAAGCCGAGC
>CAWAGX010000012.1:0-61621 GCA_963781425.1 uncultured Actinomycetes bacterium | reverse complement strand
CTGGAAGTCTTCAGATAGACCTCGGCCTGGATGCCGTGCGTGCGCAGCAGCGCCACCAGTTTCTCGGGGGTTTCGGCCTGGTTCGCAAACGAGCCGGAATTGGGATTAATGATGAGACGCGCCGGGCGCAGCGTTTTAGGACTGGCGTCCACGGGCTGACCGTCCGGGCCGGGCCCATAGGCCTGGTGCTCAAGCCTGGCCATTTTGGCTTCGATCGCCTGCAACTGGCGGCTGCGTTTCTCGAGTTTGCTGCGCAGGTTTCTGATCTGATGCGCGCCGTGCATCTGCTCGGCCTGCAGCCGGTGCAGGGTTTTCGCGGCTCGCTTGGTTTGTTTCGTTTCAGATGCCATACATCGACTTCCTCGTAGAACTTCACGGTTCGCGGGCGCGCCCAGTTCGGGCGGCCCAGATGGGCCCGGCCGGTCAGCCCCCAGCGGGGCGGCGCACGGCGCTCGGGTCGGGCTGGTCAGCGGCCAAGGGCTGCCGGACAAAGAAGCGCGTTTTGCCCCAGCGCATAAACAGCGACGGTCAAGGCCAGCCACAGGCTGCCGAGCAGATAGGCGCCAATCACATCACTGGCCCAGTGGTCGCCAACATAAATGCGCGACAGGCCAATGAGCGCCACCAGGCTGCCCAAGATCACAAAGGTGACCGTGCGCGCCCAGGACGGCTTCAGCAGCGTATACGCCAGAAAGATGAGAAAACCGAAAAACGCGGTGTAGAACAACACGTGCCCACTCGGAAAGCTGGGGTCGTTGAGCTGTTGAACCACGTTGACCAAATTGGCGCCCGGGCGCGGGCGGCGCACCACGAGCTTGATCAGGGCGCCCAGGCCGGTGGCGCCCGTGGCCGCGACGAGCGCCGGGATGGCTTCCCACCGCAAGCCGAGGACAAACAGCAGCAGGACGACGGCGCCGACCAGCAGCCACGACTGGGGCGCATAGCCCGGCAGGCTCACCGCCCACATCAAGCTGGCGAACCAGGCGGCGCTAAGCGTTTGGACGCCGCGGGTAATGCTCAAATCGATGGGGAAGTAGTTGAACAGACTGGCCAGCACCACGAGAACCCCAAAGGCCACGGTGGCGGCGACCAGGTACACCTGAAACAGCCTGGCCCGCCAGCGGCGGACGTGCTGGGGCACGATCTCTTTGGCAACTGCTTCTTTGGCCACCGCTGCGATCGGTGTGGCCGCGGGCTTGTCCACCATCGGCGTTCCCGCTTCACTTGGTTACGCATTGGTTCATCTCTTCCGATTGCGAGCGAGTTATTGCGTGGGCTCTGTCCGGCAGACAATCAGGCGCGGTGTCCGCCGGACAAGCAGAAAGCCAAGCCTGGTGCGGGCTCCGACAGAACCTGACGCCGGGCAGCAGCGCCAGGGCGCCCAGCAGCGACACCATCAAAGCCGGCAAACTGCCGTTGCCTGGGTTGAGCGTGCTGATCCCCGGCAGCGGGGTCACCACGCCGACCGGCCAGGAATGCGCCTACGATGCCGATAACGATATCAAGCAGTAGATCTTCGCGCGGCCCCATGAGCAAGCTGGCCAGCCAGCCGATGATGCGGGTATGTGCGACCTCAATCGTTATAATCTGACGATAGGAGGTATAGAGATCGGACAGCCGAGCTCCGGCGGCCGGATCGCTCCGGGCCAGCAGCGCGATAATCTCATCGCGCTGCGCAATCAGCGGCTGCAGGCTCACGATTTGTGCCGGCGAAGATGGGCCGAACCATTCCCGCGATCGGTTTCTGCGCGCAACGCCGTAAAAAAGCCGCTGGCGGATTGCAAGGCGGGCGCATAATTGCCTCGCTGTACGTCGATGACGGCGGAGCCCAGGCTATTCTGCATCCGGGCGAAGCTCAGCTGGTTGCCGGCCTCGACTAGCCTGGTGGAAGTGTCAAACGACTTGACCCACGTCGGGACGAAGCCCAGCAGAAAGAAGACCAGCGCCAGAAGAGCATAGCTGGTGACCCGCTTCATGAAGTGCGTGGTCTTCAACCGCCTGACTGGCACAGCATTGGCTTCACTGCTTCGCTCATTGGAACTCCTTTTTCCCCGTTATCAACCAACCGGCCGGCCGGGTTCTGTGGCAGGCACTTGGGGCTGCTAATCGGTGGCGAGCGTCAAGGCTCGTCAATCGCCACGAGGTCCCATTCCGCCGGGGGCGGATCCAACACAGCCGCCAGTGATCCCGCCGCCAAAGGTAACCCGCTACCTTCCAGCCCAAGCCATGGCCACCTTGCCTCTGCGAATTGCGAACAGGTTAGCTGACTTCTTATTCGCATGGTGGGCGGGCCTCACCAAGGTGGGCGCGACAACGAAGGACTTCAAGCGACAAACGGCGCCGCTCCCGCGCTGGCCGCTGACTATCGGCCAGCGCGGGGCACCGCTGAAACTGTTTTGTGCTCAGCCGCAGCCAATCACTGGCAGGGCGGCTTACTTACCATTGACCGCCTTTTGCCCGGCTTCGACCACGGGCGACCAGCGCTCTTTTTGCGCGTCGATGGCTTCCTGGCCGCGCTGCTGGAGCTTGTCGGCCTGCTTTTGGATTTTGTCCGCCTGCTTCTGGACCCGGGCCGTGAGGTGCTCGCCGGTCGTCGCGGGCCTCTGTCATGGCCTCTTGGATGGTGTCGGTCGCCTGATCGCGCAGCTCCAGGCCCTTGTGCCGGATTTGTGCGCGGGTCCGCTTGCCGGACTGTGGCGCCAACAGCAGCATCGTCCCGGCGCCCGCCAGGCCGCCAATCAGAATGCCGGCCAGGAAGCCCAGGGCCGCCTGCACATTCAGCTCGTCATGTTCGTGCTCATCGTCGTAGTTGTCCATTGAGTCGTCTCCTAATTTCGGTGATAACTAAACCAATGCCGGTGTCGCCGTCCCGCGCCGCAGCGGCGCGGCGACTAGCCATTGGTGGTGGTGTGGGTGGTGATTTCATTGCCGGGGCCGCCGGCGGTCTGCTCGCGCGTCGAGCGCGTCACGGTGCGGACACCACTCCGGTCCATGACCATGGCCACCACGCGCACGACGGCCCAAAACACCAGGGCGTAGATCGCCATCGCCACCAGGGTGTTCACTTCCAGGATGGAGGCTCCAGGTCCAGGTCGAGACCAGGTTGGCGAAAGGTTTCACGAACAGGCCGGTGGTGCTATAGACGAACTGCCGAAACCGCTGGCGGCATTCGCGCCCATCAGCTTGAGCATGAAGCGCAAGCCCAGCATGATTTCCAGCAAGGCCAGGATGCTCCAAATGATACGGGTGACCTGGAAGACGTTCATCCGCCGCTCGGCCGCCACGTCGCGCACCGATTGCTCAGTCGTCGTGTAGCCCGGCTGGGCCGTGACGACCGTTTCTTCGCGGCGATCTACCGCTACTTGATTGATTTGCGGATCATCAGTCATGTATCTCCTTGTTTCCAGGACTCGAGTGTGTTGTCCAATCCGTCGAGGTCAGCCCTGGGCAGACGGCTCGGCAGATTGGCCGGACTAGGCGCAGCACGGTTAGCGCAGGCGCATGCCGCCGCGGCGAAAAACGCTCAGGGCGACCAGCAGGATGATGGCGCCCAGCAGCGACACCAGTCAAGGCCGGCATGCTGAAGTTGTTCTGGTTGATGGTGCCGATGTGCAGCAGCGGCGTCAGGATCCAGCCGGCGATAAACGCGCCGACGATGCCCACCACGATATCGAGCAGCAGACCCTCTTTCTGCCCGGTCAACCGGCTGGCGACCCAGCCAATGATGCCCCCGACGACGAGCCAAACGATGAAGTTAACCATTCTGTTCTCTCCTGTCTATTGTCTCGGATACATAGGGTGCCGGTGTTGCGGCGTGATGCTTGTGATTTGAGCTTCCGATTGGGCCGTTGACCTCAGCGGCCGACGGCGATGAAGACCCCCGCGGCGATGGCGACTATCGCCAGACGGGCCAGGCGCCCAGCACTGGAAAGAAGGTCGTCAGGCCGATGAGATATGAGCCAGATGACCAGCAGCAGCGAGCCGATGCTCTTGTTAAGTTTCAGAGCCATGTCACGACCTCCTTGATCCGTCAATCTCTCAGGTGGCCCAGATAAACGCCGGCCTGCTTCAAACTCGTCAGACGTTGTTGTTGCCAGACGAGCCAATCGCCGCAGTAGGTCGATCATTCGAGTTAGCATTGGGTCAGCTCCTGCGGCCATCTGGTTCCGGCCCTGCGCCAGGCGGGTCGGACTGCTCGCCGTAAGGCGTTTTCCCCACCGATCAAGCTAATGTTATGGCGTCCGTTGATCGGTGATCGTCGTTTCGTGACGGCCACGGCGGCATACGGGCGATAAAATATGACCCAGACGATCCGTTCGAGCAGCCAACCGAGCAAGGCATAGACCACCATGGCGATTACTGTAGAAATTTCTAACACCATGCCGCCCACCGCCGGAATCACGGTCAGGCCGGCGAAGGGGACCAGGAACACGCCCGTGAAGCTGTACAGCAGGCTCGCGAATGGGTTCGCCGGGTTAGCGGCCATCAGCTTGAGCAGAATGCGCAGCGCGAATAGGCTTTCGAGCAGGCCCAGAAACAGCCAGATCAATTGAGTGGCCTGAAAGGTGAAAAGGCGATGCCCGGCGCCTGATTCCTGCTGAGTGGTACTGACCTGTTGATAATTCGTCATCGTCTCTCTCCTGATCGAAGGTGGCCAGTCCGCTGGCCAAATCTTGCCTTTGACTTACCGGGTGGCCGCGTGTTTGCCCATCCGCCGCTTAAGCTCCTTGGCAGCGCGCTCGCGGTTGTAGCCATACTTTTCCTGAAGCGTGCCCATGAGCCGGCCGAACTTCCCCGCCGGCTGGCCGAGAGTGTTACCAACCAACTGGCCTTGCCCACTCTTTGAAGGCCGGGATTGGTCCATTTGCGATGACAGGGTGGCCCGGCAGGCAGGCCGCGTAATAGCGACGCGCCGTTCAAATGCTCCAGCTGTCGGGCAACGCCACTCGAACAGCAGCTCTATGGGCACAGCGGTCGGGCGCCGGCTGCGCGAATAGCTGAAGCCGGTCAGGTTGACCCCGTGCAGCGCTTCCAACCGCTCCCGAAACCAGCCATCAAACGGCAGCTTCGAAGTCATGATCTGGCCCAGCGTTCGGCCGATATTTTCCGCTTCAAAGGTGGTCACGGATGCCGCGCCAAAGCCATTTTCCACCAGCGCCATCCTTTCGCGCGTGATGCCTAGCCGGCGGCGCGAGGTCTCGTACGGGATCGAGCGCGAGCCGGCCATCTCCTGGCAAAACCGCCGCCAGGCTTCGACTTGCCGGGCAGGATCGGGAATGTTAGAACAATGCCAGGCATTGAAACTACCTCCAACTCCGAGTCGGGTGGTGTACCGCCGAGCGCCTCAACTGGTCTGCGCCGTCAAAGGCATATGTACTCCATTACTTGACCCTTTGAGACGAGTATAATTATCGCGAGTCTCAACAGCGTCACAAAGAACGCGCCGATGTCCTGCCCCATCGTCACAATTGCATCTGGCCTTGCTGGGGGCACCCGCAGCCCACCTGGGTAAACGAGCCCTGAAATTCCCCACGCGCAAAACACTGGCACTGCTGGCCTATCTGGCGGCCGAGGCCGGCGAGCAACAGCGCGAGCACCTGGCGGCCCTGTTGTGGCCGGACGTCAGCCCAGAACGCAGCCACGCCTCTCTCCGCAACACCCTGGGTCATCTGCAAACGACCCTGCGCCAGGCCAGCGGCCGGGCGACAACCACCTACATTACGGTCACTTATGGCGCGCTGGCGCTTAACCCTGAGGCCGGCCTGGATCTGGATCTCCAGACGGTTGAACGAGCTTACGACCTGGCTCGCGCGGATCGCTCCGGCCGGGCGGCGCCGGAAGGTTCGGCCAGTCGGCCCATGCTCCAAGCCGCGGTGGATTGCTACCGGGGCGATTTTCTTGAGGGGTTTTCGCTGGGCGATGCCCCGGATTCGACGATTGGGTGGGGGTCCAACGCGAAGTCTGGCGCAGCCGGCTGGGCCTGATCCTCGATCGGCTGGCCGAAATCCAGTTTGCCAGCGGCGAATTTGCCAGCGCGGCGGAAACCGCGGCACGCTGGATCAGGCTGGATGCTCTGAACGAACGGGCTTACCGGCGCAAGATGCGCGCCCACTTCGCAGCCGGGGAACGCGGGCAGGCCCTGAAACCTACGCCGCTTGCCGGGCCATTTTGGCGGCGGAATTGCAAGCAGAGCCGGAGCCGGATACGGAAGCTATGGCCGTGCATATCCGCCCGGAGCACGCACTAGCCCACCGGCGACCCGATCTGTCACGCCTGCCGTCTTTCTGGGAGCTTGTTTGCCGGCCGCCCGGCCGAGCTACAAGCGTTGGTCGACCGCTATGGCCGGGCCGTGCAGGGTCAACCGCAAATGGTTACTCTGCATGGGGAGGCCGGCATCGGCAAGACGCGGCTGGCGGCAGAGTTTTTGTCATGCTGCCGGGCGGAAGGCGCTGAGGTGATCCAGGCCCGCGCGTTTGAGAGCGGCAGCCTTATGGCCTTTCAGCCGTTGGTAGAGGCGTTGCGATCGCGGCTGAACCAGCCCGGTGAGCGGAAAGATTTACCGGAGGCCCCCTGGATGGCCCCACTCCGCCATTGCTGCCCCAATTGCGCGAGCACGATCCCGGTTTGTCTCCCGCCCGGCCGATTTGGCCGCCGAACAAACGCAACTCTTCGAACCCTTGGTGCGGCTGATGCTATGCTGGCCGGAGCAGCCCCGCTGGTACGGTTCATGGATGATCTGCAGTGGGCGGATAGCGCGACGTTGGAAGGGCTGCAATATGCCGCCCGGCGTTGGCGCACGAGCGGGGCGCGGGTGTTGCTGTTGCTGGGCGTGCGTGCGGAAGCTTTGCAGCCGTCGGCCAACGCCAACCGCCAAGCCTGAGCGATTGGCTGGCACAGGTGGAGCGTGAGTTGGAGCCGTATCACCTGCCGTTGGGGCCCTTAGGGAAGAAGCCACGCGGCAGTTCGTGCGCTCCATCCTGGCGCCCCCGGCCGACGACTTTGCGCGATGGGTGTACGACGAGACGCGCGGGCAGCCGTTCTATTTGAAGGAGACCCTCAGAGACTTCTTGAGCGAGGCGTGCTGCACCCACGGCGACGGGCGGCTGGCGGCTGGGCTTTTGAGGTGGATGCCCAGCATGATCTGGGGCGGGCGGCGCTGGTGCCCTCGACGGTGCGGGCGGTGATCCGGGCGCGGCTGGATCGGCTGAGCCCGAATGCGTCGGCCCTGTTGGTGGCCGGGGCGGTGCTGGAACACGACCTGACGTTTGAGTGGCTGGGGGCGGTCGCCAACCTGGCCGAAGCCGTGGGTTTGCCGGCGCTGGACGAGTTGCTCAGCGGTCGGATGTTGTTGGAGGTGGCCCAGCCAGATGGCGCCGGCGGATATTCCTTCGTCAATGATATGGTCCGCGATGTGGTCTACACAGAGGCCGGAGACGCGCGGCGGCGGCTGTTTCACCTGCGGGCGCTGGAGGTGCTGACCGCGGCCGGGGAGCCGGCGGCGGTGTTGGCGTACCATGCCTTGGTGGCCGGACAGCCCCAGGCCGCTTTTCGTCATAGCCTGTCCGCCAGCCGGGAGGCGCTGCGGTTGTCTGCGGCCCAGGAGGCGCGGGCGCATCTGGAGCAGGCGCGAGACCTGGCGCGGCAGGCTCACCGCTGCCGGCGGAGCTCGAAGCCTATATCCGCGATTTGTACGCCCAGTTGGGCCGGGCGTATGAGCGGAATGGCCAGCCCGAGCAGGCCGCGGCGATCCAGGCCGAGTTGGAGCGGCTGACGCGGTGGCCATCCGGATGACAGGAGTTAGCCATGCAACTGGAACACTACGCCGGCGCCGGTGAAGTCTTACGGGATGGTGTGCATTTTTGTTGGGTCCAGTACAGCCTTCGCCTGGACCAGGAAACGGCAGCCAGCCAGCCGAAAATGTCAGGTGAAGTGACCATTAGCTCCGAGGAGCAATTGGCCGGTGACGTGATCACCATGGAAGCCGGTCGGGAATACACCTTGGTCCTGGCTGACAAGGTCACTACCCGACGAGTGACGCTGGTTACTGATGACCCGATCAGGGGCGTATGGCAGCTTATTTTCCACCCGGGACAAGTGCCGCCTGAAGCCAGGCTACGGGGGAGCAAGTCTTCAACCGCCGCGAGCGTCGGTGGTCTGCCCAATGCCCGCCCTTCCTGTAGCACCTCGATAATACGCGGCCAGCCGGCGCCGCCGGTCGGCTATACCCCACGGAAATGCTGCGCCGGCTTGAACCCTGACCTGTAGGGCATTCCGCTTCAATGCGCCGGCGGCACAGCCTTGCCACAAACGGGCGCACACCACCCACAGCTCGTCTTCATCTACCCCCTCGACCGGGTTAGTCGTCTGAACCACTTCAGCGGACATATAACTCCTGGGCCTACTATAGGCGTATCACAATTCGAGCTACACAATCGCCCGGTCTGGCGCGCGCGATCGGCCTAGTCACGCGGGGTGCATTGATTGATCCCAGTCGGCAACGGACACCAGTTTGACGGGGAGATCCGCCCCTGTCTCGTGTGCGCAGGGCACTCTCGATGCCAGCCACATTGTTATGTGCCGCGACAACTGTCTCCGCGATCCAGTCATGGATGCTCGGAAGAGGAGACTGGTTCCGTAGGACCGCCCGCTCATAGATGGCAGCGAGACGATCCGGTTGAGAAGATCGCGGACGTTCCAATCCACGCAGGGAGTCGGAAGCGCGTACTGCGAAGCAGATACGTTGTCGACCAGCAGCTCGGTCCAGTCGGCTGTCTGTTCGTAGCAGCGAACGACGTCGATCGGGGTGCCCGCCGCACCGCGACCCGCACGTTCTTTCCAGGGGTCGATCGAAAACTCCACCGAGTACGACCCACCAGGATCCCACATCGAAAGGTCTCGGCCGATCATCGGCTCAAGTTTCTCGACGTCGGCGCGGAAGTACGCAAAGACTCGCTGTCGCTCCTCCTCGGAGAGCTCACGACGCCCGTCCGCCCCCTCCGACGACTCCGAGGGGCGCGGCCGCTGGTTGCTGAAGAGCACTTCTTCGAGGTCGCTCGGGACGAAGTCGAGGTCGGCGCCGATGTGAACCAGAGCTCGCCGGTAGACGCGAGCCGGATCTGCCTGGATGTCGTCGTGCAGGAGCACGAGGAGCTGATCGCCGAAGAGCTGCCGGTAAGGCTTCAAGCTGGCCGCGTACCAGCCCCCGGAGACCAGACCGAGCGGATCATGTTCCGGCGGCCTCTGGGAGATGGCCTCGAGCAGGTTGGAGTCGGGCGGGAGCTTGCCGAACGTCACGCTGTGGACGAGCGCCGACTGTGCCCGGTCGACCGGATTGCGCAGGATCGCAATGAGCCGCACGTCGGGCACGACCTGCGCAATTCGTTCCGCTACCCGCCGCGGGCGGTGGCGCCACATCATGTACCCGGGCGTGGCCTCACCGACGATCGGCTGGCCTTCCCAGCCCCAGAACTGGTCCCGGTACCAGTCCAACCCGAGGACCTCGAACCGTTCCGGAGAATGGAAGAACATCGTCTCGGTAGGAGCGGCGTACACGTCGGGATGTTGACCGAGGTTGACCCGCAGCCAGCGAGTGCCGCTTTTCTGCGCTCCGATGATGAGGAATGTCGGGAGCGGGACTTCGGAACTCGGCATGTTCCCCTGTGGCGAGGCGGCTATCGGACGGCAGACGATACCCGCCGGCGTCACGCACGCGACAGCGCCGGCTCCCAGATCGAGAGGTCGCGCCCGATCATCTGCTCGAGCTCGCGCAGGTCGTCCCGGAAGTACTCGTGGAGCGCCTCACGATCGGCTGGCGAGACGTCGCGCTTCCACTGCGATGACTCCCCCTGCTGGTTGCTGAACACGAGATCATGGAGGTTCGGCGGGACGAAGCCGGGTGACGCACCGACATGGCGGAGCGCGGTTTCGTACGCCGTCCCGGGATCGTCGTGTATGTCGTCGTGCAGCATCACGCAGAGCCGTTCTCCGAAGAGGCTCTGATACGGCTTGAGGCTCGCGGCGTACCAGCCGCCGGCGACGAGCCCGAGCCGATCGCTCTCGGGTGGCCGCTCCCGAGCCCGGTCGACCAAGCTCGAGCGCGGGTGGAGCCGCTCGTGTTTGATGTGGTGGACGAGCGCGGAGTTGGCGCGGTCTACCGGGTTGCGCAGTATCGCAATGAGGCGCACGTTCGGGATTGTGTCGTTGATTCGTTTCGCGACTACGGACGGTTCGTGTCGCCACATCATGTATCCCGGCGTCGCTTCACCGACGATCGGTTCGCCGTTCCATCCTGCGAACTGTCGCGCGGTACCAGTCGACACCGAGGGATCCGAAGCGCTTCCGAGAGTTGAAAAACCCGATCTCGTACGGCGAGGTGAAGATCTCGGGGTGTTCGCCGAGGTTCTGACGCAACCACCGCGTAGCGCTCTTTTGGGCTCCGATGATGATGAACGTCGGACGCGGAAGATCAGTGTGGTCGCGTTCAGCGCCGTCGGGTTGACTCACGATCAGTGACACCGCCGCCACGATAATCGTGGGACACGAGCGTGCGTTGGACGCCTTTGCCGAAATCGCGCACGATGCGAGCGGCTCCCGGTGGTAGGTGCCGGCGGGCCCCGCGCCAGACCGCTCGGCCCGCCCACGAGGCACGCTGCCCGAGGGCGTTCCGTGCCCCGCTCGCCCGGCGGCCTACTCGGCGCCGCCAACGCGTGGCGGTGTTCCCGGGCCGGTCGCGCGCCGCGAAGTACCGCTCCATCCACCCGGCGACGGCGCGGGAAGTCGCACGGTTACGGGCAAACCGCTCTGGATCGCAGGTCGCGAGTCGGGGTATTCCGGCGTCACCTTTCCATTTTGCGAAGAACCGCCGGCGGTTCCGCTCCCACAATGAGTTCCAGTCCTCGAGGCGCGACGCTGACCCCTTGCCCACATGATCGACCAGCACCCGCTGGTCGTAGACGATGTCGAGGTCGTTCACCCAGACGGTGAAGGCCAGATCGAGGTCTTCTCCGCTCGCGATCTCGTATCCCTCGTCCCAGGCTCCTAGCTGGCGAACGAGATTGGTCCGCATGACATACACCACTGCGCCCGGCGGAGCCGAGAACGGAGGCAGCGTCTCCACGACGTCTCCCGGCTCCGAGCGGACGGTGACTGAGCCGCGCGCGGCCGTGAGCGCTGGCACGACGATGCCTGCGGCTGGGTGCGCTTCGGCGGTCTCGAGCAGCGTGCTCGCCCATCGTTCGGGGAGCACGGTGTCGTTGTTGCAGAAGGCGATGTATTTGCCGTGGGCGGCGCCGAGACCCTGATTCATGCCGCGAGCGAACCCCAAATTGTGCTCATTCAGGATCGCGCGATCCGCGGCGGCGTGTGCGTAGCTCGCCGCCTCCCACCCCGAGCCGTTGTCGACGATGATGAGCTCGTAGTCGACATCGGTGAACCTGCGCGCCGTTTCCACGAAGTGTTGTGTGTAGTCGAGATTGTCCACGCGAGGACGACGACCGAGATCTCAAGATCGGTTGCCGGTTCCCGACGGACCCGGGGTGCAGCAAACGCCGGCCCGGCGCTCACACCGTCCAAGACCTCCTGAAACTCGTCGGTCCGATGCTCCCAATCGAAAGTACGCCCAACGACATCGAGCCCGTTCGCCGCGAGCTTGGTGCCCAGTTCGGGCTCGTCGAGGAGCGTCGCGATCGCGGCCGCCATGGCTTCGGGGTCCCGGGGCGGGACGACGAGCGCAGTCTCCCCGTCGGCCGCATATTCGCGGCAGCCGCCGTTGTCGGTCGTCACCAGGGGCACGCCGCATGCCAACGCCTCCAGCCCCGGCTGGCCGAACCCTTCGAACCAGCTCCCCACGACGAAGACACGAGACGCGTCGTATTCACGGCCGAGGGCGGGCTGGTCCAGATCCTTCTCGGCGTAACGCGCGATTGGCAGGCCGAGGAGCCGTCCGGCGGCGAGAATCGTCTCCGTGCCCTTCCATGGCCGACCGTCGCCCCCCGGGCAGAGCACGGGATACCGCTTCCGACCGCGGTAGGGCCGGAACACGTCGCGGTCGACCCCTCCGAGCTGCACGACGGGACGGTGACCGGTCTCCGCACAGATCTGGTCCGCCGTCCAGTTGCTGTTCGCAAGCTGCAGATCGACGGGCGCCCGGATGCTCTCCCAGCTTCCGGCCTTCGCGTAGAGCCGGGCGTAGTGCAGCGCGTAGAAGACCGTGCGCCGTGCTCGCCCGAATCGGTCTAGCAAGTGCCACTGACGCTCGTCGTTGAACAAGACGATGTCGAGCTCGTCGTCGAATCCTGTTGGCAGAGGCGCGAGCCGGGCGTCGCAACGCATCCACGAGCAGCGCAGGTCCTGATGTTCGGGCAGGTAGAACACGACGTCGTGACCACGCGCCAACAGACGATTCGCGAACTCCACCATCCGGCGTATACCGCCGTATCGGCGGAGGTGCGGTTCGACCAATCCGATACGTAGCCCGCGCCGGACGGTTGGCATGAGACCGTAGGGTACCGCCCGACCGCGAACCTGACCTCGAGTGTCGGTTCTCTGCGCAGCGAATTGGCGATCAATCTGGACTGCTCGCCGCGCCGGGTATGAGCGTTCCATCGGGTACGCACACCGCAACAGGTTGCTGGGGATCGACGGGGTCGACCTCCAACGTGAGCGGCCCGGCGAGCGCAACGAGGCGGGGTGCCCGGGGCGCTATTCCCGCGTTCGTGACAACCGCCTGCTCGGCTTCGTACGTCACCGGTCGTGATTTGACCCCTGCCGGAGTGACAGACACGACTCGTACTTCCCCAGTGATGCGGATCACCTGGGACGCCGACAGTCGAACGCGGACGGGCGTCAGCACGTTGCTGCAGGGAGCCGGGAAATACACCATTGGTTGCGCGTTCAGTGCCACGTAGAGGCTGGCGGTGGCGGCGTCGACCGGCGTGATCCTCTCCGGCTTCGGAATGCGTCCCGATGCAACACCGTCGAGCAACCATCCGAGCGTCACGCCCTTTGCGAATCGCTGCTCCGGTCGCGTCGAGCGCGGCACCTCGTGCGCGACCGGCATGCGCGGCATCGTAAGCATGAGCTTTCGGTATTCGCGCTGTAACGATCTGTCAGCACGCCGCTGCTGGAGGAGCGCATCAACGTTGCCGGGGATCCCCGCGAGCAAGACGACAACCACCACGGGCGCGAGCACCCGCCACCGTCGAATCACCGCATCGGCTGCCACGGCGAGGGCGGGCAACACCAGCGCGGCAAACAAGTACAGATAGCGACCCTTGCGCGGCGAAGTCCGGGCCGAAATCGGCCGCCCGCGCCATCCCTGTGAGGCCGAGCGACAGAAAGGCCCCGACGAGCAGGGCCGCAGGAGCCGCCAGTTGCCTTTGTCGCTGCCACCGGTCCCGGCGGCGCCAGGCCAGTACCAGTCCAACGACGAGGAGGGCACCGAGGGCCCACGCGACTACACGCCGTTGCCCCAACGCATCGAACGCCCCGTCCACGCCGGTCGCCACGAATCGAGCCACTGCTCGGGGGCCGCTGAGGTCATGATGCGGATACCCCGCGCCCTGCGCGGTCCTCCTGTCCTGGATCACGCGAAACCACACCGTGTAGACGACGGCCAGCGGGACCGTATGGAGCGCGGCGACGCGCCACCCTCGTCGCACGAATATCGCCAAGCCGACGACTGCCACCATCGTCAAGGCCACGGTGGAGCACATCAGGGCGGCGAAGCCGGCGAGCAGCCCGAACCAGTCGCGCCGATCGACTGGGCCGTCGTGATCGGCGAGCAGAAGCTGAGTCAGCCCGAGGACGAGCGCACCCGCGAACCCCATATTGACCGCGTAGACGATGTTCTCGGCTCCGGTGCCGAAGACCACGAGGAGCCCGGCAGCTGCAGTCGCGATCCACGGACCAACTCCGGCACGGCGCATCACCATTCGAAGGAGTCCGGCGGCGGTCAAGTGGAGCACGATGAGCACTGCCTGGTACGGCAAGTAGCTACGCAGTCCCACCAATCGGAACAGAACCCGATAGACCAGAATCGGCAGCGTCGACCAGTGCTCGTTGTGCGGTATGAGAAGGTCCTCGAGGTTCCCACCATCACGGCCGGCCAAGTAGTCCCACTCGTCGTGAAAGAACCATCGATAGCGGCTCAGAGCGAGCAGCAGCGGGAGTGCGACGACGAGCAGAGCGATGAAGACGAGCAAGGCGGCTCGAGCGCTCGTGTGCACGGGCGGCGGCCAGCGCGCTTGCCGCTCGTCGAATAGTTTCGTCTTTACCCCGTTCGGGCCCACAACCTCAGCAGAATCGGATGTCATCCGCAATACGGGAAACACTCGCGAATGTCGCGTGTGCCGCTCGCTTCAAACACGCGGATGATCTGGTGGTTGAAGCGATATGACAGTGGATTCGTGAATGTGGGCGAGATTCCGTCCTGGACTCCTATCCGGCGATCGCTGAGCGTGGTACGCCAGTTCTCGGCGGACGGGAAATCACCGACTACGACGTACTCGAATGCAGCCGTCTCAATGGGATCCTGAACTGTGGTCAGTGATCTCACGGTGACGTGCCCTGGGATTCGTGCGAGCTCGTCCGGTAGAAATGCAACCTCGTCCGCGACGAGGACGTCATCATCCGGACCAACCCTGTCTGCGAGCCACTCACGCGTTTGGATACGCGTGTCTGTAATGTCGATCCGGGAGTCGTAGTAGTACCGCGACGCTGAGGCAGTCATCACACCGCACAGGAACAAGCTCATAGCCAGGGTGATACCCGCACGTGCGGGGCGCGCGATGTGAAGCGCCCTTCCCAGCACGTCGACGCCCGTGACTATGGCTACGGAGGCAGCGACCCCAAGAAAGGGAAGCAGCGGGAGTACGTTCCGAAACGGCTGGTACGGATGCCGGGCAAGAGGCACAACAAACGCGATCGCGAAGACCAGAAATCCGAGCATCGTCGTGCGCGTGCGTCCAGATCGAAGGAGCTCGATACAACCGACCAGGGCTACCACGACAAGAAGAATCCCGACCTCGTTGCCTCTCAGTAGCTCATGCCAGTACGTGGTTCCGGCCTTGCCGTCGTAAATGCTGGACTGATGGCGGAGTTCGTCCAGCACCTCGCGAGTACGAAACAGCAAGGTTGGTGCCGCGATCGCGATCGCGGCAGCGAAGGCGACGAGTGCGCCACAAGTCATGGCCAGCCGATGACGGAGCGAGCTCTCGCTCGACAATGCGATGACCGTGACGACTGCAAGTAGAACGACGGCAGTCGGATACTTCGCGGCCGCTGCCAGACCAGCCGAGGCCCCGCCCATCAGCGCCCACAGCATTGGTCGACGCGCGTTCCGCACGTAAGCAGCGCACAACAAGCAGGCTGTCGCGAAGAAGGCGGCGGGGGTATCGACGATGACTATCGCGCTCCGTGTGAGGAGCGCAGGAATCGTCGCGGTCAGCAGAGCCGCAATGACCCCTGCACGACGCCCCCAGAGGTGGAGTGCCAGAAGCGCCGACAAGAGCACGGTACCGACGCTGAGTATGAGCACGACGAGACGACCGGCGAAGATGAGGTCGGACGAATAGATCAGCCCATACCGGACGGATCCGTGCTTCACCGCGCTTGACGGGAAGGGCTGGTTGACCGTTGCCTTCGCGCCAGCGTTGACGTTGCTGTCACCCGGCAGGACGTTCAGCACGAAGCTGGTCGCCGCCGTCGCGTATGCCGTCAGCGGCGGGTAGTTGTAGGAGCCCGGCTGCCATGTCCGGTTGGCGATCACCACCGCGGCCGCCCGAAGCGGGGATGGTTCGTCGACATACGTGGTGTAGGGCAATCCGCTTGTCAGCGACAGAGCTCGCACCGTCGCGGCCGCCAACGTGATTGTCACGAACGAAGCCGCAAGGATTCCGTTCGCGCGTCGCTTACGCCGTTCTTCTTTGCCCCCCGAGACATCGTCGACCAGTGCGTTACTCGGGTTCGCGCCATCCGTGCTATCGGCCTCATCGACCCGAAACACCATCAGCCGCGCAGCGCCGGGGTCAAGCCACGAGTAGTGGAAGGGAAAGTGGACACGCCGATCCATGATCGCGTCGTGGTCATTGGCGCAACAGTAGACACCCGACAACCGCGTCGATCGAGCGTCTGGACATCGGCATCACCGCAGACACCGGACCGCGGATCTGCAGCGCACCATGCCAATCCGCCCAAACCGGCGTGTCACCCAGCCAGCACTCCAAGAGATTACTGTCGGCGGCCGTGCGAGGCCGCCGTCAGGTCAACTCGTCCACGCGGTCTTCCGTCACGAGTGTTGGGCTCGCGCTCGTCGTGGTCGTGATGGTCACAGTCACAGTGGGAAGCGGTACTCGCTCAAACCACGCGTACTCAGCGCCGCGGCCGAACATCATCCTCATACTCACCGATGATCAGCGCTGGGACTCGATGGGCCAGATGCCCCAGCTCGCCAGCTCTCCCGAGTGGGCACGGTTCGCGAATGCCTTCGTCGACGAGCCGCAGTGCTGTCCGTCGCGGGCCAGCACCCTCACGGGTCGCTACCCCCAGCACACGCGGGTGGAGACGCTGCGAGACGGAAAAGACCTCGACGAGAAACGAACTATCGCGACCATGCTCCACCGAGGCGGGTACCGCACCGGCCTGTACGGGAAGTACCTCAACGGCTACCCGTTCGGACGCGGACCGTATGTGCCACCGGGATGGGACGATTTCGTCGCCGGTGTCGGGGCCGAGGACTACTACGACTACAAGCTGAACGAGAACGGTCATCTGGTGTCGTACGGCTCGGCGCCGAAGGATTATCGGACCGACGTTCTCACCGACAAGGCACGTCGCTTCATCAGAACGACGAAGCGGTCCCAACCGTTTTTCGTGTATTTGGCCCTGAACGCGCCTCACACGGACTCCGAGAGCCGCGTCGTTCCCGCCGAGCAAGACCGCCAGAGCTGTGCCGGCAGGGCCTACTCGAAGCCGCCCAATTTCAATGCCCACGACACCGTGAGCGAGCCCGGTTGGATGAGCGCGGAGCAGCCCAAGAACGGAAGAACCCTCGAGAACCTGCAGGCCGAGACCTGTCAGACACTTCAAGCGGTCGACCGGTCGGTGACGTCGCTCGTGGACGAGCTCGATCGGACCGACCGGCTCAACAACACTTACGTGGTCTTCACGTCCGACAACGGCTACGCCTTCGGCGAGCACCGCCTCACCGGCAAGGGCGACCTCTACGAGCCTTCCGTGCGAGTACCGCTGCTTGTCCGGGGACCGCAGGTAGATCCGGGGGCCCTCGACCGGCTCACGAGCAACATCGACCTCGTCCCGACGTTCCTGGACTGGGCAAAGGTCTCGCCTCCACGTCACTTCGTCGACGGGTCGTCATTCGCGGCCGACCTCGGCGGCAATCCGGCGCGAGGTCCGCAGGAGGTTCTCCTCCGTGGCTGCCGGACGCAACGTGGCCCCGAAGCCGATTGCGGCGGCTACCCGAGCAACATGGGATTCAACTGGGGTCTTCGCACGGCGACGCACAAGTACATCGAGTACCCGGACGGCTATGTTCAGCTGTTCGATCTCACGACGGACCCATGGGAGCTCACGAACCTCGCGTCTGATCCCGCTCAGGCAGCCCTGGAGGCGGATCTCCATGCTCGCCTGGAACGGCTCAGAGCTCAGTAGGCGATATCGGGCCGCCCTATCGCCTCCTCGGCGTCGTCGTGGATGGTGGCGTCGAGGACGGCACTTGAGGTTGCGTAGCCCCGTCGGTGGACGCGGTGCCTCCACCGGTCGGCAGCGTCAGGCCGTTGTTGGCTGGGACAACCCAGAACTTGATCTGACCCGACTCGATTCCCCGCAGCAGCACGTAGTCCTCGCCGGAGATCTTCAGCGCTGCGATTGCCTGCGCCTCCGCCTCACGCTGCTGGATCTCGTTCTGCTTCGTGACGATCTGGACCTCTGACGTTCTGTTGTCCTGGAACGCCTTCACCAAGTCCTTGGGCGCATCGGCGTTCTTGATGATGAACGTCGGCTCCGTGCATTTTCCGCCCGGTACGAACTTCGGCCCACAGAAGTAGTCCTCGCCGAGAGCTGCGACAAGCCGCTCCTTCAGCGACCGTTGGACCTCCTGCTGGATCTGAATCAACAGATCCGCGTTCGCGTAGATGTCCGCCACGTCGTACTTGCGCGTCTCCGCCTGGAGCGCGTTCTCGATCTGCTGCCGGAACGTGTCCTGGATCAGCGTGTTCCAACCCGAGGACGTATATGCCTTGTACTTCAGCCCCAACTGCTCGTGGAAGTCGCGCAGACGATCACTGTCCAGCTTGAAGTAAACGGCAACTTGGTAGGTGACCGGCACCCGGTCGCGCGATGGAGCGACGATCGAGTCGGATCTGTTGGTTGATCCTTGGGTCTTGACCTGGCTGACGATGTAGTTCCGCTGATCGGCCGGGTACAGGTAGAGGCTGTCGAACCACCCGTTGAAGAACAGGCTGCTGCCCGGCTTCACAATGCGCTGGTAGTGCGTTCCCTCGATCGGGCCACCGCCGTAGCTGATCCCGTACTTGTCGCGGGGCGTCTTCTTGAATGCGCCTGCGACCATCGGCGCCAACGCGACCAACAGGATCGGAACGAGAATGACCGCGCCGATGACGATGACCCGACGCGGGATGCGCAGTTGCGTCGTCGATCGATCGCCTCTCCGAGGCAACCGGAATCGATGCTTCTTCTCAGCTGGTTCCGTGGGCGCTGCGCCGAGAGCGTCCTCTTCTTGGTCGGCGTCAGCGAAGGGGGCGTTCGTAATTGACGCTCCTCCTCCGGTGGTCGGGTTTGTTGTGTCCCCGTCCGGTGTCTTGTCTTCAGCCATCCTTGGCGAACCCCTTCCCCGCCACGTTGAGCGCACTACTCGCCATCAAGGCCCTCACTACTGGCTTCGAGTCGACAGAAGCGCATGTACTGCTTGATGACGTCGTCGGGCTCGCCGTACTCGACGACCTTCCCTTGGTGTAGCCACAGGCAATTGGATGCCATCGCCTTAAGTTGCCCCATGGCATGGGTGACCACGACGATCGTGCGACCCGAGTTGCACAGCTCTGCCAATTTCGCTGTGACGCGTGCCTTGAATTTGCTGTCTCCTCCCGCGATGGCCTCGTCGATGATCAGGATCTCCGGATCGAGGTGAGCAGCGAGCGCGAAGCCGAGGCGTACCGTCATGCCCGTCGAATATGTACGCATCGGGAAATCGAGGTATTCGCCGAGTTGAGCGAACTCGGCGACCGACCCGGTCAGCTCGTCGATCCGCTCGTCCGGGAATCCCATCGCAAGCGCGCCGAGCTCGATGTTCGTGCGGCCCGTCAATTCCCGGTTGAATCCCAGCCCCGCCGAGAGAAGTGCCGAGATCTCGCCGCGAACGATGATCCGACCCTCGGTCGGCGGAATGATGCCGGCGATCGCGCGCAGCAACGTGGACTTTCCCGCCCCGTTTCGGCCGAGGACCCCGAGCACCGACCCTTTCGGAACAGCCACTGACACGCCTCGCAGCGCGGGCACCAGTCGCTTCGAGTTCGCGCCCTGCATCATGTTGGAGACGCCCTCGCGCCAGGACGTAGTCAGCCGGACCTCCTTGCGCACGCGGTACGACGCGGAGACGTTCTCCACCGAGATCGCGACTTGCCCGGAAGACCGTTCGGTCTCAGACGTGGAGAGCGAAGGCTCGTTCATGCGAGAGGAAGAGGCCGCCCCCGATCACGAGAAAGAGCACAGCCCAGATGAGGGACGCGGCGAGTTGACCTGTCGTGGGCACGCCGCCTGCTACGACCTCCTGGTAGGCGGCGAACACAGGGAACAACGGATTGAAGACCATGACGGTGCGGGTCGCAGGCGGGAGAATCGAAACGGGCCACAAGACGGGCGTGATGAAGAACAGAACGCGCAGGAGGTAGCCCAGAATCTGGGTGACATCACGCATGTAGACGGTGAGCGCTGCAAACAACAGGGCAGCCCCGAGGTTGAGCGTCGTCTGCAGGATGAGCAACGTCGGGAGGAACAGCACCCCCATTCCGATCGGTTGGCCCGCCGCGACGTGGATCGCGAGGTAGACGACACCAGCTGGTGCGAGCTCCAAGAGCCCTTGTAGACCGCGCTGATCGGGAGGAGCGCCCTTGGGAACGCGGAGTTCAGGAGCAACCCTCGACCGCCGACGACAGAACGGGCGCCGTCCGCGAGCGACCTTCGTGTATATGTGAACAAGAAGATGCCGCTGATGAGCAGCGTCATCCGCTCCGCGGTCCCTCGACCTCCTGCGCCACCTCGCAAGATCTCGATCAGCAGGAAGTAGATCCCTGCTTGGAACAGCGGATCGAGGACCGCCCAGGCCTGCCCGGCCATCGTGCTGGACCGCTTGCCTTGAATCTCGGTGCGGGCCAGTGTGCTGACGAAGCGGCGGCGCTCCCAGAGCTCGTGCAGGTACGGCCTCAGCGGCGGGACCTTGACCGAATGGGGCTCGAACACGTACTCCACGTCGCCGGGCCCGCTCGATCCGGGGTCGGGCGCGGTCGGAGGCACTCATCAGGTCGTCCCCGCCAGCGGATCCGGTTCGACCTCGCGAACCGCCTGCTCGGCGGCGCGCACCATGCGTGCGTTCTCCTCGCTCATCATGAGCCGGCGCCGCTTCAAGGTTCGACCACTCGGCGACGTCTCCGGATGTACCCGGCTCTCGAACAGCGCCACGCGGTTCGCTCGACGGAACTCGCGGTTGAGCGGCCCCAGGAGACCCGACACCTCGCTCGCCTCGAGCTCGAGTGCTCGGGCGATATCAGGTGGGATGAACTCGGTTCCTGCTCGCTTCGGGTGGGCGAGGAAGGAGAGTAAGCCCCGCGTGGGCTCATTCGCCTTGGCGAAGAACTCGGTGACGCCCTCTTGGTCCCATGCCCTCGGGGGCTCGTCATGGGGTCGGCGGGCGGCGAGCCGCAGGACCATGCCCATGACCTCGAGGACATGCTCCTCCGGCACCGGCACCATGACGTACGGCACGCTCCCCCCTTTGTTCCAACCCGGATGTAACCAGGTTCGCTAGGGGTTGTAAACCCATGATTATGGGATCCACCTCGATCAGGTAGGACCTGTACGTACCCGGCCAATCCGGCGATCCTCCTGAAAGGTGCATATAGATATAGAGAAGGTTCGTGCCCGGGTCGTTCGCGACGGCGCCGTCACTGACCGCTCGACCCGGCTCGCCGGCGCACGACGAGGATGTCGGCGAGGTCGGCGGCGACGGCCGAAACCTAAGATCCGCGGGTGGCCGAGCGTGCGTTCGACTCGAGCCGATTCTTCGACTCGTACCCGAGGTTCGTCGAGGGCAGCGAGACCGGGCCTTGGGTCGAGCGGCTGAATGCCCGGTACGTGGCTCTCATTCACGCCAACCGCGAACTGATCAGGGGCGCACGGGTTCTCGACCTCGCCAGTCACGACGGTCGGTTCGCGTTCGCAGCACTCCAGAACGGTGCGTCACACGTCGTGGGTATCGAGCACAAGTCGCACTTGGTGGCCCGAAGCCACGAGAACATGGAGCTCCATGGCGTTCCCCGTCGCCAGTACGAGTTCCTCCTCGGCGACATCTTCGAGTGCATCGACGACGTCGGAGGCTGTGACGTCGTCTTTTGCTTCGGCATCCTCTACCACATCTCCGACCACATGATGCTGCTCTCGAAGATCGCCGACGTCGAGCCGCTTGCACTCATCGTCGACACCAACCTCTCGGCGCTGGAGGGTGCGGTGGTGGAGCTTCGAAGCCGGCGTGGGGATAGTCCACCCCCACCAGGAAGTGAGCTCGAGGGGTATCCGACGAGAGCGGCGCTCGAGGCGATGATCTCGAGCTTTGGATGGACGCATGACTTCTTCGACTGGCTGGGCTCAGGCTTGACCGATCGCCACCACATGGCCGACTACAAGAACGGACGGCGAGTCAGCGCCGTTGTCGCGTGCACTGAGCGCGAGTTTGCTCCTGAGGTACGCGAGCGTTCGGTTGAGTTGGTACGGGAGCTCCATCAGGACGATTCGGCGGAGTTCCTTACGATCGCAATGGTCGCACGCGAGTTGGGGATCAGCCCGCAGACGTTACGCATCTGGGTCCATCGGGCGGAGCGTGAGCAACGCCGCCAGGCACGTGCCTCGTCCTAGGTAGCAGGGCTCAGCCACAGGCCCGCGGTCGCCGCGCCGTAGAGCTCTCGTCGTTCGCTCACGCGTAGCTGGCCGAAGCGACCGAGTGCCTGAAGTGCCTTCTCGGGATCGATGACGTCCCATGCAGGGTTGGCTCGGTCGCGGAACACCTCCTCGAGGGCGTGCCTGCGATCATCGAAGCCCGCCGCCTGGAGCCGCGCCATGAGAGGCTCCGCCTTGCTCCCGGCGGACGTCTGGGCCGCTGACGACTGATCACCCGCGATGGGGCCATTTGGTGCAGCACCATCGGAGGCGAGCTCCTCTGCCCAACCTGGACCTGCGAAGGGCTCGTCGATCAACGGCGGACAACATCGCCGAATGATCTCGAAATGGAGCAGTTCCGCGTGGCGTGCTTCTCCGCCGAGTGCGAACGCGGCACGGATGGCGTCGATCGAGTACAGGGGCAGGACTCGGAGCTCGTCATTGAGCTCCTCGAGCGGTCCCAACCGGGAGAAGCGGACTCGGTACTTGAGGTGGAAAGCGTCGAGCAGATCGATCGGTGACGAATCTCTTCCCGGATCGTCGAGCAGGGCATCCAGCGTGAGTGAATGGAACTCGTCGGCCACCTCGGAGCGGATGAGCCCCAGGCGACCGAATGTTCTCCCAGGCGCATACATCCTCGCGAGGTCGCTTTGCGAGTCCAGACCAGTTCGAATCGGTCGATAGGTTCTGAGGATCTCTCCGCACAAGCCGCTGACACGAACTTGGATCTGTTGCCCGTTGGCGCGCTCCTTCAGGTCCCAAATGTTCAACATGCCCGCCGTCGACTCGACGAAGGCACGTACCCGCTTCCCATAGCTGCGGTTGTGGCCGACGACGGGAAAGTCGTTCGTGTGGCGGAGTCCGAGCCTCGACGCGAGCTGAGCAGCAACCCGCACATCGGCCAGATCGGGCGGCCCGATGGTCACGAATTCGCAGTCGTCAGCCAACCCTTCGGACCAAAGCACCGCGAGAATCAGTCGGGAGTCCTTCCCACCCGTCAAGCCGAACACGCGCCTGTCGCAAGGCAGCGTCAGGACGGCTCGTAACGATTCGGCGATGCTCGACCGCGCTCGCTCGATCAACTCATCCGTGTCGAGTGATTGCTCGGACGCTGTGGGCAGCCAGGCCGCTGATCGTGCTTCTAGCGAGATGCCGTCCTCGGCCTTGGCCCTCACAACGGAGCTCGGCGGCGCGACTCGAACGCCAAGAAAGCCGCTGTGATCGCCCAGGCGATATCCCGCATATGCAAGCCAACCGGCAGAAATTGGATCGCGCTCGGGAGGTTTCCCGTCCTGCGCGAGAGCTTGCGCGACAAGTACCGCCCGGGACGACGCGGCGCCCACATCAGCCGACTCTCCGTAATAGATCAGTCGATACCCAAGCGGGTCGGAAACCAGGGTGCAGGTGCCTTCCTCATGGGCATGCCCGGCGGTGAAGACACCGGCGAGCTCTTCCGCGAGCTCCGGGAGTCGCACGTCTTGTGTCGCTGCCACCAGCTCGCTTGCCCACCCACCTTCCGGCGGCCACGGGCGACCTCGCCGGCGCAGATGGCCGGTCGACCAAGTGGTCGTAGTGGGGTCCGTCGACCACCGGCTGTCGCTCGCGTTCAGCGGCTCTTGCCAGATTCCAATGGCGAACGTGCATTCGTCGTTGCGCCGGAAGAGGTGCGAACCAGGGACGAAGTGCAAGCCAGGAGGTTGCGAGCTGGCCATCAAGCGCAGCTGATGATCGGAGATCCTCCTTCGAGGCTTGGCCGCAACGACGAGGAACGAGAGTTCCACGAGTCAGATCACCCTCGGGTCATGTCGCACGACCGCAGCGTCCTTCGCCGGCTCCTCATCACGACAGGTTGATCTCGAAGACGTGTACGGGACCCTGATGGAACACCTCGGAGATACGCGGTTCTGACGGAGGGCGTCCAGCCGTAAGGCATGCCGAGTGAGGAGATACTCGCGATCGTCGTAGAAGATCCATCGCGCGTTGTACTTGCGTACGAGGTCGGTGACCCTTGGTGCTTCCCCCAGACGCGAGATGTTGTCGAGGAGAACGTTGCGGTCCTTCCAATCGCGTGTGGCGTACTTCTCTCGAAAGGACGTCAGGGAGATCGGTCCCCATCCGATCAGAGGCTTGACATCCTCGAGGGGGTACATCCAGAGCGAGCCGTCCACGCTCGCCTCGTTCACGACGGTCTCGTCGGGAGCAACATGGTGGCGCAGCCAGCGAAAGCCGTCTTCTACGGGACCGTCCACTCGGGCTTGGCTCGACAGCGTGGAGTTGACGGTCAACGAGTCGTGCAGCGACGACTCATTGCTCCGGTACGCGTGGAGCCCAGCGAAGGCAATAAACACGACGAGCGCTCCGATCGCCGTCACGATCAAGGCTTTGCGCGTACGAAGAAGTCGATGCACGGCCATCACGGCGACCGCCATCGTGACACCGGCAAAGAACGGTACGAACAGCACCTGGTTCCAAAGGATTCGACTGGGGATGCGGTACCACGGGAAGGTCAATTGCTTCGCGAGCCAGCCGTCCGAAGTGCTAGCAAGCACCGCAAGCGCCATGACGATCACCCAGCCGACCACCCACGCCACTTGTCGTCGAATCAGCCAGATGGCGGCGCCGACCAGCGACAGCGCGGCGAGGAAGACCTGGCGCTCGGGGGCAAAGGGATCGCCGGTCTCTAAGGTGAGGATCGGCTTGATGAAACTGCGGTAATCGTGATCCGGCTTGACGAACAGGATCGACGATCGTTCGGAGGCGCCGGCCAGCAAATCGCGCAGCGTCGGCGTGATCATCACGACGACGAGCACGCCTATGGCCACGCCATACCCGAACGCGCGCAGGAACCCTTGTGGATCCGCGTGCACGCCATGCACGCTCGAGTACCAAGAGCAGAACCAAGAACGCAATGAACGGCAGCTGACTGGAGTGCGCCGAGAGGGCGGCGACAAGGGCCAGGGCGGCAGCCAGCAGGCTCACCAGGGTCGCCGCTCGGGATCTCGGCGCATCCCGAGGCCACACCGCCTGCATGATCAGCACCACGGAGATGGGGACCATCGCAATCCCGACGATGGCGGGCACAACGCCACCACGGAACGCGGACCACGGGAACAGCATCAGGGTCGGGGTCACGAAGGCCGTGAAACCCGCGACGAGTAACAGGCTCGGTGCGAGCAGTCGGGCAAGGACGAACATTCCCAATGGGAGGACCACCGCGGCGAAGACCAACGTGAACGCAATCAGCACGCTGCCAGCGTCGGCGGCGACGAGCCGCGAGGTGAGGGCGGCGGAAGCGTGAACAGCGAGGGGGTAGTACTCGGCCGAGCGGTGCTTGCCATCGGCGTCGAAGACGACGACGTCGGCGACGTCGATCGAGTAGCCGTGCTCGATCCGTCCGACCATGAAGCCGTGGCGTGTGGCGTCCCCGCCGGGTGGAAGAGAAGGTTCACCATGGATCCCGACGAACCAGGTGCCGAGGCTCGACAGGACCCCGAGCACGAGGAGCATGTAGGAGATCCGCCGAGTGATGCCCTCGGCTGGAGAGCAATCGGAGGGCCCGTCGCGCGACTCGGCAAGAAGCGTGCTACGGCGTAATCGAGCTGCCGTGAACACAGCAGCGCAGAGAACGAGCGTCAGGACGATGAATGCCGGAACACCGAACGGTGCGCCGATCACGTCGGTCACTTCGCCGAGCAGGAAGACCGTCGCGATCGAGAGGACCGGGACGGCCGCCCAGGTTGCAAGAGTCGTGACTCGCAAGCGCAAGAGCACAGCGACGAGCACGCCCGGAACGACGAGCACAACCACCGCGCCCACGAGCGCTCTCGCAAGAGCCACCGGCGGAGCCTAGTGAGGCCGTTCTGATCCGACTTCGCGACCACTCGTCCGGAGCGTCGAGTCGTTACAGTCGACCGTCTGCTCGGACGAGGAGGCGAATTGGCTCGTTCGTTCCGGTTCGGTGTCAGCGCGCCGCGCGCCGCGTCCAGCGACGATTGGTCCGCTTTGTGCAGGAAAGTCGAGGACCTCGGCTTCAGCACGCTGGTCATGCCGGATCATCTCGGAGTCCAGTTCGCGCCGATGGTGGCGCTCAGCGCGGCGTTCGGCGTCACGAGCCGGTTGCGCGTAGGTGCGCTGGTGGCGTGCAATGACTTCCGCCATCCGGTCATGCACGCGAAAGAACTTGCAACGCTGGATGTGATCTCCGGGGGCGCGTCGATTGGGGAATCGGCGCCGGTTGGCTGACGGAAGAGTACGAGATGGCAGGCATCCCGTTCGATGACGCGCCAACCCGCGTCGAGCGCATGCAAGAGGCCGTCCGTGTCATGAAGGCCTTGTTCCAGGACGGACCGGTCACCCATCGGGGCACGCACTACGGAATCACCGCGCTCGAAGGAGAACCCAAGCCCGCGCAAAAGCCGCACCCACCGCTCTTGATCGGTGCGGCCGGACGACGAATGCTCGAGTTTGCCGCTCGTGAGGCGAACATCATCGGGGTCGCTCCCAGCCTCCGTGCTCGTTCCATTGTTGGACGGCCACCGCTGGAGTCCGTCCGAGCTGCCACAGATCGCCAGGTGCGCTGGATCCGGGAAACCGCCGGCGGCCGTCTCGGCGACATCGAGATCAACATGGTCGCCTTCCCCGTAGTTGTGACCCGCGACCGCGAGGGCCGTGCAGAGGCGCTTGCCGAGCCACTGGGGCTCACCCCCTCGGAAGTCCTCGCGTCGCCCCAGGTCTGGATCGGCAGCCTCGAGCAGATTGCCGACTTCCTGGTGGAGCGTCGAGAACGGTGGGGCGTGTCGTACTGGTGCGTCCCTGCCGGTTCGATGAAGGCGGTCGCTCCCGTCGTCGACCGCCTCACGGGAACGTGACCATGCCGGGTGCGCGAGCGGTAGCCGAGAAGCCCGAGCCCGTCGAGCTGACCACGGACGCCCCGCCACCTCGTCGGCCCTCGCGGTGGTCCCCCTATGCGCCCGACGTCCTCCTAGCCGCGCTGCTCCTCGTCACAGCCTTCATCGCTCGGCGAGGAGGACTGCCCGGAGACGGTCTTTGGTTCGACGACGCGTGGGTGGCCGCGGGTGTTCTCAGGGGATCCTTCTCGCAAGTGTTCACGGTGGGGTCGGGCCAGCCCGGCTACACGGGTGCGCTCATGGCCTGGAGCTGGCTCACGAGTGGCGGCTCTCAAAGTCTGGCTTTTCCTACCTTGATCGCCGGAACCCTCGGACCACCCGCGTTGTATGTGCTCTTGCGACGACTCGGCTACGCGCGGTCGATCAGTGTCCTCCTCGGCGCGGTCCTCGTCGTGGGCACCGTGCACGTTGTCTACTCCGGACGGGTGAAGACCTACGTCTTCGACCCGCTCATCGTGATCGGCCTCGTGGTAGCTGTTTCCCTGCTCGCCCGCGTGCGATGGAGATGGCCCACCGCGGTGGCGTGGGTTGTGGGCGCGATCCTGGTCAGCTCGTTCAGTGGGTTCGTGTTCGTCGCGACGGCGGTCGCAGGCGTGATCCTGCTCGTGCACGCCCAGTCGGATCGGCTCGTTCGGGTCTCCGCCGTCGCCGTGCAAGCCGTGGGACAGCTCCTCTTGTTCGCGGCGATGCAACAGACCGCGGGTCGCCAGCTTGCCGAGCTCGAAGCCAACCAGGAAACGCTCTATGACGCCCATGTGACCTTCTCCTGGAACCCCCTACGATTCGGCGCTGACGCGCTCGAGCACTACCGCCGGCTCGCTATCGTCTTTCCCGGCGGCCCAGAAGCGTTGCTCACCGCGTGTGCGTTGGTCGCGCTGGCGGGGCTCCTTGTCGCCGCGTTCACGAAGCGACAGAGTGTGGCCGCCCGCTACCTCCTTCTGATCCTCTTCGTCGCATTCGTCGGCGGCGTCGCAGGCCGATTCCCGTTCGGCCCCAAGTCTCCGGACGACGTCAGCACTCTGTTCACTCGTGGTGAGCGAGCGACGCTCTGGCTGCTCCCCGGCATCGCAGTTGGATTGGCGATGGCGCTCCAACTTCTGCGCGGCCGGACTGTCAGTAGGCCGCCGCTCCGACTCGGATTCGACATCGTCGCGTGCGTCCTTGCTGTGACCGTGGTAGCCACCGCCCTCCATCACTCGCGGGGGTATCCCTTCCCCGGCTCGAAGTCGGCCGCGGAGTTCGTGGAGTCCGAAATCCGTCAGAACGACGCGGTTCTCCTTAGCCCGATCAGCGTGTTCTCGTACGCAGTGGAGTCGAAGTCCGCAGTTTCGATCGTCGGCAGACCGGAGACGGTCAACAGTTTCATCCCGAGCTTCGCCGATCCGCGTGTTCATCCGACGGGGCTGATCTCCGATGCTCGTGGCACGCCGGGCCAGATCCGCTCTTGGGTGGACGGCGCCGACCGGGTCTTCTTTTACGACATCCTCCCCGGATTCGGACAACGCCAGGTCGACGCGATCGAAGACGCGTTGCGAGCCGCTGGCTTTCAGAGAGTGCGAGTCGAGAGGTTCGGCGCTCCGCAGGTTGTGGTCTGGAAGCACCGAGGGCCTTAGCCGCTCGAACCCCCTGCATCGAATGGATCAGGCGCGGCGAGGACGCTGACGCTCACGCCTCCGCCACCGGTGCAGAAGAGCCCGACGGCAGGTTCAACCGCCGCAAGACCGCGGCGGAGTATGAGCGCCGGGAAGCCGGGAATCGGTGCGAGGGGGTGATCTACCGAGATCCGGACACCGCGACGCTCGGAGTTTGTCAACACGAACCACGTCGCCGGCGGGGCCGTGGGCAGTGCGTGCGATCGCCCGTCACAGGGAACGTCCACTGCGGACTGCGTGAGCGGCTGCCCGTTCGACTTGGCTGCGTCGATCGCTCCTTGATCACGGGTCGCGACAAACGCCGCGTCCTCGAGGTCTCGGCTCGCCGATAGGGACATTCGATACGAGTGACGGCCGGTACTGGCTATCCATGGCCACGTTCGAAGAAGATCGTTCTCGGGGGCATTCGGTCGAGTCGCGTACCAATAGCGGAAGTCATGCGAACTCAGGAGATGGGCGACTGCCGGACTAGCGATGCGCGGGTCCAACATCAGTCCCCGGCGATTCGCGTAGTACAGGGTCGACGGATCCCAGCTGAGACCCTGAAGGACGAGCGGTTCGTTCGGCAGTACGTCTCGGCGGATCACACGGCTAGCAACAGGCTCTGTGCCCCTCTTCGGAGGGCTGAACGCGTCACGCCAGTAGTCGTTCGTCGTCCAGTACAAGGGAGCGAGCCAGGTCACGACGAGACCGATGATGACGACCGCTGCGGGGACCCGCTTCCTTCCATGACGCCAGATCAGATCGGTACTGAGTCCTAGGAGCACGGCGATGCCAGGCGTCAGAGCGACCAGGTAGTAGTCGTGCACGACGAACAGGTTGAAGAACACGACGACCGGGAGGACAACTGTGAGCGCCATGCCGACCCAGAATCCGCGTCGTTGAGCGAAGATCACGGCGACGACGATCAACCCGGCCCATAAGTAGCGACCGACGAGCAGCGATTCGATGCGGTCACCGACGAAGACCCAGTTCATTCCCTCGAGCCGCTGCTGCACGGTTCCGAAGTTCCAGTCGGTGAGTTGACTCGCCGTGAGCCATCTCGTTGCCGGGCTGGCCTCCTTGATCGCGTCTGCATGTCGCGTCCACACGATCCCCGCGACCAGAGGTATCGCGGCGATGCCCCACACCCGCGGGGACATTCTGGCCCGCAACCAGTCGCCGATTCCTGGCAGCTCGTTCCTCGATCGATAGAGCACGAACGGGAACAGGTAGGCCCAGACCGATGTTCCCTTGACGGCCATGGCCAGCGAGCCGGCTATGACGGCGATGATTGCCAGCCAGAACTTGCCGGTATCTCGCCACACGATCCCTGCCCACAGAAAGCCCAGAATGGACACGACAACCAGATACTCGATAAGCGATGCGCCGGCCCATACGAGCGCGAACGGCGAGAGCGCGAACGCTACGAGGGCGCCAAATGCGGCGGCTCGGCTGGCGACGTAGCGCATCAAACCAAAGAGGAGCACTGCGGACACGGCAAACCAAGCGAGCCCCGTGAGACGAGTCGCAGTGTCGGCAGAGAAACCGAGGTGGATCGGCACCGACGCCATGGCCTGGAAAGCCGGGAACTCGAACGGGACCTCCCAGGGAGGTCCGAGCACCGGAAGCAGCGGGTGCAGCAGGTCGATGCCGTGCTCGGCGAACTCACGCGCTTGGAACGCCGTCTGCGTCTGACGGAAGCTGTGCCGGCCGACGAGCGGAGAGCGAAACGACCAGAGGTGGAGCGAGAGCGCACTCGCTACTACGACCAGAGCAATCGCCCAGTCTCGAACGCGCAACGGGATTCGAGGCGAGTAGTCGCCGACGGTCGGCTCTTCAAGCGCTGCGCGTGCCTCGACGGCAGGCGTCCGAATGCTCATTAGAGTCCTGAACGCAACTTGTGATCTCGCGGTCACCGAGTCAACTTCAGGTTCGAAGCCGACAGACTCCTGCGTCCGCACACAGACGCACCCTTCCGGTCAGCTCGAGTCCGGCGGTAGCGTATCTAGCCGAATGAACCACTGGGATGCTCGAATGGCTGCTACCGACGAGAGCAATGCGGGATCGCGATTCTTCTTCGTCCATGTCCAGAAGACCGCAGGAACAGCGCTGTTCAAGAGGCTCGAGCGCCATTTCGGCAAGCGTTCCGTATATCCGGATGCCAGTGACGGCGACGTCCTCACCGTCCTGCCACAGCTGTCGGTGGACGTGCTCAGGAACCGCTGGCAGGAGCGCCGTGACGAGATCCGAGTCGTAACCGGACACTTCCCGCTGTGCACGACCGAGCTGCTCGGAGAGCGCTTCACGACACTCACGGTCGTGAGGGAACCAGTCGAACGGACGCTGTCGTATCTCCGCCACCACCGAGTGCTCACGCCGGAGGACCGCGACAAATCCCTGGAGGAAATCTATGAGGACGACTTCCGGTACCACGCACTCATCCACAACCACATGGTCAAGATGTTCGCGCTGACACCCTCCGAGATGACCGACGGAGCTCTGAGCAGGGTCGAGTTCACACTCGATCATCTGGATCGAGCGAAGCAGCAGCTCGCGACCGTCGATGTCATTGGGCTTCAGGAGGGTTTCGACGAGTTCTGTGCGACCCTGCAGGAACGGTTCGGCTGGAACCTTGGTGCGCCCGCTCCATGCAAACCGGACCGAATCGGTCGAGGTCTCGAGCTCCTTCCGCGATCGCATCGCACAGGACAACTCGATGGACGTGGAGCTGTACGCACATGCCGAGCACCTATACGAGGAGCGACGCACCACGGGCGTGGGCATGTGAGTACGCCCTTCCCCTGGGTTATCCTTCCCCTGACTCGCGGCATCTCCCTCGGCGAGAGGCCCGCCTCATGACAGCAGCTCCGACCGATGTGCTCGATCCGTCAGCATCGTTGGCCAAAGCAGACGAGCTCTTGGCCGAGGGAAAGCCGCGCGAGGCCATCGACCTGCTCAGCGCGGCCAACCGGCGACGCCCGGATGCGACGATCGAGCAGCGGCTCGTCCAGGTGCGGCACTCCGCATTCGCACGCATCGACCGACACCCGGGCCGCGAGGATTGGCCGCCCCCGCGGAGGACCTGTTTCCGGTCATAGGCCGTCCGCCGGAAGTGCACGGCGCCGATCTCACGGCAGAATTGCTCGGCAGCGGGATCCTTCGCCACGGATGCCTGCTGGTTCGCGGCTTGGTTGGGCGATCGAAGGTTGCGCAGCTTGTCGACGTGATCGACAAGGCGTTGGAGTCCTTTGACGCTCATCTGTGATGGCGTCCCGGTCTCGGAAACGGCTCCTTGGTTCGTGCCCTTCGAGCCGCATGCCGGGTACAAGGTGGGCTACGGGCGACAGTGGGTACGCGATGCCGGTGGGGCATGGATGGTCGACTCCCCGCGCGCTCTTCGAGCTGATCGAGACGTTCCAAGACGCGGGCGTCGACCGAGCGCTCACCGAGTATCTGGGCGAACGACCCGCACTCTCCGTGAAGAAATGCACCCTGCGGCGTGTGCCGACGGATACGAGCGCCGACTGGCATCAAGACGGCGCGTTTCTCGGCGCCGGGATCCGCACCGTGAACGTGTGGCTCTCGTTGTCACACTGTGGCGACGACGCACCCGGTCTCGACGTCGTCCCGCGCCGGCTGGACCACATCGTGGAGACAGGGACACATGGGGCGCAGTTCGACTGGTCCGTCGGGCCGGAACTTGTGGAGCGTGTCGCCGCCGATGCAGGGATCGTGCGCCCGATCTTCGAGCCAGGCGACGCCCTGCTCTTCGACGACTTCTTCCTGCACCAGACCGGGGTGAGCCCCGGTATGACGCACGAGCGCTATGCGATCGAGTCCTGGTTCTTCGCGCCGTCGACATATCCGGACGACCAGATACCCATCCTGTTCTGAGCCCGATCGGATGGCGGTCCCGACGCTCAGGACCGGCGCCGCCAGAACACGCCAGTCCAGTCGATCTCCTCGATTGGCTCTTCGATGCTCCGCTCGGCACGGAATTCCTGCACAGCCCTCCGACACGGCTCGTGTGCGAAATCGTCGACGATGAGATAGCCGCCGACCGAGAGGCCGGGATAGAGATTCTCGAGAGCATGCATGGTCGATTCGTACATGTCTCCGTCCACGCGCACGACAGCCCAGGTGTGGTCTTGGACCGTGCGAAGAGTGTCTCGGAACCATCCCTCTAGGAAGACGACCTGGCCGTCGAGCAAGCCGTACAGACGAAAGTTCTGCTCCACGTCTTCGCGGGATACCGCCAGCACGTCAGCGGTGTGGTGTGGATCCGACTCGTCTGCCGGATAGCTCTCTGCATCGGGCGGAGGCAATCCGCAAAATGAATCCGCCGCGTACACGGCTCGATCGGTGATGCCGTAGACCTTGAGCAAACCGCGCATGAAGATGGCAGCCCCTCCCCTCCAGGTCCCGGCTTCGATGAAGTCGCCGGCGATGCCGTCCGCAAGCACACGTTCAACACAGTGCTGCACGTTCTCCAATCGGTGGAGGCCGACCATCGTCTGCGCGAATTTCGGCCAGTCTCGCCCTTGTGCTCGCATCTCCCAAAGGTCCACGTCGCCCCGTTCGAACGCCTCACGGACCGCGGCTCGCATTTCCGGGGCCTTGAACTCGGTGGACCAGTAGAGGTCGAGAGGCCAATACAGCGTGTGAGTGAGTGCGCGCTTGAGCAGGTCGAGGTAGAGACCTCGAAGCTCCGAATTCGGGGGATCACTCTGAACGGTGTCCACCATCAGGGCCGATCCACGCTTACCGCAAACGCTTCAAGAAGCCGCCCGGGTTGAAGGTGACCGCGTATTTCTCCATCTTCGGGTCAGCAGTGAAGTTCCCGTGGGCGGCAAGGATGCGCTTCGTCGCTTCGAACGGACCCGGTCCGAAGCCCGGCCACACCGGGTGGCCGTTTACGATCGTCTCTTCAACGACGACGTATGAGCCGACCGGTACGATTCCGTGAAAGGCCTCGAACTCTTTGATCATCCGCAAGTGACTCCCAGTCGACCCGAGGATGACGAAGGCCCGAGGGTCTGGGCCGACGGTTTCCTTCACTCGCTGTGCGACGGGCGCTTCATGTGCATGGCCCTCGAGATATGTGATGCGGGGATGCTGAGGAAGGTCGTCGGCGAGCCGGCGGTCGATCGAGAGCACTTCGCCGTGGTCGACGAGCTCGCACACCGAGGCGAGGAACAGTGCTCGCCCTCCCCCGCCGGTCCCCGTCTCGATGATCCAGTCAGGCCGCACCCGGTGGATGAGCTCCTGATAGACGACCAGGTCGGTGGGGGCTTTGTGCACCCTCCGTCCAAGCCATGTCGTGTCACGCCAGGCGAGGCTGTGCCAGAAGGCGTCCGTGAACTCGGTGATCAGCTCCTCCGGGATGGGTGACGGCCCATCCGGGCGACCGTCGGGCCCGGAGGCAGTGCGCGCGTCGCGGAAGGCGATCGCAGTCATGCGACGGGCGCGACTCCGGAGCGCACCCTGGAACATCGTCCCGACGTAGTGGATTGTCTTGCCTGGCCCCTTGAACGGCCGGCCGCGGAGCTCCGCATAGTGATCGGCATAAGACACGATGCGCTGACGACGCCCGTCGGAATCCAGCTGATTGGTGGTCATGCCCCCGTGCAGCTGATGGAAGGAGCCCTCACCAAGGATGGTGACCACGTTGATACCGGGCGCGCTCCCAATGCGCTCGTAGAAATCGAGGTTCGTGTAGCCGCCGCCAGCCATCTCGAACGCCTCGTCGTACCCCCCTACCTGCTCGAGCAGCTTCCGCGACACGAACATGCAGTTGCTCTCCCAGAGACCGTCGAGCCAGTCCCGGTCTCCGATGAAGTGCCCAATGTCGAAGAGGCGATAGCCGTCGCTCGGCCACTCGATCTCGTTGAACAGGCTGTCCTCGTACCGCTGGTTGTAGCCCGTGTCCTGCTGGTTGCCCTGCTGACCGGGACCGACATACCACTGCTGCGTGGCGACGATGGCGGGCTCGTACGTCCTGAGGCCCGACATGCCGTACCGAAGCACGCCCGGCGTGAGGACGTGCGCCCCGTCGATCATGAACGCCAATGACTCGCCGGATGCGATGGCGAGACCACGATTGAGCGCGACCGCCGGTGTCGGCGTGGCGCCTTCCCCGAGATCGAGATACCGGAACTCCGGCCCGAAGCTCCGGACGAAGTCCTCACCGAGTCGCTCGTCTTCATCGGAGCCGTTGTCCACGACGATGACCTCGTAATCGAGGTCCTCGAGGCCCCGCTGATAAGAGCGCGAAAGAGAGTGAAGCGTGCGGCGTGCTTCACGTCGCATGTTGAAGAAGACGACGACGACTGAGAGATCTGTCGTCGTGGTCGGCTGTGACGGGGCGAGCGGAGCAGTGTGTGCGCGATCGGCAGCTGGCGTGACTGCGACGTGCTCCTCACCCGCCTGCTTCTGCCACCAGATGCCGGACCAATCGATGCGCTCGACGTGCTGTCCGAGGCCGTGGGTGGCCCGAAAGTCGTCGACGGCCCGCTGGCATCGTTCGTCGGCATACTCGTCGACTACGACGACGCCGCCGGCTGCAACTTTTCCGTACAAAGCGTCGAGCACGTCACGGCTGGCAGCGCCGAGGCCTCCGCCAACCCGAAGCAGAGCCACTTCGTCGACCGGCGCGCGCGGCAGAGTCTCGCGGTACGGGCCTTGCAGGAAGTGGACCCGATCGTCGAGGAGATCGAAGCGCCGGAAGCCGTCGCGGACGATGTTGAGGTCTGCCGACAGGTCGAGCAGGCCGGCAGCTTCGTGCTCCGAGACCCGGAAGGTGTCGGCGACCCAGACGTCTCGATCGCCGAGGTCGTGAGCATCGAGGTATCCCCGCATGAAGATCGCAGCGCCTCCACGACCGGTTCCGCAGTCGACGAGTTGTCCTGCGGCGCCGTTTCTGCGAGCCGTGTCGAGGCACCGTTCGAGGGCCTCGAGCCGGGTGCGCCCCATCTCCGTGTAGGGCAGCAGGGATGCGCCTTTCGGATACCCCGGCAATGCTCCCGCCCGACGGCTGTTCTCCATCTGGAGCGTCTCGTGCTTCATCTGGCGAACCGGATCACGCAACTTCGCACGATCCGGTGTCCGCTGGTGCTCGATGCAATCGGCGAGATACTCGAGACGCACGTCGTTCTCGAGGTAGAGCTCGTCCAGCAGTGCCGATTTCAAGAGGTTCAGGTACCGGGTTGCGGCGCGTTCAAGAAGACCCTCTCGGTGAAAAAAGACGTTGTGCTGGAAGATCATGGCCTGCAGGCGTACCGACTCTGCGAGCTCGAGAAGCTCCTGCTTGCTCTCGGCGCTCTCGAGACGGTCCATCACGGCAGCGAGCGCCCGGTTCTCCTGAAGGCGGGCCTCTTCTGCGACGATCACCAAACCGAAGTAGATCGGCAGTACGACCCGTCGCAGCGGCCGGTCGAATTCAGCGGTGAAGTCATCGAGCGCCGTCATCACACCGTTCCGATCGCCGCCCTCAGTGACGGCGTTGTTCATCGTCGGGTTCAGTCCGCCGGCTCGTGGGAGCAACTGCTTGCGATCAGGGCGCATGCCCCGCTGGTCATACGGCTGGCGGAACTCCTCCGGGATGCGCTCCGGCGCGTAGTACAAATCGCGTCGTCCGTACGGCCAGCACACGTCGTGCATGACGAGGACCGGGAGCGGACTCCCCGCATCGCGAGCCGCCGCGCTCAGCATCTTGAGCTCGTGATACACCGTGTACCAGTTGTGGTCACCGTCGATCAGCGCCACATCTGCAGGAGGGAGATGCGGAAGAACGCTGTGACTGATGTCGCGGTGGAAGATGTATCGGCCCGGAAAGGCGCGTTCGTGCTCCGCGGGATCGAACTCCGGCACCGGGTCGATGACGTGCAGCTCGGCCCCCGCACCCAAGCATTCGAGCATCAACGTTGTCGTCTCGCCTCGGAGCGCGCCGATCTCGATGACACGCCGTGGGCGTACCGCCTCGAGAACCGGTCGTATGGCGACTTCCCAGAACGGAAACATCCGTCTTCGAGCCCCCTTGCCGCCTGATGAGGTTTCGACGAGCGGCTGCTGCTGCAGACGGCCACCCGCCTCCGCGCTGCGCGTGCGGAGCGTAGTGCGACGCCCTCAGCGGACGCCCGAGCGATGCTGTTCTCGCGACTGCGCGATACATTCCGTGCGCCGGCAGGCCTCCTATGAGTGTCCATCGGACCCGACACATCGAAGGAAGCTCATGTGCCCAGGACGTCTGGATCTCAGGGCAGGTCCTCGTTGATCACACGCCTCCGGGGAAGGCGAGCGGCGGGAGCCCGTAAGAAGGCGTGTGCATTGGCCGCGCAGAATCAGCATTTCGAGGCAATTGCTCTGCTGAGCGCGTCCAATCGATCGTCGGTGGATGCCGAGACCGAGGCGTTGCTCGTCCGGTTGCGCCATCGGGCGTTCGCGCAGGTACCTCGCTCGATATCGACGACGACATGGCCGCCCGAGCTTCCAGATCCATATCCGAACGTCATCGGGCAGCCCCCTGAGATCGCGCCGTCGCAGCTCACGGCAGACGTTCTCGGCGGTGCACTCGTGCACCACGGCTGCCTGCTCGTCCGAGGACTGGTCTCTGAGTTACAGGCCCTGGAGCTCGTCCAGGACACCGATCGGAGCTTCCAAGCGCGTCGAGTTGAGGACCGTCCCAAGCCCGCGGCCGAGATGCGCCCGTGGTTCGTGCCCTTCGATCCCGACCCCGGCTACCCGGCCCTCAACGACAGGCTCCGGCAATTTCACATCGCCGCAGGTGCCGTGCTGGCCGCGGAGTCGCCGCGCAGCCTGTTCCACCTCATTGAGGCCTACGAGCAGAACCATGTGATCGATGCAATCGAGGGCTACCTCGGTGAGCGGCCGGCCATCTCGCTGAACAAGTGCGTCCTTCGCCACACCGCGTTCTTGGAGCCGAGCAACCCCACCTGGCACCAGGACGGCGCCTTTCTCGGCGCCGGCGTTCGCTCGGTCGACGCATGGCTCTCGCTGTCGCATTGCGGCGGCGAGAGCGACACGCCCGGCCTCGAGATCCTGCCGCGGAGAGTGCACCAGATTCTCGACACCGGTCAGGAGGTCCAAGCCAGCGCCGTTACCCGAGCCCAGGTTGACGCCGTGACGGGCGACACGCCGATCATGCGCCCGCTGTTCGCACCGGGTGACGGACTGCTCTTCGACGAGCGATTCCTCCATCGCACGGGGATCGATCCGGGAATGAAGGGAGAGCGCCGTGCGATCGAAACCTGGTTCTTCGCGCCGTCGTCTTTCCCGAAAGCTTATATCCCGATCGCCCTGTAAACATGTCGGACGGCAATGAGCCCGCTCGTGCGACCTTGCGCGAGCGGCGCATGAAACACCCGGGGTTCCGTGAAGCGGTGTTGGCCGACGCGCGGGTGACCGCTGCCCACCGCCCGTCGGAGTTCCGTGAGATCAAAGCCGGCGGAAAACGCATCCCGGCCCGCGCAGGCGCGTGGGCGCGCGTGCTGCGACTGGCATGGGAGAGTGACGCGTTCCTCGCGCTGATGCTGTATCGCGCGAAGGCGCGTCTGCAGTCTCTCGGCGTCCCCGTGCTTCCCCGCCTCGCCCATCGCCTGGCAATGGCAATCGCTCAGGTCTCGATCGGCGATCCGGTCGTGGTGAAACCCGGCGTCTACCTGCTCCATGGACAGGTCGTGATCGACGGCCTAGTGGAAGTCAGCGGCGACACCGTGATCGGGCCGTTCGTGACGATCGGCCTCATAGCAGGCGAACTCGTAGGACCCACGATCGGGCGAGGGGTGAGAATCGGCACTGGCGCCAAGGTTCTCGGACCGCTCCAAGTCGGTCCCGGCGCGGTGATCGGTGCGAATTCGGTCGTCCTTTCCGACGTCCCTGCGGGGGCGACCGCAGTGGGGGTGCCCGCGCGCATCGTCAGATCCAAAACAGATTTGTAGACCGAGCCCATCATGCCGAGGTGGACATCACCTGCTCGAAGGCTTGTAGTCCCACCTGCCGTAGAAGTCCTTGCGTGTGTACGCAAGGCTCGTTGGCGCCTGGATCATCGGTCGACCATTGAGCGGACCGAGAAAGTACTGGCCCACGCCGACCCCTGTCCCCGTTCCCATGAGCCCTGGAGGAGCCGTGTCGAAATGGTCCTTCCAAAACCGTTCGGAGAAGAACAGGGCGCAGTAATCAAGGCGCGTGTATTCATCGATGAAGACGTACCCATGTGACGTCACATGTGGCCAGAGGTTGATCACGCAGTCATAGAGACTGGATTGGTAGTCCACGTCCAGGAAGCACAACACGATCGGTTCACGATGTGCTGCAAGCGTGTCCTTGAACCAACCCTTGCGAAACTCGCAACATTCGCTCTTGCCGTATCGACGGACGTTCTCCTTCACCGAATCGAGATCCGCTGGAGTAGTACCCCTCGCCATACGGGCTCGCGTACCTGTCGTTCGGGTCCGCGGGAGGCAGACCTTCGAAGGAGTCGTAGACGACGAGACGCCGACCCACGATGTCGCAGACGAGAGAGAGGTTGACGGTTGAGCCGCCTTGCCAGCATCCGCACTCCACCACTACGCCCTTCGTCGTCGGCGGGATCTCTAGGAGCTTGACTGCCATCGCAAGGTGCGCCTTGTACGACGTGCCCGTCGTGACACGACGCGTGTTGCGCCACATGCGGAAGGCCAGCTTCAACTTCGCCGCCCATGTCATCCCGTAATTCCGGTCGATGCGCCGGTTGTAGAAGAGGAAGAGACGAGAACCGGAAGGGAGAGTGCTTCGTACGCTGATCGAAGCCTCGGCATGACGATGCGGTCGAGCCGCGGTGGGCGACCCCGCTTTGCCTTCGGCGCACTGGATCGGGCAATGGAGCGCTGAGCGTTCGCTCCCCGTCGTTCACTCCTCCGGCCATCGCCCGCGGACAGTAGCGGTGCCGCAACGATCAGCAAAACGCTCGATGTCGCGGTAGAGCTACGCACTGAATGGTTGCGGCAACGTTCTTCGCCCGTTGCCATTCTGACAAGTCCGGCTCTGCGAACTTGTGCGCGGTTCCTCTTGCTTCTCGCCTCTAGTCCCGCGTGCCGTGGTCCGTTTCTCGGAAGTTGATGGAGAAGAGTCGACGTCGCTCTCCGCCATTGAAACTGGCGTGGATCGTTCGGAAGTTCCAGACGATGAGGTCACCTGGCTCGCTCTCGAGTGTCCACGACGGGATCTCGTTGTGCTCGACGCCGTAGATGTCCTTCACTCGGGCGTGATCCTCGAGATTCGTCCGCACCGATCTGGCAAACGGCGTCCGGTAGTGGTTGGTCCCGGGAATCATGCGGATCGCCCCGCTCTCTCCGTGGAGAGAATCGAGATAGAAGGACAACTTGATGTGAAACTGATTCAGTCGGCGCAGAGTAGATGTCAGGATGCCACGAGCTCTCGCAGTAGAAGAGGTTCCCGTCACTCTCGGCGTACTCGTAGTCCGGGCCCATGAGTCCCGTCACGACACCCACGACCCGATGATCGTCGAGGAGTGGCCTGAGCTTCTCGCTCTTGTGGATGAACGCATGGGATGATCACCCGGCGTTCGTCGAGATGGAGATGCTCGTGGGTCTCCATACGCGGAGATTGCTCGTTCGCGAAGACCTCTTCGAACCCGGACACCAATTGACTGACGTCATCCCGGAAGAGCTCCGGGACCTTGAGGAACCCAAAGGTCTCAAAGTACGCGACCTGCTGCGGGGTGAGCGCGAAGCTCCCACCGTCAACAGCTGCTTCGGATGCCCGAAGGCTCTGCGTCATGGTCCCGTCTCCCGGCTCGGGCCTCGGGCGCATCACTGGACGCGCGGGCGTACGGTACCACCGACGCCGAGATCGGTACCGGGTCGTCTCGTCGACTCCGGCCGTTCAGTCGGGACGGCGGCGTGTTGCCATGGCCATCTCTGCGTACAGGATCAAGCGGACGCTGCTGACGCCTCGAACCGCGTACAGACGCCATAAGGAACAAGGTGTCGACCGGTTCGGCCGATCCATGCTGGAACTTCACGCGTACGGGCGACCCATCTACGACTTCATCGAGGCGACGGCTGCGAAGCCGGACATCCTCGTCGACGTCGAGGTCGACGATCGAAGTGTCGTCCTGGACGTCGGTGCCTACAGCGGCGAGTGGTCGGAGCAGGTCTCGCAACGCTACGGCTCGACGGTCTTCGCATTCGAGCCCGACCCGACCTCCTTTCCGAAGCTCGTAGAGCGACTTGCCAAGCATCGCAACACTCGCGCCCTCAACTACGGGCTCGGCGATCGCGATCACGTGGCGTCGTTGGCTCTTGCAGGCCCAGGCTCGTCGATCTATGGCGCGAACGGAGCCTTCGGTGCAGCCAAGGTGCAGATCCGCGATGTAGCGTCGGTGCTCGACGAGCTGGGCGTCGATCGCGTTGATCTCATCAAGGTCAATATCGAGGGTGGTGAATACGACCTCTTCGATCGCCTGATCGAGACCTCGTGGCTTCATCGCATACGGCCTGGTGTCTGTCCAGTTCCACGAGTGGCATCCGAAGGCCCATTCGCGGCGCAGGAGGATTCTGCGTTCTCTGCGCGGCGACGCACGAGCAGGTTTGGAACTACCCGTGGGTGTGGGAGTACTGGCGTCGTCGTCCGCGGTAACCGAGCCCGTCGAATGGCGAGTTCCGGGGATCACGCGGAGATCCCGGAGTCGGCGCGTACGGGTCGAAATAGGACAGCAACTTCGCGCGACGGACGACTTCCAGCACTCGGGTTCGCAACCCGCCCGTCGTACAGCTTCCAGAGGCGCGGGGCGTCTCGACGGCCCGCGCGTCCTGTGCGAGCATGACGACTTCGCAGGCCCCGCGCCGGTCGGTCTTCGGTGACCGATGGCGTCATGAAGTTCATGGACGATGGAGGCGGCAACATGGAGTCCCGTCTCGACGTCGAGGTGTCGCTGGCGCCGGGTTTCCTCGTCACGTTCGCCGGCGCGCGCGCGTCCTGCGGTTCCCGCATCTCCGGGAGCCTGCCCTTTCACGTGTGAAGCCGGAGACATTGGCGCTCGTGGATGCGTTGAGCGCTCCCTCTGGTCGAACGCTCGGGACCTTGATCGACGGTCTCGTCGCCGACGAGGGCGCGGATCGGGCGGTCCTGCTCCGCTTCGCCGAGGCCCTCGCAGACGCCGGTCAGCTCGTCGACCCTCCCTTGCCGGCGCGTCACGCGGGTGCGGCCGTGACACCGGTCGACCATCGCGTCGCCCCGGACGTCGACGAGTCGCTGCAGATCCGTACGCCGACGAGCCTGGTCGTCGAGTCCGGCGCCTACCTGTGGTTCGATCACGCCGGGGTGTTGCGCGCCCGTCTGCAGCGTGACGAGGTGCGCGCCTGCATGGCGTTCGCCACCGCCCGGACGCTCGACGCGGCGCGAAAGGTTCAAGAGCGGACCGTTCGGGTGCTCACGAGCGAGCAGTTCGACGATCTCGTCGACCGATTGCTCGCCGGCGGGCTGCTGTTGCCCGCGACATCTGGTCACGATCCGCAACCGTCCGCGGCCGCGGCGCCGGGAGGGCCGGTCTCCCGACGGCAGTTGATACAGGAAGCGGTCGCCGCGGCTGTCGATGCGCACGAACGCGCATCGGCCTCCCGCATCGGGGAGCGGATCCCGGTGGTGCCGGTCAACACCGATGACGGCGTTGCCCCGGCCGCGCTCGGGGTGATCGTCGCGTACGCGCATGACTTCGACGGTGGACGTCTGCAAGGGCGCTACGACTTCGTTCCCGAGTTCCTCACCGACGAGGAGACGCTGCTTGCGCGGGCGGCAACGCCATCGATCTTTCTGTTCTCGAACTACGTGTGGACGCTCGAGCGGAACCTTGCGTTCTCGGCGCTGGTGAAGCGCGCGAATCCCGAGAGCGTCACGATCCACGGTGGGCCGAGCACGCCGAAGTACGAGCAGGACGCCGAGGACTTCTTCGCGGAACATCAACACGTCGACATCGCCGTTCGAAACGAAGGTGAGGCGACGTTCGCCGAGATCCTCGACGCGCTCGATCTCAAGCAGCGCAACAGCGTCGACGCGCTCCGGGACGTTGCCGGTCTCACCTTCCGCAGCGATACCGGCGCTATCGTCCGAACCGACGAGCGGGAGCGCATCACCGAACTCGACACGATTCCGTCCCCGTATCTCCTCGGGCTGTTCAACCCGTTCGGCGCGGCGCAGGCCGGCGCCATCATCGAGACGAATCGCGGTTGTCCCTACGGATGCACGTTCTGTGACTGGGGCTCCGCGACGCTCTCGCGGATTCGGAAGTTCTCACTCGAGCGTGTCTTCGCCGAGTTGGAATGGAGTGCGAGCAACCAGATCGACGTCGCGTCGATCGCCGATGCGAACTTCGGGATCATGGAGCGTGACGTCGAGATCGCACAGAAGATCGCGGACCTGAAACGCGAGTACGGCTTCCCCAGAACCGTCGCCGTGAACTATGCGAAGAACACGGTGAAGCACCTGCGGCAGATCATCGAGATCCTGGCTGACGTCGAGATCCTCACCGAAGGCGTCGTGTCACTGCAGTCGATGGACGAGCCGACGCTCAAGATCATCCGGCGTTCCAACATCAAGCTCGAGAGGTACAACGAGCTGTCGGCGGAGTTCCGCCGCTCGCGGCTCCCGCTCGCCGCCGACATCATGATGGGCCTGCCCGGGTCTACTCCGGCGGCGTTCCGCAACGACCTCCAGCAGTGCACGGATCGAGACGTGCGCGTGCGCGCCAACCCGACCCAGCTGCTCCCGAACAGCCCGATGAACGATCCGGCCTACCGGCAGGAGCACGGCATCGTCGCGAAGCCGGGCGAGATCCTCACCGAGGCGGCATCGTTCACGCGCGCCGAATGGGAGCAGATGGACCGCCTGCGCCGGGCGTACTACATCTTCGACAACTGGGGCGTGTTGCGCTACGTCGCCCGCTTCGTGCGCCAGGCGATCGGCATGCGCGAGGTCGACCTGTACGACCGGCTCAGTCGCGATGCCGAAGCCGATCCGATCGCGTGGCCGAGCATCGCGACGACCGTGCGACTCAGTGAGGCGTTCATGGCCCCGCCGGGCAGCTGGGGCCTGTTCGTGGACGAAGTCCACCGGTACGTGACCTCGGTACTCGGGGTCGCCGACGACAGCGCGCTGCACACCGTGCTCATGGTGCAGCTCGCGGCATCTTCCCGCGGTCGATCGCGAGTTTCCCGTCGTGCTCTCGCTTCCGCACGACTACATCGGCTGGCAGGACGAGATGTTGGCGGCGCGCGAGGACGGCCACCGCGCCGACTGGGAGCAGATGATTCCGCCGCTCTCCAGCTATCCCGCCGCGGAGCTCAAGATCTCCGATCCGAACGACATCTGCCGGACCGACATCGGCAAGCCGATGGGCATGCTCGGCTTCGCCCTGCGGAGCTGGGAGCTCGATTCGCGTGCTGCCCGTCCGCGCCTCGGCGCGGCGACGGCCGCGTCCTGATCACATCCGACCGACGAACACTCTTGTCCGCCGCCGACGTGTCACGGAGGGAAGACGGTATGACCGATCAGGCAGGGGCGACCTCGCTGCTGAACGAGGTTCGAGGACTGGCGCCCGGCTTCGTCGTCAGCTTCGTCAAGCCGCACCTGATGGTCTCGGTGAAGGCCGCCAACCAGACGCGCTTCCCGCACGTCAACCATCCGGGTCTGGGTGATGCCGGCCCCGAGCTCCTCGCATTCGCGTGCGAGCTGAGTGCGGCCGGCGACCGCACGGTCGACCAGATCGTCAAGACGACCGGCACCGCAACCGGCCGGGGCCGTCTGCGCCGATTCGCAGCGGCGCTCGACGAGGCCGGCTATCTCGTTCCCGATCCGCCGCCCCCGCGCTGGACCGAAGACCCGGTCGTCGACAGCGCCGATGCATCGCCCGTCTCGAACACGCAATTCTACGACGTGCCCGAGGGTTCGAACTTCGCTCATCGACGGCGGTCGCTTCGTCTGGTGCGACCACCCGGGAACGCTGCGGCTCCGTCTGACGATGACCGAGATGCTCGTCGCACGCGGATTCGGGGCCGCGCAGACACCCGACCAGGTGTGGTCGGAGCTGTCGGACGAAGGGCTGCTCGTCGACATGACACGCGCGCAGTTCGACGAGCTCGTCGTTCGGCTGCGCGCCAGCGGCCTGTTGAGAACCGTGGATCCCCTCGACCGTGAGCGGTCGAGTTTCGACCCGACGGTCGAGAACGCCCGTGAACAGGTGCTCGACGCAACGCTGGAAGCGGTCGCCGCATTCGAGCGCGAGGCGGCGAACCGTCCGGGCCCGCGGGCGAGGGTGGTCCCCGTCAACGACGACCACAACATGGCGCCGCTGTCATTGGGCCTGCTCGTCGCCTATGCCCAGGAGCTCGACGGCGGTCGTCTCAAGGACCGCTACGACTTCCTCCCGATGTTCCTCACGGACGATCGGGTGCTCCTGCAATGGACGTCGGAGCCGGGGATCTTCCTCTTCTCCAACTACATCTGGAACTACGAACGCAACCTGAAGCTCTCCGCCCTCGTCAAGGAGGCGAACCCCGAGAGCATCACGATCCACGGCGGCCCGAGCACACCGAAGTACGCCGGCGACTGCGAGGAGTTCTTCGGCACGAACCCCCACGTCGACATCACGGTTCGCGGCGAGGGTGAAGCGACGTTCGCCGCGATCCTCGACGCACTGGATCCCGCGTACCTGACCGACTTCTCGAACCTGCACGACGTCGCCGGCATCAGCTTCCGTGACCCGAGCGGCATCGTGCACACGCCGGATCGTCCCCGCATCGAGGACCTCGACTCGATCCCCTCGCCGTACCTCCTCGGCCTCTTCGAGCCCTTCGGACAGGCCCGCCTCGCCGCCGTGGTCGAGTCGAACCGCGGCTGCCCGTACGGGTGCACCTTCTGCGACTGGGGGTCCGCGACCCTCTCTCGCATCCGCAAGTTCGACATGGATCGCGTGAAGGCCGAGCTCGAGTGGTTCTCGCGGAACCAGCTGCTGTTCGTCTCGCTGTGCGACGCGAACTTCGGGATCCTCGAGCGCGACGTCGAGATCGCCGAACACATCGCCGAATTGAAGCGCAAGTACGGCTTCCCGAAGACGGCGGCGCTCAACTACGCCAAGAACACGATGAAACACCTTCGTCCGATCATCGACACCTTTGCGAGTGTCGGTCTCAACATCGAGCCGACGGTCGCCGTGCAGTCGATGGACGAGACGACCCTCAAGATCGTTCGCCGGTCGAACATCAAGACCGAGAAGTACGACGAGCTCGCCGACGAGTTCCGCCGCTCGGGCCTTCGGCTCGCGACCGACGTGATGATGGGTCTTCCGGGGTCGACCGTCGACTCCTTCAAGAGCGACCTGCAGAAGTGCACCGACCGCGACGTGCGTGCTCGCTGCAACCCGACCGTGCTCTTGCCGAACAGCCCGATGAACGAGCCGAGTTACCGCGAAGAGCACGGCATCGTCGCGCGGCCGCACGAGGTCCTCAAAGAGACGAAGACGTACACCCGCGAGGACTTCGACGAGATGGAGCGCCTCCGGAAGGCCTATTACGTCTTCGACAGCTACGCCGTGCTCCGCCATGTCGCGCCGTTCGTCCGCAGCGAGAGTCGGCGTAAAGGAAGTCGACTTCTACGACCGCATCAGCCGGGACGCGATCGACGAGCCGCTTCGGTGGCCGATCATCGCGGCCGAAGTCAGGATGATGGAGTTCAACCTCGCGCCGCCGTCGAGTTGGGGCCTGTTCGTCGAAGAGGTCGGCGAGTACTTGGTGCACGTGCTCGGTGTCGAGCCCGGCACTGCGCTCGACACAGCGCTGCAGGTGCAACTGGCCCACCTGCCCGCGCCGAGCCGGACGATGCCACAGACAGTGCACCTCGACCACGACTACGTCGCTTGGTACAAGACCATGGTCGAGATTCGCTCGGGCGACCACCGCGACGACTGGGAGCACCACGCACCCCGGTTGGTCACGTTCCCGCCCGGCGAGATCAAGATCAGCGACCCGAAAGACATCTGTGGGACGCTCGTCGGCAAACCGAGGCATGCTCTGGCCTGGAGCATCCTCGGCTGGGACATGTCGTCGCCCGTCGCCGCGTGCGACGTAGACGCAGGCGCTGCTGAACGTTCCTTCGGTGCCAGAGCTCGTTTCCGTCGTCGACCGGAAGCAGCGTCCAGCGTCCGGACGTCCCACAGTTCCGAAGGAACATGACACGCGCGCCGCCGTCGCAGTCTTCGCCGTGTTCATCGCGGTCGCCGCGTGGGCACTCGTCGCGAACTTGGGGAACTACTTCTGGTTCCACGGTGACGAGTGGGACTTCCTCGTCACGCGCGATGCCGGCGTACATCGGGGACCTGCTGCGTCCGCACAACGAGCACATCTCGGTGCTCCCCATCCTCGTGTACCGGGCGCTGTGGCATCTCTTCGGGTTGCATTCCTACGACCCGTATCAGCTCTGCGTGATCGCGCTGCATCTGACGGCGGCCGTGCTCCTGCGGGCGGTCATGCGGCGCAGTGGCGTGAACCCGTGGATCGCCACGCGCAGCCGCATCGGTCTTCGTGCTGTTCGGTCCGGGTGAGGAGAACATCATCTGGGCTTTCCAGATCGGCTTCACCGGCACGCTCGCGTTCGGTCTGGCCCAACTGCTCCTCGCCGATCACGCCGGTCCGGTCGGCCGGCGCGACTGGGCCGCGCTCGGTTTCGGCGTCCTCGCCTTGCTGAGCTCAGGACTCTCGCCGCTCACGACCGCCGTCGTCGGTGCCGTCGTCCTCGTGCGTCGGGGCTGGCGACCGGCACTGGTCCAGACCGTTCCGCTCGGCGTCGCGTACTGTCGCGTGGTGGATCACGATCGGGCCCGATCAGATCACCGACCCGTACAAACGGTCGACCGATTGGGGTGCGATCGTGCACTTCGTGCGGGACGGCGTGCGTCGCGACCTTCGAAGGGCTGGCCGTCGGGAGCGCGCTCCTCGCGGCGCTCTATGGCGTTGTGCTCGTCGCCGGTCTCGGGCGTCGCATGGTTCACACGGCGGCGTGCCGAGCGCCTCAGAGCCCTGGTGATGCCGCTGTCGCTGTTGGTTGCCGGCCTGGCGTTCCTCGTGATCAGCGGGTACGGCCGGTGGTGGATCGGAGGCGCGGTCGGCGGGTCGAGCCGGTACGTGCACCTGGCGGCGGCGTTCTCGCTGCCCACGCTCGCGGTTGCATTCGATGCGCTCGCACGACTCTGGCGGCCCACCGTGATGGTCGCGGTTGCGTCGATCGTGCTGGTGACGACGATTCCATACGGCATCGCACAGTTCGAGGAGACGAACCCACTCTTCAACGGCGCGTATTTCGCGCAACGGCGGGAACTGGTTGCGTCGTTGGCGGAATCCCTGTACGTAGACGACGTCCCGCGCTCGACCCGGCCGGACCCGGGGTGGAGCCCGATCACCGTGCGATGGCTCGCCGACGCGCGCAACGCCGGCGACCTACCGGCACCGAGGAAGGCGGTGCCCGCGGACGATCCTACGTTCCGGCTGCGGTTCGGGTTGACGGCGCTCGACGCCGCAGCTCCGAACGGCAACTGCGAGACCTTCCGCGGGCCAGTCGACGTCTCGCTCCGAAAGGGCGACGAGCTCGGCGTGTATGTCGGGCCGTGGTCCGCGCCGCGCGACGGCTGGTACTTCCAGCAGGAGTACACGATGCAGCTGCTGGCCGATGGCGAGCCCGTCGGAAGCAAATTGGCGATCCATCCCGAGTACGGGCACTTGCTCCGAGCGGAGCTCGATGATCTCGATGTGCGGTTCGCACTCGCTCCGGGCACCGAGGCGTTCATCCTGTGCCGTTGACCTGGTCGCGCTTGACCTGATCGCGTTCGAGGCGACACAGGATGAGCGTCTGGGTCCGGTCGGCGGGCTGGACTCGCAGCGCCAGGTCGGCGGCTTCGACTTCGAACGTGCGTCCGAACTCCGACTTGAACGTGAGCGGTGCCGCGGGAGAGCCGCTCTCGATCGGTGTTATGAGGATCGCGTCCTGCACGAAGTAGCTAGCACCAACAGCGGGCTTGTTCGCGAACGCCACTGAGTACCGCTGACCCGCGCGGGCCGAATCGTCGTCCCGGCTCGGACGTGTTCACAGTCTCTGCTGCTCGCTTCGGTCTCACGGAGCTGCGTTACCGCGAGGAGGTTGCGAACGCGACGGTCGACATCCGCGGATGCCCGCTCTGGCTCCGGGAGGTCGCCAGCGGCGGCGACGGAACGCAACCAGCCCACCGTGAACCAGACGTTCGGACGCACATACGCCGGAACCGAAGCGGCTGCGTCGCTGTACGCCATGGAGGTGAGCAGCTTGCGCTGCGCTCGTTGGAAGTCGTCATCGAACGGTGGCCGGTCGCCGAACTTGCCGATGTTGACGACCGTGGCGAACACGAACAGCCCGAGCACGAACGGCGCCGCGACGCGCCATCGTCGAATGATCGCATCGGCACAGACCGCCATAGCGGGCAAGAGCAACGCGGCCGTCGTGTAGAGGTAGCGGCTCTGCGAGTCGGCGGTCGGGGTGACGTACCACCGTGTGTATGCGGTACCGATGAGGAAGACGCCGGCCCCCACGGCCAGGGCGCACGATGCAGCCAGCCGTCGCCGTTCGTCGGTGCCGAAGTGCCGCGCAGTGAGCACGACCGCGCCGACAACGACGGCAGCGAGCATGAGGGCGAGCACGTCGAGGCCGCCGATAGCCTCGAACGTGCCCCGAACGCCCGACCACGAGAAGCGCGCGAGCTCGTCGGGCTCGGCACCTCGCCCGTACGGATTTTTGATCCCGCCGGGATCGGTGACGAGATACCAGATGCCGTACATGACCGCCAACGGCACGGTCTGCAGCGCGGCCGCCTTCCAACCGCGCCGGATCAGCACCGCGAGCCCTACGACGATAACCATGACGAGTGAGACACCCGAGCACATCAAGCTCGCGGCGCCGGCGAGGAGCGCGAGCCCGTCGCGCCATGCGATGGGCCTGTCGTGGTCGCTGAGGACCAGCTGCACGAGCCCGAACATGACGGCGCCGACGAAGCCGATCTGGAACGCCCAGACGATGTTCTCCTCACCAGGCCCGAACAGCACGAACACGGACGCGACGATCGTTGCCGTCCATGGCCGGACGCCGGCGCGACGCATGATGACGCGGAGCAGAACGGCCGTCGTCAGGTGGGCTACGACGACGACGCACTGATACGGCACGTAGCTGCGTAAGCCGAAAAGGTCGAAGAGGACGCGGTACGCGACGACCGGGATCGTCGTCCAGTGCTCGCCATGCGAACGGAAAAGATCGCCGAGGTTGCCGGCGTCGCGTTCGGCGAGGAAGCTCCATTCGTCCCCGAAGAACCATTGTTCGTCCCCGAGCGTGAAGAGGATGAGCGGAAGCGCGATCGCGACGTACGCAGAGAACACGATGAGCGCGAAGCGATCGTCCGGCGCCGAGAGCAGCCGCTCCCGCCCCGCTCGAGTCATCGCCGACGAGGGTGGGCGTACCTCAGTACGTGAGCGGGATCCACCGGTTCGGGTCGGGATAGGTCGAGGGTGCGAAGAACCAGGACTCGAATCCGTACCGCATCTCGGTGAAGTCGCTGCTCGCGGCGGTTTGATGCAGGAGGAGCTGATCGAAGATCGCCGCGTCACCCGGCCCGAAGATCGGTCGGGCCGGCGCGACCTCGTCTGTCAATGCGGCGACCTCGTCGGTCCGAGCGGCGTACTCGTCGACACCTTCGACCCCGCGAGTGCCGACGAGCTCTTCGAGCCGCCGTGGGAACATCTCGAGCCCGGGCGCGACGTCACCGCAGCGGCTGACCGCCACCCAGACGTTCAGCGTCTCGGCGGTCTTCCCGTAGACCGCGGCATCCTGGTGCCATCCGCCGCTCGCATGTGGCGCGAGCCGCCGCTGCGCGAGCTTGACGAGGGAGAGCGCAGGCGGTTCTCCGAAGTAGTCGCCCACGATGCGCTTCACGCCCGCCGCATCGAATGCCTCGAGCAGGTCGAACATCAGCCTCGGCGAATCGGGGACGTATCCGGTCCCACCGGCCATGAGGAATGACCGGTCTCGCATCGTGAGCCCGTAGGCGTCGGTGTCCATCGGATCGAACCAGGCCGGATCGGTCTGCTTCGTGGCGCGGAATCGTTCGAACGCGTCCCAGCTTCTGGTCGATGCTGTTGCGCAGTCGGGTGCACCACGCGGGCGAGAACAGTCCTCGCACCACGAGCGATCCGTGGTGCTGCACCGCCGACCTGATCAACACGGCCGTCAGCTCGGACGCGGCGACTTCCGGGATCCCTGTTTCGCCTTTGAAGAGGTCGGGAACCTCGTCCGTCGCCGCCTTCACCGGAGGTGTGCGGTCCAACTCGGCCCATGCCGCGTGGCGGAGCCGAACGAGACACCGCTCGATCTGCGGGTCCGCAACGTTCCGGTTCGCCGCCGAGAGCTCCTCGATCGCCTCGAGGGCGCGGCCCGCCCGGCGGAGCTCCTCAGCTCGTCGCCCGGAGGTCGACTCCGGGGTCGTCTTGTGCGCTGCCTAGCTTCACGCGCCGGTTGCGTCGACCTTGGGCCGCCGAGAAGTTCACGGTGAAGAGACGCCGGCGGGGGGCTCCGTTGAAGCTCCCGTGCACCGTGCGGAAGTTGCCCACGATGAGGTCGCCCGGGGTGACATCGAGGGTCCACGAAGGGATCTCGTCGACCGCGAGTGCCGAGGTTCTCGCGCACGCGGGCCGGTTCGTGCGCGATGCCTCGGTGCAGCTTCTTGGCGTAGGTGCTCTCGAAGTGACTGCCGGGAATGACCCGCAGCGCACCGGTGTCGTGATGCAGCTCGTCCAGGTAGAACGAGAGCTTGATGTGCTCGACGCCTTCGACGGCACCGTAGGCGTCGAGGTGCCAGTAGACGTCGCAGTTGAAGAGGTTGCCGTCGCTCTCGGCGTACACGTACCCGTCACCCAACAGCCCCTTGGCCACGGCCACCGTTCTCGGATCGTCCCGCAGCCACGAGAGCTTCGGGCTCTTGTCGATGAACGCCGGAATGATTTCGCGGGTCTCTTCCTCGTACTCGCGGGTCACGGGCGCGGTGATAGGGGTTCCGAGGATCGAGCAATTGGGACGGTTCGTTGGCGAAGACTTCCTCGAACCCCTCGCGGATGCGGTCGATCTCCGGTGCATACAGGGCCGGGATCTTGAGGAAACCGAACGTCTTGAAGTACGCGACCTGCGACTTCGTGAGCACGAAGTTCTCACTGCGGGGCTCGCTCCGGATGTCCCGAACGCCTGTTTGATCGGCCATCGGCGGGCTTTCCCTTCCCTGGTTCGGGCGCGCCACGATAACGTGGCGGCAGAACGGCAACAATCGCTCTGCCGGTGGGGGACACAGACCGGCAGGACCGCTCACGGTTGGACACTGGATCCAACGCCCGTTCGAATCATCGGGCGCATGATCGAGGTTAGCCATCGGCAGGAAGGTCTTGGATGAGTGACGTGCACAGCGAGGGTCAGCCGGCGTTGCAGCTGCCGTTCCTGAACCTGGACATCGAGCCGACCAATCGGTGCAACGCGCACTGCTACTTCTGTCCACGTGATCAGACGCCGCACCAGGGGCTCATGACGCCCGAGGTGTTCGATCGGGCGTTGGAACGCACGATCGAATTCGGCGAGATCACACGGGTCCGGTTCGGCACGAGGATCAAGGTCAACCTGTGCGGTCTCGGTGAGCCGCTCCTCAATCGGAACACGCCGGACTTCGTGCGGAAGGTGCACGATGCCGGGTTCGAGATCAGCGTTTCTTCGAACGGGTCGCTGCTCGACGAGAAGCGGGGCGCGGCGCTGCTCGAGGCCGGTCTCCAGGGCATCGAGATCAATGCCGGCGACGAAGGCGAGCGACTACGACGAGATCTACGGATTGCCGTTCGAGAAGACGCGCGACAATGTCGTGCGCTTCGCGCGAGATGGCGGGCGACCAGTGCGAGGTTCGCATCGTCCTGGTGAACCATCGACGTGACCCCGAACACACGGCAAGATGATGCAGTTCTGGCGCGACAACGGCATCGACCGCTTCTTGCCGTACGACGTCATGAACCGTGGCGGCGCACTGTTCGTCGATGAGATGCAATTCGAGTCGTTCCCCGAACGGGCGGAAGCGCGGGCGATCTTCGAGGCACGGAGCGTCGAACCGGTGTGCCTCGCGCCGTTCATGTTGCTGTTCATCGGATACGACGGTCAATACTACCTGTGCTGCTCCGACTGGAAGAAGGAAGTCCCGTTCGGAAGCGTGTTCGAGACGTCATTCATGGCGATCATGGGCGACAAGCTCGAGCGGACCGCGACTCGCATGCCGATCTGCAAGAACTGCAATCACGACCCGATGAACCGCCTGACCGAGAAATTGCGCGACAAGGCCGTAGGTGACACCGATCAGCGCGGCGTCGATCGTCTGATCGAGGAGCTCATCGAATTCGACGTTCGCTCCCGAACGATCGTGCACGAGCTCGCGGACTTCGCGCCGCCCACGCGGCCGGCCCGGCGACTGATCCCCTTGGTCGCAGAGCCAGGCGACGCGCACTGAGCGAGTGCTCGGCCGACAACACGCGGCGCCCGGGGCGGATCCAGCGAGGTGTGCGCCGTCGCATCTTCCGCTGGACGAGTTCAAATTCGGGCCGAGCTCACGCTACCTGCCTGCCCGGATGGAGGGCGCAGGACCACCCGCTGGGTGTCGTCGTCCATCACGGACCCGCTACATGTCCTTGCACCGCGCACTCCTCTGCCGTATGCGTTCACGGTAACGCCATCGGGGCGCGCACCGTTGTTTTACGCGCGCCGACTACCGGATACGTCGACGCGCGAGCTGAACTGACATCTCGAGATGCTGCAGCGCCGACGAATGAATTTCACCGAGATACAGCGGTCGATTGGCGGGCGGACGGTATGACTCTCCGCGAATCGTGACGTACTCGTCGTGCATGTCACTCCATCCCAGTCGGCGCGACGTTGCCGCACCGCCGTGGAGCTGATGGAAGGTCCCTTCCCCCAGCAGCACGATCAATTGCGCTGCTTCGAGTGCACACGCACGGCGATAGAGATCGTGGTTGACGAGTCCACCGCCGGCAAGTCGAATCTGCTCGTCGAGCCCGCCGAGCTCCGCCCACATCTCACGAGACATGAAGAGCGCGCTGCTCTCTCCCATCGGCCCGAACCAGCCACGACCCGATGATCCGGCGAGCGTGCTGATCTCGAAGAGTCTGTAACCGTCCTGTCTGCCAGTCGATGATCCTTCAGCAATTCGATCCTCGGTCGATTGGTCATAGCCCGCGTCGGCCGCCTCCATGTGCCGGTCGGGCCCGAGGTGGTACGCGGGGCTCGCGATGACCGGGCGATCAGCAAGCCCATCGCCGGCAGTCGGGCGTGAAGAGGAGTCCCGGCGAGGCCATGCGCGCACCATCGATGATCGAACCCACGATCTCGCCTTCGGCCATGTCGAGGCCGACGATTCGCAGCGCGAGCCGGTGACGGCGGGGCAGGCTCGATCCGCGAGTAGCACGCAGACGACCGGAGAAGTCGCCGAGCACTGCCTCGTCGACCGGCTCCGGCGAACCGTTGTCGACGACAACGATCTCGTAGTCCCCGGCATCCAACCCGCGCTGGTAGTCCGGCCCGAGCGTGTAAAGGGTCCGGGGGAGCTCGCGAACCATGCCGTGGGCAACAACGATAACGCTCAGCGTGGGTGCCACGGTCGTTGCATCTTACTGCGCATCGATCCCGATACGTCGCCAGTTGCGAGCTGCGCGCCCGACGGCTAGTGGTTGCCTCTGTGAAGACGCCCGGGTGCGCTTCGCTTCGCGGGCGATGGATGCGTTCGACCTCCCGACCTCGTCGTGTCGCGCTTGTGGCAGTTTGGTTGCCGTCCCAAGGTTTCGAATCAGCCCGCGGATCGTGTGTGGATCGGAACCGACGGTCGGGGAAGCTGATTATCTGCCCTAACTCCGCACCCTTTGATTTGTGAGGTGCACACGCATGTCACGCGAGGTCGTCGACAATTCTCACACTTTCCCTCGAATCCTCCGCCCGAAGGCGTACAGATACCAGCGGATGTAGCTGGGGATCCAGGCCCACAGCCTAAAGTGCGATCGTCCAGCGGTCCTGTCGCGCGAGATCGTGGGCAGCTCGGCCACTGGCAAACGATGCCGACAGGCCTTGGCAACCATCTCAATGCCCATCTCGAAGCCAGCGTCGGACTCGATGCCGACGCGACGTACGAACTCCCGGCTGTACGCCTTGAACGACGTGGTGGCATCGTGTGTCCCGACGCCAGCCAGCCAGTAGAGCGAGACGCCAGCCGCTCGCGAGAGCAACGACTTGAAAGCGGGACCGCCCATCTGTCGGCCCCCGGGCGCGTAACGAGAGGCAGCGGCCACCACGCACCCACCTTCAACCAAGCTCGCGAGCTCGTCGACCTGGTCTGGATCATCACTGCCGTCACCCATGGTGACAACAATCACCTCGGCCGCCGCGTGGTCGAACGCGAAGCGCAAGGCGCGGGCTGGCCCAGCCCCGTACGTGTTCAGCAGCGGCACCAGACGCGGTTCGTTCGCGGCGTATCTTTCGAGAGGAGGGCGGGTCGTGTCATCGAGTGAGTCGAAAACAGCAAGGACCTCACAGGATGGCTGGACACATTCGAACAAGCGGTCGAGCACCGGTACGACCGCCTCACCCTCATTGAGAACGGGGATCACCACAGACAGGCGCGGAGGCAAACCCGGCTCGCAACGAGGAGCATCGCGTCGATCACGGGCGGACTCAATGATCTCCGCTCGCGAAATGCACGTGCGCTCAGTCCGGCATGGCCAGCTCGAAGAATTGCTTGCCTAGCAGGCGCCACAGGACCGGTAGTCGAAGGTACATCCGGGTCAAGGTAGGTGAGGCAGGAAACGTGCTCCGGAACGAGAAAGGAAGAAATCGCGGAATGACGTTCATGACCCGGAAGCCGGCCGCATAGAGATGCTCCTGGACCGAGATGTGGGTTAACGCCAGCGTGTGGTCGGCGCAGTCGAAGTAATCAGGCGCGGAGTACTTGAAGTTCGGACCCATGACGGCCAGTAGGCCATTGGGTGCAAGTGCGTGGCGCATTCGAGCAAGGAACACGGCAATCGTGTCCTGTGTCGGAAAGTGCTCCAGAAGGTTCGAAACGAAGATCCCATCGAAATAGTGCTCAGGAAGCGCAACCTCGAACACGTTGCCAATCACGACTTTGACGCCCGGATCCATGGAGTTCTCGTCATGGTCCACGATGTCCACGAGCCATCGCTCGTCTGCAGGGATTGCGTTCACAAACTCTCCGCGACCACCCGCGGGATCGAGAACACGACGCGGGCGTCCGAGACGCTCGTAGATGACCGCCGCGATCTCGTTCCACACCGCCTGCCGCGAGCGCTGGTCAACCTTGCGGAACCGGAAATCGTATAGGCGCTCGAAGTTGAATCCGCTCGGTGGTCGTCCCTCATCACGTGACGTGGCATGGCTCAATACGCGCCCTTCTCGCCGCAACGACCCACCCTCACCATCGACCCCGGCCCGCGGCCAGTTTGGTCCGACCGCCGCCTAGGTGATCCAGCTCCCAGCTCGTGTGGCGCTCGAGCGATGATGCCCGCACTCGCATGATTTGTTGTCTCACGGCTCGACGGGTCCGATAACACGGCCGCGCAGCTGAGGCGGCAATGTACGTCGACCAGCCGCCGAACGAGGCGATCGTGCACGACTCGAGTCTGTCGCGGTCGATATCCGGCGGTGGCAACCCGACATTCGACGCGCGGCTCCAATCGCAACGGCGAACTGGCAGGACCGCACTGCAAAGCCGTTGATCTCCAAGTCGACATCAAGCGGCTCGTCCTGGAGATCGGTCAGGTTCTAATCGCCCAAGAGGTGCCGCGATCGTGGGCAGATCGATTTGGTCTTCGCACAGGATCTCACGGTTTGTATCGCGTTCGCACGCGAGGGTCAGATGAGACCGCAGTCGATGGCTCCCACGACCCAGGGGACGACTTCGTCGAGGATCTCGTCGAGCGTCGTGGTCGCCTCGAACCCGAGAAGCTCCTTGGCCTTGGCGACCGCGGGAACCCGTCGGTGGACGTCGTGCTCGAACGGCTCGTCGCACACATAGCGAAAGGGCGTATCGCGCTTGAGACGGCGCCAGATGCGCTCGGCCAGCTGCAGCACGGTCGTGGATTCCGCCGTGGAGAGATTGAAATCCTCGTTGGCCGCCCGGGGGTGCTCCATGGCCGTGACGATCCCTCGGCCCAGGTCCGCCCCGTAGGTGTAATGCCGCACCTGCGTCCCGTTGCCGAGGATGTGCAGCGGATCCTGACCCTTCACGATCTTCTGCACGAGGTCGGGAACGACGTGGCTCATGGCAAGCTTCACGTTCCCGCTCTGCACCTCGACCTCCGTCTTCGCCCGCATCTCTCCGATCCCGACACAGTTGAACGGGCGAACGATCGTGTACGGCAGCCCGTATTGCTCCTTCGCGGAATGCGCGAAGTACTCCACCGCAAGCTTCTGGAAGCCGTACGACGACCGGGGCGGCGGGATCTCGCGTTCCTGCCCTTCGTACGACGGCCAACGATCTGCTGACTCGAACACCATCGAGGAGCTCAGGTACGTGACCTTCTGCAGCCGCTCGTCCTCGAACGCCTGGATCGCAGCATCACAGGAGGAGGCGATGATCCGCTCGTTCGCGGCCAGGAGGTCATACGGGAACGAGTGGAAGTACGAGATGCCACCGATGAGCGCGGCGCCGGCGACGAAGTGGTCGCAGCCGGCCAAGGCGCCGACCAGGAGGCCCGGATCACGAGCGTCGCCTTCGATGAGCCGGTAATTCGCGTGGTCGTCGTAGGACTTCGACACCGTTCCGTACTTCGAGTGGTTGTCGACTCCGACGACGTCGTACCCGCGGCGTAAGAGCTCCTCCACGACGTAACCGCCGATGAACCCGGACGATCCGGTGACGAGCACGCGTCCCGGTGTCACGGTGCGCCGGCGGCTCTCGCCCGAAGGGGCCGGTCGTGCGTGAGCTCGCGTCCGAACGCGAAGCGATACCAGCGCAGATAGCGGGGCAGCCACCGCATGACCTTGAAGTTGGACTGGCCATGCCCGCGTTCGAGCCAGATGGTGGGGAGCTCCGCCACCGGCAGTCGGCGCCGCCGGGCCTTGGCCACGAGCTCGATGCCGATCTCGAAACCGGCGTCGGATTCGATACCGACCTCGCGGACGAATTCGGTCGAGTACGCCTTGAACGAGTTCGTCGCGTCGCGCGTCCCCACCCGAGCTAGCCAGTAGAGCGACAAGCCGGCGATGCGGGAGAGTGCGCTCTTGATGGCTGGGCCGCCGATCTGTTGTCCGCCGCTCATGTAACGGGACGCGGCGGCCACGACGACACCCCGCTCGACGAGCTTGCTCAGTTCGTCGATCTGCTCGGCGTCATCGCTGCCGTCGGCCATCGTCACGATCGCCACCGGTGCCCCGCGCGTGCTCGATCCCCCACCGGATGGCCCGGGCGGGCCCTCGCCCCAACTCGTTGAGGACGGGAAGCAGACGTGGCTCGTCGCTGGCGTACTTCTCGAGATAGACGACCGTCGTGTCCCCGGGGTCGTCGTAGACCACGAGCACCTCACAGGGGAGCGTCACCCCGGCGAAGATGCGGTCGAGGCACGGGACGATCGTTTCCCCCTCGTTGTAAGCGGGAATGACGACCGAGACCCGCGGCGTCACACGCGGACCCCTGCCCCGCGAAGGTTCGAGATGTCCACGACCGGTACGTCGGGATGCAGGTCCGCATAGGTGGAGTGCGGCGTGCTGATGATCAGGAGGTTCGACTCCGCCAGCACGTCATCGAGCGCCGTGAGGTCTGAGTCTCCCGTCACGTAGGGGTCGTGACAGAGAACGTGGCGGGCCTTGAACTTGAGGATGCGCTTGAGCTTGTAGCTCAGGCTCGAACGAGTGTCGTCCGACTCCGCCTTGAACGACATCCCCAGGACCCCGACGGTCATCATCGACAGATCGAACCGCTGTTCGAGCCGGGCCACGACATAGAGGGGAAGGCCCTCATTGATCATCACGCTCGCTTGTCCCAGGTGGAAGTTGTTGTTGTTGAAGGCGGCGAGCTGCATCGTGTCCTTGAACAAGCACGGCCCTGCAGCGAACCCCGCGCCCGGCATGTCACTCGCTCGTGGGTAGTTCTGGACCACGGCTGACCGGATACGGTCGTAATCCAGCCCGAAGTCGTTCGCGATCATGTAGAGCTGGTTCGCGGTCGCGAACTTGATGTACCGCCAGGCGTTCGTGAACAGCTTGGCGAGCTCGGCTTCCTCCGGCTCGAGAAACACCACTTCGTGCGTCAGGTTCCGGAACAGCTTCGTGGCCCGATCGACGGCGCGCTGCGAACGAGCGGCGATGATCTGTGGGAGCTGATAAAGCTCGACCATCGCGTTGCCCTCGGCGATCCGTTCGGGGCAGAAGGCGACATCAACATCGATCCCCTTCTGCTCGACGAGCCGCTCCACCATCGCGGTGACACCCGGATACACCGTGCTCCGCAGGACGAGGATCTGTCCCTCGACCAGGTGCGCGGCGATGTCGGTGATCGCGGCCTTCACCGCGTTCAGATCAGGATTGAGGTGCTCGTCCACTGGTGTACCGATCACGATCACGACGTGCTCTGCCTGGCTCACGGAATCCGGATCGGCCGTGGCGTGGAGCAGCCCCGCGTCGAGGACGCGTCGCAGAACCCCGGCAGTCTCCGGCTCTCCAACCGGCGACTCGCCGCCGTTCACCTTTGCGACCGCTTCGTGGTTGAGGTCGTAGAGCTCGACGCTCAACCCGCGGTCCGCGAACGCGAGTCCGAGCGGGACCCCGATGTGGCCACAACCGCCCACGATGATGACGTCACGCGGCGTGTCCATCAGCGGCCGCACCGACATCGTCGAATGTCGCGTCCGCGTGCCCCGCTGATGACGAGCATGCCCGCCTCCGAGACCAGGTTCAGGACGGGACGATAGCGTTTGCGCGCGGGATGCAACCCGGGAGCTCGAACGCCGAGGACCGAATGATGTAATTCGCGCAGATTGATCCCTGTACGCAGGCATTTGACCGCTTCGGTGGCGACGCGCGGCGGGGGACGATCGCAGCACATAACGTCACGACCTCATCGAGTCACCGCTGGACATGGTGCGGGCGGATTCCGGATGGGCCATGACTCCAAGATGCGCCGCTACGAGCGCCTTGCCGTCGTCGCGGTGGTCGCGGTGTTCGCGTTGTTGGCATCGGTCGTCGCGGCGACGACTCCGGCTTGGGAGGCGCCGGACGAGCCGGATCATGTGCAGAACGCCCAGACGCTTGCCACGGGTAACTGGTACCGCATGGACCGAGGCTCCGGGGACGAGGCACACCAGGCACCGCTCTATTACGTCGGTCTCGCGGGATGGCAGAGGATCTGGGGTGCACCGGTGCGGAAGCCACCGGCTCGCGATGCACGTGCGTTCTACCGTCCGTCACGCGGCATCTACAGCCACAAGACGGCTCGGGCCTCGGCCGACCATCGCTTCGTTCTGTTGCTGCGCCTCTCGAGCATCTTGCTCGGCGCGGCGACCGTGTTGTTGACCGCGTTCACAGTCCGGCGTGTCAGCGATGATCCATGGACGCCGGCGGTGGCGGCCGCAGTCGTCGTCGGGGTTCCCAGGTTCGTCTTTCTCTCGGGAGTGGTGAACAACGACAACCTCGCCAACACCTTTGGTGGATTGCTGACCCTCTTGCTCGTGGTGTTCGTCCTTCGCTACGCGCCCCATGGCGAACACGAGCGCGGGCGCCTCTGGTGGACGGCTGCGATCGGCGCAACGGTCGGCCTCCTCGTTCTCACCAAGGCCTCGACCATCCCAACCGCCCTCGCCGCCGTCGTCGCCATCGTCATCCTTCGCTCATCCTGGCGAAGCCTTGTGACCATGCTCGCGGTCGCTGCGGGCTCGGCCCTGGCCGTGTGCGGCTGGTGGCTGGTCCAGAACCAAGTTCGATACGGCGATCCGCTCGCTCACAGGGCGTCGATCGACTACCTCGGACCGATCGGCGGTATCGGCGCCAGGGTGTTCGGGACACCGCCAATTCTCCGGCTGCTGTTCGTGGATGTCCCGGCGAAGGTTTACCACTCGTTCTGGTACACCTCCGGTTGGGGGTATTTCAAGTGGCCCACGCTTGCGTACATCCCATTCTGGTTGGCCCTCGTAGCCGCGCTCGCAGGCCTCTTCCTGGGGCGGAGGAACGGCACGTCGGAAGATCGGTCGCCCGCTAATCGTCCTCGCCACGGTCGTAGTTGCGGCGCTCTCCTCGGTGTGGATCACTTCATTGTCGGCCGATACGTACGACGGCCGCCTGGCGTTCGTGGGCCTCCCGGCGTTGGCGTGCCTTGCCGCCGTGGGCCTGGAGCGTTGGAAGGTGCCCGTCCCAATGCGCTTCGTGGGACCGGCGATCGGCATCGTGGGAACGATGATCGCGATCCGCCAGGACATCTTGACGGTGCCCTGGCGCTGAGAACTGCCTCGCTACTCCACCCGGATGGGGATGCGTGCCCGCGACGGCGCCGGCGCCTGATCAGGGACCTTTGCCCCGAGTTTGTCGACGATCGTGTGGACGTACGCGTTGTCCGAGAGGATGGAATCGACCATCTCCGTCGCGTGCAACAGGTTCGGCATTGCCTTCGTCGATCGCCTTCAGCGTTTCAGTCAGCCTATTGATCGGATCGTGGTTACACGTGTTGCACACCGGCGATCGTGATACCTCGTAGCTCAGCTTCTTTTCGGTCACCGAGCGGAACGATTC